>JBHPJE010000023.1:0-10113 GCA_042568205.1 Patescibacteria group bacterium
TCTTGTTCAAATTTTTTTATCAAAGACGGGTATTTATGACTACTTTGTTCAACAATTTTATGCATTAACTGCTCATCATTTTGATTAACAGTTTGATACGGCACAAATACCGGTAACAACTTGTATTTTCTAACAATGACATCTACAGCTTGATCAATATTTTTATTCAAAATATTGAAATTTTTCTTCCAAGGGCGTAAAGAAATCAAAAAATACCCTTTCAACCCTTCTTGTGCAATTTTTTTATTCAAGACTTCTGTAAAACTACTTTCAGAGATTTTTTCCTTTAAATCAAGACTAAAAACCAAATCAGGGGCCACAATTATCTCATTATTTATACTTAACTTTTCCAATAACTCTTTTGATGCTTCATCGCGAACATATATCATTTTGGCTTTAACAAAGGCTTTTCTAGCTATCCACTTTCCTATTTTAGTTTTTAAAGGACCTACACTTTGACCTAGCATGTATAGTGGTTTTTTGTACTTTAAAGCAACAAAAGCATGTAATCCCCATAAAAAAACTGCAAATATCTTTTCGTCCGTAAATAAACCACCTCCACCAAGTATAAATTTATCGCAATGTTTAATACTTCTAAGGGTTTTTCTTAACTCTCCCTTGAATATTCCTCTAAATATAGACCTAAAACCTAAGGGAAGAAGATAATTGGATTTAATGTTATGAAAATTCTTTGTATTCTTTGGATCATAGCTCAAAATCGTTATATCAGCATCAGGTTTTACTTTATTAAGATTTTGAAGCAAAGATATAAGAATAGCCTCATCTCCAATGTTAGAGGCTCCGTAATGGCCACAAATGATGATTTTCTCTTTATTTTGAGTCATTTAGTACCTTTTTAATTGGCGCATATGATAATCGATGTATCTTGCACACACCGTACTTTAGCAAATTTTGATGATGTTGTCTTGTACCATACCCTTTATGACTATCAAAACCATATTTTGGGTATTTTTTTGCATATGAATCCATCAATGTATCACGCACAACTTTAGCAATTATTGATGCCGCAGCTATAATTCGTACCTTAGTGTCCCCTTTTTTTATGGTTGTATATGGAATATCAAGTTTATACTTTCCAATTCCATCTATTAACACATATTTTGGATGTTTAGATAAGCCTTTAATTGCTTTTTGGTATGCGAGATTCAAGGCTTTTGTCAGCCCATGTTTATCTATGTAGTGTTGCGTGACAATTCCTGTACCAACAATCCCCTTCTTCAATATAGTATTAAAAAATTTCATTCTTTGATTTTCACTTAATTTTTTTGAATCATTTAAACCAGGAATCCGTGTATTTGAAGGCAAAATAACAGCAGCAGCAACAAGTGGCCCAGCCCAAGGGCCTCTTCCAGCCTCATCGATTCCTGCTACTTCTAAAATCCCCTCCTTTTTCAGTCTAAGCTCTAAAGGATGAGATCTCAACTTATAGGATTAAGATTACTCTTTAGTTTCTTCTTCTTCAGCAGGTGGAGCCTCCTCTTCAGCAGGTGGAGCCTCCTCTTCAGCAGGTGGAGCCTCCTCTTCAGCAGGTGGAGCCTCCTCTTCAGCAGGTGGAGCTTCTTCATCAGCAGGTGCAGCCTCTTCAGCAGCAGGTGCAGCCTCTTCAGCTTCTGCTTTCTCTTCAGCAGGAGCTTCAACTACTTCTTCTTCAAAATCTTCCATTGCTACATCACTTTCTGTAAGATGCTTTTCCTTAAGTCTAGCTGATTTACCAGACCTCTTTCTCATGTAATACAGTTTTGATCTTCTTACATCACCTTCTTTTGTAACTTGAATTTTAGTAATATTTTTTGAATAAAGTGGAAAAATTTTTTCTACTCCAATGCTTCCAACCATCTTTCTAACAGTAAAGGTTTTATCTGTTCCGCTTCCTGAATTAACAGCTATAACAAGCCCTTCAAAGATTTGGACTCTTTCTTTGCCACCTTCTTTAATTCTTTGGTGAACACGAACAGTATTCCCTGCTTTAATTACAGGTACTTTTTTCATAAATTTCTTTCCTATTTTTTGAATTAATTGCATATTCATATCAATGTTTTTTTAAGTCAGCGAGAGGATTATACTTTTCCTACCGCTTAAAATCAAGTTATTTTTCAAGCTACATATACCTCTCTAATTTATTTACAGCAATGATATTGTCTGGATCATATAGAATTGACTGTATAAACTGATCTTTACACTTAATTCTATAAAGGAAATCATCTTTACTTAATATACTAAATCGAATTGGTTTTTCAGTGTCAATTTCAGAATTTAATAATTCCTGAACCTTTTGTTTCCCAATATTACCAACAAGCAATAGATCAACTGGAGATGGTTTATCTACAAAAATTCCTAATAAAGCAAGGAAGTCAACTTCACCAAGCTTAGTAAGTTTTTTAACTAAATCATCTTTGCCACTCATTGCTTTAATAATGATATTTCTTAAATCATGGAAAGCTACAAAATTTTTGTTCACTACATAATACTTCTTACGATTCTTCATCCTACTCTTTAATAAACCCAATTTCTTAAGGTTATCAAGTTCCCTTCTAATGGAATTAATTTGTTCATCGAGCTTACGAGTCAACTCTCGGATGAAGTATTCTTCCTCAGGATTAAGCAGGAATAGCGTTAGTAATTTAATTCGAGTGTTCGAAGTAAATAAGCGTTTTAACATTTTTTGAAATTTAGAAAAGCCTAAAAATTGTATACATTATTTATACACCATCGTATTTTATGTACAAGTTTTTTTATCAACTTATTATTGCATAAAGGCTAAAAATATTTTATAATAATATTTTGCTTTTATTATTGAAATCTAGAATTCTCCATCATCTTCTTCCTTTGAAAGAAAACTCATCATTAATCCCATGTACATCATTCCAGTTAGAATTCCAAGTAATGCCACAACAAAAATCATTATTGTGGGAGATGTGCCGGAATCAACTGAAAAGAAGAAAAATGTAACAAAATTACACATTGCCTGAATATTCTGAAAAGCAATAATAAGTACAATTATTGTAAGTACGATAGAACCTGATAAAAAGAATGTGCGTAAATTTTTCATATGAATTTATATTACTACTTTATAAATCTATCAAATAGCTGAGTAATTTTCAATGAATTAGTTATTTGTCCTTTAATTTGTCCTTCATTTTCAGGCGTAACATTTGGAATTTGCTTCATTTGTTCAACAACCTTATCCTCAGAGACTTCAACTTTTTCCTTATTCATTATCTCATGAATCCCAAAACGAAGAGTGATTCTTTTATTTGCTTCTTTTTTCATTTCCTCACGCATTTCTTCTTCAGTTTTCTTTAAATGAGACAAATAATCCTCAAATTTAAGTCCTCTATGTTGCATGTCATGTTTCATTTCTCTAATCATATGATCAACTTCTTCATCAACAAGAATATCTGAAAATTCAGTTTTCGTAACATCAAGAAATTTTTCAAGAAGTTCATTTTCTAATTTTTTTCGTTCTTCACCTTTTTTAAATTCTGCAAGATCTCTTTCTACATCCTTTTTAAAATCATCAATTTTCTTTTTCTGACCGGTAATTTTTTCAATAAATTCCTCATTAACTTCAGGATATTCAGGTTTTTCAACTTTAATAACTTTAACGTGAAATTTAACCTTTTTATTCTGGAAATTTTCTTTGTGGTAATCCTTTGGAAAAGTTAATTCAAAATCTTTTTCTTCTCCGGTCTTCATTCCAATTAAATGATCTTCGAATCCTGGAACCATCATATTTTCACCAATAATAAGTGGATGATTCTTGCTTTGAGTTCCTTCAAGAGCAGCTCCACCATCATCAAATCCTTCAAAATCAATCTCAGCTTTATCCCCTTTTTCGATTTCTCTAAGCACTTCTTTCCATTCAATAAATTGTTTTGTAACTCGATCGATTGCTCCGTCAACATCCTTTTGATCAACCTTAACTTCTGTAGCTTTTACTTTCACTTTCTCATATCCATCAACTTTAATTTCAGGAAAAATTGGTGCAATTGCTTTAAATTTAATTGGATCAGTACTAATAACTTCAACTTTTGGTCTAGCAATAATTTCAATTTTTTCTTTTTTAACAACTTCAGTTAATACAGTTGGAATCGCTAAATCAAGCGCATTATTGATGATCATTTCCTTCCCAACATGTTGAGATAAAACATCAAATGGAACATTCCCCTCTCTAAATCCATCGATTTTAACTTGCTTAGAAAGTTCTTTTGCAGATTTATCCAAATGAGGCTTAAACTCAGCTTCTGAAAGCTCTACAATGACTTCTACTTCAGCTTTAGGTAACTTTTTTACTTTAATATCCATAGTGTGTGATTAATTTATACGGGAACAATCCTACCTCAAAGTGAAAAAATGCGCAATGTGTATTGCTTTTTTTACGATTTTTTGGTAAAATATAAAGAATTATTTAGAAAAATGAAAAACAAAAATAAAAAACTAACACATAACGATTTTGAGAAAAATTTTGATTCAACTCTGTTTGAGTCAAAATTTGTATATCTGCAAGGGCATCATTTACCTGATAAAGATTGGGTAGAGCCAACCAATGTTGAAGAAGGCCAGGCAGCTGCAGAGAGCATAGTTAATGAATTTGATCGAAGATACAATCCAGCTGAAATACCAAATTCTGAGCGCAATGTGGACTCAGAGGTTTTTGGTGTTAGAAGAAGCTTAATGCAAGGGCCATTAAATGATTTAAATGCTGAAAATATCCTTGATAACCGAATTGCATCAAGGCTTGAATATGTGCGAAGAAATGCTCCAGAATTTTATAAACATGTAATTGATGAGCAATATAGAGCTCAGAATCCAAATCCTCCAGGTGCAGTTGGTACTATTTGGAATGCAATGACTTTTGAACGATGGAGAACAGAGAATAATATTTCTAGAGAAATGTTTTCATACAATTTACGAGCTGGTCAAAATTACAACACGCTTATTAACGGCCCGGGTGGAATTGTACCGCAAATACAAGGTCTAGGTCCTGTTGTTGTAGGGCCGCTTCCTGGGGTAGGTGTTAACTTTGGGAATATAAACGAAGTTACAACTTTTAATGCCAATGTTGGACCTGGTGGAGGGGCAACTAATGATCAGGTTATAGTTAGATGGTTTGAAGATGATTATATCACTATTAAGAAAAAATTAATTAGGGCAAATGCCTGGGATGACCTGATGGCAGTCCAACCACAAGGATCTCAATTCATGTTGCTTAAGTTTAGACAATCATTACTTGAAAAAGTGATTAATGAAGAAAGAGCTAAATTAAGCAACGATAGGTTCAGGCCTCAAAGATTACAAACTTTCCTTGATAATGATGCAATGACGCAAGCTTTGCAGGATCAAGGATTTCAAGATTGGGTAAATACAAATTCAGTAGGTGGAGGCCCTAATGACCTTGCAACTTATGCTGACGCCGAGGCTTTACAAGCAGGGAATCAGCAATTATATGATCAAATGCTAAGACAACAGGAATTAGCAAAACAAAGAGTACAAAGAAATACGTTAGAACAAATACTTAGAGATATTTTGACCCCAAATCAAATTGAACAACTTCATAAATCTGATGAAGTTAAAGCTATGCTTGCATATTTACAAGCAGAAATTAATGATCCAGAGGAAGGAAATAGAGCCAGGGAATTTATACGAGGATTAGCAGGAAGATTAGATGACATTGATAATTTAACAAATGATGTGAGGACATGGGAAAAAGCAGATGAAGCAATTATTTCACTTACTGATTTTAGTGATAAATTTCTTGAATTACAATCTTTGCCAAGAAGAATTCAGGGTCTCACAACTTCAATAGAAGGTGCACGTGCAGGCGGCGGAGGTGGAAGCGCTGAATCAATAACTCGTTTAGCAGATGAACGAAATAAACTTCAAGAAAAGAGAACGAATCTTGAGAAAGAATTGATAAATAATGCTTGGTCATTTATTCAATTCGTTGAGAATGAATTTGTTGAAGCAAATTCGCCAATTGCAGATGAATTAGGAACATTAGTTGGAAATACAACCTCAACCTATAGTTTGGGTGTTGGTGGTGGAAATCAACTATTAAATCATCGATTTCTTCAAAGTCGTCCAAGTAGTGAAGGAGAGAAAGTAACATTCCTTAGAGCATTTTCATCATTTTTGAATCAAACCTCTTTTAGAAATGATTTGGATGATTTAACTCTTTCAGTAACTGGGCAAAAATTAAGACTTCAGGATCAATTAAATGCTGCAAAACAATCCGAAGGCAAAGCAGAAAAAATGGATGCTCGTGGTCTTTTATACCGTCTTGTTGAACGTGATCTTCGTGCAAAAGGTGTTACTGAGCAAAATGGAATTCAACAAAAAGCTTTATATGCTACAAATATTTTAATTGCAAAAAGTAGAAATACAGATATTTACGGTCAAACAAATAAGCAAGTTGCAAGAACAATTGAAGGTAGTTGGCTTGGAAGACATTTTAGAAGCGATGCAGGGAATCTTTTACCAGATGGTGTACTCCCTGTACTTTCTGCTAAAGATATCTTGTCTCATCTTGCTGATGAGCCAGGATTTGAAATGTTTAGTAATCTAAATGTGTTCTCGTCAGTAGCGGATTTAAGAAGAATGATGGCAAGATATGGAATGGCTGATCAAAAAAAACTTCGGGAACTTCAAGAAAAAATTGGATTATTCATTAGTGGTGTTGAGGTTCCAAAAGAGGGTGAAGGGATTTCAAGCGCAGTTAGAAGAACCAGAGAAAAAATTGCTGATACACTTCATCTTGAAGATTTGATTAATAGAAATTCTAAACGAAAACCAGTATATGGAAAAACTTACAAAGTTAGATCTGAAGAAGCTCCACTACTTGAAAATATGATGCATCAGTTTGCATTACTTGAAGCAGAAATTTCAGCAAAAACACGATTATCTAATATTGAAGAAGAAATTCAGGATTCAGTCGAAAGAGGTGAAGAAGTAAACAGATCTGAAGTAATTTTAAAAAATCTACAAGAACAAACAAGTGATAGTAGGGATATTGATGATACAGTTACTAATTCTGTTAAATCTAATCAAGCACCATTTAGAAAACGATTGATATTCAATCAATTAAGAAATGATTTTTATGAAGTTATGGAAGATGCTCAAGATATTCCAGATCACGATGAGCGTGAAGAATTCCTTGCAAGTAAAGGATTCCCACCGAGAGTTAGGGCAAAGGGGATATTTTCGTTACGAACAAGATGGTGGGCAAAAAAGATTGGTAAAGGAGCAATATCATTACCATTTAAAGTTATTGGTGGTGTAGCTGGTGGGATCAAGACTTTTGGTAAATGGGCATACAAGAAATTATATGGTGCAGAAACTTGGGATAAATCTAATCAAGCTACAAATGAAAACTGGAAATCAATATTTAGAGCACCTTTTACAGCTGTAGGTGGAGTTTTATATAACTATCCAGTTAAAATCTTGTCATTCTTCCCTAAGATGCTTGATAAGACAGCTGTTAAATCTACTGCTAAATCATATGCTGCAATCAATCGTGATGTAGTTACTTCTTAAAATAAATAACCAAATAAATTATGAAATTCACTTATGAAAACTTTTCACACAAAGCATTCGTTGATTATATAATGAAAGAAATGAAATTAACTGATGCTGATCCTGATGTTACTGAAAAAATTAAAAAGGAAATATTAAGAACATTAGGAGATCGAATTCTTCTTTCAATTATGAGTGCAATGAATGAAGAAAATCTTCTTGAATTTGAAATGATGCAGGCAACATATCCGGGTCTGTCAGAATTTGAAATGCTTTTTTCAATTATCGATAAAGTACCTGCATTGCATGAAGTCTTTCTTAAAAATGTGAATGACTTAGCAGAGGAACTTTTACATGATGTTAGTAGATTGGATGAAGTTATTGATAAACATACAAAAGTAGAAACTAAATAATTCTTTTTATGCCATTAGATGATGACAAAAGACAATTTGAAGAACGTTGGCAGGAATCTGTACGAGGTGCGGCTGAAATTGCACGTTGGAAGCCTGATATTTTAGGTCCTGCTATTAAAGATTATAGAGAAACTCCATCAGAACCAGAAATTACAGCAATGTTAGGGTATTTACAAGGCACATTATTAGTGGAAGCTAAAAATTATGGTCTTTCTGAAGCTGATTTTTGGGCTGATGTTAAAAAATATGCTGCAAAAGAAGCTAAATATGCAGTCACTAATGATCAAACGGAATTATTAAAACAAGCTGAAGCAGAAGCTGAAACAAGAAGACCTGCTGGAGCACGAGCAGAGCAAAATAAAATTCACAAAATATTTAGAAACTGTTTAAGAAGAATTGGATGGTTGCCTCTTGGAACAAGAGGTGAATTTAAAGAACAGGATGTTAAACAATTAGGCAAAGAGATGTCTGCGAATGATTTAACTGATTTAGTTAGGGATATTCAACAAAGAAATATAGATCTTAGTGATGTTGATACTGAACTTGCGCGCTTAGCTGATGAAATTTCAACTCTTGAAGCAGATATCCCAATGGCACCGAACGCAGCTGAAGAACAAAGAATTAGAGATGAAATCCAAGTATTTAGAAATGATGTTGCAACTCAAACTCAAGAAAGAATGGATCATCTTCAAATTCTAGAGAAACAGGAAAGTAAATACAATTTATTAATGACTTTAATTGGAGCAGAACTTGAAACAGAAGGAAAGGAAATGGAAGCGAGATGGGGGCAAAAAGTAGATAATTTAACTAATCAAAGCCAAAAATTGGTTACTACATTAGATAATGCATCTCGGGGAAATGACATCACATATCAAACAAAACTTAGAACTGAAATTCGAAATCTTGATATTGAACTTAGAAAAGTTATGCAAGAAATTGTCCAATACAAAGCTGAAAGACCAATTTTTCTGTTTGAAAGATTTGTTGGTGTTGGAAGTATACCTTTATTAAATAGACTTGGTCAGGCGTCATCAATTATGGGAGGAGCAGAACTTCCTGATGTTGATAGACCAGGTCCAAAAATCCCATATAAAACATGAATCTAAAAAAACTTTTACAAATGGGGTTATATAATAAGGATGAAATAAATTATTCAAAATTTATTTATTTTACAGGTGCAGGAATGCCTCAACCTGATGATGAAGATGCTGAAAGGGAAAACTTAACTGAAAAACAAAAAAGACAAAAATATAAAGAAAAGCTAAGTAATACCGATGTTGTTGTCCCTCGAAATGCAATAAATAAAATGGCTGAAAGTGTACTAAGCGAAAATTCTAGAACAAAAAGAAAAGAAAGAAAAAGTAAAATTAAATATCCATGGCAAAGAGAAAAAGAAGTAATAGAAACTTTTACAGATGAAGAACAAAAAGCATTAGATAATTTGGCAATTTTTAATATTGAGCCAAAAGATTTAAATGAAGAATTAATTGAAAGTTCATATAAACAATTGGCTGATGTTTATCATCCAAATGTTGCTCTGCAGAATCCAACATCACAAACTGCTGCTAGAGATAGAATTGAACAAATGAATGAAGCTAGACTGATCCTTTATTTAAGACTTGGTATTGATAATCCGCCAAATCCATATGAACCAGAAATTCCAACTGAGCCACCTCCAGAAGATATTGAATCATTTACTTCTGAAGAATTACAAGCACTTATAACTCTAGGGTTAAATCCTATGATGAGTCCGGAAGATTTAACAGAAGAGCTAATTGAAAATTCGTATAAAAGGTTGGCTGATCTCTATCATCCGTATGTTGTTCCAAATTATCCAGAATCCCAAGCTGCAGCTAGTACTAGAATTGAACAAATGAAAAATGCTAGATTAACTTTATTTTTAAGACTCGGTATTGATGCTCCACCAGATCCTTACGAACCTGAAGCACCTACAGAGCCGCCTCCTCCAGGAGATGATGAAGAACCTCCTCCTGAGCCAGAACCGGAAACTGATGAAGGTCCAGAGGGAGTTGAAGGATTCAGTCGAGAAGAAGTGGTTGCTCTAATTACTTTAGAACTTGATCCTGGTATGGATCCAGATGATCTTACTGAATCCATGGTTAAAACTGCTTTTAGAACTTTGCTAATATTAAATCATCCAGATAGA
>JBHPJE010000024.1:0-10103 GCA_042568205.1 Patescibacteria group bacterium
CAGTAACTGTTGCAGTATTTTTTATTTCATCTGCAAACAGTATTGAAATCCCTGAATGTGACGGCCAAACTGCAACAATTTATGTTAATTCATTAACAGGAAAAGTCGTAGGAGGACCTAATGACGGCGACACCTATACAGCAGGATCAACTATTCTTAAAGGTACTGATGGTGCTGATGTCATTGTTGGAACTCCTGATGGAGATAAAATCAAGGCCGAGAAGGGTGACGATTTAATCTGTGCTCTTGATGGAGATAACAATGTAGACGGTGATAAAGGTGATGATACTGTTTTTGCTGGAGACGGGGATGATGATATTGAAACAGGAGATGGTGATGATGTGATTTATGCAGGAAATGGTGATAATCAGGTTCATGGTGGTAAAGATAACGATAAAATATTTACAGGAGATGGTGACGACCAAGTAAATGCATATAAAGGTGATGATTTAGTTTGTACTTATGGTGGTAATGACAAAATTTATGGTGGTGATGGAAATGATAAATTAGATGCAAATGGTGGTACTAGTGACTGGATTAGCGGACAAAATAATTATGATAGATGTAATGGAGGTGAATTTACAATTGGATGTGAATTAAATGAAGAAATAACTGAATGTTCAGAATATACTCCACCACAAGGAGACGACGATGATGACGATGATGACGACGGTCCTCCTCCAGCAGACGACGACGATGACGATGATGATGGAGAGTGTGACTGCGATGGAAAGATAACTGACTTAACTCTTAAATATTTAGGAAGCGAAGCAGTTTACATTTCAGTTGTTCAAAAGAAAGACAGTGTAACTGTTTACTCTGGTACAGTTCAGCCAGACCAGGAATTCTCATTTGCTGGAACTGACAAGGGGACTTTGAGTACTGAAATTCATATTTATGTAAATGGATTTAATGTTACACAAATTCATACAAGTTGTTCTGTGCCAATTGAGATTGGAATGCAATTTGGAGAATTTTTAGTAGTTGATGGATATAGTAAAAACAATGGTCAATTATGTGGCTGTGAAGGTCCTGAATGTGATTCCGATCCAGAATGTGGAGATGGGACACAAGATCCAGGAGAACAATGTGACGATGGTAATTTAGACAATGATGATGGATGTAATGAATTTTGTGAAATAGAAGAACCAGAGCCAGAATGTGGAGATGGCAATTTAGATGATGGAGAACAATGTGACGATGGTAATTTAGACAATGATGATGGATGTAATGAATTTTGTGAAATAGAACGAGCTGATGATGACGATGATGACGACGACGATCCATACTGTGGAGACAAACATGTCGATGAAGGAGAAGAGTGTGATGACGGAAATAACGAACAAAATGATGAATGTACTAACCAATGTAAAGAGCAATTGGCAATATGTCATGCAACAAACTCTGATGCTCATCCATACAACTTCCTTTGGGTAAGTAAAACTGCACAAGATGGAGGTGGACATGACGATCATTCAGGTCATGAAAAAGACATCATCCCAATCACTGATTTAAATAACGATGGAGTGCTTGATGAAGATGATTGTAATTTGTTCGATGAGCCAGAATGTGGAGATGGAGATTTAGATGATGGAGAACAATGTGATGATGGAAATAATGCTAATGGTGATGGATGTAATGAGTTTTGTGAAATTGAAGATGATGAAATATATGTTTCTATAAGCGATGCAGTGCCAGTAGTTGAAGGAAATATTTCGGAATTTACAGTAACCCTTTCTAATCCTTCAACATCTTCTGTTACTGTTAATTATGAAACAGTTGATGGAACTGCAGAAGCAGCTTTAGATTACACTTCACAATCAGGAACAATTACATTTGTTCCAGGAGAAGTTACTATGATTATAGGTGTTAATACTTTAGTTGATAGCATATATGAGAATACTGAGGATTTTAATGTAAATCTCAGCAATCCAGTTAATGTGATTATAATTGATGATTCAGGAGTGGGTACTATAATTGATGAGGATGAATTACCTACTGTTTCTATAAGTGACGCAGTACCACTTCCAACATTGGAAGGAAACGATGCAGTATTTACAGTAACCCTTTCTAATCCTTCAACATCTCCTGTTACTGTTAACTATGATACAGTTGATGGAACTGCAGAAGCAGGATTAGATTACACTTCACAATCAGGAACAATTACATTTAATCCTGGGGAAGTTACTAAGACTATAATTGTTTCTACAATAGTTGATAGTATATATGAGAATATTGAGGATTTTTATGCAAATATCAGCAATCCAGTTAATGCAACTATACTTGATGATTCGGGAATAGGTTCTATAGTTGATGAAGAACCATATTGTGGTGATGGAATACAAAATCAAGGGGAACAATGTGATGATGGAAATAATAATAATGGAGATGGATGTAATGAATTCTGTGAAATAGAAGATGAGGATAAGATTCAGCTATGTCATCGGACTGGTTCAGAAGAACATCCTTGGGTACTTCATGAAGTAAGCAGAAACTCTGTTGATTTCCAAGGACATGGAGAACATGAAGAAGATATTATTCCGGTTCTTGATTTTGATAATGATGGAGATATTGATGAAGATGATTGTGGACGAGCAGACAATCAATGTCACGATATAGTTGTAAATTTTGGTGCACTATATCATGGAGAATTATTTGATGAACAGTATGGTCCGGTTGGAATACATGGATCAGCTTCTGCATATGATGGCAGACCAAATCAATTAATTATTTTTGATACAAATCAAACAGGAACTACTGATCCTGATCTTGAGGTTGAAATTGGAAATGCAGTAATAATTCCTGAAAATCTTACTGATGATTCACCAGCTGATGGCTTAGTTGATACACCAAATGATAGTGCTGCAGGTGGTGTTCATGTATTTACATTTGATCATTTGAGAGATATTAAATCATTTGTATATGTAGATAAAGATTCGGACGCTGCTGGAACTGCAACTGCTTATGATGAATTTCATAATCCAATTGAAACAGTGCCTATTCCAAATGGTGGAGATGGTTCTGTTCAGGTTGTTACTATGACAGCAACAGGAGCTGCAAGTCTTGAAATTGATGTTACAGAATCTGGTGCAATAACAGGATTAGATCTTGAATGTACTCCTCCTTATGAAGAAAACGCCGATTTAGGAATTGTTAAAACTGATTCAGAAACACCACAAAATCCAATTTTTGCTGGTGATCAATTTGATTATACTTTAGAAATTACTAACTATGGTCCTGATGCTTCGACTGGTTACACAGTTGTTGATACTTTGCCAGCAGGTGTAACACTTGTTTCAGCAAATTCTACTTCAGGATCATGTGTTGAAGGTCCGGTTGGAACTATTGTTTGTACAATGAATGCTTTATCGGTTGGTCCAACAGCAACAATCAATATTACTGTTGAAGTTGATCCTGGAGCATCTGGACTGATTACAAATTATTCAGAAATTACTAGTACTAATGAAGTTGATCCAAATCCAGAAAACGATGAAGATGATGAAGATACAACAATTGTTGTTGAAACAGACTTTGCAATTGAGAAGACAGCTAATTTAGATTCAGTTGTTGCTGGTGCTGACAACCTTACTTATTATTTGTCAGTGACTAACAATGGTCCAAGTGATTCAACTGGTTATTCTGTTGTTGATACTTTACCTGCAGGAACTACATTCCTTTCTTCAAATCCATCATGTACAGAAGCTCCAACAGGAACTATTACATGTGATATGGGACCTCTTGCAGCTGGTGAAACACTTGCAACTCCAATTGAAATAACTGTTCATGTAGAGTCATATGCAAGTCCAAATGAAGATTTATATAATGAAGCAACTGTTTATCCAAATGAAACTGATCCAAATCCTGACGATAATACTGATGATGAAACTACGCCAGTTAATACAAATGCAGATTTAGGAATTGAAATTTCAGATAATCCTGATCCGGTTGCTGCTGGTGGAACTTTAACTTATACATTAGAAATTACTAATCATGGGCCAAGTGATGCACCTAGCTACACTGTGACTCATAATTTACCTCAAATACCTGTTCCTGTTAGTTTTGTAAGTGCGGTACCTGCAGATGCAGGAAACTGCAGTTATTCATCAGGAGTTGTTCTTTGTAACTTATTTAACTTAAGTGCAAATGATTCTCCTCCAGGAAATAATGTAACAACAGTTACAGTAACTGTAACTGTTGATCCTGCAACACCTGCAGGTGATATTTATTCAACTGCTACAGTAGGTTCAACTACTCCGGATTCAAATTCTTCAAATAATGAAGATGATGAAACTACTACTGTTGAAGAAGTAATTGACCTAGCAGTAAGTATCTCTGATACAAAAGATCCAGTAGTTGCTGGTGTTGATACATTTGATTACGAAATAGAAATTGTAAATAACGGTCCTAGTGATGCTCGAGAATACACTATTGAAAATGAAATTCCAGCAGGAATCTCATATGAAGGGTACAGTTCTTTTGATGGAACTTGTACTGTTCTTGCTCAATTAGTTACATGTGATATGGAACCATTACCTGCTTCAGGTCCTGGTAGCACACATTATATAACTATCAATGTTTCAGTAGATGAAGATGCTGAAGCAGGCACAGTTTATGATGATGTTGAAGCTATCCCACATGTAGGTCAAACTGATACAAATATGGTTAATAACGAAGATGAAGAACCTACCGATATAGTTGAAGAGGTTGATTTCTTAATTGAAAAAACTGACTCACCTGATCCGGTAGTTGCTGGTGAGACAATCTCATACACATTAAAAGTAACTAACGAGGGTCCAAGTGATTCAGAAGGTTCTCAAATTGTTGATACGTTACCAAATGCAGTTAGTTTCATTAGTTCTCCAGATTGTACTCATTCTGCAGGTGAAGTAACTTGTGATTTGGGTCCTTTAGCAAAAGATGAATTTGTAACTGTTAGCATATTAGTTGTAGTTGATTCAGACGCTCCTTCATCAATTAATAATGTGGCTGTAGTTACTCCAGATGAAGAAGATATTGATACAAGCAATAATAGAGCTGAAGAGCCTACACAAGTAGAGCGTGAAGCTGATTTATCAATTACAAAAACTGACGATGAAGATCAATTAGATACAATTTATGTTGGAGATACATTCCATTATTATCTTGATATCCATAATCATGGTCCAAGTGATATAAATGGATATGATGTTTTTGATGATCTACCTCCTGAAGTATCATTTGTAAGTTCAGTTCCAGACGCACCATGTTCAGAAGGTCCTGTTGGAACAGTACATTGTTCAATGCCAGCTCTTGCAGCTGATGCTGATGCACAAATTGAAATTACAGTTCTTGTAGATTCATATCCTCAAGCAGGTTATGTTCATAATGATGCAAGAGTAGATTTCTCAGAAGATCCAAATCCAGATAACGATGAGGATGATGAAGATACGGATATTGATCCATCTTCTGATCTTGCAGTATTGTTAACAGACAATCCAGATCCAGTATATGCAGGAAATGATTACGATTATACTTTAGAAGTTACAAATAATGGTCCGGTTAATTCAACTGGTTCTGTAACAAGAGTTACTTTACCTCCTGAAGTAGGATTCGAAAGTGCAGACCCTAGATGTACTTATTCAGCAGGTGTTGTTGAATGTACTGCAACTGCAATAGCAGTGACTGGTTCTGAAGAATTCCTAATTACTGTGAGCACTGATCCTTCGTATGTAGGATTAGTAAGCGCTAATGCAGTTATACACTCAACAAATGAATTGGATAATAATCCTTCAAATGATAGTGAAGGTGAAGATACTTTCATTCAACTTCTTACTGATCTTGGAGTAACAATTAATGATAATCCAGATCCAGTAGTTGCAGGAACTCAATTAACTTATGATGTAGTTGTAACAAATCATGGTCCTTCAAATTCAACTGGATCAGAGATTGAAATTACACTTCCTTCAGAAGTTTCATTTGATAGTGCTGCTGGATGTTCTCATTCTACAGGTGTTGTAACTTGTAATGTTGGACAATTATTAATTAATGGATTGCCTGGTGAAGAATCTGAATCATTTACAATTCTTGTAACTGTTGATTCTTCTACAACTGCTCCATTTACAGCACGTGTAGACATTACTGATACAGATCAAACTGATCCAAATGAAGATAATGATTTTGATACAGAAGAAACTGGTGTTGAAGTTGAAATTGACCTTTCAGTATTAAAAGATGATGAAATTGATCCGCTGGTTTCTGGTGAAAATCAATTCTATTCAATTACTGTATTTAATGAAGGACCTAGTGATGCTTCTGGATACACAATTGAAGACGATCTGCCTGCTGAGGTAACATTTATTTCAGCTGATTCACCTTGTACTGAAAACGCTGGTACAGTTACATGTGTTATGGGGCCACTTGAAGCTGGCAAAGACACTACGATAAATATTGAAGTTAATGTAACGCAAGGTACTAGAGGATTTATTAATAATCCAGTTGTCCTTATTGATGTATTAGATCCTGAAACAAATAAAGATAATAATGATGATGACGAAGACACTTTAGTTATTGGTCCTGAATTAGGTTCATCTAAAGTTGAAGATGATGAAGACAACGTTGTTGTTAGAGGACAGGCTGTTACATATACAATTACTCTAATTAATAATGGTGAAACTTCTGCTACTAATGTTTCAGTCTATGACGATTTAGACGACTTATTAGAATTAACAGTCCAAAATTTACACAATATAGATATTGGAGATGGATGTTCTGGAGAGTATGTAGATAATTCAACTGCTGACCCTGCAATCCTTGATATTCAGGGGATGATAGTTGAAACTTATCCAGAAAATTCTGGATGTGTAATTACATTTACTGCTGATGTTGTTCAAACAGTTCAGGATGGAAGTGTAATTCCAAACTCTGCAGTAGTATCATTTAATGAAGGTCCGGATCAATATCCTGCTTCAGATGATCTATATGTAAGAGAAAGACGTGGAGACGACGATGATGACGACGACGATGATGGTGACGACGATGATGACGACGTACCTCCACCACCAAAACCAACTCCTGAAGAGACATGTCTTGAATATAATCCAGACAGAAAAATCGATTATATCGACAATCCTGAAATCTGGACAAAAGATTATGTAGACTTCTTAAGTAGAGTATATCTAACTGATAAAGTTCAATATATTATCAGTGGTGATGGTTCATTATATGGTGAACATTCTGCAACAGATAACACTACTATTAGACCAATCGCACCTACGAATAGATTTGAAACTGTAAAGATCGCTCTTACTTCATTCTGTATACCAATCTACAAAGGAAATGAAAGAGTTGTAGCTGGTGAAGAATTTGGAGCAAGGCCTGATTTTCCAGACTTCCCACGTTCAGGAATAATGCCTGATGCTCGATATGATTGGGTGAAAAAGAACGATTTAGATTTCATTTTAGATGTAATGTATACAGCTTACGACCATGGAATTATCGATGGTAGAATCGAGACTGATCCTGCAAAGTTGATAAATCCTGCAGCGAATGTGGAAGCTCAGGCACAGTGGGATGATCTAATAAGACGTGCTGAAATACTTAAAGTATTCGTTAATGCAGCTGATTATGATACAAAGAACAGCTTCATGTATGCACAGGATGAATTACAGGAATTCGCTGATTATCATGGAACTACTGTTGATGCATTAACTCCGGATCAAATCCTTGAAGCAGCAATCAACAAATGGGGGACATTCTACTATGATGCATACCCTAATGCTTGGTATGCACAATACATCCCAATGGTAGTTAAAAACCGAATTGTGGCTGATGTATGTATGCCATTACATGTAATCGAAGATCCTCTTTATGATTACCCTGCTGAATATGCTGATGAATATAGCTTCAGAGATGATGCTGCAGCTTACGATTGTAATCAATTAGCTGAAGATATTTGTATCCCTGCTAGTGTTACTATTGCTGACCCTACTGATGAAAGAGCTATTAGAGATTTAGCAGAAACAGAAGGTATTGATTGTGAACAAGCTGACGAAGATACTCAAATATTAAACTTCCCACCTGCTAGATTTACATTTGCTGATAATCCTGCCGTAAGAGGTGAAGTATTCGCCCTTGATGCACGAATGATCTGGTTAACTGCAGCAACTAGCTTTGTTAACAGACACTCTAATCGAAATATGAAGAACACAGAATTATTGAAAGTTCTTAAAACTCAATTAGAAGACAACGAAAGATCAGAGTTCTTATTCGCAATTGAAATGCTTGTTAGTTTATGGGATGACGATGAAGAAGCAACAGAAGAACCTACTGAAGAACCAGAAGTTGAAGAAGTGGCATCTGATGTTGGTTCGCGAGATTTCTTCTCATCATTCTTTCATGTTCTAGGATTCTAATCCTTACAAAGTAATAAAAAAAGCCCTGGCCTTAACTGGCTGGGGCTTTTTGTTTATTGATCTAAAACCTGCATAACTTTTTTCACAAAGAAATCTTTGTGCATTGGATCTCCTAAAGGCCAAATATTAATTCTTTCACCAACTGTAACTATTTGGTTTTCACCAGCATTTAATCCACCAGCAATTTCAGGTGGCAAGCATCTAAAAATACCACTAGTGTTATCACCAAATAATGGAGCAAGGTCAGTTCCTTGAAGTGCAGCATTTACTCTATCCCTAACATATCCTAGGTATTGATTCAAAACTTGAACTTCTTGTAAGAATCCAAGATTTCCTGATAATTTGCTCATTAATTTTGCACCATCAGGATTAGTTCCGATCCCTGCAGCTCTTTGAGCTCCAGCAAATGCTTTTCTTAGTTTATCTGTATCAGCTAGCTCACCAGGTGTACCCGTTAAAGTATTTTTATAACTTGGAGTTCCTCGATAATTTCCTGTTTTTGAAAAAGAAGTATAAAAGAATGCTGTTACTCCATCGTCAATTAACTGTTGCATTAATGGATATGGTTCAAGTACATCACCCTTTAAACCCTTGTATGCAATATCACCAAAATAGACAATATGATCTTTGAATTCTTCTAGAATTCCACTCAATTCTGGATTTAGCTTAGTATCCCTATCAAAACCAGATGCATTATTATTTCTTTCTTGGTCTATAAAGAGCCCAACCCTACCTTCTCTTTGAATTTCTTTAAAAGCTACCCATATTGATTCTAAGTCTTGCTCTCCATCTATTTGAACCTCAGGTATTTCCACAATTTCCATATCACCACCTTTCAACTGACAATCATCTACAAATTCTGTATGACCTGAATATTTATATTTTGCTGGCAATACAACTCTACTAATAGGCTTTCCCATAAGTTTTGGAACGATTGTTTGCATTCTAGCTAAAGCTTGCATTAAATTATCAACTTGGATAGTAGCAATAGTCTCCGGATCTACTTCAAATAACCTCCTCATCGTTTCTCTAGCTTGTTCGTGTACAAATTGACCAAATGCCTCATTAGTACGAAATCCTCCTCTAAATTGTTCGTTTTGCATACTTCTCCAAACATTGTCTAGAGTAGGAGAGTTATAAGGATCACCTGCTTTTCCTTTTTGTTGAATTACACTTAAAGGCAATGCATTAGGATCTCCCCCTTGTTGTCTTAGAAGTTCATTGTATTCTTCAACAGCTTCTTCTGGGGGTACAAACATTAGGCCTTGTCCAAGATAAAGACTATCTACCTCTGCTTTATCTAATAATGCTTTTTTAGTTTTTGATTCTGGGATACTTGATGGGACTGTGTCTAATTCCATGTGAAAAAGTTAGTTAATTTAAGGGTAAATTTAAGCATAACTAAAATGCTTATGTCAAATCCTAGCCTGTAGGAATATACCTATATCAAAAATGACTGCAAATTTGATACAGCACTAAAACATCTCTCCCCATCGCTAGTTCCGTTCCAAAAAAAGAGCCACGCATTCGCGTGTTTCTGTGGTGGGTCATACAGGATTCGAACCTGTGACCTTCTCCTTAAAAGGGAGCCGCTCTACCGACTGAGCTAATGACCCATAAATTTTTGCCCTCCTATTCTACGAATAAGCAAGCACGTTTGCAAGCTATTTTTCTCCCTGAGGCGAAAGAAAGCTTATTCCAATGAAGCCTAAG
>JBHPJE010000026.1:0-7908 GCA_042568205.1 Patescibacteria group bacterium
TCAGAAGGGTGAAACTTCTGGTGTATTCCAGTTAGAATCCGCTGGAATGAAAAGATACCTAAAACAACTTAAACCAAAGAGATTTGAAGATATTATAGCGATGATCTCTTTATATAGACCTGGTCCAATGGAATGGATTCCAAGTTTTATTAAAGGAGCACATAATCCTAAAAAGGTTAAATATTTACACCCTTCTTTTGAAAATATTTTAAAAGAAACAAATGGTGTAGCAATTTATCAGGAACAAATCCTACAAATGGCTAGAGACTTTGCTGGATTTTCCCTTGGAGAAGCGGATATTTTGAGGAAGGCAGTTGGTAAAAAAATCCCAGAACTATTAGCTGAACAACATAAAAAATTCATTGAAGGTGCTGTTGAACAAGGACATAAGAAAGAATTCGCTGACGAGGTATTTGAAAAAGTAATTTTACCATTTGCAGGTTATGGATTTAATAAAGCACATGCAACTTCATATGGAATGATTTCATATCTTACAGCTTATATGAAAGTGCACTTCCCTACTGAATGTATGACTGCTTTAATGTGCTGCGATTACGGAAATACAGATAAAATCGTTCTAGAAATTTTGGAATGTGATTCAATGGGAATTAAGGTTTTGCCTCCTTCAGTAAATGAATCTTATAAAAATTTCACACACGTTGATTCAAAATTAATCCGATTCGGACTCGCTGCAATTAAAGGAATTGGTGATGCTCCGGCAGAAGAAATTATCAATGCCAGGGGGGACCAACCTTTTAAGAATTTAGAGGACTTTATTTCGAGAGTACCTCAAAAAGTGCTTAATAAAAAGACAATACAAGCATTAGCTTATAGCGGAGCAATGGAAGAATTCGGAGATCGCAAGCAAATCGCGGAAAGTGTTGAAGAGCTTTCGAATTTTGCAAAATATACTCACAAAACTAAAGTTGATGGCCAAACAGATATTTTTGGAATGCTCGAAACTGACGATACTGAAGGCGTTGCAATGAGTCTTCAGTTAAAAGACATAGAGCCTGCAACAAATATGGAAAAACTAAAATGGGAAAAGGAATTCCTTGGTCTTTATGTTTCAAGCCATCCACTTCAAGGTTTAAAAAAACATATCGGCAAAAAAGCTCATCTTATAGCCAAATTAACTAAGAAAGATTTCAAGAAAAAAATCACAATCGCAGGTTTAATTTCACAATATAGAAAAATTTTTACAAAGTCTGGAACTTATATGGCTTCATTTGTAATTGAAGATCCAACTGGAAAACTTGATGTAATTGTTTTTCCAAAAGCATATCAAAAATACGGCCATTTATTTGAAGAAGACGAAGTAGTTGTTATGGGTGGTAAATTAGATGATCGAAGAGGTCAGGTTCAATTTGTCTGCGATGAAGGTAAAACAATATCGCTTGAATCTATGATCCAAAAAGCTAAAGAAAATGGAACCTATGAACCAGACAAAAAAGTAGTATTGTTAACTCCTGATTTTGCAGATAAAGAAGAGGAAAAAGACGAGGGTCCAACTCTCGATGATTTGCCTCAGGCTGAAGATAAAACCTTTATTGTTGATGTTCCTTCAGATATGGATACAACTGTTTTAAATGAAATCAAACAACTTCTTTTAAAGAATAAAGGTGAAACTCCTTGTGAGATCCATATTCGTCAAAATGGATCAATTAAAAAAGTTAAAGTCCCTTTTGGAATTAATGCTTCAGATTCAATTTCTAATGAAATTAAAGTATTGATAAATAAATAAATCAATTCAATAAATCATCTTTCTTCTGTTTTTGTTCTTCTATTATAACCCATGGCATATTGCCTAATTCATCAATTCTTCTTTCATTTGGACCTTCTGAAGGAGGTTGTTCAAGTGGTGGTTCGGGAATATCTTCCCATTTCGGGCGTTCATGATCTTCTCTATCGCTCCAAAAGTGTATTTTCATTTTAATATTAATTAATTGACCAAAGTAATTTATACAATTATATTCAATTAGTAAATATTAAATCCGTTACAAAAATGTATAGAACACACACATGCAACGAACTTAAAAAAGATGCTGAAGGCGAAGTTGTAAAACTAGCTGGATGGGTACACCGAAGACGTGATCATGGAGGTTTAATCTTCATTGATTTACGCGATGGATATGGCTTAACTCAGATCGTTTTTGATCCGGATAAGAATGAATCATTTAATATAGGTGATAAATGCAGATCAGAATATGTTTTAGAAATTGAAGGTAAAGTTAGATTAAGACCAGATGGTCAAACAAATGAAAATCTTGAAACCGGAGCAATTGAAGTACTTGTACAAAAAGCTGCAATTTTAAATGAAGCAAAGACTCCCCCATTTGAAGTTGATCAGGATAAAGAAGTTAGTGAAGAATTAAGATTGAAATATAGATATATAGATTTAAGAAGAGAACGACTTCATAAAAACATTGTTAATCGACATAAGATTTTTTCTTTTATAAGACAACATTTAGATGAACAAAAGTTTTTGGATATTGAAACACCAATGATGATCAAAGGAACGCCTGAAGGAAGCCGAGAATATATTGTCCCTTCGAGATTATTTCCAGGACATTTTTATGTACTTCCGCAATCTCCACAACAACTTAAACAGTTATTAATGATTTCATCATTTGATAGATATTATCAAATGGCTCGATGCTTTAGAGATGAAGATTTGCGAGGTGACCGACAACCTGAATTTACACAATTAGACGTAGAAATGTCATTTGTTCATGAAGATGATGTAATGGAAGTTACTGAAAAAATGATGCTAGCTCTTTCAAAAGAATTATATTCAGATAGAAAAATGATGTACGAACCTTTTAAAAGAATTTCTTGGCATGATGCAATGAACTTTTATGGAAGCGACAAACCAGACTTACGTTTTGAAATGACCTTTGAAGATTTAAGTGAAGTTTTAGCAACTTGTGATTTTAAAGTTTTCTCTGAAACAATCAAAAATGGTGGGATTGTAAAAGCTTTAAGAGTTGAAGGAGGAGCTGGATTTACCAGAAAAGAAATCGACGAACTTGAAGAAACAGCTAAGACCTTTGGTGCTAAAGGGCTTGCTTATATCAAATTTACAAAAGACGGGCCAGAAGCAGGAATTTTTAAGTTTTTTAAAGAGGATGAAATTGCAAGAATTAAAGAACATACCAAAGCTCAAGAAGGAGATATTGTGTTTTTTGCTGCAGACAAATTTCAAATTGCATGTGAATCTCTAGGGCAAGTTAGATTGGCTTGTGGTAGCAAACTTGGACTAATTGATGAAAACGCACTTTGCTATTTATGGGTTACTAACTTCCCAATGTTCCATTTCAATCAAGAAGAACAACAATTATCAGCAGAACACCATCCATTTACACATCCATTAGAAGAAGATTTAGAAAAACTTAATTCAAATCCTGAAGAAGTTAGAGCATACGCATATGATTTAGTATTAAACGGAGTTGAACTTGGTGGAGGGTCAATCAGAATCCACGAACCAGATCTTCAAGCAAAAATCTTTGAACTTCTAAACATTTCAAAAGAAGATGCTGATAAAAGATTCGGTCATTTATTAAGAGCTTTTGAATATGGAGCTCCCCCACATGGAGGAATTGCACTTGGAATGGATAGAGTTGTAATGATTTTAGAAAAAGAACCAAACATTCGTGAAGTAATTGCATTCCCTAAAGATCAAAGAGCTCGTGATTTGATGCTTGATGCTCCTTCAGAAATGCCAGCTGAGCAGGTTGGAGAGATGCATATTGATATAAGAATGCCAAAGAAATAGATCAGTTAAATAGTGCTTTTGGGCTTTCCTAAAAGGCTTTTTTGAGGTATAATATATATAAGCCAAATTATATCTTTATGGAAATTTTAATTAGCGTAATCATAGTTTTAGCAGTTATTGGAGCCATTGGTCTGGCAGCATTCATATTTTGGAGATTATATATGAATTATTCGAGAACGCTTGATATGGTATTTTTAAAAATTGCTGTTCCTCAATTAGAATCTAAAGAAGATAAAGAAAGAGAGAGCGAAGCTTTTTCTACAGGTAAAGATTTTAAAGAAGTTTTAGGAATAATGAGTCACTTTTTTACATCCTTACACAGTATTCATGGAAGTCGTTTTAAAGATAAAATTCATGGCCAGGATTTCATTTCTTTAGAATACGCAGTATTAGATGAAGAAATAAATTTTTTCATTGTATGTCCTAAAGATTTGGAGAGTCTTATTGAAAAGAATTTAACCTCTTTTTATCCCGAATGTTTTATTGAAAAAGTAACTGATTATAATATCTTTAAAAAAAGTAATAAAAACGCAGGGCATTATATGCGTCTTGAAAAAGACTTTATAATCCCATTTAAATCTTATAACCGGTTGAATTCTGATCCATTAAATAATATTGTTAATGCTTTATCAAAATTTGATCCAGATGAGGGTGCGGCAATTCAAATAATGGTAAGACCACAAGGTGACGGGTGGCAAAAGAAAGGTAAAAACAAAGCTGAAGAATTATTTAACAAAAAAAACACAGTTAGATCTCCACTTAATCCACTTTCATGGATTAGTGCAATTTTTGATATGTTAATAAAAGGTGAAGCTTCACCAGATAATCCAGAAAGTGCAAAAAGAACAACTCCAGCCGAAGAAGAAGAAGTGAAAGCTATTGAAGAAAAAAATTCACAACCAGGATGGCAAACAATAATTAGAGTCATTGTATCTGCTAAAACAAAGAAAGAACTTAAATCACATTTAAGCAATATACGAGGAGCTTTTGCACAGTATTCAAGTACTGATGGAAATGGTTTCAAATACACTGTATGGCATTCAAATAAAAGATTGATTAAAGATTTCATTTTCAGAAATTTCAATAGATCTTTTCTTTATTGGATTAAACAAAGAAAATCAATTTTAAGTTGTGAAGAGCTTTCAAGCTTGTTTCATATTCCAAATATTAAATATAACCGGTCCCCTGCTATTGCTTGGCAAAGATTTAAAATTGCGCCTCCTCCAGCTAATCTACCTAAAGAAGGAATTTTATTAGGTCATAATCATTATAGAGGTGATAAAATTCCTGTATATCTTAAGAATGAAGATAGATTCAGACATTTTTATGTAATTGGACAAACAGGTACAGGTAAGTCATCTATTATGCAGGTTATGATAAGGCAGGATTTAGCAAATGGTAATGGTATATGCATTGTAGATCCTCATGGATCATTAATTGAGGATATCATCCCATTTATTCCTCGTGATCGCGCAGATGATGTTATTTACTTTAATCCTTCTGATTTAGAACGTCCTATTGGTATTAATCTTTTAGAAGGAGATACTCCTGAAGAAAAAGAATTAGTGGCTATGGATGCCATGAATATTATGATTAAGCTATTTAATGAAGAAGTGTTTGGTCCACGTATCCAGGATTATTTCCGTAATGGATGTTTAACTTTAATGGAAGATCCTGAAGGTGGAGCATTAACTGATATAGTTCGTTTATTTACAGATGACGAATATCAAAAATTAAAAGTAGAACACGTCAAAAATCCTATTGTTAAGTCATTCTGGGAGAATCAAATGGCAAAGACTGGGGCAAGAGAAAAACAAGAAATGATCCCTTATTTTGCTGCAAAATTTGGACAATTTGTTACGAATACAATGATGCGTAATATTATTGGTCAAACTAAATCGAGTTTTGATTTTAGTGAAGCAATGAACAATAATAAAATCCTTTTAATGAACCTTTCTAAAGGTGCTACTGGTGAGATAAACTCTAAATTATTAGGTTTAATTATTGTGCAAAAAATCCAAATGGCCGCTTTAAGAAGGCAAACACAAGGCAAAGCTGAACGAAAAGACTTCTTCCTATACATAGATGAGTTCCAAAACTACATTACTGAAAGTATCGAAACTATACTATCTGAAGCCAGAAAATACCGTTTAGGCTTAGTAATGGCGCATCAGTATATTAAACAGCTTGAAGGTGAAGATGGTAAATCAAAAGTAAAAGATGCTGTATTCGGTAACGTTGGATCAATGCTAGCATTTAAGATTGGTGCTCAGGATGCAGAATTTATTGCAAAAGAAATGGCTCCTGTATTCTCAGAACAAGATTTGATTAATATTGATAAATACAAAGCTGTAATGAAGCTATCGATTGACACTCAACCTTCTAAACCATTCAGTATAATCCCTGTAAATCCATATCTTGTAAAAGGCGATCCAGAGGTTGGTGAAGCCATCAAACAACTTTCAAGATTAACTTACGGACGAGACAAATCATTTGTTGATAGAGAAATCCTAAGAAGAATCGGGGCGATTCTATAATGAAAATTTAAATGCACACTCGTATACATTTTTAATTTTTAGTATAAATAAGCCCAAAATACCACACCACAACTTTTTATTGTTGTCTATTGATTGTAAAGGAAAAGATCTTTGTTTTTTGGTATAATAAATAGAATTAAAAAACCAAAACTAAAACAAAATGAATATTACTAAAAATACATATTTGCAAACGAAATATACCTTGCTAGCAATTATTGGTATCATTTCATACTTTGCTATTTATCAAATAGCTCATGGTGCATATCAGGAAATGTTTACTATTAGTGCATATTACTCGCCTATTGAGGGTCAGGAGAAATATGTAACTGGAAGTTTAGAGGGTGATATTCGATTAAATGGTAGTGGTGTAAATAGTGCTGATGGAACTCCAGTTTATCCAGGCATGATTGCAGCCCCATCAACATATGCTTTTGGTACAAAAATGAACGTTCCAGGTATTGGAATAGTAGCGGTTCATGATAGAGGTGGAGCTATAGTTCATGCAGGTGAAAGAGGTCAATATTATGATAGATTAGATATTTGGATGGGATATGGTGACAAAGGCTTAGGAAGAGCTTTAAATTGGGGGAAAAGAAACGTTGAAGTGACTGTATATGGAGTAGATCCTAGTTTAAAAGAAAACGTTTATTTAGAAGGATTTACTGAAGCAGAAAAATTTATGAAAAATCTTATAAATACCCAAAAAATATTTAAAGATGATCTTTGGTTTGGAAATTCAGGAGATAGAGTCGGTGAATTACAAGAGTATCTTACTGATTTAGGATATTATAAAGGGAAAATCGATAAATATTATGGAGATGCAGTTTATAAAGCGATAGTTCAATTCCAGTTAGATCAAAATATTATTGATAGAGAAGAAGAATTTGGAGCAGGTTATTTTGGGCCTAGAACTAGAGAAAAAATTGAAGCTGTGATTGAGAATAAGCGTAAAGATATATTACCTAGATATAACTTAGGTAAAGATGATAATGGAGAAGAAGTAAAAAAACTCCAACAAGCGCTATATGATCTAGGTTATGATATTGATGTTAACGGGATTTATGATGAAAAAACTATTAAAGCTGTGTTTGAATTTCAAAAAGATAATGATGTTATAATTGATGAAAACGATATCGGAGCAGGATATTTCGGGCCTCAAACTTATGCAGTTTTAGCTCTTAAGGTAGATGATTTAGATATAGATATCGAAGATGATTTACAAAGAGAAATTATTGCACAGGTTGAATTTGATGATTTTGATTTAAGCCTTCAATTAGGTGATTCTGGAGATGAAGTAAAAAAACTACAAGAAGAACTAAAGAAATTTAACTTATTCAGAACAGCACCAAGCGGATATTATGGAGCAGTTACAGAAAATGCTGTATTCAAATTTCAACAAATAAAGGGATTAGTTGCTGACAGAAATTCAATTGGAGCAGGTGTTTTTGGGCCAGTTACAAGACAATCAATGAATGGTGTACTTGGATATAGAGCAAATACAAAACAACTGATTGCAAATAAAACTGCAACATTTAATGAAAACAAAAATACAAAAAGTTTCATAGCTAATATTTTACATCCTTCAAATGATTCTGA
>JBHPJE010000025.1:0-7976 GCA_042568205.1 Patescibacteria group bacterium
AAGAGAAGGGATTAAAATTGATTTAATTGCAGGTACAAGTATGGGGGCAATAATGGCTGGAATGTATGCCTCAGGTTATTCTTTGGATAAGATGAAGGAAATAGTTATGAATTTTCAGCATTTAGATATTAATCCAACAAAATATCTGAATCTTTTACATGAAAGTTTATTAAAATCTGATTTTGTTGAAGAAGTATTGACTCAAATATTTGGAGATAAAAAATTTGAAGAATGTAAAATCCCTTTTACAGCAGTTGCAGTTGATCTTGAAACCGGAGGAGAAGTTTTTTTTAACAAAGGATTATTAAAAAATGCAATTAAAGCTTCAGCATCTATTCCAATTGTATTCCCTCCAACTTTTTATGAGGATAGGTATTTAATTGATGGTGGAGTTTTAAATAACGTACCTCTATCTTGTCTTCGTGAACAAAACCCTGATGTTTTATTAGGTGTTAAATTAGTTAACTTTACTTCAAAACAATATATTTCAGGAATGGTTTTTGCAAAGTATCATCAGCAAAAATATAAGAATTTATTTAAGAAAATGAATTTCTTAAAACATTTCGTTCATAAAAGACAGCAGGATCTTCAGCTTTTAGCAGGGATTGCTTTACGTGCCTTGGATATTGCCTCAAAAGACAGTACAGATATCAGAATTGCACAGGCAAGACCTGATTTACTAATTGAGCCTCAGGTTGAATGCGGTCTTTTAGAATTTGAAAAAGCAGAACAGGCAATTGAGCAGGGAAGGGAATCTATGGAGGCTGCTTTGCCAAAGTTAAAAGAGATTCTTTATGGCAAGCCAAAAGAAGAAGAACAGTATTAAGCAGTTAAAATTTCGCAGCCATCTTTTGTAACTGCAACCGTGTGCTCCCATTGGCATGCAGGCATTTTGTCAGCAGTGATTATTGTCCACTGATCTTTTAGGGTAATAATTTCGCTTCCACCCATTGCGACTATTGGTTCGATTGCAAGAGTCATGCCTTCTTCAAGTACAATATTATTTGAGTGATCTTTATAATTTAGAACAAATGGATCTTCATGAAGCTCGCGGCCAATTCCGTGGCCTGTTAATTCTTTAACAATGCTGTATCCGTGTTTATCTTCGATGATTTTTTGGATAGTTTCACCAATTACATTTAGTTTTGTTCCGGGTTTGATACGTGAAATCCCTTCTTTTAGTGCTTTTTTAACAACAAATACAAATTCTTTCACAGCTGGATCAACATTTCCAATTAAAATTGTAATTGCTGAGTCAGAATGAAATCCTTTATATAAAACTCCACAATCTATAGTTAAAATATCTCCATCTTTTAAAATCATATCTGAAGTGGGGATAGTATGAACAACTTGTTCATTAACTGAAGAACAAATTGTAGCTGGAAATCCTTTATAATTTTTAAAAGAAGCAACAACTCCATATTTTTTTATTAATTTTTCTGCATATTGATCAATTTCTTTTGTTGTTTTTCCGATTTCAGTAAATCTTTCAAGTTCAAATAAAATTGTGTGAAGGATTTCACCTGCTTCACGCATTATTGCTATTTCTTCCGATGATTTGATTATGATTGCCATTATTTAAGTATTGGATCTAATACTTCTTTAAGCGCAGCATCAACTTCTTCAATTGCTTTTGAACCATCTACATGAATAAGCTTACCTTCTTCTTCATATTTTTCGATAACCGGCATTGTTTCATCAGTAAATGCTTGTAGTCTTACTTTAATACTATCTGCATTATCGTCTGTTCTTGTAATTAATTCTCCTCCACATTTTTCACATGAATCTTTATCATATTTTGCAGGATATACTTCTTTGCAACCAGAGCAAATTCGACGTTTCGTTAGTCTGTTTAATGCATCTTCTTCGGATAAATCCAAAATAACACACTTAAATTCTCTGCCATATTTATGTAAAAGTGCATCAAGTGTTTCTTTTTGAACTATTTTTCTTGGGATTCCATCAAAAAAGATACCTTTTCCTTCAGGAACATTTTCCATAAAGTTATCAACGATCTCCATAACAACATCATTATCAACAAGATGACCTGCTTCAATAATGCTTTTAATCTTTTGACCTAACTCACTATCTTCTTTTGCCAGTTTTCTAAGCTCAGCACCTGTTTCAAAATATGCCATATCATAATAATCTTTGAGAATTTTGCCCTGAGTACCTTTCCCAGAACCTTGTATGCCAAATAGAAGAATATCCATTTTCACGATTTGTTATTAATAAAACTTCGAATAATCATGCATTACCAGCTGTGCATTAACTTGCCTGATAAGCTCAAGAACAACACCAACGATGATGATCATTCCTGCACCAGTAATTAGTAATGGTACGCTTCCAATTGCAAGCGAAGTAAATGCATTACTTAAGATAATTGGGAGAACTGCAATAAATGCGATAAATAAACCTCCCCATAGATTTAATCTACTAGAGACTTTACCAAGATAATCTGCTGTTTCTGTTCCTGGTCTGATTCCTGGAATATATCCTCCACGTTTTTGTAGATTATCTGCTACTTGTTCTGGATTGAAAGTTATACTTACATAGAAGTATGTAAATGCAATAACTAAACCAAAATAAACAAGTATATAAAGTGGACTATTAAAATAGAAATAAGTTTGAATTGTATTTGCAATACCCTGCAATGTACCATTTTCGGAGTTTGCAAATAATTGCGCAAGCACTCCTGGGAATGTTGCCATTGAGACACCAAAGATAATAGGGATCATTCCTGCCTGATTAATTCTAATTGGCAGCACTGCATGGTCACTTTTACCCCGTGTACCACGACCAGCATAAATAATAGGTATTTGCCGGTTTCCTTCTGTAACTAGTATTACAAAGACTAAGAGCGCGATAGTTACGAGAAGCATTAAAACAAAAGGTATAAGTCTTTCAGATTCCGCTACAGTCAAAGAAAGAGTTGAACCTAACATTGTTGGTATATTTGCGATAATTCCTGCAAAGATTATTAATGATATTCCATTTCCGATTCCATTTTCTGTAATTAATTCACCCAGCCACATAACCAATACTGTACCTGCAGTGATTGTTAGCATTATAGGAAGTACTACAGCAGGATTAGCAATGTCAGGAACTATTGGTATTCCACCAGCTTGTGAATTAATAAGTACAATCATTCCATATGATTGAAGGAATGCGATAGGCACTGTAAGCCATCTAGTATATTGATTAATTTTCTTTCTTCCTGATTCACCTTCTTTAGATAAGTTTTCTAATTTAGGGACAATTACAGTCATAAGCTGCATAATGATCGATGCATTAATGTAAGGCGAAAGACCCATTAAAATGATCGAGAAATTTTCTGCAGATCCACCAGTAAGTGCACTGAAAATACCCAGAAGTTCATTTTTATTTACGATTGTTTTAATTGCCTCTAGATCTGCACCAGGTATTGAAATCTGAGTACAAATTCTATAAACAACTAAAATCGCAACTGTAAAAAGAATCTTTTTTCGTAAGTCTTTAGAATTCCAGATTTGTTTTATGTATTTGAACATTTTAGGTAGGGGGGAGTTAGACTATTTTTCTTCGGTGCTTTCTTCAGCAGGTGTTTCAAGAATTTCTTTTTTAGCTGCTTTTATCTTTTTAGGAGTTTTCTCTTTTTTTAGAGCTACTTCACAAGTTCCACCTGCTTTTTTAATCTTATCTTCAGCAGATTTTGAAACTGCATCTACTTTGACTGTAAGTTTTTTTGAAAGATCACCATCTCCTAAGATCTTAACAGGTAAATTTTTCTTTGCAACTAATCCTTTTTCTAAAAGAGCATTGTTATCAACAGTTGCACCGTTATCAAAAGCTTCTAAATCCTTAACATTAACAGCTTGAAATGGAACTCTACCAGGATTTTTAAATCCTTTTAATTTAGGCATTCTAGCAATAAATGAAGTTTGTCCACCTTCAAATCCAGGTCTTCTGTTTCCTCCACTTCTTGCATTTTGACCATTCATTCCTCTGCATGAGAAAGTTCCCATACCAGAACCATTTCCTCGTCCAACACGCTTTTTTCTGTGTCTTGCTCCGCTTTTACTTCTTAATGTATATAATTTCATTTTATGATTAATTTATAGAATTATTTTTTAGCTTCTTCAGCAGGTTTTGCTTCTGCTTTTGGTTTTGGTGCGTCTTTCTTTTTCCCTTCTCCTTTTACAATTTTAGGGAAATCTTGTGGTTTTTTATCTTCTTCTTTCTTTAAGTTCTTAGGATTCTTCTCATGTCTTTTTCTAAGTAATCCCAATGCTTTATAAGCACATTGAGTATTACTAACCCTATTATTTGTTCCGAATGATTTACTTAATATATTTTTAATTCCAGCTAATTCAACAACTTTACGCACCGCTCCACCAGCGATAATACCTGTACCTTCACCAGCTGGTAGTAAAATCATTCTTGAAGCTTTATGCTTAATTTTAATATCGTGTGGGATTGTATCTCTAAAGATAGGAACTCTAATCAATGATCTTTTAGCTTTTTGAATTGCTTTTTGAATTGCAGCAGCTACTTCATTTGATTTTCCAATTCCTATTCCTACTCTTCCTTTTCTATCACCAATAACTACAGTTGCTCGAAATCTAAGTCTTCGTCCACCTTTTACTACTCTTGTTACACGATCAATCTGAATTACTTCTTCCTCGAATTCCTTTTTCTCTTTCATTGGAGATCTTCCTTTGTGGTGTGATGGTTTTCCCATATTATAGTTAAATATTAATTATTAAAATTTTAATCCGCCTTCACGTGCACCTTCAGCAATTGCTTTTACTTTGCCGTGGTACATGTAACCGTTTCTATCAAATACACATGTTTCAACTTTCGCTTCTTTAGCTTTTTTTGCAATTTCTAATCCAACATTTTTAGCTTTTTCAATTCCTTTAGCTTTTGTATCTTTCATATCTGAAGCTGCAGCAATAGTTTTTCCTGTTGAATCATCAATAAGTTGAGCATAAGTATATAAGTTGCTTCTGAATACAACTAATCTTGGTCGCTCTTGTGATCCTTTTGCGATTTTAGCAATTTTTGCATGTCTTCTTTTTCTAGCAATATCTTTTTTACTTGGCATTTCTTTATTAGTTAGTTTAATTGATATTATTATTAGTTAATTTGCTCTATTTATTCACCTTTAGCTACTGCTTTACCTGTTTTACGTGGAACATATTCACCTTCATATCTAATTCCTTTACCTTTGTAAGGTTCTGGCTTTCTGTAGCTTCTTACCTTTGCAGCTGCTTCTCCAACCATTTGTTTACTTATTCCGCTTACAATCAATATGTTTTTCTTGTCTTTATCTAATTCAAATTTAATTCCCTCAGGTGCAACATATTCAATTGGATGTGAGAATCCTAGATTCAACGTAACTTTGCTTCCTGAAGGCTGTGCTTTATAACCTACACCGATTATTTCAAGACGTTTTTCATATCCTTTTGTTACACCTTCAACCATATTTGCAATAAGGTTTCTTGAAAGTCCATGTAAACTTCTTGAAAAATTTTCTTCATCAGATCTTTTAACTACAACTTCTTTTTCTCCAATTTCTACAGTAATTCTTTCATGAATTCTTTCCTGTAATGTTCCATTTGGACCTTTTACAACACACATACCGTCTTTCATTTCTACGGTTACTCCACTTGGGATCTCTATTGGTAATTTTCCGATTCGTGACATTATTTAAGTTAGTTAATTGTTAGAATGCTTCGCAGAGAACTTCTCCGCCTAGTTTATTTTTTCGTGCTTCTTCTCCTGACATAACTCCTTTTGGAGTTGATAGGATTACTACTCCTAAACCATTTTTAACTGCTTTAATTTCTTTACTTTTTAAATAAATTCTTTGCCCTGGTTTACTTACTCTTTTAATATTTAAAGGTTCTTTTACCCAAGGTTTAATATCAACTACCAGCTCTTTAAATTTTCCATTTTCTTTTACTTCATATTTTCCTACAAATTTACGTGTTTGGAGTACTTTAGTAATACCTTCTTTGATTGTAGAGTAAGGAATTACTGTAGAAGAATGCTTCGCTCTTGCTGCGTTTCTGATTCTTGTTAAATAGTCTGCAATTGGGTCTGTATTCATATTTTTAATTAGTAGTTAGTTGATATTACCAAGACGATTTTGTAAGTCCTGCAATTTTACCATTTTGTGCTAGTTCTCTAACACATATTCTGCACATATTAAATTTCCTCATATAACCTCGATTTCGTCCGCATTTACCACATCTGTTATATACTCTAGTTGGGAATTTAGGTTTTTTCCCTTTCTCAAGAGCTTTGATATATTCGTCTTGTTTTTTCTTAGTTTTTACGATTAGTGCTTTTCTAGCCATAAATTAAGTAATTATTAAATTGTTTCAGGTAATGTTTCTCCTGGTAGGTCTTCAGCCTTTTCTTCTGGAGCTGGTTCAGCCGGCGCTTCAGCTTTAGGTTCTTCAACGATTGGATCAGGTTTTGCTGCTTCTTTTTTTGGAGCTTCTACAACTTCAGTTGCCTTTTTAAAAGGGAAGCCGAATGCTGTTAGTAAAGCTCTTCCTTCGTCATTATCTTTTGCAGATGTATTGATACATACTTGAATTCCATGAATTTTCACTAAATCATCTGGATTAATTTCAGGAAATACTGTGTGTTCTTTAAGTCCAACTGAATAATTTCCATTTCCATCGAATGCTTTTGCTGAAATCCCTCTGAAATCTCTTACACGTGGAAATACAATATGAACAAGTTTTTCAATAAAGTCGTACATTCTTTTTCCTCTCAATGTAACGCTTATACCGTTTGGCATTCCTTCTCTGAGTTTAAAGTTCGAGATTGCTTTCTTAGTTTTATTAACAACTGGATGTTGACCAGTAATATGTCTGAAATTTTCAACAAATTCGGAGAAATCTTTAGTTCCTGAAGTGTACATACTTCCTAATCCTGCATTTACTGTAACTTTATTAAGTTTAGGAACTGCATTCTTGTTTTTAATACCTAATTCTTTCATTAGTTTTGGAACAATGTCTTTTTCATACCGTTCTTTAGGGGTCATTTCTTTTGCCATAATTATTATTTAGTAGTTACTTTATCTAATGCTTCAGTACATTTTTTACATACCCTTTGCTTTTTCCCTGATTCTAACTTCGTATATCCTACTCTAGTTGTTTTTTTACATTGAGGGCAGATTACCATTACATTACTCATTGGCATTGCTGCTTCAAATGTAATTTTGCTGCCTGGTCTAGTTTGAGTTTTTTTAATGTGCTTAGTTCTCATATTTAGTTTTTCAACTACAACTTTTTCTTTCTTCGCATCTATACGGATTATTTTCCCGCTTTTATTGCGATCTTTTCCTGTTACAACAAGCACATTGTCATTTAATTTAATCTTCATAATACTTCTGGTGCTAATGAGATAATTTTTTGAAATCCTCTATCACGTAATTCTCTTGCTACTGGTCCAAATACACGAGTTCCTTTAGGTTGTAAATCTTTATTAATAATTACAACTGCATTTTCATCGAATCTAATCCATGAACCATCTTTTCTTCCAAGTTCTTTTCTAGTTCTTACAACTACAGCTCTTTCTACTGATTTTTTCTTCACAATACCTTTTGGCGCTGCTTCTTTAACTGATACAACGATTACGTCTCCAATTCGCGCATATCGCCTTTTTGAACCTCCTAGTACTTTAATGCATTGTACTAATTTAGCTCCTGTATTATCTGCTACCTGTAATTTAGTTTCTGGTTGAATCATGATTTAGGATTTTTTAGTAGGTTGAGGTTCTTCTGTTGTCCATCTTTTCAATTTACTTAATGGTCTGCTTTCATAAATAGTAACTTTATCTCCTTCTTCAAATTTATTTTCTGGATTATCTGCATAGAATTTTTTAGAAACTCTATATCTCTTCTTATATTTAGGATGGTTTTTATATGAGTGAACTGTTAAAACTAAAGTTTTATCCATTTTTTTACTCGTCACTAT
>JBHPJE010000027.1:0-6870 GCA_042568205.1 Patescibacteria group bacterium
ATTCTTATTACAAGAGGGCCTATTCGTTCTTTGACAGTTTGGAGGAAGAGACAATGATGAATGAGCAATTGATCGAGTTGAAGGCACAAATGTTGTGCCAAGGTGTTAATGTGGATGACGCTGCAGTTGAGCTTTTCAGGCAGCAGAATCCATCTAACGTGAAGCGAGGTGGACTTTCGAGCGGCGGCAAGATGCAGATCGGGCCGATCGTGGTGAACGCTCCGTTCTACTTCGAGCGCAAGGTTCAGATCAGGATTTCCAGGGACATGGCGAATCCGTTCGGTATCCTGATCGAACGCGGTGGCGTGGTTGTGGCTTCGGGTGAAGTGATGCAGGCGCCTGAGTGGTACGTCGAGAAAGTTGACGGCATCGAGATCACTCGCATCCTCATTGCTCATAACCGGCAACTCGCTGGCTCTGTCTACGAGAACTGTGATCTCTTCAAGAGTGGAGAAGAGTGCAGGTTCTGCGTGATCAATCGCTCTGCCACCAAGAACCGCGCGCAGCTCACCAAGAAGTCAGGCGAGCTCTTCGTGAAAGCTCTTCAAGCCATTGGCATGTACAACTACAACTATGGTGGTCTCTCCTTGAACGGTGGCATGACCTTCAACCAGGGTCGCGGTATTGAGCTCATCGTTCCAGTCATCGAGCAGATTCACAAGGTCTTCCCGCGGCTACCCATCGCTGTCGAGATCACCCCGCCTGAGAACCTGGTATGGATTAATCGCCTACGCGAGGCTGGCTGCTCGAGTCTCATGATGAACCTCGAGTGTTGGGATGAGAAGATCCGCGAGCAGATCATCCCTGGCAAGTCCAAGTACTGCACCAAGCAGATGTACCTCAAGGCTTTCAAGCGTGCGCTTAACGTGTTCGGTAAAGGCCGCGTGACTACGTGCTTCGTGGTCGGCACCGAACCCATGGAGAGCTTGAAGCAAGGTATCGAAGAGGTGATCAAGCGAGGCGTGATCCCGTCCCCTTTGGCTGGCCGCTACTTCGAAGATGTGCCTGATTATCCGTTCGTACCGGATGTTAACTGGCGTGAGTTCCTCTGGGTGCTCAAGTTCGCTGGCGAGAAGCTGACCGATAACGGTGTGCTCTCCCGCGACCGTGCAGGCTGTGTTGCCTGCGGTATGTGCGATCTTATTCGCGATATGTAATCCTCCAAACTACTTACACTATAACCGGGGCATACTAAATAGTGTGTCCCGGTTCCCTTTTTATTGTGCAAAATACTCGCAGGAGGTAAAATAAGCACATGAACAAACTTTCTCATCATTTACGCAAATTTTTAGAGCATGTTGAGGTTGGTAAGAATCAATCTCTGAAAACTATTGAGAATTATCAACACTATCTTGGTAGATTTTTGGAGTGGTATGGGGACAAAAAGCCAAATCAAATTAGTTTGAATGACATTCACAAATATCGGCTTTATTTAAACCGATACGAAGATGATCGGGGACGCACATTGGGCACCAAAACTCAGAATTATCATGTGATTGCTCTTAGAGCTTTCCTGAAATATCTCACAAAAAATGACATCCAAACTCTTGCTCCCGAAAAAATTGATCTTCAGAAAATTCCAGAGAGAACTGTTGAATATTTGACTCGAGAAGAACTCGAGCGATTATTTTCAGTTATGCCGCGTTAAAGGTCTACGTAATCGTGCGATTGTTGAAACTTTATATTCGACTGGGCTTCGTGTTTCAGAGCTCGTGAGTTTAAATTGTTCTCAGATTGATTTGAAGCGAAAGGAGTTTATGGTCAGGGGTAAAGGCAAAAAGCCACGTATAGTTTTTTTGTCTGAGCGTGCTTGTACTTTTATTAAAGAATATTTAAATGAACGTAATGATAATTTTGACCCGCTTTTTATTAATCATGGTCGTAGTCGAAAAGGGGATGACATCACTTTAAGTGAAAAAAAGCGACTTACAACTGTGACTATTCAAAATATTGTAAGAGGAGCAGCTTTAAAGGCTGGGATCATTAAAAAAGTAACTCCTCATGTTTTAAGGCATTCATTTGCAACCGAACTTTTATTAAATGGAGCGGATATTCGATCAGTCCAGGAAATGCTTGGACATTCTTCAATCACGACCACTCAAATTTATACGCACGTAACTAATAAGCGGCTCCGTGAAATTCATGAGAAGTTTCATCGTTAGGATTATTTCCTTAACATCTTAAGTTGTTCTTTTGATACTGCTTTTGTTGCAAATAAAGCTATGCTATAAACCGCAGCACCAACAGGAACCAACACTAGGATATTCCAGTTTTGAATCCATTCAAATGTAGGGGCTCGAAGAAAATAAACAACAACTCCCATTAAGCCAACAGATAAAACTATTCGTGCAGCTCTTCCAAGGTGAATTGTAAAAGGTAGAAACCGTTTGACGGTAATAAATACTAAAATAAACACAAGAACCTCTGAAGCCACCGTTGCCAATGCAGCTCCGATAAATCCATAAGTAGGAATAACAATTAAGTTAGCAATCACGTTAAATAAAGCACAAATTCCATTTATCCAGACAAGCTGCGCCTGCTTTCCTATAGCGATTAATGTGAAGTTGAAGATTACGTTTAGAGCAATCAAAACAAATGAAAATAAAACAATCTGCAACGCCACATCCGATCCACTAACCAATCCATTAAAACCAGAAACAAACTCAGGTTTTGCAATTAAATGGATTAAAGGCACTGACAAAATAAATCCTCCAACCAAAAAAGGCAGAGCTAAAATTAATTGAAAATCAAAAACATATTGAATAATTTGCTTATAAGAATCACGTTTTTCTTTTATATGCCTAGTCAAAGTTGGCAATACTGCATTCATGAAATAGATCGGAAGAATCGACAAAGCTTCCAATAACCTAGCTGCAACACCATAAAGTCCTGCTTCTTCTCTTCCTCGAATATTGAACACCAAAATTGCATCAGCTCTAAAGTAAATATTGCTTAAAAATAGTGCTAATCCATACGGGGCGGCTTGTTTTAATAAGTATTTAATTCGGTCCCCATCCCATCTAAACCTCACAGGTGTATATCGACGAATCACAAAAAGTGTAAACACTAGCATTGCGAAATTTCCTATTACTCCAGCCACAAACAAGTGGTAGAAACCTGTTGCAGTATCAAGAGTAAACAGCACATATGCAACTAAAAACATGTATCCGACCTGAATAATTTTACCAAAAATCTGAGCAGTTGCTGCATATTGCATTTTGTACTTCTCTTGAAGAACCGAGGTCAATGTTCCATTTATTAAAGCCACAAATGAAGCAGTAGTCGCAATCATAATCGCAAAAGGAATTTGCGTTCCCTGATGCGAAGGAATCAAAAATCCACCAACCATCACACCAGCCAAAACAATCAATCCAACCAGCACTCGAATAGTCAAAATATTGCCTAAAATCTTCGGTATATTTTTCTCGTCGCGGGACATCTCTCTAACCGCAATTGTATATAATCCAAAATCAGCAATGATCGCAAATAAAGCCAAAAATTCGTATACATTCGTGTATTCACCATACTTTCCAACGCTCAAATATGAAGTAATAATCTTAATTACAGCAAGACTCAGGAGGCCAACTCCGGCTCGTCCCATTATCTGAAAAGCTGTATTTGATAGTATTTTTCTGGCTGTGCTCATAGCGGATAAATCATACAGAAAACATGCAAAAAATAATAGTTGAATTGTAATCACCCGCGTGCATAAGTATACTTAGAACACTATGCACGAACTTAAAGAAAAACTTGAATTAGCTAAGTCTGAAATCGCGAAAGCTCTTAAAACTATTGATCCAAATGAGCTTAAAGATCGCGCAACACAGCTTGAAACTCTTATGAATGAGCAGGGTTTTTGGGATGACAATGAAAAGGCGCAAAAGATCAGCCAAGAAGTCTCAGAACTTCAGAAAATTATTGAAAATTGGGAGACAATTGAACGTGATTGCGATGAGCTTTTAGGGCTTGTTGAGGTGACTTCTCCTGAAGATGACCCCAAAGGAGCTGAAGAATTGCACAAAATGGTTGAGAAATTTGATCAAAAGTGGAAAGACCTTGTTATCACTTCGTTTTTAAGTGGAGATTATGATAAAAATAATGCAATTCTCTCTATCCATGCAGGAACTGGAGGAAAAGATGCAATGGATTTTGCAGATATGCTTTTAAGAATGTACCTAAGATATGCAGAAAAACGCGGATTTCAAACCGAAATACTTGATCGCTCTGATGGTGAAGAGGTTGGTCTCAAATCTGCGACTATTATGATAAAAGGATATCTTGCTTATGGATATTTGAAGTCAGAAAATGGCGTTCATAGGCTGGTTAGATTGTCTCCTTTTAACACAAAACATACTCGTGAGACTTCATTTGCATTGATCGAGATCTTGCCAGAGATAGACATGAGTAAAGCGCTTGATATAGACGAAAATGACCTACGCATAGACACTTTTAGAGCAGGTGGGCATGGTGGGCAATCAGTAAATACAACTGATTCAGCAGTAAGAATTACACACATCCCTACAGGCCTCACTACTCAGTGTCAAAATGAACGTTCTCAACTTCAAAATAAGGAACATGCTATGAAAATTCTTCATGCAAAATTGCAGCAATTAATGCAAGAGCAAGCAGCTGAAAATTTGAATGAAATCAAAGGCGGACGTAAAGAAATCAAGTGGGGAAGCCAAATTCGAAGCTATGTTCTTCATCCATATACAATGGTAAAAGATCACAGAACAAAATATGAAACTTCAAAAGTAGAAGAAGTACTTGACGGCGACATAGAAGGTTGTATAAGATCATATCTTGAGCAAAACTTTGAGGCTCCTAAAGCAGATTTATCATGACAGTTCTAAAAATACAAACCGGTTCAGATAATCCTATCTTAAGAGAAAAGTCGACACCAATCGATAATATTGATAAATCCATAAAAAAACTTGCCAAGGATATGCTTGAAACAATGAACGCTAATAATGGACTTGGTATTGCTGCCCCTCAAGTTGGTGTAAATAAGCGAATGTTTATCACAACAATCAATCAGGGCACTGACCACGAAGGTCTTATTACAATGATAAATCCAGTAGTAGAATTTACCAATGACGAACTCGAGGAAGGCGAAGAAGGTTGCCTAAGTCTCCCTGAACTTTTCAAGCCGGTTACTCGTCATAAATTTGTAAGAGTTAAATATAAAGATTTAAAAAATAATAATCACATCCTCGATCTTGAAGGATTGAACGCTCGTGTTATCCAGCATGAGACAGACCATCTCGACGGCATTCTTTTTATCGACCGAGTTGACGAAGTTATCTAAATATGTTAAAATATAGGCAGTAAAAATAAAAAATATGGGAAATCCAGAAGCAAAAAGCATTGGAGATAAAATTAAAAAAACTCCACAATATAAAAAGGGCGAGAAAGTAGCCATTGAATTTTATAAAACACACTTTGATTCAAAATCAGTACCTACAAAAGAACTTACAAGATTCAATAAGTTTTATTATGCAGCATTAAATCGGGCTAATAAAGAAATTGATAGTGTAAGTGAAAAAGATGCATACAGAAAGAGCCAATTAACAACTCTTAAAACTAAGATTGAAGGTGTTTATGCAATGTTAAAAATACAAATAAGATTAACAATTAGAGATGCTAGAGAGAGCTTTGTTCAAGAAGGTGCCCTTAGCTATACATCAACTGATAAAAACTCAATTCGCGCATTTTTTGGAAGACAAGGGAATAAACTGGAACCAAAAACTGGAGCATACGAGCATCAAAAAGAATTTAACAACGCTATTAAATTGTTAGTTAATAGACATTTAATTGATTTGAAAGTATTGAGAAATAAAATTAAATAAGTCCTCGCACCCATTTCACCACTCGCATCACAAAGTACCAAAATGGCTTAAATACAAGCTCTTTGGCTTCAGCATATTCGTAAACTTCTCCTCCAAATTTACGTTTAAAAGCAGTCACACCCTTCCATGGATGATTTGCCACCCCTTCCGGAGCGATTCCTAAAAAGTCATAATATTTGCAGCCTTTTGATTTTGCCTCGCGAATTGTGTGCCATTGTAAAAGATATGGAGCCATGACATTTCGATGTTCGTTTGATGATGCGCCATAATAATAAACTGCAGTGTCTTTATAAAAAGTTGCGATCACTCCAGCGATGATTTGGCCTTCATACTCAGCATAATAGAGTTTTGCTCCATCCACCATTTCGATCATTTTTTGGTAGAACTCTTTATTGTGCCCTGAGAATTTATCACGCTCAGTTGTTTGTTTTAGGATTTTGAAGAATTTGCTGGCGTCACTTGATTCGCTGATCGCAACTCCTTTTTTTTCAGCAAGTCGGATGTTGTATCGGCCTTTTTGTTTCATTTGGGCTAAAATTTCGTGTTCGGATTTTGTGAGATCGATGATTAAAGTTGTGTCTGGTTGATAATGTGCGTGGGCCGGTCGCAAACGTTTATCGAAATCGTGTTTTTGATAAGGATGTTCAAATCGCGCGAAAACAGCTCCTGTACGTTTTGCTAAATCAGTTAAATCAAGGATCTCTCCACGATTAACGTAAAGCCAGCATTTGCCCATAGGTAAGGGCATTTTTTGCACAAAAATCCCGTCAATTTCATAGAAATTCTCACTTTTAGCTGACTTTCTGAATTCCGCCCAATTTTTTGTCTGTTCAATGTAATGCATAGCGGACGCATTATAGCACAAATAAGCCACTAAGCGCTTGATTTAAAATCCATTTCGTGTTATAATTATTAGTGAAATAAAAATAAAAATTACAAATGGCAGATTTACCAGGTTTACCAAGTACGGTTGATTTAGGCGGAGCAGGTCCTCAGGTTGAGGGTGATCCATTTGAATTTA
>JBHPJE010000028.1:0-6696 GCA_042568205.1 Patescibacteria group bacterium
GATTGGGCCAATAGAAGTTAATAAATCTCTAAAAGAAAAGCAAGAAGCTGCAAAAGAAGATGTAGCTAAAACAGGAAAAGATAGCGTTAAAGACATGGCGGATAGTTCTTTAAGGCATACGCTTAAAGACCTTGTTGGAGACGAAAAATCAATGGACTTATTTGCTGATTTTAGTGCAAGAATGTTTGGAAAAGGAAAAGAATTAGAAAAAAAATGGAAATCAATTCTTTCAGATGCTAACACTGGAACACTTGGACTTGCTAAGCAAAAAGAGCTTCTGAAAAATTATATGCAGGAAGCAATTTTAAAGTTATCTACAGCGCTTCATTCGAAGGTTGAATCAGTTATTAAAAGTAGAGAACAACATTTAGACAGTTATTTTGGTAAAGAAAACCAACCAGGAACATTTGATTTAGCTGTTGGAGCTAGTGCTATGGAAAAAGTTATGAAAGTTTCTGATAAACTTTCTGCTAAATTTATTGCTAGCATAGGATCTCTTGCTGCGCGAGTATCACAAGATCTATCAAAAGATGTAAGAAAAGCTTTATTAACTGCTCCTGAGGCATGGACAGATAAAGGTTTATTAAAAGATGGTCATCCTCTTCTTAAAAAACTAAAAGCAGATGTTGATAAGGCAATAGATAATTATATCAAAGATGAAGTTGAAAGAGTAAATTTAATGGCAGGTAAAGGAGAGGTCCTTACTACTGGTTATCTTGAAAATAAAGCCAATCCTGAAAGTCCAACTTCGCTTGCTAGAACTGAAGCTTGGGTAAAAGAACATATCTTACCAAGACTAAAGAAATCTGGAGAAGTTTATTTAACTCTTACTGGTAATACTAGTGTTGAGGGTTATAAGAGTGTAAATGATAGACTTTCAAAAAAGAGAGTTGATGCTAAAAAACGAGTTATTTTAGCTGCTCTTAAAAAAGCTTTAGGTAAAGACTGGGCTAGATATAAAGATAAAGTTCATTTTAAAGTTGAACATAAGCAGATTGAGCCTAAATTAGCTTTAGCTGATATGACAAAGAAACAACAAGATGAAATGGCAAAAGCTATGGCTACAAACAAAGTAGTATCTTTAGTTAATAAAGGGCTTAAACAAATTGGTTTAGCACCATCTTTGTTAAGTGACATAGTTAGTGCTTTTAAACAAAAAAACAGATTTGCTGATGCAATTGGAAAAGTGAATCAAATTACTCCAGCTGAAAAGAGACTTCATGCAATTATTGTATTATTTGCTCGAACCGATGCTAAAACTGCACGAGCAATCTTAAGAGAATACAATGTTTACAGAGAAAAAGCTGTAAAAAATCCAGATGAAGCTGCTTTATGGTTGAATACTAAATCTAAATATCTTAAAGGTAATGCTCCATTACGAAAATATCTTCATAAATATGTTGGAAGATCTAGAAGTACTGAAATTGCAGTTAATCATCCAAAACAGAAAAAATTAGATGATCAATTGTTATCAATGTGGGATGCAATGAAAGGCGGAAAAATGAAACCTAAAGGTGCAGCTCAAGAAATGTATGCTGATTACTTAGCTACAGCAGGTAAAAAACTTAATAAACTTGCTAATTCACTACAAGGAGCTTATCCTGAATTGAATCCAAGTATCGAGAATGGTGTTCTTTCACTTAGAGGTTCAGATGGAAAGTTAAAAGCGGAATTTGGATTAACTGAAGATTTAAATGAATACATTGCGTACGATGCAAAAGGTGTAGATCAAGGCACATATACTTATGCGCAACTTCAAGGTAATGGCCCAGACTTCTTATTGGCATAATTCAATCCTCACAACTAAATAGACCGCCATCTTGGCGGTCTATTTTAATTCTTCATTTTCACACTGCTCCTTAACCCATCTTCTTTCTAATAAACGCTGGGATATCTAGTTCGTCTTCTGCATTACCTTTCATAACCGGTTGTGGTTCTGAGTTTGATCTAGGTAAGCTTGGAGTTGTTGTAGTGCTAGGTGTTCTGCTTGGCATAGTAGTACTTGGAACCATTGGATTGATTCCTGAGTGACTTCTAAATGCTGCTGAATCACGTGCTGAAGTGTCGAATCCAGTAGCAACTACTGTAATTTTAACTTCTCCAGTGTAAGAGTCATTAATGACCGCACCAAAGATGATATTTGCTTCAGCATCACTTGCTTCAGTGATGATTCTTGCAGCTTCATCAACTTCGAACATTGATAGGTCATTTCCACCTGTAATGTTGAATAACACACCTTTAGCTCCATCAATTGATAATTCAAGTAATGGACTCTCAATTGCAGCTTTAGCAGCTTCAATTGCTCTGCTTTCTCCTGTTCCGTATCCAATTCCCATTAATGCGCTTCCTGCGTTTTCCATAACAGTTCGTACATCCGCGAAATCCACATTGATCATTCCATGTACAGTGATTAAGTCTGCAATACCTTGCACACCTTGTCTTAATACATCGTCAACAACCATGAATGCATCGGTGATTGGAGTCTTTTTATCAATAATTGAAAGGATTCTGTCGTTTGGAATAGTGATTAGAGTGTCTACTTTAGTTCTTAAGTTTTCTAGTCCTTCGTCTGCTTGAGTTTTTCGTCTGTGACCTTCAAATGCAAATGGTTTAGTAACAACACCTACTGTTAAAATTCCTTGTTCTTTAGCAATTTCAGCGATTACTGGAGCAGCACCTGTTCCGGTTCCGCCTCCCATACCACATGTGATGAAAACCATATCAGCTCCATCAATTGCTTCTCTAATTTCATCTGATGATTCTTCTGCAGCTTGTCTACCAATGTCTGGATTAGATCCAGCTCCAAGTCCTTTAGTAGTAGCTTTACCAATATTAATCTTGGTAGGAGCATCAGAGTGATATAGAGCCTGTGCATCAGTATTAACAGCAATGAACTCGATGCCTCGGAGGTTAGCCTTAATCATTCGATTAGTAGCGTTTGTTCCGCCTCCTCCAACGCCGATTACCTTAATAGAAGCAACTGGAGTCATCTCTGGAACAACTTCTTGCGTACTAACCGCAGGAGTTCGTCCTGATGATGCTTTGGCAGAGAATAAATTTCTTAATTGTGATTTATCATCCATAGTTGGTGTGCTTTAGAGCATAAAATTGTAAAATATGTATAAAGGGGGCTTATATTGGTTGATTTTTGTCATAATGTCAATAAGATTTTATGGGAGTAAACTTTTAGCCCAATCTTTGACACCACTAAAGGCTTTCTTAAGCCCTAATCCTTTAAATTGAAATCCATATTGTCGAGTCTCCAATCGAGAGCCCCATATTAATAGCCCGATTGCAGTAGCATAAGCTGGATCATCAATTTTATCTACAACCCCGTCAAAATTTTGCGGGAAACCAATTTGTACAGGTAAATTCAGAGTCTCACGTGCAAGGTCAATACAACCTGGCATCTTAACTCCGGCACCAGTCAAAATAACACCAGCTGGAAGCATTCCATCACGGTGAATCTTTGCTAATTCTTGTTTAGCTAATACAAAAATTTCATGATATCTAGCTTGAATGATTTCAGCCATGTGCTTCTTAGAAACACTGTGAGCATCAATCTTACTTACTAGACTTAAATCAATAGTTTCTCTGTCATTAATATCTTCAGGAACACAACTACCATACTCAATTTTAATTTTTTCTGCAGTATCAATTGAACTTCGAAGTCCAATTGCAATGTCATTTGTAACGCTTTCTCCGCCAACTGGCAAAACTGCTGTATGAAGCGTAGAACCTTCTTCAAATACTGAAACTGAGGCTCCACCACATCCAACATCAACACAAACAACACCTAATTCTTTCTGACGTTTAGTCAAAACTGCTTCAGGCGCAGCAAGCGAAGTAGGGATGATATCATCAATATCAACACCAGCCTGCAATACACACTTTTCAATATTTTTAATTGATGGAACAAGCCCAGTAACAATATGAGCTTCAACTTCAAGGCGGATTCCAGTCATTCCAACTGGATACTTAATGCCTTTTTGTTCATCAACTGTAAATGATTTTGGAATAATTCTTAAAATTCTTCTATTTCCTGGTATTGAAACTGCCTGAGCAGCTTCTAAAACTCTGTCTACATCGTCTTCTGTGATCTCATTACCCGCATGAGAAACAGCAATAACTCCTTTACTGTTCATTGATTCAATGTGACTTCCGCCAATACCTAAAAACACATGGTTGATAGGTTCACCAGCCATACGTTCTGCATCTTCAAGGGAAGTCGAGATGCTGTTAATTGCCTCTTCTACGTCTATTACCGAACCTTTTCGAAGGCCAGCCGAAGGCGTGACACCAACACCGATAATATTCGGAGTTGAGCTTTTTTCTTCGAGAGTTCCCACAACAGTTCTAATCTTGGAACTACCGATGTCGAGGCTGGCAAGAATGCGTGATTTTGCCATTAGTTAGAGAAAAATGATAATAAAAAGACCTATTTAATAAGCCTGCGAAAGGAATATACTCGAAAACGATATTAAATGCAAGGCTAATTTAAGCCAAATTGAACTAATTATGTGTACACTAAAATAAACTCGCCTGAACTGGTTTGTCTTCTTCTTTCGGCTTGTAAGGTAATATTTTTTGAAGCCGCCCAATTAGCGATCTAAATTCTAGTTCTTCAAACAGCGGTAAAGCTTTCCCAAAATCCTCTGGATTATATTTGGTTTTTTCAAGGTCGAAATCAATTGGAACATCATGCACTAAAGTAACGAGTTTTTGGCTGAAATAAGCCCCTTCTTTCTGTTCGCTCAGTTTTTTATGAGTTGCTCCAGTTATTTCATCAAGATTTTCATAAATTCCATCCAATGTTTTATATTTTTGTAAAAGATTGGTCGCACCTTTCTCTCCAATACCCACAACACCTGGAATATTGTCAGAATTATCTCCCATTATTGCTTTAAAATCTATTATCTGATCAGAAGTTAATCCAAATCTTTCAACAACAGTTTCTGGATTATAAATTTTATTATCAGTTCCACCTTTTGCAGGACTCACAACAAATGTTTGATCATTAACTAATTGAAGTGCATCTTTATCACTTGTTACAACATAAACATGAATGTTTGGATCTGTTTCAACCTTATCTGCCACTGTTGCAATCACATCATCAGCTTCAAAGCCTTCTTTTTGAAAAATTGGAAACTCTAAAATGTTTAAAAGCTCTTTTATTCGATCAAATTGGGCATAAAGTTCATCAGGAGCTTTTACCCTTTTTGCCTTATATTCCTTGTAAACTTCATGCCTAAAAGTCTTCTTTTTAACATCAAAACACACAGCTAAATAATCAGGCTTAATTCTAGTCAAAATGTTGATTAATATTGAGTAGAAGCCATAAACAGCGTTCACGAGTTCGCCTTTTTTGGTTTTGAAAGGGGGTAAAGCATGGAATGCTCTATGAATTAGCGAATTTGCATCTACAATTATAAGCTTTTTTAACATGGCTCTATTAAATCACACAGTACAAAGCTGTCAATTATAAGGGATAGCAAAAATAGCTGTTTTTTGCTATAATATAGAGAAAATAAAAAACAAACTCATGCAAAGCCAAACTTTAAATAACGAGGAGAAAACTTCTAAAACTTCTAAAATTCCGAAGACTCCGATCATTTATGTTGCTACCTCGATTAAAAATGAAGTTTACAATACCTTACAAGAAGGTCTTGCTCACCTCGACGCTAAAATTTTAGATGAAGAAGACTTTGATAAAGCAATTGTTAAGGCAAATATTGTGATTTTAATTAATGAAAACCACGACAAAGTTAAAAAAGCATGGGAAAACGGAGTAGTACCAATCACTCAAGAATTAGATCCTTCAGTCGTAGATTACAATCCTAATACTGAAAGCGGAAACGCATTTGTTTATCAAAATGCAAACGAATGGGAAATCTTCGCTGCAGTTGTAAGAGCACTCGAAACACACAAATTCCCATATGATTGGAAATTCATCGTTAGATCATGCAAAGCTTCTGCTTAATCTAAACTATTAGTTCCCTCAAATTGATCTCCAAAGCTCGTTATCGTCTCAATTATCTGACCAAAATCGATATATTTTATTACATTAAGTCCGATTATTCTTCCTAATGTTCCTACAATAAACACTGATAGCAATGTAACAACAAGTCCAATAATCGAATATCTAATAGTACTTACTGCAGTTTTAATTTTTTCTTCCTGTCCACCTGATAAAATAAATGAGATACCTCCAATAAAAATAAACACAACCGATAAGCCACCAGCAACAACAATTGCATAAGCAAGTCCGATGTTAATAATCTCAACTAGGTCATAACGTTGCGCAGCCTCAATGATTGAGGTTGATTCATTCATATCAAATTTGGTTTAAATTGTAAGTCTGGGCTTAAGCTTCTTCCGGTTTCTCCGGAGCTACTTCACTGCCTTCAGGTTCAATAATCCTAAGATTCACACGAGCATTATTCTTAGAACCAATCACCCGTAACAGTATACGCAAAGACTTAGCAGTTTGTCCATTCTTACCAATAATTTTTCCCATGTCGTCTTTTGAAACCTGAAGCGTAATTAAAACGCCCATTTCATCAACAGCACGAGTAACATTAACCTGGTCTGGATTTTCAACAATGAGCTTAACGACCTGCTCAATAAAATCCTTATCTGGACCTTCGTTTTCGGTGGTATTCATACAGATTTAGAGTTTAGAGAAGTAAAAATTAG
>JBHPJE010000029.1:0-5202 GCA_042568205.1 Patescibacteria group bacterium
CTCCTGGTGCCATATTTACTATGGGGAATCTATGCGACAATTCTAATGGTAACTGTTTACTTTATTAACTAGCTTTTCCCTTTTCGTTTCATTGCTTCGTCTTGTTTTTTGAAGTCTCTCATTTGAGCTAACAGGCTGTCTTGTTCAGTTGCTGAGAGTTCTGATCTTTTGATTAGTTTTTTCATTGTATCCATTTCATTCTCAGTAATTTCACCATCCTCCATCATTTTAAACATCTCTTCTTTTAATGATCCTGGAAGTCCTCCAAATTTTTCATTAACAATCTGTTTTTGGATATCAATCATATAGTTTTCTATTCTATGCATTAATAATTTATATGCACCCTCGTCGATTTTTCCTGACTTCAATTCATCATCAACAATATCTTTCAAACGATATAATTCAGCTTCGCAACGTTTAGCTTTCATCTTATATTCAGTATAAGTGTCGTCAATTTGATTCATATACTTAGAAATCGATTTTTGCTTACGTTTAGCTGCAAAAGTAAATCCAGTAGCAGCAAGAAGTACTGCAATAATTGCTAAAATTATTCCAATATTTTGCCATAACCATCCACCGAGCTTAAAAGATTTTCCATTATTTTCTCCAGCTAATTTATCTTTAATATCAGCTAACTTTTCTCTTTGGTCATCATTTAAAATTCGATCATCTTCTCTAGGATCTGGATCTTCACGCATCATTTCTTCACGCTCTCTATCTAAATTTTCATAAAATGCTTGAGACATAAAATGACTAATTGTATTACTACAACCACGTCGATCATCAGTTGTAATTACACAAACACGCAGAAAATTTTCACCTACTGGTAATTGTTCATCCCAAATATAACCGGTTTTGTTTTGATCTTCATAAAAATGGATAAAACCAAATTCAGGATAATATAAATTTGGATCATCCTGATCATGTACAATTTTATAATGAAGAAAGTTAGGACCATTGTATCTAGTCCAATTTAAAGCTGGTCTTCCATCCTCAAGTAATTCAAAATCTAAATCAATTTGAATTGAAGGATCGTCAGTATAAGGATCATCTGGATCCATTGGGAAAGGTTCAAGAGGAATTGGTTCAAATTCCATTGGTTCTCTCAAAAACTCCATTTGGACAGTATTAATTGGTTCAAGTTCCATTGGTTCGAGAATAATGTCAGGATCTTCTGCAAATGCAACATTGCTAAAAGCCAAAATGCTCAGCGTAAAAATTGATAGTAATTTCTTCATATATAAGTTATTAATTGTAACGGACTCATTATAATGATTTAAACTCAAAATCCAAGCAATGGTTACGAAAAACTCTCTAGCACTTCCAACAGCTATTAAATCTTTACACTCATTTATTTATGGTTTATTTGGGTTGTATCTGCCAATTTATTTGATGAGCAAAGGTTTTTCCGGCTATCATATTGGCTTATTTATTGGACTTGCAAACCTAGTTTCGATTATAAGTACACTTCCAACAGGAATGGCAAATGACAGAATTAAATCTAAAAAAATAGTTTTATATGCCCTTATTTTAAGTATTGTTTATTATACTGGTCTATTAACGCTTACTAATGCATTTATATTAGGTTTCGCATTTGTTTTAGGTGGACTTGGGAAGAATTTATTCAGCCTTTCAATTGATTCATTAGCTTTTAGAGTTGTTGATCCAGCAAAATCCTCAAGTCAAATTGGTAAATATTTAGGAATTGTTTCATTTTTATCTCTTATAGGAATTGTTGTAGGTGGAAATGCGATTAATTCATTTGGTTTTGAAGCTACTCTTACTGCAATAATTATTTTATTTATAATTACAGCTTTAGGATCTTTGTTTCTTCCAATCACCCAAACTTTTAAATTTAAATTATTCGAATATAAGCGCGATATTTTTAAAAAAGAAGTGCTGTTTTTTATGTTAATTGTGTTTTTATTTAGTTTGCATTACGGAGCTGAAATGACTTCTTATAGTTTGTTTTTAAAAGATAGTTTTCAGTTGGATTTAGGAACGATGGGGCTATATATAGCTTCAGCAATAGTATTTTTGGCTGTTGGTGAAATTTATTTTGGAAAGAAAGTGCAAAAAGGTATGGATCCAAAACATGTATTTTATTTTGGATTATTAGTCTCAGGGATTGGTCATATACTATTTTCTATTCAAAGTGATGTTTGGATATCTTATATATTCAGATGCGTTCATGAACTCGGTGATGGAGCTATGATTTTTAGTATTTTTTATGGAATTGTTAAAATTTTCAATATTGAAAGGATTGGCGGGAACTCAAGTATAGTCTCTTTAACTTCAATACTTGGAATCTCTATTGGCTCATTTATTTTTGGGCCTCTTGGAGAACATTATGGATATTATTTACCATTACTTATCACTGGAGGAACTTCAATTCTAGCATTCTTATTATTATTCTACTTTAATAAAAAGGTATTGCAGAAAAGAGCTTAAAAGTACTACACTGCTAACGTATTTTAAAGAACTGACTATGCATATCGGACTAACTGGATATCTTGCCTGTGGTAAAGGCGAGCTTGCAAATATCCTTCAAAATAAGGGTTTTACTTATATTTCTTTATCAGATGTTGTTAGAAAAGCAGCAACTGATCAAGGTTTAGAACATACTCGTGATAATTTACAAAAAATCGGCAACCAATTACGTGCAAAGTTCGGATCTGCGCATTTTTCTCGTGAAGTCCGCAAAGAAATCGAAGCAAATCCAGATAAAAAATATGTAATTGATGGAATCCGAAATCCAATGGAGGCAAAGGAACTAAAAGCTTTACCTGATTTTTATTTAGTTGGAATTTCTGCTAGTCCTGAAACAATTGTTGAAAGAGTTCTTAGTCGTGGACGCGAAGGCGATAAATTGACTGAAGAAGATGTTTTAGCAAAACTCGATATTGAAAAAGGAAAAGATCAACCAAAAGACGGACAACAAGTAGCAAAATGTTTAGAAATGGTGAACTTTTTAATAGTAAATGAAGGAACTTTAGAAGAAGTTGAGAAAAAAATCGAACATTTATTAGGAATAATCGATGGAACTAAGCGTCCTTCATTCGACGAAGTTTTTATGGGCAACGCAACTAACTGGGCTGAAAGATCGACTTGTTTAAGACGAAAAGTCGGATCTGTAATATCAAAAGATAACCAACAATTAACTGCAGGATACAACGGCGCACCTCGTACAATGAAACATTGCGCTGAATTAGGTGGCTGCCTACGTGAAAAAATGGGAATTCCTTCAGGGCAACGTCACGAAATATGCCGAGGAACACACGCAGAACAAAATGCGATTACCCAAGCAGCTAAATTCGGTATAAACATCGAAGGCGGAACACTTTACTGCAACACTCACCCATGCAGCATCTGCACAAAAATGATTATCAACGCAGGTATCACAAAAGTAGTCTACGATTCAGACTACGACGACGCACTTTCAAAAGAAATGCTCGGTGAACAAACCGCACTTGAGCTAGTTAGATTTGAAGGACTTAGGAGTTTATAATTTATTAATTATGGTATCAGAAACAGAACCACAATTAGAAGAAAAAAGAGTTGATGCGGTAATTATGCCAGCAGTTGTTTTAGGTCTAACAACTTTATCAGAAGAATATGCAAGAAAAGTATTAATAGTTACAGAAACTGAAGAAGTTTTTGCAAATTTATTTCCTGAAGGATATGAAGAAAAAGACTGGCAAGCCGCACAAAGAACTCGCAGGCGTGCTCAAGAAATTTTAGAAGGATGAAGCGACGCCCTCAAACATATAATTTCTAAACATCTTATCTACAAAAGATTCGGACTGATGTTCAAGTTCATGGTGTTCTTTACATACAAGTTCTATTCGATCAGGGTCGTGCACATGATTTTCTGAAAAAGGATCTTTGTGATGCAATGCATAATATGGCTTATAACAGCCAGGTTTTGAACATTGTCCGTTTGTTGTTTTGATTACCCATTTTTCGATTGCTTTTGGCATATATCGTTTCGCATTCTCGACTTTTTGAGGTTTTTCTTGTTCGTGAAGTTTTTTTCGCGCCTCCAATAACTCGCGCATCAAAGTTTCCCAATCCCCAGATCCTTTTAAAGTCTTCAACTCATCTTCAATTTCTTGACTCAACTCCATTTCGATTGTATTGGCCTGTTTTTCCGTACCGGTACGGGATTCCCGAACATGCAATTCAAGTGTATGTTTAGATATTTTTGCAGCTTTCTCTGCCCATTCCCCAGCATCTTCTTTTGTTGCAATTGCAGCAACCGGCCTCACAGCATTTATACTTTTCACCCGAGCAACTTCAATCAATTCTGGCTTATCCTCAATCCTTCGCATTATCCTCAAAGCATCATCAACCTGTCCCCGACTCAAACATGCCAACTTTGCAGCATATTCATAAATCGATCCGTAACCTTTTTGCTCCCATATTCGGTCCCTATCAATTTCAGGCAACAACATTTTGCATTCGTTGATATGTTTTTTGGCGTGCTTTCCATGGTAGACAAATTTATCGTGAATATTCATATTTATTTGGTATAATTTATATCAAAATTATACCAAAACAAACAAGCGAAATCATGCATATTGACTTGATTTTTCAGGATAGTTGGTGTGTAGACACTCACCCCGCAGATTCTTCTTCCCCCCATTCCAAAACAAGATCACAATTTTCTGATATTTCAGGAAAAACTGGGATCATACTAGGATCTGTTTCTTCAGCTATTGCTTCTTCTTCATTTACCGTTTGCAACATTCTGTATTCTCTCCAATCTTTACATCTAGCTCTTGCTTCCCTAAATTTTGGATTAAAAATATTCATATAATTATTTTACCATAAACTTTCCTGTTCATCAGGTACTTCTTTTTTCTTTTCGCGGAGTTTCTTTTCCTGAAGTTTTTCCTGAACTAATTCCGTAGGAATATCTTGTAAAAATCGTGACTTAGTCATTTCAGTTTTTTCACCGAACCAATTTCGTTCTTTTGTATAAATTAAATGCAATTCTTCTTCAGCGCGGGTCATTCCAACATAAAAAAGTCGACGTTCTTCTTCTTCATTAATTCCTTCGTCGAATTCGTATGGAATTAATCCTTCATCAACTCCTGAAATGAATACAATTGGGAATTCAAGACCTTTTGAAGCATGTAAAGTCATTAAAGTTACTGCATTTTTGCTTTGATCATATAAATCTTTATCCTGCATCATCGA
>JBHPJE010000003.1:0-100682 GCA_042568205.1 Patescibacteria group bacterium
TGGCTTAAATATTCGGTAATAGCTGGGATTGCAGCTGTTGTAGGTTATTTTATGTTCTTTCAGGGTGAAGAGGAAGAATACGTTTTAGCTGAGGCAGTTAAAGGAGATATTATTCAAACTGTTTCAGTAACAGGAAGCATTAAAGCTGACCCTTCACTAAAACTTCATTTTCAAAAAACAGGTACTGTTCAGGATATATTTGTTGAAGAAGGCGAAGAAGTATCAAAAGGAGATCTTTTGGCAGTATTGGAAAACGACTCTCTTTCTTTAGAAGTTGCAAGAATGCAGGCTAATCTTGATTATGCCAGAGCTCAATACAACCAAACGCAAGCTGGTGCTAAAGGTGAAGAAATATTAATTGCAGAAGCAGAGGTATTAAGTGCACAAGCAGCACTTGCCGCAGCAGAAGTTGAACTTGCAAATACAAAATCAATTAGTGCCTCAAATATAGACCTTGCTGAAATAGATTTTGATAAAACTCAAAAAGACTATGACAACACTGTTGAATTAGCTGAAAAAGAACTGGAAAAACTTAATCTTGCTGGTGACAATACTCAAACAATAGCATTAGAAAGTGCCTATAATAGTGCAAAACTTCAAATAGACTCACTTTTAACTGAATTGCAGGATGCTTTATTATTAGCTGAACAAACAATAGGGATTAAAGGTACTGGTTATTATTATCTATCACAGCATACAAAAAATACTATTAAATATGCATATTATACCCCAGCTAAATCCGATTACGAAGCTGCATTAGCGGCCTTTCAAACTCTAGGCAGCGGTACTTCACATGACCAAATGGATTTAGTCATTGCAACTGCATCGGCTGCTGGAGACAGTATGTCCTTATTATTATCACAAATTGGTATAGCGCTTGAAAATCTAGCAGTAAACAGAAATGATTTAGATGATTTACTTTTAACCATCTCTAATCAATCAACAGCATTATCTACTGTTGCACTTAGATTAGTAGATATAAAAACGACAATCCTTACTTTAACAACAGGCTCAACCCAAGATATCGAGACGTTAAAGCTTTCTTATCAAGTTCAAATCGACCAAGCTGAAAACGCATTGAATCAAGCTGAACATAATCTTGATCAGGCTATAATAAATGCTGATACCGCAAAACAAAATGCAGAAGCTTTTTTAGCTTTGAAAAATGCTGCTTATGAATCAGCAAAAGCAATGCTAAGCTTAAAACGATCTCCTGCAAGGTCAGTAGACCTTGCCCCACTTTCAGCTCAAATTTCACAAGCTGAAATTGCTCTTAAATTAGCTCAGAATTCATTAGGAGACAGCCAACTTTATGCCCCAATTAATGGTCTTATTACCTTTATATATGGCAAAGTAGGTGAAAATATTGCATTAACTGAAACTTCCCTATCCCCTTTCCTATCAATTCAAGCTGACCAGTTAATTGTCGAAGCTAATGTTCCTGAAACCGATGTTATTAAGTTAGATATAGGTGACAAAGTTGAAATGACCATAGATGCATTTGATTTTACTGAAAAACTTACCGGAGAAGTAATTTATATTGATCCTGCTGAAACAGTAATTCAAGGGGTAATTTACTATGGAATAAAAACTGCTTTTGATATTGATGATCCAAGACTTAAATCTGGGATGACTACTAATCTTGAAATAATTACAGATAAAAAAGAAGATGTATTAATAATCCCTACAAGAGCAGTAAAGTATGAAGACAGTCTAAGATATGTTGAAGTATTAAATGGAGGACCAAAAAAAGTACAAATTAAAACCGGTTTAGAAAGTGATCAATATGTTGAAATTACTGAAGGATTGAAAGAAGGCGATAAAATCATTACCTTTGTAAAATAACAGGAAAGAGATGAACAAGAAAAAAGAACCTTTATTATATGCTAAAGGACTAAGAAAGACCTATGTAACCGGCAGTGTAAAAACCGAGGTTCTTAAAGGTGTTGATGTTGAAATTCATGAAGGAGAGTTTGTTACTATAATGGGCCATTCAGGTAGCGGCAAATCAACCCTAATGCATATCCTGGGCTTTTTAGACACACCAGATGAAGGAAAATATATTTTTGAAGGGAAAGACACCAGTAAATTTAACGATGATGAACTTGCTGACATTAGAAATAAAAAGGTTGGTTTTGTATTTCAAGCATTTAATTTACTACCAAGAACATCAGCATTAGACAATGTTAGACTTCCAATGATTTACGCAGGATTCCCTGAAAAAGAACAAATAACCAGAGCAAAGAAAGCTTTAGAATCAGTAGGTCTTGGACATAGAATTAATAATCTTTCAAATGAACTTTCTGGTGGTGAACAACAAAGAGTTGCTGTAGCACGTGCTCTAATTAATGAACCTCTATTAATTCTTGCTGATGAGCCAACTGGAAATCTTGATGAAAATTCAACAAATGAAATGATGAAAGTATTTGATGAACTTAATAAAAAAGGTCATACACTTGTGATCGTAACCCACGAAGATAATGTTGCTTCACATGCCCGGCGAACAATAAAAATTCGTGATGGTGTATGCGAAAGCTGTTAACTATGAATATTTTACTTACCATAAAACTTGCGATTCGCGGACTTCTTGTAAATAAGATGCGCGCTTTTTTGACTTTACTTGGTATTGTTATTGGAGTAACTGGAATTATAGTAATAGTTTCAGTTGGTGCCGGTGCTCAATCTCTTGTTCTCAATCAATTCGAAGCTGTTGGTACAAATTTAGTTGGTGTTCTTCCTGGTGGTGGAGATGATGAAGGTCCTCCTGCTGCTCTTTTTGGTATAGTGATAACTACTTTAAAAACAGAAGACATTTTAGCTTTAAGAGATATTCCTGGTGTAGTTGCTGTGTCAGGATATAACAACGATGTAGAAACTTTGCTTGCAGGTAACAGAAAAACTGAAGGCACAGTAATGGGTGTATTTGCTGACTATCCAATTGTTGAAGATGTTGTAATTGAAGATGGTAGATTTTTCAATACTGCTGAAGATGCTTCACTACGTAAAGTTGTGGTTTTAGGATCTGAAATTAAAAATACTTTATACGGAGATACTAATCCTATTGGAGAAACTCTAAAAATTAGAAATTTTTCATTTAAAGTAATTGGCTATATTGCTCCTCGAGGAGTAACTGGTTTTAATAATTCCGATAATGAAATCTACATTCCAAATAAAACAATGCAAAAGTTAATCATGGGTGTAAATCATTTAGGTTATGCGAGAGTTAAAATTGATAATGCAGACAATGTTGATCCTACTTTAGAAGCAATCAATTCAACTTTAAGAGCAAGACATGGAATCGGCCCAGGGGAAGATGACGACTTTAGATCTCAAAGCTTAGCACAAAGTTTAGAGACATTAACTGCTGTTACAGGTAGTATAACTTTATTTCTAACATTAATTGCTGGAATCGCTCTTATTGTCGGTGGTATTGGAATTATGAATGTCATGTTTATTTCAGTAACTGAACGAACACGAGAAATAGGCTTAAGAAAAGCGCTTGGAGCACGTCGCAAAGATATTCTAAACCAATTTTTAATTGAATCAGTTGCAATTACTGGTTTAGGAGGAGTTATTGGGATTATTATTGGTATATTTATAGCTTTATTAGTTTCACTAGTTGTACAAAGCTTAGGATTTTCTTGGGACTTTATTGTTAACTTAGAAGCGGTTTTAATCGCTGTTGGTGTAATTGGTGGTGTAGGTATTATATTTGGATATTCTCCTGCTAAAAAAGCATCAGAGATGCGTGCAATTGAAGCATTACGTTACGAATAATTATGATTGGAAAAAATGATTTAAAATTAGTTATTGATCTTGCTGTTCAAGGCCTTAAAACAAATAAAGGTCGTACTATTCTTACAACAATTGGTATAATAATTGGAATAGCAACTATTGTAATAGTTTTATCAGCAGGTCGTGGACTTGAAAATTTTGTAAATGACCAAATTCAAAGTTTTGGAGGTGATACTATTGAAATTGAAATAAAGATACCAAATGTATCTGATACTGAAATGGCATCTGCATTTGTTGGGGGAGCTGAAGTAACAACATTAAAAATTGAAGATTTTGAAGCAGTAAAAAAACTTCCAAATGTTGATGATTATTATGCAGGGATACTTGGTCAATTTAAATCTGTGTATAAAAATAATACAAAAACCTCAATAATCTTCGGAACAACCGCTTCAATGCCAAATATTGATCGAGATTTAAAAGTTGAAGAAGGAAGGTTTTTTACAGAACGGGAAGACAAAGGACAAGCCAGGGTTGTCGTATTAGGACACTCAATAAAAGAAAAACTATTCGAAAATGAAAGTGCAATAGGAAAAACAATTAAAATAAATCAGGTAAACTTTAAAGTAATTGGTGTTGCTGAGGAAAGAGGTTCAGTTTTTTATTTTGATTTTGATGAAATGATCTATACGCCAGTTACAACAACACAAAAGCAACTACTAGGAGTAGATCATGTTTTATATGGATTTCTAACAGTTTTTGACCTTGAAAAAACAGAAGAAACAGTTGCAGATATTAATACAATCATGAGACAAAGACACGGACTTCCACCAAATAATATTGATAAAGATGATTTTAGGACTACGTCAATGAGGGAAGCACAGGAAATGATTGGGACAATAACTTTTGGAATGACCTTATTGGTACTAGCTATTGCTGGAATTTCACTAATTGTAGGGGGCGTTGGGATTATGAATGTTATGTATTTGAGTGTGACTGAAAGAACAAGAGAAATCGGATTAAGAAAATCAATAGGGGCAACAAATAGTTTAGTAAAAGCTCAATTCTTAGCTGAGTCGGTTTTAATAACTTTATTAGGAGGTGTTGTCGGTATTTTAGTAGGAATAATCCTTGTTTTCACCATTGATATTGTAGCGAAACTTCAAGGATTTGAATTTAATTTATCAGTAAGTTTAGATTCAATATTAGTAGCGATAATTGCTGCAGTAATCTTTGGAATTTTATTTGGACTTTACCCAGCACGAAAAGCATCAGACCTCAAGATTGTGGATGCTTTGAGGTTTGAATAGTGGTGGGCTTGCGTGGATTTGAACCACGGACCTCGTCGTTATCAGCGACGCGCTCTAACCAACTGAGCTACAAGCCCTAATTTTGTTCAGCCAGATCATTTTGCCAAAATATCCCCTTATTTGCAAGTAGATTTTCTTAGATGTATTATGTTTTTGATATTGTATTTTTACTCCTCTTATATGATTTTAAAGCTGATTCGTAAAGAAAAACAAAAAATATTTATTATAGGTGTTTTACTACTTTGGGCTGCTGTTACCCTTTTAAAATATGGTGGGCAGAGTCTTATTGTGCATTATTTATGGCCATTTATAGCTGGCGGAGCTTTGATATTACTTTTTAATAAAAAGTGGCTTAAAAATAAAGTAGGACTTCTGCATACTTTTGCTTTATTGGGGCTTGGATTGTTTATATTGAGTTTTGTTTTTGATTTAACTCCATCTGATGGATCCCTGGAATTAATGAATGTTGGATTTGGGCTTATTTTAGCTCTAATTTTAAGTAATGAAGATTGGAAAGAAGATTCTCTCAAATATTTATTTATCGGATTGATACTAGTTGTTTGTATAGTTGATGTTTGGGCAATTATTAGTTATGCAGGTGGCCATCCTTTTAATAGACTGGCAGGACCTCTGATGAAACCAAATGAGGCTTTTTCAGGATTTCCAAATTTGCTAGCTAACTTAAATTTATTGGCATTATTGCCAGCTTTTTTCTTTTTTAATGAGATTAAGAAAAAATCTCGACTTATTTCCTTTAGTGTTGTTTTAGCTAATGTAATCATTATTTCAAGCTTAATATTAACTTTTTCACGTGCTGCATGGCTTAGTGCTGCAGCAATTATAATAATTGCTGGTATATATTTATTCTTTAGGTATAAACCTAAATTTTTACTTAAATATGTTATCAGTGGTGCAATTGTGCTTTTATTGAGTATTGGGATGTTTTTAGGAGTTAATTATTCAAGAGGAATATCTGAAGATTCCCTTTCTGTAGGCGATAAAATCAGTTTTCAATCTGAAGATGAAGGAAGCTCAGTAAATGAACGAATTGAGTCTTTTAAACGAGGATTTGATATGGCTTTAAGTGCTCCTTTATATGGAGTTGGGGCTGGAAGTTTCAATTACGTTTCTCAAAGCTATGAACAAAATTTTAGTACACTTTCAAGTTACCCGTATAGTCTCCCAGTAAAGATTGTAGCTGAACATGGATTTATTACCTTTGGACTGATATTTGCATGGCTAGCCCTTTTGCTGATTTTTGGCTTTAGAGAGGCAAAAAATTATCAAGTGATAATACTTCTGACTATCCTAATTCTACTTTTACATCATTCAATAGACAATAATTTAGACTTTTTTAGTGCTAGTTTTCCTCTGTTTTTACTATTAGGAATTGCCTGGCCAAAAGCTAAAGTAAAATCACATATTAATAATTTAGTTGTCTTAATTGTTATTGGAGTAATTACTATTTCAGGAATAATTTTTGCAGCATTTGAAGGATATAACGGCTTAAACTACATAAAAGCAAGAAATGCCGCAGGTGCTCTTGATCATGAATTAGCATATGAAAAGTATTTAGATTCTACCTCATTATTATTTAATCGCGATGCAAGACTTGCAGCAGCAAACAGTGCATACGAGTTGAACAATTTTTCTGCTCAAAATAATTGGCTTACTAATGCACTTAATCAGGCAAGCTATTATAATACAGTTGATAATCCTTTAGATAAACGAGGACCTCTACTTTCTGCTAAAATCCTCATTGAGCAAAAAAAATACCCAGAATGTCTCGAAATGGTTGATTTAGCGCGCAAAATTGGTGGTCAAAATGATTTTGAAACAGATTTTTATGAATTAATATGTCTAGAAGATGAAGAACAGTTACAAATTGCGAAGAACAATGTAATACCAAAACTTGAAGCTTATCTAGAATTACTTAAAGTCAACGCCCATATGACAGTTTTAACTGATAATCCCAAATATGCAATTAAAATTGCAGCAATAATTGCTGAGCAAGACTTTGAGCATCAAGGTTTAATGGGTGATTTATACAATACTGCCGTTTTAGAGCTCGAAAAGTTCCATGAACAATATGGGATTGAAGCTGAAATTGATATATAAATAAAACGCATATCCCTTAGGGATACATGTTTTTTAATGGTGGAGCTAAAGAGATTCGCACTCCGCTTTGCTTCGTCGTACTTGACCATCCGATTCACTCCGTTTATCGCATGTTCAAGCAAACCCTTTTACGGGTCCGAATATATCAACCCAAATTAAAAAACCCTTACTCCTACGGAGTATGGTTTTTTAATGGTGGAGCTAAAGGGATTCGAACCCTTGACCTCCTCGGTGCAAGCGAGGCGCTCTAGCCAACTGAGCTATAGCCCCATATTTAATTTTCTTCAGATTTTTCTTCAGATTCTGGTTTCATGATGTCTGCTGCAGATTCTTCTTTAACTTCTTCCTTAACTTCTTCTTTTGCTTCCTTAACAGCTTCTTTTGCCACTTTTTTAATTTCTTTACCTTTTTTCAGATTTCTAAATCCATCTACAAATACATCTTTCAAATGGAAAGCTCCCCATATTAAAAATAATCCTAATATTGGGTAATCCCCTGTTTGTAAAGCGTAAACACATAGTATTGCGGCTCCTATCAGATTTATGAAATCATATTCAAAATCTGTTGTTTGCCATCTTCCAAATTGATTAAGTAAAAGTCCAACTACTAGCACTAGTGCACCTAGATAACCAATAAATGAAATAGCATTTAATTCAAACATATAATTGATGTCAAATAAAACATCCTTAACATTCAGAGCGTAATAGAGAAACCTCTGCCGTTTCAGATAAATCTGAAACGTGCTCGACCATAAAGCACTGCATCCTAATAAATTAGGACCGTTCTTCATGACTCCTAGAAAGGAGGTGATCCATCCGCAGGTTCTCCTACGGATACCTTGTTACGACTTCGTCCCAATCAGTGGTTTCACCTTAGGACCGCACTCGAAAGTTAACGGTACTTCGGGTGCCCCCACCTTTCATGACGTGACGGGCGGTGAGTACAAGACCCAGGAACATATTCAACGCGTCATTGCTGATACGCGTTTACTAGCGATTCCAACTTCATGAGGGCGAGTTGCAGCCCTCAATCCGAACTGAGACTGGTTTTAAGGATTGGCTCCCCCTTGCGGGTTTGCTGCCCTCTGTACCAGCCATTGTAGCACGTGTGTAGCCCCAGACATAAGGGCCATGCTGATTTGACGTCATCCTTACCTTCCTCCGATTTAAAATCGGCAGTCTCCTGTGAAAATACAACACAGGACAAGGGTTGCGCTCGTTAACGGACTTAACCGAACACCTCAAGGCACGAGCTGACGACAACCATGCAGCACCTGTCATCGGATTCCTTGCGGCACTTTTCTATTTCTAGAAAATTTCCGAGATGTCAAGTCTGGGTAAGGTTCCTCGCTTATTATCGAATTAAACCACATGCTCCACCGCTTGTGTGGGTCCCCGTCTATTCCTTTGAGTTTTAATCTTGCGACCGTACTCCCCAGGCGGGATACTTAATGCGTTAGCTTCGGCACAGAAAGGGTCGAGTCTCCCTACACCTAGTATCCATCGTTTACGGCGTGGACTACCGGGGTATCTAATCCCGTTCGCTACCCACGCTTTCGTCCCTGAGCGTCAGTAATTGGCCAGTGCGCTGCCTTCGCTTTTGGTATTCCTCTGTGTATCTACGGATTTTACCCCTACACACAGAATTCTACGCACCTCTCCAATACTCTAGTTTGCCAGTTTAAGACATAGATTTACAGTTGAGCTGCAAAATTTAACATCTTACTTAACAAACCGCCTGCGGACGCTTTACGCCCAATGATTCCGGGTAACGCTTGCACCCTCCGTATTACCGCGGCTGCTGGCACGGAGTTAGCCGGTGCTTATTCCTAAGTTACCGTCAAAGTTCTTCACTCAGAAAAGGTCTTTACACCCCAAAAGGCGTCATCGACCACGCGGTGTTGCTCCGTCAGGCTTTCGCCCATTGCGGAAGATTCCTTACTGCTGCCTCCCGTAGGAGTATGGGCCGTGTCTCAGTCCCATCGCGACTGATCATCCTCTCAGACCAGTTAAACGTCATAGCCTTGGTAAGCCGTTACCTTACCAACAAGCTGATATTGTGCAGGACCCTCCCAAACCGATAAATCTTTACCCTTGCGGGACTATCCGGTATTAGCACCTATTTCTAGATGTTATCCCTGAGTTCGGGGCAGGTTCCAACATGTTACTCGCTCGTCCGCCGCTCACAATAAAGTGCGCTCGACTTGCATGTATTAGACACACCGCCAGCGTTAACCCTGAGCCAGGATCAAACTCTTCATAAAAATGAAAGTTTAATCAGGTTAATACCGCTAAAGTATTAGCCTGTAAAAGCTCAATGTTATTTCTGATGTAATAAATTACTCCGGAAAAAAGTAAATTTTTGAAGAAAAATTTACAAAACTGAATAAACAAGTTTCTCTATTACGTTCTAAATGTTAAAGATCACACATTTGAAACACTTTCCTAAATCAAAAGTGCCAGCACATTCTAAGTAACAAAACATGAGAAGTCAAGACATTTTAGAGGAAAAAAGTTATAAAAATTGATATAATGTTATAAGACATTAATTTAACTAACAAATCAACTATGTCAGACAATACACAAACACACACAGATCCAAAAAATACTAAAGCTGGATTTGATCCTATGGCAAGCACTTTAATTCCAACGGTTATTGAAAAAAGTAACTTTGGAGAAAGAGCTTATGATATCTATTCAAGACTTTTAAAAGATAGAGTAATTTTCCTTGGCACAGGTATAAATGATTCTGTAGCTAATAATGTTATTGCTCAGCTACTATTTTTAGAAAATCAGAATGCTGATAAAGATATTACTTTATACATTCACTCCCCTGGTGGACATGTTACTGCTGGATTAGCAATTTACGACACAATGCAATACATCAAGCCTGATGTTTCAACTGTATGTGTTGGAATGGCTGCTTCAATGGGTGCGGTTCTTCTTGCAGGTGGAGCAAAAGGTAAAAGATTTGCTCTTCCAAATAGTGAAGTTATGATTCATCAACCTTTAGGAGGTATTGAAGGACAAGCTTCAGATATCAGAATCCATGCAGATCATATTTTAAACACTAAAAAGAGATTAAATACAATTTTAGCTAAGCACACAGGTCAAAAATTAGCAGATGTTGAAAAAGACACTGATCGTGACAACTTCCTAAGTCCTGAACAAGCTAAAAAATACGGTCTTATTGATAAGATTATTGAGAAGAACGCTTAGTAGCTTTTTCTTCTGCAAACTTAACTGCATATTCAACTATCTTTTTTGCTACATCAATGCCAGTTGTTTCTGTAATCCCTTCTAAACCAGGATTGCAGTTAACTTCCATTACTACTGGCCCATGATTTGAACGAAGAAGATCAACTCCTGCAACTTTAAGCCTCAATGCTTTTGCTGCATCTCGTGCAATATCTCTTTCTTTTTTTGATAATTTAACGTCTTTACCTGTTCCTCCTAACGCCATGTTTGATCTAAAGTCACGTCCTTCCGCATCTCTTTCCATTTTTGCTACGATCTTCCCATCAACTATAAATACTCTTACATCTTTTCCTTCTGATTCTTTTACATATTCCTGAATCATCAAAGAATTAAAGTCATTTGAAGTTAAAAGCATATCAAAGGAACTATGAAGCGAACGTTTTGTTTCAACAATCGCTACTCCTTTTCCTAAAGATCCAAAAGGAGTCTTTATTATAATAGGAAAATCCCCTACTGCCTTAATTGCTGTATCAAGATATTCAAATCTTCGAACTACCATGGTTTTTGGAACAGGAATATTTTTAGCAGTTAAAAGTTGTAATGTTCGCAACTTGTTTTTAGCTCTTACTAATGAGGTATATCTTTGAATAACAGGGATTCCTTGAAGATGTAATTGATGAACAATAGTTGCTTTTAATGAAACATCACTTAATGCATTGAATCTAGGAATAATTACATCAACTTGTGGAAATTTCTTTCCACCATATAAAACCTTAGGCTGATTGCGAGTGTAGTGAAGCTGACATCTATCCTCACGAATTACAATAGGAATATGCCCAAGCTCTTTAACAGCTGCTTTAAGCATTTTAATATCCTTGGGAAGTTTTCTTGATCGAATACTTTTCCCTGGTTTAAATTGAAGGATTCCTATTTTCATAATGTTGCGTTTTAAAAGCGAATACATAATAAGAATTTTCTTTGAAAAAGCAAGAAAAATCTGTACAATACGCATGTCTTTAACAGAAAACTATGTTTAAAAAATCATTAATTATTTTCGGATTAACTGCTACTTTAACTTTCACCGGGTGCTTTGGGGGTGGCGAGGAAGATGTTTCAACAAACGTACCTTCAGACTTTAAAACCTTTAATGCAGCATCTTTTTCGATTTCAGTTCCTGCAGCTTGGGAAATTCTTGAACCAGTTGATTTTACTAGTGATATTCCTGGCGGAACTCAGGTAATAGTTAGAAACAATGTTAAAAATGATGTTTTCACTGCTAATGCTAATGTGACTAAAGAAATTTTGAATTCTGCGATGACCAGTTATGATTTTGGATTAAATGTTATGGAGAATAATAAAAAATTAAAAAACTATAAGGAAATATCAAGAGATAATGAATATAAAATTTTAATTGGAGGAACTCTGGTTAATTCAATTATGCTTGAATTTGAAGGGAAGGAAAGTGAAGGACAACCAACTATAAGGGTAGTACAAACTTACGCTGTTGCAGGGGCTGATGCTTATACAGTTAGTTCAGCTTATTATGCTGGACCTGTTGAAGATTTAAGTGGAGAGATCGCTGAAAAAATTATTCGAACATTTCGTGTAAAATAATGATTGACTTTGTCTTATAATATTCCTATATTCTTAAATAGGAATGATTCTTAATATTTAAAAATGACTGGTCAAGATGGAGAAAATTGGGTTTACTCAGAAACAGTAAAAGAGCACTTTTTTAATCCTCAAAATATACTGAAGGTTAAGCCAGAAGAATACAATGCAGATGGTGTTGGATATGTTGGATCCCCTGCTTGTGGAGATATGATGAAAATGTGGATTAAAGTAGATAAACTTACTGATACGATTGAAGAATGTAAATGGCAAACTTTTGGATGTGCTTCTGCGATTGCCTCAACTTCAATTCTTTCAATTATGGTAACTGAAAAAGGTGGAATGGATTTAGATCGCGCAATGCAAATCACCCCTCAGGAAATAACAGAACGATTAAATGGCTTACCAGATCGCAAAATTCACTGCTCAGTATTGGGAGATAAAGCTCTAAGAGCAGCAATTAATGATTATTTTAAAAACAGTAAACAGGATGAAAGAATAAAAAAAGAAGAAGCAAAAATTATTTGCAGATGTGTTGAAGTAACTGACCATGAAATTGAAGATGCTGTTCTTGAAGGAAAGCAAACCTGGGAAGATGTTCAAAAACATACTAAATGTGGAACTGGATGTGGTTCTTGCCGACCTCGCGTTGAAAGCTTAATAAAACAATATAAACTACAATACTTTGGAGATAAATAAACAAATATATCTGGACCATGCAGCTACAACTCCTATGGATCCGCGAGTTTTAGAAGCCATGGAACCGTATCTAACAAAAGAATATGGAAATCCTTCTTCTATATATGCAATTGGTCAAAAATCTAAAAATGACATGCAAATAGCACGAGTTGAAATTAGTGAAATTTTAGGATGCTATCCAGAAGAAATAATTTTTACAAGTGGAGGGACTGAAAGCGATAATTTGGCTATTTTGGGAGTTGCACGGGCAAACAAACATAAAGGTAATCATATTATTACAATAACCATTGAACATCATGCTGTTTTGCAACCTTGCGAAGCACTTGAGAAAGAAGGTTTTGATGTGACTTATATCCCTGTTGAGAAAAATGGAATTGTTGATCCTGCAAAAATCAAAGAAGCGATCAGCGAAAATACAATTTTAATATCAGTGATGTACGCGAACAATGAAATCGGTACTATTCAGCCAATTGCGAAAATTGGGCGACTTTGTAAAAAACGTGGAATCCCCTTTCATACTGATGCTTGTCAGGCTTCAGGCGTGCTCATGCTTAAAGTTGATCATTTGCATTTGGATTTGATGACTATTAATGGAAGTAAGATGTATGGACCAAAAGGAATTGGTCTTTTATATGTGCGTCAGGGCACAAATATCCAACCTATAATGTATGGAGGTGAACAAGAAAAAAGAATTCGCCCAGGAACTGAAAACGTTGCTGGAATTATTGGAATGGCAAAAGCATTAACTTTGGCACAGGAAAATTTAGAAAAAGAAAACAAGCGTTTAATAGAATTGCGAGATTATATGATTAAAGAAATCTCAGAGCGAATCCCAAAAACAAAATTAAATGGAGATCCAGAACTACGATTACCAAACAATGTAAATGTCACTATTTCAGATATAGAAGGAGAAGCAATGCTATTAAGATTAGATATGGCTGGTGTTGCAGCTTCATCTGGCTCTGCGTGTACTTCAGGTAGTTTGGATCCATCTCACGTGATCCTTGCACTTGGAGAATCATATGAACGAGCCCATGGTAGTATCAGATTCAGCCTCGGTAAAGACACAACTAAAAAGGACATCGATTATGTTCTCGACGTCCTTCCTAAAATTGTTGAGGATTTAAGGGCTATAAGCCCGGTGAGTTTGTAAACCATTCATCAAAATTATCCACTTCTCTCACTGTTTCTAATTGGAATTCATGAGATCCATATTCAACTAATCTGGCTTGATCTTCATCAGATAGGGATTCTACCATTGCATAATCAGTATCATTAATTTCAAAATGGCTGAACCTCATCGACCAATCTGGATCTTCAGGAGCATATGCATCTAAATCCATCCATGCATCATATTCTGCTTGAGGAACACAGAAAGTTCTTTCTAATTGAAGTTTTTTTCCATCAGCATTCATTCCAATCATAACAACATGCGGAGCCCTGCTACTTGTTTCAACTTCAAAAAACTTTATTACTTCTCCTTCAACATCAATATTTTGAGATGAAGGAAGTTTTCTTTCTCCATTTTTACGTACTACTTCATTTAAAAACTCTTTTATAGGTCTTGATCCTGCTGCGAGTCTTCTAACTCGTTTTCTTGTTGTATGATTTGGTTTTTTACCTCTGTGAACATCTTCAACAGCTTTTCCTGTATCAAGTTGAGCCCAAAATCTTCCTGATTCTTCAATTGCAGGATCAGGTCGTCCTTCTCCTCTTGGATTCCACCTTGCGCTTCGTTGATCTCTTCGTAGCTGTTCTTCACACCACAAAGGGAAGTCTTCGCCTCCACAAACAGGGAATTTTTCTAAATCCAATTGATTCATATGTATTTAAGTTAAAAGTATTCTAATAGTAATAAAGGAATTTAAGCTTTTATATTACAAAAAAGGACATCGATTATATTCTCGACGTCCTTCCTAATATTGTTGAGGATTTAAGTATCTAATTCATCGCTGTTTGGGATTGTAACTATAAAGACTTTATCAGCGATTGCTTGTGCCTCTTCGAGAGTTAATCTCATATCAACATCTACTCCTTTAGAGTGAAGTCTTTCTCTACGTTTTACACGTTCTTTAGCACGTTCTCCATACATAGATTCTGGTGTAGTAGTCATTATTTTATTGGTTATTAATAATTTTTTTATGCATTAGGCTTATCATAACGAGGAATTTGAACAATAAATGCTCTTACACCCTCTTGAGTTGATTTAACTTCTTGAACACGAGCGCTTCCTTTTTTTCCTTGTTGCAGTAATTCTGCTTCTTGAGCCAATTCTTTTTCTAATCGAGAAAGATAATCAGCATCTAAATTTTTAGCCATTGTTTTAAAGATTAGTTAATTAATTTACTCGAATTTCGAAAACTCTGTTTTGAATTTTAGCTGCAGTTGCTTCTTCAAGAGTTGTTGTAGATTGACGTTCTTCAGCTTTTCTAGCAAGCCGTTCAGCACGTCTTTCTCTTAGACGTTCAACTTGTGCGAAAGGTGTTTCAGTTGGTCTAGATCTCATTGTTTTGTGGTTAAAATTAATAAAGGGAATTATTATGACAGGTTCAATACATTTTGTCAAGTGTTATTTTGATAAAGAAAGAACCAGCATAAGCTAGCTCTTCTTGGTGGTGCCGCGGGAGGGAATCGAACCCTCACATGGTATTACCCATACAGGATTTTAAGTCCTGCGCGTCTACCAGTTCCGCCACCGCGGCAAATTTAGGCACGTATCTATTTAACAGTGCCAAGCAAAAAATTTCAATAGAATTATTCTTCTTCTGATTGAGTGTCATCTACAAAAGTACGACCTGCAAGCTCTTTATCAAGCATAAATAAACCAGGACCTTTATCTCCTGCTAATTTAACCTGATCAATAATTTGTTGTGCATTCCCCTCTTCTTCAACCTGCTCGTCAATAAACCATTTAAGCATTGATTGAAACGCATAATCCTTTTCATCAATCGCTAATTCATACAATCCATTAATTAAACTTGTAACTTCTTGCTCGTGTTTTAAAACCTCTTCAAAAACTTCTAATGAAGATCCATATTCTCCATATGGCTTATCAATAGCTTCCATAACAACTTTTCCTCCTCTTTCAAATACCCATCGATAAAACTTCATAGCATGAGTCATTTCTTCCTGAGCCTGGATTTTCATCCAATTGCCAAATCCTTCTAAACCTTCACTATCAAAATAGGCTGCCATTGCAAGATATAAATAGGCTGAATAGATCTCTGCGTTTATTTGTTTATTGATAGCATTTTCAACTTTTTCATTCATATTGTCTTGATTATTTATTAAATGTGGTAATAATATAACCTAAACTCAAATTTTAATAAATCTAAAATGGCTTCAAAAACTCCAGATACTCCAAAATATTCCGCAGAAGATGTTGATACAAAGAAAGTACATTTAGATGATGATTACTTTTTCAGAAGAGACGTGGATTTCTTTCGTAGAGCACTACAAAGGAAATTCGCCAAACTTTTAAAATCTATAGAAACCACTGATACTTTTGTTGAAAAAATAAATCAAACAAAAGCTTTATTCCCAAATCCATTTCTTTTTGATATAGCAAAATGCATTGCTGAAGCTTCAGATAATGGTGAGTCAATTTCTGCTGAAGAAATTGCTAAAAAATTTAAAGTAGATAAAAAGAATGTAAGCAATAAAATGCCTTTTATCAGAGAAATATTCTCACTTCAAAGATTAACAATGAGATCATTCTTCAAACCTGATCCCAATGAAAAAGAAATAAAAAGAGGAGAAAACGTTGTTAAACCTGTATTTCATCAATTAGTTAAATACTAAATACATTCAAACTCATCTGCAGCAATTTGCTGATCAACGTAAACTTCATCTGAATCAGGATTTTTTGACTCTCCTTTAATTCCCACTACTGTACCTTTAAATGAAACTCTTTCAGGACACAAAATTAAATCTTTAGTATAAACAACTCTCTGATCGCCACCTTCAAAATCAATATAATTTATATAAGGATATTCTTCTTTAATATCAATCATATGTTGCCAAGGAGTATCACTTTGCCTTCCAGCAAATTCAACTGTTTCACCAACCTTCAAGTCAAGCTTTTGAGGTCCGAAGCAACCAGTAAGGATAATAATTGAAAAACCAAGTGCTAAATATTTTTTCATATTTTCTAAAGTTAATATCTATATTATTTTAATCTGTTAAAGAATATTTGACAATCCTTTCTCAAAACTGTAAATTTCATCTCCTTAATCAATATTATGTTAAGACAAAGAGAAAACATTGCATATGATCAACCAGATAAAGGATCAAACCCTGAATCGCAACTCCCTACTGAAGTTCAGGAAAGAATTGAAAATATTAAAAGACAAATTTTAGCGCTAACTAAAGAAGGAGATAATCAAACAGGAACAAATATGCTTTTAGCATATGCAGCTACTGAAAATGATTTCATTAAAAAGAAAATATTAACTTTTATTGCTCGTACAATTGATAAACTTGAAGATTTCACAACAAAGCAATGTGCTGCAAGTGCAAAAACAAGGCATCATACAGTGCTTAATCGTATAGATGAAGCTTTAACTATTGCTGAAGAATTAGGGTTGAAAGTAATGGAACCAGTAAGAAGAACTGATGAAAAAAAAGGACATCATTATATTGTTCATAAACCAGCAGAAAACCCTCAAGGGACACCTAGCAGAGAAGTCCCAGAAGGATTCATTCCAAGAAAACAAGTAAGTCAAACAATTAGAAAGGGTGTTGATTATGTTCCTAATAATTGTCTTGAATTACTACTCTACTTAAACATAAATTCTAAGAATGCATATCTGTTAACTTATAATGAAATAAGTAAATTTATTGGATTATCTGAGAGCACGGTTCGTGATCGAATGAAATTATTAGATAAATACCTGCCTAAAATTGGGCTTGAAGTTCTTAAATTCAAATCTACAACAAACAAAAAAACATATTTAGGTTTAGCTATGCTTGGTGGAGGCGTACATTTAGGCGTTGCATTTAGAAAGGAAGAAGAAAGAAGAGTTAAAGAAATCCAAAAGAAAAAAGATAAAGCTGCTAGAAAGACAAAGGATAATAGAAGAAAAGCAAAACCAAAGGCTACTTCAGCAAGTTTATTTAGAAAGTTTAAAATGCCAGATCCAGATACGTACGAATATGAAAGCCCAAGTTGGGAAAAAGAAAGGGATGAAGATTAAGCCCCCAAAATTCTATCAACCATACTCTGAACTTTTCTCTTAATTTTTTCGGCATCTTCTCCTTTAGCTACGCTTATTGTTAATGGAATTGGATCTTTCCCCTGCCTTCGTAATTCAAATTTTTGTCTGTCTAATCCTTCTTCTCCTATTTTTACTATTGTATTGCCTTTATAGTCCCAGAATCCATCATCAGTTGAAATTGATTTTAAATAAGCTAAAACTTGATCTTCATAAGCAGAGCTTTCACTTAATTCAATTCTACTTCCATCATTTCCAAAAATAACAACTTCAAAAGGATCACTTAATACATTAATTACTACTCCGTTTATTTGAATTGATTGCCTCAAACAATCACCTATTTGAACTCTAGCAATTGGAATAGCAAGAAAATTTCTAATTCTATAAAGTGCATTATCATCAGTTACTTTAATTAATAAATTTGCATATGCTTCTCTATCAGTTGGAAGCGGATAATAGTAAAATTGTGATTTTTCTGACATTACATTAAATTTATATTACATATGTTATAATAAAAACATGGGAAAGAAAATTACAAAAAGACGGCAGAAGAAAAACAAATTTGATAATTTAAGCAAGCCTCAGGAGGAATTTGATTTTCATGATCGAGGGATTTTAACATCGCATGATATTGAAAAGCTTGCAGATGAATTTTTGGATGAATGCCGCGACCGGGGTTTAACTAAAGTGCTTTTTATTACAGGAAAAGGTTTGCATTCACGGAATGGTATGCCGATTATAAAGCCAATGCTTAGGAAATACTTAGAAAGTAAGTCTTTTGTTTTGCGTGTTTATGAAGGACGGCGCGATAGAGGAGGGAGCGGGGCTTTAGAGGTTATTTTAGATTTTTAAACTTTTCATTAAAAACTTTTTTGAGTTTTGCTGGAGTTAATACGCCTTCATTGGTTATTATTTTTTTGAAGTATTTTGAAGGGACCCGATCATGTGAATATTTTATTCGTTCGTATTCAATTGGTTTGTGAGCATGTGTTCTTTTGTGTTTGTGAATAAATATCTCTGACCTCTTTTTTGACTTCCATAAGCTAAATTTATCAACTCCTAAAAACATATAAACTGGAATTTTTTCTGAATAAAATTCAGTTATTAAACTAAGAGCACCAGGATTCAAAACAAAGTTCATTGTATCCTTTAATGTTAAAGCTCCAAAAAAGACCATGTCTATTTGATCATGAACGTGTGAAAGCATATAAGCCGGGACTACTGTAAAGTTAATTCCTGCTTTATGTAAGCGTTCAATATTATCGTGAGTTTTTTCATAATCCTGCTCAGCAATAATTACATTAAACTTTTTCTTTTGACCCTTATAATGAACTAAAACATCCTGAACAGTATGACTATGGTCGTGAATCAATATTGTTTTACCATTAACCTTGATTTCATCAGAAAATTTAATAAGTTTTCTCTTTTGTTTTCGCGCATGTTTCAATACTTCTTCAACCTTTCTAATTGCATGTTTCTTCCATTTTTTATCATCAGTAATCGAACAAACATCTCCTGTTATCTCTTTTTCTAAATATCCAAAATAATATCTAAAAATGCCAAACTTAGGTTCAGTGTTTGTTACCATCTCGGCAAACTCATGATATTGCTTACAAAAATTATTAAACTTGGAACCTTTAAATCCCCTGATTGCATCAATTAAAGATCTAAGCACGACTTCAGTGAGATCCCGTGTTCCTACTTCAACTTCGAGTTCTCTCATTAAATCTGAAAATAATTGAGTTTTTGTGTTCATATTTTATAAAGTTGCAAAGTACAAATATCCGCTACATACAGTTAAAATCGCTATAGTTAAAGGTAAGCTGAATTTCATATAACTTAAAAATGAAATATTCACTCCATTTTTCTTAGCAAGATCAGCTGAAATAACATTTGCTGAAGCTCCAATTAAAGTTCCGTTTCCTCCCAAACATGCTCCTAGTGACAAAGACCACCATAAAATTGAAACATCAGTTGCACCAAATGAGGCCTGGATTCCAGCAATAACCGGAATCATCACAGTTACGAACGGAATATTATCCAATATCATTGAAACAAATCCTGAAACCCACAAAACTATCAAAGCGAGTATGAAAATATTATCTGTAGAGTTAACAATCAAATGGCTTAACTGCTCTAAAACTCCTGTTTTCTCAATTCCGGCAACCATAACGAATAATCCTGCAAAAAATAACAATGTAGTCCATTCAACTGAGCTAAATGATTCGTGAATATTGATTTTTTTTGAAGTTACAATTGCTAAAACAATAGTTGCAGTAAAGGCAATAACATAGTTTGGTAATTGCAGATATCCCTGAAGCATAAATCCAACAATAGTAACAAGCAAAGCCAAGATAACTTTTATAACAAAATCCAAATGGATGGTCTTTTTAACAAACTTCATTTTAACTTTTCGAATAATAATATTTGCTATCGTTAAATCAATTAGTTTATCTGAAATCGGCTTAATAGACCGCCAATTTGCAACCAAAAACACAATCATAGTTAAGATCGAAACAAAGAAGATCGGAATCCAAAGGTTCACAATAAAATCTAAGAAGTTGAATCCAGTTGCACCTCCTATAATAATATTCGGCGGATCACCAATTAACGTTAATCCCCCACCAATATTCGAAAATATAATCTCAGCAAAGATATAAGGCTTTGGATCCTTGCCCATACCTTTAACCAATTCAATAGTCAAAGGAACAATTAAAATAACTGTAGTCACATTATCCAAAAACGCTGAAAACACAGCAGTTAATATCGAGAAAAATAAGAATATCGCAAGCGGATTCCCCTTTGTAAAAGCCGCAATCCTAACATTGAGCCATTCAAAAATCCCACTCTTTGAAGCAATATTTACTAAAATCATCATTGCCATCAATAAAAGTATTGTCTCAAATTCAATGGCATTAATTGCCTCTTCAGGAGTTAGGATTCTAAAAATCACCATTAACAAAGCACCAAGAAGAGCTGTCAGTGACTTATCGAATCTTTCGATAACAATAAATATAAATGCGAGGGCAAAAATTCCAAGTGTAAGATATTCGAGCATCACTATTCATTAACTAACATTAATAAATAATACGCTTTGATTTCATCAAATACAATATGTAGAATTATCATATGCAAAAGACTCTCATAATAATTCCAACTTACAACGAGATCGAGAATGTTCCGATCATTATTCCTGAAATTAAAAAGCAGCTTCCTGATGCGCATATTTTGGTTGTTGATGATGGGTCGCCTGATGGGACTTCAGCTAAAGTTCGCTCGATGAATGTTGATGGTGTTTTTGTTTTGGATCGTAATAAAAAAGAGGGATTAGGGCGTGCGTATATTGCTGGATTTAAATGGGCCCTTGGGCGAGGTTATGATTTGATTTTTGAAATGGATGCGGATTTATCGCATGATCCTAAATATTTACCTGAATTTATTAAAACTTCGCAGGAGGCAGATTTAGTTATAGGCTCTCGCTATATTGATGGTGTAAGAGTTGTGGATTGGCCTTTGCATCGTCTTTTATTAAGTTATTTTGGAAATCTTGGCGCCAGATTTATTGCAGGAATTCCTGTAAAAGACTGCACAAGTGGATTTAAGTGTTTTAAAAGTCATGTTTTGCATGCGATTGATTTTGAGAAAATTTCATCTTCTGGATATTCATTTCAGGTTGAAATGAATCATTATGCACACAAAAAGGGATTTAAAATAAAAGAAATTCCAATAGTGTTTACTGACCGAAAATTCGGCACCTCAAAGATGAACACAAAAATTATTCAAGAAGGCGCAAAACTGTTATGGACGCTGCGTTTTAAGAGATAGTTATTTTTTCTTTTTGCTCTTTTTTTTCTTAGGATACTTACATTTCATCTTCATATGCGATCCCTTTACTGAAGTTTTTTTACATTCCATATCAAACCAAGGACTTTTCTTTTTTCTAGGTTTTAATTTCTTTATTTCATGAAAAAGTTTTTGATTTAATATTTCTAAATCTTTTGGACTTAGCCTTACAGCATTTGCTTTATCCGGATAAACTTCACCAATACTTTGAGCTATTATCCCAACAATTTCACCTTTTGTATTAATAACTCCCCCACCTGAATTACCAGGCAATATATTAACTCTTAATTCATATTTATCCTTTGTTTTCTTTGATAGTACACCGGTTGAAGGAGTAAATAGTTTTCTTCCAGTTGGATGTCCTAAAGTTAAAACTACTTTTTCTAATTCTGCATCAGATCCAGTTTTCATTCCATAAGGTTTTAGTTTCTTCATTAATTTTGGATTTCCAATTAATGCCAAATCTAAAGTTGGATGCTTAACAATAGCTACAGGATCATCTTTATCTAAATACCATGCAACTCTTACGCTATCATCTTTTTTACTTTTTCTTTTAATAGCTGTTACTAAATATTGCCCTTTATCAACGCAATGTTTTGCAGTTGCTATAACTCCATTATCTAAAATTATTCCGGCACAAGTTCCAATAGTGAATCGGTCCTTACTTTCAGATTTTAATATTAAATACACGGTTGCTTTATATAAATCTTCAATTGATTTTTCAGGGATTTTACCAAAATCTATTTGCTTAGGTTTTTCTGGTAGTCTTGGTGGTGTTTGTGACCTTGTCAATGCTTGCTGCATTGGCATGTGAGAAATTGCAATATGTTTATTAAAAGCTTTTCGTATTTCATTATGTGTTAATCCCATTGCTGTTAAAGAAACAAGAATTTGACCAAAAAGCACAGCCCATACGTATCTTCTTGTATTTTTTTGATAATTATCAACATTTTGAAAAGTCTTATTAACTTCATCAACTTCAGCTAAAGCTGGGGAATTGTCTTCAAATTCAGCTATAGAACCATCAGTTGAATCTGAATAGAATTCTCCTATTTCTGCTCCAAGTAAATTTGCATCAAGATCATCTAAGGTATAAAAAGACATAACAAAAACTTTGATTAAGGGATTGTATAAAGGAAAACGCCTTAATCTATTACAATCTCCCTGCCAACCTACCAGTTGCCCAAGCGTTTTGAAGATTGAAACCGCCAGTTAATCCATCTACATCTAGGATTTCGCCAGCAAAGTATAATCGCGGGTCTTTAAGCGACTGCATGGTTTTTGGATCAACCTCATCTAAACTGACTCCGCCAGCTGTAACAATTTCTCGGCCTGGAGTTCTGCCAGTTATAAGAATTTTATAATTTTTTATCAGTTCAATAATTCTTGTGAGCTCTTTTTTACTTGTTTCATTAACTCGCTTATCTTTATCAATTCCCATGGCTTCTGCTAAAGATTTTGGTATAAATGACCGAGTCATCTTAATTATTTTTTCTTTTGGTGAATCACCCAGTACATCCATAATTTGCTCACGACTGAGATTAGGCGCATAGTCTACAAATAAATCAGCTCCTTGATCAAATTTTTTATACGCAGTGAAAGATGAGATGGCGAACACTGCTGGGCCGGTTATTCCTTTATGGGTAAACAAAAAAGGACCCTCAAAAAAATGACCGAGTAATTTTAGTTTTGCATTTTCAATTGCAACTCCGCTTATATCTGGTATATCAGCTAAAAATGAAGTTAAAGTTGGTGCCAAGGGTGTAATAGTATGTCCTACAGATTCAGCTAAATTGTATCCACTTTTTCCACCGGTAGTTATGATTATACGATCTGCATCGAGTTCATTTAAACTTTCAATGTCAGTTTCATAATTAATTTCAGCATCCTTTAAAATTCTTAAAAACATTGCAACTATCTCTTCTCCGTTTTCAGATTTTGGAAAAACTCGCAATCCCTCAGTTTTTAACTTGATTCCATGGTCTTCGAACCATTCGTAAGTTTGTTTTGGGCCGAATTCATGCATTGCAAAGCGAAGCCATTGTGATCCGCGAGGATAATTCTTTAATAATTCGCGAACATCTGTAATTACTGTTGTTAAATTACATCGTCCTCCACCGGTTGCAACCAATTTACGTCCTAACGTGACGTTTTTTTCGTATATTGTTATTTTAGCTTTTGGATTTGCTTCAGCTATTGTAGCTGCTGCCATCATTCCTGCTGCTCCTCCGCCGATTATTGCGATTTTCATAAGTGAAATATACTCAAATAATGATATAATTGCTATATGATTAAAAAACTCGCAGTAATTTGTATTTTATTTAGTTTTTCTGGTTGTGTTCTTTATCAAGATCATAATCTCAATATTTATAATCCTGAAAGAATAACTAAAAAGAGCTTTGGGACTTATGTTACTCCATTGGATTCTCCTGTTGATCCAGAGGTTTTTACTGGTTATCACACAGCAATTGATTTTGAAACTTTTGAACATGAGGCAGATGTAGAAGTGCCGGTTTATGCAATTTGTGAAGGGCCACTTGTTGTGAATCGATGGGCCCAAGGTTATGGAGGAGTTGTTATTCAGTCATGTAAAGTTAATGGTGATGAAGTGACTGTTATTTATGGTCATTTGGATTTAGAAAGTGTGCCGGATCAGGATATTTTTTCTTTTGGTGACGTTGTTGGATTTTTGGGAAATGCTTATTCTAATGAAACAGATAACGAAAGGAAGCATTTACATTTAGGAATTCATAAAGGAAATGACATCAATTTATTTGGATATGTTCAAGAACCATCGGATTTAAATGATTGGATTGATCCATGGGAGATTGTTAGTTTAACTATTTAAGCTTTTTCCTTCTCATTAGCTGAAACTACTTCTTTTCCGTAAAATTGTTTATTTAAAACTTCTTCTAATCTCATCATTTTATAAACAAGTTTCACAGCATTCTCTGTCTCCCCTTCTTTTACAAATGGGGATCCATCACCGTAACCTTGTAAATTATGAATGAGCATTGGAATCAACTGTTCAAGTTGTTTCAATACTTCTTTATCATCATTAAATGCCACTAGATATTTAAGAGCATCATGAGTTCCTTCAGGGGTATTTTGAATAATTTTATTCCATAAACTTTGGATTTCCCCTCTTAAATTAACAAGATCACCAGCATCTTCATAAACCTCTTCACCCATTTTCATAAAAATTGCTCTAGCTTCTTCTGGCGTAGGCATGTCTTCATAATCTAAAGGAGAATTAGAATAATGATAATGATCTATAAATGATTCAAATAAAAAGCGCATAGCACCTTCAAAATTCCCGTTTTTCACTTGTTCCAATGCTTTTTCTAATTTATTGGCATAATCTAAATCATCATATATATCTCCATTATGTAATTTCAGTTCGTCCATATCAATGAATTTCATTAACCTTCTGTTTGTATATTCTCTCATTAATTCTAAACGATTTTCATCTGGTTTTTTTTGTTCCTTATATTCTTTTCCTGGTTTTTCTGGAAAACGAATGACATCTTTAAAAATACCAAGTCTATCAATTCGTTCTCTAGCTTCATCTCTAATCTCTTCTACCATTTCAGCTTGAATTTCAAGCCATTTACCATAAGGGGTAGGAAATCGCTGAGGCACATTTTGCCCCCTAGCAACTTCAAAAACATAAGGTTTTAAGGGATCTTTGTTTAAATCTGGATCTCTATTAATCATGATATTTTGTTTTAATTTTCATATATATTATAACATGATTTGGCCTTTTTGACAAAAAACCGAGTAGAGGGATTTAAAAAGAAAGTATAATAAGCCCCTTGACAGCCGCCTACATTTAACGTATAGTTAGTTTTCGTAAACCTATAACAACAAACAATGGTATTCGAACAACTAAATCTGATCCCCCAAATTCTTAAAGCGTTACAAGGAGAAGGATATACAAAATCAACGCCTATACAAGCCAAATCTATCCCTGCGATCCTGCAAAGAAGAGATATATTAGGCTGTGCTCAAACCGGTACTGGAAAAACCGCAGCTTTTGCAATTCCAACACTTCAAATTTTAAATAATGAGGTTAAACACGAAAGAGGTCCAAAAAAAATTAAATGTTTGATCGTTACTCCTACTAGAGAACTTGCAATTCAGATAGGAGAAAGCTTTGCAGCTTATGGAAGACATCTAACCCTTAGACACACTGTGATTTTTGGTGGAGTTGGACAGCATTCACAAGTAAAGCAACTTCAAAGAGGTGTGGATATCCTGATTGCAACTCCTGGAAGACTTTTAGATCTTATGAATCAAGGATACGTAAAACTAAACGACATCAAAATCTTCACTTTAGATGAAGCAGATAGAATGTTAGATATGGGATTCATCAATGACATTAAAAAGATTATCGCTAAATTGCCTCAAAAGAAGCAATCACTTTTTTTCTCGGCAACTATGCCACCAGTTATTGTTGAATTAACTAATAAATTACTTGTTAATCCAGTGAAGGTTGAGGTAGCTCCTTCAGCTACAACTGCTGAAAAAGTTAAACAAAAGATATATCAAGTGGATAAAATTAATAAAAAGCCACTTTTAATACATGTTTTGCAAGAAAAAGAGATTAAATCTGCTCTTATCTTCACACGAACAAAGTATGGTGCTGACAAAGTAGCAAGATTCATAAACCAAGCTGGGATAAGCGCTGAAGCTATCCACGGAAACAAAAGCCAAAACGCCAGACAAAGAGCTTTACAGAACTTCAAAGATAAGAAAACCAGAATACTTGTTGCAACTGATATCGCAGCAAGAGGAATCGATATCGATGAGCTTTCTCATGTAATAAACTACGAAATCTCAAACGTACCAGAAACCTATGTTCACCGAATCGGAAGAACAGCTCGTGCAGGCGCAGAAGGAATTGCACTTTCATTCTGTGACTGGGAAGAAAAAGCATATGTTAAAGATGTTGAAAGATTAACAAAACAAGCAATTCCAGTAATTTCAGATCATCCCTTCCCTATAAGCAATACTCCCCCGCCAGTTGTGGCAAAAGTTCAACAGGTTCGTGGAGGTCGTTCTAGTAATGCTAGAAAAAGAAGGAATACCCAGTGGCGTGGGAAAAGACGATAGTTATGTTATAATTTAAGTTGGTTTTAATATACAAGAATGACTACCCCCAGCCAACTCAACTACAATAAAAGATTTTGGGAAATTGATTTTTTACGTGGATTAGCAATAATTGCAATGATTATCTTTCATGTTGTCTTTGATTTAGACTATTTTAGCATTTTGAAAATCGATACTAATAATTTATTTTGGACAATTTTCAGAGTATCAATTTTTAGCTTATTCTTCCTGTTAGTAGGAGTTTCATTAAGTTTGAGTCATTCAAAGAATAAAAAGTTTTTGGATTATTTAAAAAGAGGTTTAAAAATATTTTTCTGGGGAATGATGATAACGTTAACAACAGTAATTTTTATGCAGCAGGGATACGTTTTATTTGGAGTTTTGCATTTTATTGGATTTTCAATAATTCTTGCATATCCATTTTTAAAATTCTCATATTTGAATTTGATTTTTGCAGTACCCATAATTTTAGTTGGTCTTTATTTATTTAACTTTTATTTCGATTTCCAATGGCTTTTATGGCTGGGATTGAAACCTCACCATTTTCAAACAGTAGATTACTTCCCTTTACTCCCCTATTTCGGGATAATTTTGATAGGAATATTTTTAGGAAAAAAATTGTATTCGAATCACAATAGAATGTTTAAACTAAAGGATTCTCCAAAACAGCCGATTATGAAATTTTTTGAATTTTTGGGCAAAAAATCTCTTTTTATTTATTTATTACATCAACCAATTATAATAGCGGTGTTGCTACTAATTAAATTGAATCTAAAATAACATCATACTGTTGACAAAACCTTGAGAATATAGTATTGTGCTCTCCTACTTTGCGCTCTTTGATAAATATAGCAGGCACTATCGAGCCTTTGAAAAAGTCATATCAATTGAGCATCCCTAATTGGATGTCTCGCTTGTACTTAATCAAAGGTTGGTGTTTCTGCCTGCTAACCAAAACCAACAAGGAGATCGATAAATGTCCAAAACGAAAACCCTCATCACTCTCGTGGTCCTAATCGCCTGTGTTCAGGGCTGTAAGAAAAAAGCGAAAAGCAGCTCAAAAGCAAAGCCCACCAAATCCCTCACCCTCGAGACGAACAACTTCTATACCACGAAAGTCTTCGGCAACAATGGCCCTACTCTGTACGTGGTCAGCTGGGTGCACGACGGCGGAACCCGTATGCGTATGTCCAAGGATCAACTCAGGATCCTGCTGAAAAGCAGACGCTCGCGCAACGTGGTCATGGCTGTCGAAGGAGAGGCTTCCGGGAAAAGGATCAACTACGTTGATCAGTGGAGCCGAAAAACTAGAGAGATCCTGCAGTTCGCAGAGCAAGAAGGCGTCCACATCTACGGTGCCGAGAACATGAAGCTCAACGAAACCGTCCGTGCCGCTATGGGCTTCATTATGCGAAAAGGCCGAACCATGTCTGTTGAGAAGATCTGCACGTTCTTCTATGGCATTCAGATGATCAGCAAAAAACGGACCGCCGTTCTCCTCCATACTCTCAAGAAGTTCAAGGAGACTGGTCCGGACAATCTGGTCATCGGCATGATGGGTGACGATCACTTCACTCTCTCTGAGCACCCCATCCTGGCGAACTTCGCCCAGAAGTACAATGTACGAATCGTTCTGTACTACACCAAAAGAGCTTCCAAACTGCACTACCCTGCCTCGTGGCCCCTCGCCAAGTGCGGCGACATGAAGCGCTTCAAGAATAAATACGCGAAGAACATCGACAGAATGTCGAAAGGAGGTTAAGAAACACCAATAACAGCGAGCAGCATCTAAATGTTAGAAATAACATCACAATGGTTCTGCTCGTTGTGATGTTATTAAACAAATTAGACTGTTGACATCGAATTATTAAAATGGTATAATATACTTGTAATGATCTTTGAAATATCTTTGAAACTTGAGGAGCAGATGTTAGTAACTTAATTAATTTTATATTGCTAGCATCTGTGCCTTAAGTTTTGATAGCAGGAATAGGCCTGATTGTAGTTTCTCCCAAGACTCTATGGTCATTGTTAACTCGTTCTAAACGGGCTTGGTGTTTAGAGAGAAGTGGCAAACAGATTGTGAACTTTGGTGACTTCGTTCATAAAGATTCGATCCCGGTAACGGCTGGATTTTACTTTAAACTCTATCTGATGCTGAAAATGCTATTAAAACTTTTGGCTTTTTTTGTGCTTTGAAAATAACCACCCTTATCGGTATACTCAACATAGATAATTTAGTATCGCTTTTTGCATGCAAAAAAATAAATATAACTGGATTTGGGTCGGCATACTTATACTTATTCCATTTATTCTTTTTGGCAGGCATTTATTTTTTGGCGGATATATTGGTGATTTAGGTGATGATCTCGTACAAAACCTTCCAAATAAATTTATACTTTTCGAATACCTAATAAATGGCGAATTCCCTTTATGGAATCCATATATTTTTATGGGATTCCCTTTGCTTGCTGACATTCAGGTTGGCGCGCTTTATTTACCCAACATACTATCTTTCGCACTATTTGATCACTTCATTCAATCGTACAATTTTCTTGCAGTGCTTCATTTAGTAATTGCTCAAGTAGGTATGTATCTGTTTTTAAGAGAAGAGGGATTCAAGAGGCCATCAGCTTTTATCGGAGCTTTTGCTTTTGCCTTTTCTGGTGCGGTTATGAGGAAGCTTCCATTTATTAATATGGTTGAAATTATTGCGCTTGTTCCGTTGTTTCTATATGTTTTGCTGAGGTTTGTTAAAAAGCCGAAGTTTTTGTGGATTGCCCTTGGTAGTTTGATTTTTGCGTTCATGGTTTTTGCGGGCCATCCCCCATCTATTGGGTACTTTCTTATTATTGGTGTTACTTATCTTGTTGCGCACTATTTATTTCATCGAAAAATTAACGTTATTTATGGATTTTTATTAATGATAGCTATTGGTGTTCTTTTGTCAGCTGTCCAAATATTACCTTTCCTTAATTTAATACAGCAATCAGCGCGATCAGGTATTGAATTAGCAGAATTCTATCAGGGTTCAATGAGCTTCACAGGCATATTTAAAGGATTAACAACCTGGGAATACGGCAGTCTTGATTATTCTCATTATGGTGGATTCATCCCATTGATCGCCTTGGCTTTATTAATTTGGCCAATTAAACAAAAAGAAACATTCAAACACTTTAGATTGTGGATATTCTTACTTCTCTTCTTTTCTGTGTTTTTCATGCTGGGAGAGAATAATCCATTATATCAATTAGTTCATAAGGTCCCGTTTTTTGGAAACATCAGAGTCCCTGGAAGGTATGGGATCATATTCAATGTAGGAATGGCTATTTCATTTGCAGTTGTGATTAATTGGCTGCTTGCAAAAAAGAAGAAAGTTATAAATATTTTGGTTATTATTCTTTCATTGTTGGTTATTGTTGATTTGGGATATTACACAATGCGTTCTTTGCCTTTTAATCCCGTTGAAAAAGCTAATAATATTTTATATTCAGAAAGTCTCGACACTCTTCGATCGCATATGCAAGACGATAATGATGGTTTGGGTAATGCGCGTGTTCTTACTTCCAATACTATCCCAACAAATACGAATTATGTGCATGGGGTTGAATATATTCATGGTTATAATCCAATAGTTCTACAGGATTATAAAACTATGTTTATAACTGATACTTTCTATAATGAAAGTCCTTTAAAAATCTTTGAAAATAATAAGTTATTTTCTTTGTTTAATCTGAAATATTATGTTTTGCCTAAAACTGATGATGTTAAAGAAGGATTAGAAAAGTTTGATGCTTCGCTTGACTTCACTTTATATAAAAATACTAATTATACTGATAGAATTTATAGTCCGGAGCGCATTTTTTATGTGAAGTCTTTGGCTCAGGCAAGAGGTACTATTTTTAATGATGATTTTGATATTAAAAAGGATGCGACTGTTCAGACTGAGGATTCTGATAAGGCTGTGGAAATTTTAAAACCTCTGGAAATTTCAGAAATACAGTATGATCTTCAAGGAATTCAATTAGAAGTTGAAAGTGATGAAATGGGATTTCTGATAGTTAATGATACTTATTATCCCGAGTGGAAAGCGTATATTGACGGTGAGAAAACTGAAATAATCAAAACAAATGGGCTTGTAAGAGGAATTTTTGTGCCAGAAGGAAGGCATACTGTGATATTTGCGTATCAGCCAGTTTATTTTTATGTAGGATTAGTGGTGAGTTTGGTTACTTTCTTGTTGATGTTGGTGATTGTGGGGTTTTGGGATAGGAAGTTGTTTGGGAAGTAAGATATGTTATAATTCAGTTAGCTTTTTAAACATACAATATGAATCCAAAACCACTTGATGCTGTACCAGGAATAGATGAAGAAGCAATTGAAGGTTTAATAGCTGAATTACGCTTAATACCTGATGGTGATAAACCAACGATTATTGGTAGTAGCGAAATTAGAACTATAAATGAAATGATTGACCATTTAGAAAGAAGAACACCTGCTGGAATGGAGCTTTTGAGTTTAGATAGATCAGTTCGTGAAAGAACAGCTCGTGCTCAAACAGAGAAGGAACAAAATCCAGGAATAGTTGCAAGAATAAGAGGTGCAATTAATCGACTTTTACCTTAATCTTGTTTGTGCTTATTTCAAACACCTCTCGCCCATGCGGGCTCGAGAGAAACCAGCATCCTGTTCAATCAGTCACTTCGTTCCTTCTTCACAGCATGCAGAAATTCTGGTGGGCGCACTGGGACTCGAACCCAGGACCATTTGCTTAAGAGGCAAGTGCTCTACCAACTGAGCTATACACCCATAATTTGTCTTTATTAGCGAACAAAAATGTACCATAGCTACTGTCCCCTTTCAAGGTTACATTTTGCTGATTTTCGTATTATAATCAATGTGATGTCACTAATTAAACAATTCTTACCATTTTTGAAATATTGCGTTGTCGGAACTTCCGGTACGTTTGTTGATTTTGCATCTCTTTATGTGATGGTAGAGTATTTTGGCCTAAATGTTTATATTGGAGCGACTCTGGCCTTTTTACTCGCTGTTGTTAATAACTTCACTTTTAATAAAATCTGGACATTTAAAAATAAAGACAAAGCTTTGCGAAAGCAATTTATCAAATTCTTACTTGTTTCGTGTGTTGGGCTTTGTATTACTTTGAGCTTCATGTTCATCTATGTGAATTTAATTGGAATTTGGTATATGCTAGCCAAAATTTTAACTGCTCCTTTTGTATTAACTTGGAACTTTCTTGCAAATAAATATTGGACTTTTAGAGCAAATGAACGAAATGTTGAAAAAAGAGAAGCTTTTGAATATGAATTAAGTATTGTGATTCCAGCTTTTAATGAAGAGCGACAAATTAAGCAAACTTTAAATGACGTGTTGGCTCATGCACCAGAAGCTGAGATAATTTGTGTTAATGATGGCAGTACAGATGGAACTTTGGAAATTTTACTGGAATTTAAAGGGATTCGCGTGATCTCTTACGAAAAAAACCAAGGTAAAGGATATGCAGTTAAACAAGGAATGCTCAGTGCTAAGGGCAAATACGTAATGTTCATAGATGCTGATAATCAGATCCCAATTCATCAAATCGATGAGTTGTTGCCTAGGATTCGAGAAGGCATGGATGTAGTTGTTGGCTCACGATACTTACCAGGAAGCACAAATGATGACAAACAGTCTTTATTTAGAAATATCTTAAGCCGAACTGGCAACTTTTTAATTCGTTTGTTTTTAATTAGTGATATTAAGGATTCTCAATGTGGAATCAAAATGTTTGAGCATAATGCAGCGCAGCAAATCTTTTCACGTCAAAAAACTAAACGTTTTTCATTTGATATGGAAGTTCTTGTAATCGCTCAATCATTAGGTTACTCATTTGTTGAAATTCCAATTGACTGGAATCGCTCTACAGATAGCAGCTTACGGGCTGTCCGCGATTCCTTTAAAACACTTTTTGATTTATTTTATATAAAACTTAATCTATGGTGTGGAAGATATGAATAAAAGCGATCGAAAAATAGTTTTGTTTTATACTGATACGCCTTATGCAGGAGGTGCTGAGAATCAGATGTATTTGCTTGCGAAGTTTTTAGATAAGGAGAAGTATGAGGTTAAGCTTATTTGCTCTGATTATAAAAGCCTAGGCGATTGGGCTGCACGTTTTGAAGCTGAAGGCATTGAAGTTGTTAAATTAAATGTGTTCCATAAGCATGATCCAAGACATTATGTACAACTGAAAGAATATATTAAAAGAGAGCCTTGTGACCTTATGCATATCCATGTTTGGAATCCTGCTTCTTGTAGATATGCGTTCATGGCAGCAAACAAGTACAATTTACCGCTTATAGTAACCGAACATGATCCTTTTGAGTTACCAAAATTTAAAAAATATATTAAGAACAAATTAATGAGACGTGTTCAAAAAATTGTAACAGTTTCACATGCCAACGAAAAACTTATGCAAAACCTTTTCCCTGAACTAAAAAATTATACAACTACGATTTTAAATGGAATCGATGCAACTTGGTTCGAATCTCAACTTTTAAATTTTTCAGAAGCAAAAATCAAGGAGTTTAGAGAAGAAGAATTCGATGCTTCAGATGATACAAAAGTAATTCTAACTGTCGCAGAACTCCATGAGCGAAAAGGCCTTACGTATCTCATAAAAGCAATGCCGACTATCCTTGAAAAAATCCCAAATACAAAACTAGTTATTGTAGGAGAAGGTCCACAAAGACCTGAACTTGAAAAACTGATACAGGAAAAAAACATTAAACTCCTTGGACACCGCAAAGACATACCAAAACTAATGGCTTCAGCTAACCTTTTTGTTTTGCCTAGCGTGAAAGAAGCATTTGGATTAGTTATACTCGAAGCAATGGCTGCCTGGCTTCCAGTGCTAGCTTCAAATGTTGGAGGAATTCCTGAGATTATAGAAGACAACGTAAATGGCTTCTTGGTTGAACCAAAAGATTCTGATGCTCTTGCCAAGAAGATTTTAGAATTATTTAATGAAAATTTTAAATTTGAGGAGTATATTAAGAATGCTCAGGCTATCCTAAAAGATAAGTTTGATGCCAAAGCAATGGCTAAACAATACGAAAAAATCTATGGCTAAAGTAAAATCATTCTACATCTGCAAAGACTGCGGCTATGAAAGCCCAAAATGGACAGGGAAATGCCCAAGCTGTGAGTCATGGAATTCTTTTAGTGAAGATGCTGTTGAACAAAAACCATCAAAAATTAAATCTCACGCACGCACAGTCACTCCCCTAACCTTAACTAACGCCAAAGAAAAGCGAATCCCTTTAAAAATGGATGAAATAAACCGCGTTTTAGGAGGCGGAATCATGGAAGGCTCGCTCACACTCTTAACAGGTGAACCTGGAATCGGAAAATCTACCCTAACATTACAAATCTGCGACCAATTAACAGAAGGTACAGCAAAAGTACTCTATATTTCAGGAGAAGAATCACAAAATCAGATCGCATCACGTGCTCAACGCCTAAAAATCGCCAGCGAGAAGATCTCATTCCTCGCTGAAACCAACTTAGAAACAATTTTAGCAACACTTCACCAAGAGAAACCAGACTTTTTGGTAATAGATTCAATTCAGGTAATGCAATCGTCTGACATGACGAGTTTTGCAGGAAGCATAGGCCAAATTCGATACTCAGCAGAAAAGTTCATGGAATATGCAAAAAAATATAACGTGCCAACAATTCTAATCGGACACGTAACAAAAGATGGAAACCTTGCAGGTCCGCGCGTACTCGAACACCTCGTTGACACAGTTTTATACATCGAAGGAGACAGATACAAACAGTTTAGAATACTACGAGCACAAAAAAACAGATTCGGCTCAACAAACGAAATCGGAATCTTTGAAATGCGCAGCGAAGGCTTGGTTGAAGTTACAAATCCATCAGCAGGATTTTTAGAAGGTCGCCGAGAAGATGCCGTCGGCTCAGCAATCACAGTTACAATGGAAGGAACCCGTCCTATACTCGTCGAAGTCCAAGCTTTATCAAACGTAACACCATTCGGATATCCAAAACGAACATCAACAGGCTTTGATGTGAACCGAGCACAACTTTTAATATCAGTTTTACAAAAATATGCACGAATTAACCTCGCAAACCAAGACATCTTCGTAAATGTAGTCGGCGGAATGCGGCTTAAGGATCCCGCTTGTGACCTTGGCGTTCTAATGGCAATAGCGTCGTCGTTTTTGCAGAAAACAATACCTTCAGATACATGCTTCATCGGTGAAGTCGGCCTTTCAGGCGAAGTTCGCAGCGTTGGTCAAATCGAAAAACGAGCAGCCGAGGCTAAAAAACTCGGATTCAAAAAGGTGGTGACGCCTAAAGATGTGAAAAATGTGGTTGATGCGGTGAAGGGATTGTAGTATGATCCCCTCCTATGCAAAAATCACCAGAACAATTCGGTATCGAAGAAATCCCTCAAATACTACAAGTTGAGGAAGTTTCTCAAATAATACAGGGTCTTTTACAAAATGCTCTTGTTGAATTAGAAGTTGATGAAGGAGAAGCGCAAGAATTAGCAGATTTATGTATTGAATTCGGTAAAAGAGCAGTTAACGTAGCAAATTACGAAGAAGAAGCTCACAGACTTTTTATTGGCCAAGGTCTCGAAGCACCTATTCAAAAACGTCTTACTGATCGTGCGCATTTAATTAAAGAACAAATTTTGCCACACCTTGTACCTGGGACAGTTTTGGATTTAGGCTGCGGTGATGGCCAGGTTGGACATCTTCTTTCAAAGGAAGGTTTTCGTGTTCAACTTGCAGATGTTTATGAGCATCCTAAAGCTAGAGAAACTGGATTATTATATACCGTTCAAAACGAAGGAGAACCATTACATGATATAGAAGATAATCATTTTGATAATGTACTGTTAGCTATGGTTTTGCATCATAGTGATGATCCGGATTTTTTATTAAAAGAAGCTGAAAGAGTAGTTAAGCCTGGTGGAAAAGTAATTTTAATTGAATCTGTTTATGGAGTTGATGATCACAAAGACCATCCTGATGCAGAATTCTGGACAAGACTAACTGCAATTCAACAAAGATTCTCAAATGTGTTTTTTGATCATTTTTATAACAGAATCTTACATTATTCTTTCGATCCTGATAAAAAAGTTAACGTACCATGTAATTTTGATACTCCAGGAGGTTGGAGAGAACGCACAGAAGCAATTGGCTTAACTCAAAATAAATCAATTCAATTAGGTCTAGATCATGAAATAGTCCCTGAATGGCATACCTTAGATGAATTAACAAAACCACATGAGAGCGAACCACACCCAGATATTGAACAAATCGACTCTTACGATGATTATCAACAAAAAGTTGAGCAACTTGAAGAAGAAGGCTATGAATATGATGGATATATCGACATTGGTTCTCTTGATGAAGAATTAGAGCTATATCGTGCGGAAAGAGTATTTAATTTTGTTGTTTTGCCTCAGTTTATGGATGGCGAAAAAAGCGATGAGTTTGTTGAAATCTGGGTTCCTTTTGATAATAAGGAATATTAGTCAATAACTTCAATCCCCATTTCATCTAATTCCAAAATTAAACATTCCCTGAAATTAGCTAAATCAGGATTTGTATTAACAAAAGCAAAAGATACAGTTTTCTCTGTCTTAATTCCTTTAAGCTCAATCCAAACTTTATTTGTAGCTTCATCCAACACCTCAATATTCAATTTCACCTTCTCTCCATTAAATGAGTCTGGTTGTCGAACAGTGAATAAATCCCCTGTTATTAATGGATGGTTATTAAAACTATCTATTCCTCTCATATTTTAAAAAAGTTATGTGCGTTCTCGCTTGTAATCCGCGAGACGTCATCATAACTCATGTTTTTTAGCTGTGCAATCTCTTTTGCAACCTCAACAACATACGATGGTTCGTTCTTTCCACCACGATATTTCTGAGGCGCAAGATAAGGGCAATCAGTTTCAACCATCATAGCGTCCATTGGGCATTCCTCAACAACTGCATGTAAATTGCGAGCAGTTGGATATGTGATAATTCCTGTAAATGAAGTGTAATATCCTGCCATCCAGACTTTTCGTGCAAATTCAACATTTGAACCAAAACAATGAAAAACCGCATCTTTAACACCTTCTTCTTGCAGAACTTCAAGGCACTGTTCGTCAGAATCTCTATTATGAACGATTAAAGGTAAGTCTAATTCTTTTGCTAGAACGATGTGCTGTTTTAAAACTCGAATTTGAACATCTTTCGGTGAATATTCTTTGAAAAAATCGAGACCAGTCTCCCCTATTGCAACAACTTTCTCGTGTTTAGCTAATTTGCGAAATTCCTCCCACATTTGATCAGTTAATTTCTTAGAATCCTGAGGATGTAAGCCAACAGCAGCATAAATCCCATCATGACTCTCAGCAATCTTCAAAGCGCCCTCAGTCGACTCAATATCACAACCAACAACAATCATCTTTCCGACTCCTGCTTCATGCGCACGATGAATAACAGCATCAATATTGTTGCTTAGTGGTTTAAACTGGATGTGGCAATGTGTATCTATGATCATAACGCAATTTAATGTATCATAACTCACGCAATAAAAAAAATTATGAAGGCTAGTATTTTAATTGTACATTTCGGTGACTCAAAACCAACTTTAAAGTGTATTAAGTCGATTAAAAGCGATCTCGAACACGAAATTATCGTTGTTGATAATAATCTCAAGGATTCTCAGCGTGGAAAATTCGCAAATGTGCGATATTTTAAATCCGATTTAAATAATTATTGCCATGCTCTTAATTTTGGCTTTAAAAAGGCAAAAAGCGACATCGTTGTTGTGCTTAATCCTGATGCAGAAGTTGCACCTAACTGGCTCGATGAAATCTTGAAGCCTTTTTCTGATCCTAAAATTGCTGGAGTTTCTTCAAAAATTCTTTTTAAAAAATCAAAACGAATAAATTCACTTGGAATCGAAGAAATTAAAGATTTTTATTATAGAGATGCTGGTTTTGATGAAGAAGATGATCCAAATCTAAAACCTCAGGAAATAAAATACGCTAGCGGATGCAGTGTGGCATATAGAAAGTCAGCAATTAAAGAAGTTGGAGGATTTGATGAAGATTTTGTGATGTATGTAGAGGATGTTGATATGGGAATTAAACTGCGAGCAAGGAATTACAAGCTAATGGTTGCACCAACCAGCATTGTTTATCATGCTTTCCATGGAACTTCTGGTGGAGTTGATCTTCCGTGGTATTTTTGCAATCGAAATCGCTTTTTATTAATTGCTAAACATCATCCTGAAAAATTTACCAAACAAATTAAAAAATCTCATCCATTTATCCATGGTCAATTGGATTATTTATTTGAATTTGTAAAAGCCGGTATTTATAAACTTATAATTGAAGGAAATTATGAAGAATATCTCCAGGAAATTCTAGAAAAGTGCACTGAAATTTTTCCTTTAGATAAAGTTCAAAATATTATCAATGAAATACAATTAAATTTGGGCTTACGAAAGCCAAGGATCGCCTTTTACGATCATGCTTTACAATTTATTGGTGGAGGTCAAAAATATGGTTGTACAATTGCAGAAGAAGCTCAAAAATTTGGTAATGTAACTTTTATCACGAATAAGCCGGTTACAATTGATAATTTAGAGAATTGGTATGACTTAGATCTATCAAACTGCGATCTTAAAACCATTGAACTTGAAATTAATGAAGATGATAAACAAATAAATCCAAGCTTGGCAGAAGTAATGGCTACAAATCCTTTTATGCCTGTTGAAGACGAAATCCTCAATTATGATTTGATGATAAATGTGAATATGGTTTCTCATGTAAATGCGCTGGCTCTTCAAAATATATTCCTTTGCCACTTCCCTGACGGCGGGAAGAAATATCATTTTTATGTAGATGAGTACGACAAACTTATAACAAACTCAAAATATACAAAATCGTGGATTAAAAAGAAGTGGAAACTTGAACCAGACGAGATTATTTATCCTCCGGTGGATATGAAGTATGAAGGACATACTGAAAAAGAAAACATCATCTTGTCAGTTGCCCGTTTTGAAAAATCAGGATCAAAAAAGCAATTAGAATTGGTTAAAGCATTTGAAAAAATGCGCCTTAAAGAATGGAAGCTGATTTTGGCTGGTGGAAGTCTTGAAAACAACCGGTACCTCGACCGGATTAAATCATATATCGAATCCAGGGACTTAAATGTTGAGGTTAAAACGAATTTATCAAACTCAGATCTCAAAAAAACATATGCTCATGCAAAAATTTTCTGGCATGCCTGTGGACTCGGAGTTAAAGAGAGCAAAAATCCAAATTTAATCGAACATTTTGGTATGACAACAGTTGAAGCTATGCAAAATGGGTGCGTACCTGTTGTAATAAACGGCGGAGGTCAGCGCGAAATCATAGATCATGGAAAAAATGGATTTAAATTTAAAAATCCAACACAATTAGTAAAATTTACAAACAAATTAATCAAATCAAATAGCTTATTAAGAATATTAAGCGATGCTGCGTCTAGATCTTCAAAGAAATTCGAAAAAGAAAACTTTCAAAAACAATTTTCTTCAATTTTAGCTGAATGTATTGAAAAAATAACTGCTAAAAAGAATTTTATTCCTGAGGCTCATCACGTTTATAAACAACTTACTTCTCGGAAAGCTTCTTAATCTCTTTTTCCAGCTTTTCAATATACTTTATTGTCTCTTCGTTAAACTTTTCCTGACGTTGGACTATTTCTCCAATAAAATATTCTGTTTCGTAATAGAATTTGTTTTTTGCCTTATCAATGAGCTTTCCACCAACCTTTCGCGGAGAAGTAAACTTCCGATAATGTTTTGAAAGCTTAGCATTGTCTTTTAAAAGTTTAATGTTTCCCTTTCCCTTAACTCTTTTACGATGAATTACAGCTATATCTTTTGACAGCTTGTCCAAAAATTTTAGAATGCGATCTTTGTCGGTTTCTGATAAACTACTCATGCCTTAATCGTACAACAAAAACATGAAAATTGGAATCGATGTTACAAGCTTAAGCATGCCAAAGACTGGAATCGGACAATACCAGTACAATTTGATGAATACTTTGCTCAAAATCGATAAAAAGAATGAATATCACCCATATGCATTTAATCTTCGCGATAATACAAAGTATCATTCTTTGGATTTTAATGTGCGGGCCCATAAAATTCCACAAAGATTAATAACTGCCTGGTGGCTTGGTGTGAGATATCCCCGATTAGAACAAATCACTGATGATTGCGATGTTTATCAAATATCAGAAATCTGCCAACAACCAACAAAGCGCAAGACTGTGGCTTTCATTCATGATCTCACTACCCTTCTCTACCCTGATTATCACATTTTTAAAAACAAATTTCTCAACAAACATCGTTATAAAAATATCAAACGACATGCTGATGTTGTTTTAACAAATTCTATTCATACAAAATGCGATATAATTGAACATCTTGGCATTGAAGCTGATCGAATCCGCGTAACTCCTTTTGGAGTTGATGAAAAATTTAAACCAACTAACGGCTCGCCAATCGAAGGGCGATATATTTGCTACCTTGGAACAATTGAACCTAGAAAAAATCTAGTGAATTTATTGCGAGCTTTTAAAAGATTGAAGGATGAAGAGTCGATTCCGCATAAATTAGTATTAATTGGAAAGGATGGATGGTTTTATGAAGGGATTTATGAAGAAATGCGAAAATTGCATTTAGAAAATGATGTTGTGCGGCTTGGATTTGTTAAAGATGAAGAATTGCCAGCTTTGATAAGCGGTGCTGAGCTTTTTGTTTACCCTTCTTTCTATGAAGGATTCGGATTGCCTGTTTTAGAAGCTATGGCATGCGGAACTCCAGTTGTTACCTCAAAAATTAGCTCTTTGCCTGAAGTTGGAGGAAATGCTGTTATGTATTGTAATCCAAACCAATATAAAGACATCGCTGAAAAAATGTTCGAATTTATAAGATCAAAACCTGAAAGAGAAAAATTTAGTGCCCTTGGCTTAGAACGTGCCAAAAAATTCACATGGGAGGCATGTGCAAGAAAACATATAGAAATTTATGAAGGTTTATAGAAAAGAGGAGCGCCAGTACCGGGATGGGCGCTCCTTGCAAAGTGGGTGGGATCAACGATCTCTAGCCTATAGGTTTAGTTGTCGCAACTTCCCGATAAACCTACAAACCAGCCGGGCAAACCTTGAAGAGAGTTCTAATATTGGGACGCTCTCTAGACGGACTTCCTTTTGCACACTTTAGATCCGTGGGTGCAAACCGACCAGGTTCTAACTGTAACAGTGTGCCCATGCACCTACCGGGTGATCATCACCCTAATAATTACAGTTCTACACTCGACCTCGGGCACTGCGACGTGCTCCTGGGCCGAGTTGGATCATTTGTCTCGATGACGAGGTAAATTTTAGGTCACACAGATGGCGGAAGAGACCATCAGGACCTAATTTCCTTAAACCCGCTGGTGTACATGTGACACCTCCTTTCATTGGATGAGACAGGATGGATACTCTAGTATATTTTTCTATTTTTGTCAAGTGTTGCTGGAAATATTATTGTTCTATATTGATTTACATTAATATGGAACAACTAAAACCAGACATCGAGCTATCATTATCAAAACCAAATAATAAATTAATTGTTGCTTTATCAACATTAATATCATTGCTTGCAATTGCTGCATGTGATGGAAAAAAAGCTCCTCCTCCAGAGAATAAACCAGATATTAATGAATATGAAGATTTTGTAAGTATTGACAGAGAATCCCATAACAAAAGTCAGCGTCTTGTTAATCAGGCACAATTAGAAGATGCTCAAGATTATGATGCAATTAAAGAAGTTTTATCTATTGAAGCTGATAATTTTTTCAATACAGCCGCAAAACTGCAGCCATTAGTTAAACTCTTAAGAAAAAATCCATGGATAATTGCAAAAATCAAACAAAATCTAAAAAGAACTGAAAAAGAGGTTGAAAGATTAAAAGAGGATCCCAAAAACGGGAGTAGTTTTACAGTATCAATAAATTCAAAATTTAATGTTGAAATCACTGCTGATCCATATAATTTCTTAAATAATGGTGGTGGTTTTATAATGTTTCGAATAATAGATAAAAAGGGTAAACCAGTATTACAACTTTTTATAGAAAATGAAACAAATTGCCAGGAAATATCATTAGCTGATTGGTTAAAAAAAACATTTAGTAATAAATGTGAGCACCGGCCAGGAGAAGGGCCTTTTAGAGTAGAGTTTGAAGCTGTGGGAATTAAACACAAAGAAAAAATCGGAATTATAAGTTTTGCTGATTTTGAATTACAAAAGAAAATTGATGATTTACATGATGCAGGTCATGACTTAGATGAAGAAAGAGTAAAAAATCTCACTGAACACCTTCCACCAGAAATCGTGCAAATACTAAGATTGTTAAAAATGGCTAACGACTTTCTCCCGGAGCATTTAAGATAATTATTAATTCTTATAATGCTGCACCACCTCACTCGCTCCCCCATCTTTCACAATTCTTCCATTTTCCATCAAAATCGCACGATCGCAGAACTTTTCTATCATGTCTAAGTCGTGACTAACCAGGACAATGGTCTTTCCTTGTGCTTTCAAATCTTCAAATACTTTCATACACTTTTTTTGGAACTCTCTGTCCCCCACTGCGAGGACTTCGTCACATAAATATACATCTGCGTGAGCTGCTGAAGCAATTGCGAATGCAAGTCTCATCTGCATTCCTGAAGAAAAGTTTTTAAGCTTCATTTCCATGAAATTTTCAAGCTCAGCAAACTGAACAATATTTTTATACATTGAGTCAATTTTTGGCCTACTCATACCAAGAATCACACCATTCAAATAAATATTCTCCCTTGCTGAAAGGTCTCCGTTAAATCCAACTCCTAATTCTAAAAATGGCGAAACTTCACCATCAATTTCAACCTCACCTGACGAAGGAACATAAATATTTGCTAACAATTTTAATAAAGTCGACTTCCCTGATCCATTCTTCCCAATAATCCCAATAAACTCACCCTTTGCAACCTCCAGATTCACATCCTTCAAAGCATCAAGATCAATATATTTACGTCTCCTATAAAAATTAACAAAACTCTCCTTCAAAGTATCACGCTTTTCATGCGGGATCTTAAACTTCTTACAAACATTTGTGAGTTTTATAGCCATTTAAATGTTTTCAGGGATTTTTTTATCAAACCGTAGGAAAATAAATATACCAAATACAAGAACAACTGCAACCATTAATAATAATGATCCATTTAGATTAGCTGCCGGTATATGATCCAAAACAAAGACCGCTCGCGAATACTCAATCAATCTTGCTAACGGATTCAAATAAATATATCGATGATAAGCCTCCGGAACCATTGTAATCGGATAGATAATCGGCGTCATCCAAAATCCAATCTGCAAAAGAACCTCCCAAATATGACTAAAGTCACGAAACTTTATATAGAGAACGCTCAAAATTAAAGACATGCCCAAAATCAAGAAGTACAATTCAATCACATATACCAAAAAGAAGAAAAAGTTCATGCTAAAGCCAATATCGCTCACTGCCAAAAATACAAAGAACACAATCATATTCAATAAAAACGTCAGAAAAGTCGTAAGAGTCGAAGCAATCACAATAATAATTCTAGGAAAATACACTTTTCGAATGATCGCCTCCTTAGCTTCAAAGCTTCGCAAAGCAATCGAGGTCGCCTCTGCAAAGAAATTCCAAATCACAACACCAAGTAAGAGATAAAGCTGATAATTTTCAACTGGAAACCTCATAAATACCGAAAAAACAACATAAAGAACCGCGAACAACAGTAAAGGCTTAACTAAAGTCCAAAAATATCCAAGAAGCGAGTTCTGATATCTAACCTTAAAATCAGAAATTGCGATTTCTTTGAGGATTCGGAGGTTTTTTTTGCTGAAAATTGAATGTTTCTTCATATTGGTTCAAATATACCATATTTCCCTTCCCCACAACATTAATTTCTGGTATTTTGTTTTAGCTTATAAATAAACAAATTCGACATGATTATCGTAATGAGAAAGTCGGCTACTAAAGAACAAACGCAGTCGATTTTACAAGAAATTGAAGAGAAAGGCTTAAAACCAATGCCGTTATACGGAACTGAAAGAACTGTTATTGCAGTTATAGGTGACGAGAGAATTCTCGACAGACAACATGTTGCATCGCAACCTGGTGTTAGCAATGTAATGCTGGTTTTGCCTCCTTATAAACTTGTAGCACGCGAAACAAAACACGAAGACACTGTTATAAAAATTCGCGAAGGAGTTGAAATTGGTGGAAAAGAAATTTGTGTAATGGCTGGTCCATGCGCAGTTGAAAATTATGAATTCGTAAGCCAAGCTGCAAAAGCTGTAAAAGCTGCTGGTGCAAAAATTTTAAGAGGAGGAGCATTTAAACCTAGAACAGGACCTTATTCTTTTCAGGGATTAGGTGAAAAAGGTTTGAAAATCCTAAAAAAAGTTTCTGAAGAAGAAGATATCCCATTTGTAACTGAGGTTTTAAATACAAAAGATCTACCATTAGTTTCTGAATATGCAGATATCCTTCAGGTTGGAGCTCGAAATATGCAAAACTTCAATCTTCTTGAAGAATTAGGAAAACAAAAAAGGCCTGTGCTTCTGAAACGTGGAATGTCTGCGAAAATTAAAGAGTGGTTATTGGCAGCTGAATATATTATGTCTAATGGAAATCCAAATGTAATTTTATGTGAAAGAGGAATCCGAACTTTTGAAACTGAAATCCGATCAACTCTTGCTTTACAATCTGTACCTTTAATTAAAGAACTTAGTCATTTGCCAATTATTGTTGATCCTTCTCATGCAGCAGGAAAACCTTCGTTAATCCCGGCAATGTCTAAAGCTTCAATTGCTGCTGGTGCTGATGGTATAATCGTGGAGGTTCATCCAAAACCAGACGAGGCACTTTGCGATGGTCAGCAAGCTCTTACTCCTGAAATCTTTAAAGATATGATGGATGAGATGAAGCCAGTTGCAGAGGCAGTTGGAAAAACAATGTAATCTATGGGCAAAATCCAGGTTTCCTTAAAAAAAAGAATTGATCAGTCTTACGAAATCAGTTTAAACACTGCTTATCTTAAGAGATTGATTGTGGATTTAAAAAAAAATAAATGGGGAAACAAGTATGCCCTTATTTGTGATGCAAAAGTACGAAAGCTTTACGGAAATGATCTAGCAGAAAAACTAAACAAGGCAGGAATAAAAGTAGAGGTTTTTTCTTTTCAAAACGGAGAAAAATTTAAAAATTTAAAAACTGTTGAAAGATTACTTGGGGCAATGTCAAAAAGTGAATTCTTTAGAGACGATGCAGTTATTGCATTAGGTGGAGGTGTAACCGGAGACATTGCTGGATTCGTAGCATCAATTTACATGCGCGGAATACCATACATCCAAATTCCTACTACACTTTTAGCTATGGTTGACTCTTCAGTAGGCGGAAAAACAGGAGTTGATACTAGTTACGGAAAAAATCTTATTGGAACCTTCACTCAACCGGAAAAAGTGTACATAAACGTCAACTTTTTAAAGACGCTTCCAAAAAAACAAATGTTAAATGGAGTTGGAGAAGCAATTAAATATGGTGTTATAGCCGACAAAAAGGTTCTTGGTCTTTTACGACGGAATAAAGAGAAAATCATGAATTTAAATGTACGAACTTTAGAGCGATTAATTTCAATGTGTATTAAAATTAAAGCCCGAATAGTTGAGATCGATGAAAAAGAATCAGAAGTGCGAAAAATCCTTAACTACGGCCATACTTTCGGACATGCCATTGAAAAAATTTCACGTTATAAAATCGAACATGGTGAAGCTATTACAATCGGGATGTGCCTTATAAACACAATTGCAGTAAATAAAAAATGGCTCAAACCAAAAAAGGCTGAAAAAATCAAAGCTACTATAAAAATGTACGGACTTCCAACAAAATACGAAAAACTTAAACCTGCAAACAAGTTAATAGCTGCAACAAAACTCGATAAAAAAGTAAAAGACGGAAAAATTCTATATATTGTGCCATATAAAATCGGACGAGTACTTCTAACTGATAAAATTACAAACCGCGACATCATAAAAGCATGCAAAAAGCACTCATAACTCCTTCAAAACCCAAAGCCGGCGCAACAATTGCGATTCCGGGATCAAAAAGCTACACAAATAGAGCTCTGATTCTTGCAGCACTTGCAACAGGCAAAACAACACTTCGCAATCCCCTTTTTAGCGACGACACAAAGTACACTTTGGAAGCATTGCGCGACTTAGGAGTTGAAGTTGAACGTAAAGGCGATGATTTACATATAGTTGGTGTTGGAGGCAAGTTCAAAGAACCTGGAAAAAGTTTAAATCTAGGTAATGCAGGTACAGGAATGCGATTTTTAACAGCAGCAATGTCAATAACTGGATTTAAAACAAAACTTTATGGAAATTCACGAATGAGCCAGCGTCCAATCAAGGATTTATTGAAAGGTTTACGAGACCTTGGTGTAAAAGTTGAAAGTACAAACAAAACCGGGTGTCCTCCTATAAAAAATCAGGGTAATGGTGTTAAAGGCGGCAGAGTTGAAATAAGCGGCAAAATTTCAAGCCAGTTTATTTCAGCGATTATGATGATTGCGCCTTTTGCGGAGCAAGATGTTGAAATTGTGATTGTTGATGAGCTTGTGAGCAAGCCATATATTGATATGACGATTCAGGTGATTAAGGATTTTGGAGTTTCAGTGTCAAATCATGAATACGAACGGTTTGTGATTAAGGCCGGACAAAAATATAAAGGCTGCGACTATTTAGTTGAAGGCGATACTTCATCAGCTTCTTACTTTTTTGCTTTAGAAAAATTACATGACGTTAAACTCGATATCAAAAATATTAAAAAGGATTCGCTTCAGGCTGATATAGGATTTTTAGATGTTGAAGTCGGAGGCGAAATTGATTTAAATCACATGCCGGATGCAGCAATGACTGTTGCGATCTTAGCCGCCTTTCACAAGGGCAAAACTCGCCTTACTAATATTGCAAATCTTAGAGTTAAGGAGACTGATCGTATCAAAGCTTTGGTTACTGAGCTTAATAAAGTTGGTTGCGATGCCCATGAATTAGAAGATGGGATCGAGATTAATGGAGATCCTTCAAAACTGCACGGTAATGTTGTGATTGAAACTTATGATGATCATCGGATGGCAATGTGTTTTGCGGTTTTGGCTTCAAAGATCGAAAATGTTCAAATTCTTGATCCTGATTGTACTTCAAAAACTTATCCTACATTTTTTGAGGATCTTGAACGTGCAGGATTTAAAGTTGAAAAAAGAAAAATTCCCAATATTATACTAACTGGTATGCGAGGAAGCGGAAAATCTACAATAGGCAAACTGATTGCTAAAAAATTACGATATAGATTCGTTGATACTGATGATAAAATTGAAAAACAGGAGAAAATGTCCATATCTGATATGGTTAAAAAGAAATCTTGGTTCTATTTTAGAAAAAAAGAGAAATATGTAGTGCGAAGCATTTCAAATAAGAAAGATGTTGTAATTGCAACTGGAGGCGGAGTAATCCTGGATAAAGAAAATGTAAAATCTTTGAAAAAATTAGGAAAGATTGTATTCTTAAAATATGATTTAGATGTTTTGGAAGAAAGATTAAAGAAAAGCCATGAACGACCTGCGCTTACTAAACACAAATCATTAAAAGATGAGCTTAAAGAGGTTTGGAGCAAAAGAAAAGACAAATATTTAGACACTGCTGACATGGTCTACGAAGACGACAAAGACCTTAACAAAGCCGAAAGAGCTGAACAAATAATTTATTCAATTTAATCTTATAAATATGGATGATCAAATTATAGAATTACTCGAAAAAAACAATGAACTTCTATCTAAACTAGTAAAATTTCAACAAAAAGAACAACGCGCACAAACACGACGTTGGATTTTCCAAATCTCACTTCAACTCTTACCTTTTATTCTGCTTTTCATACTTGGTTGGTGGGTATTTGCTGTTGTAAATGAAAACATCGCCTTAGTTCAGGCAAATGTTGACGCAATTAAAGAGAGTATGTCAGGTATTTGGGATAATGTAACTTTTTGGGACTGAGGACGCGCAGGTCTATAACATGCACGCCCCCAGGATCCCTCGTCGCTAGCCAAAGCAATACTCCAAGAAAGGAATGCTGAAGGGTGAGAGGGCGATGAGGCAGAGCATCAGGTACTGCCGACGGTCGTGCTTGTCGTGCCAATTGACTTCCAACATGGTATCACCTCCTAGGGTGCTGGTTGCGGGGTAAGTTGACGAGGAACGAAGGTCTGTCAGTCGACTCGTACTTAAAGTAGAATCGAAGTACAGACACTCGTGTTCATCAGCTTTGAACTATATTTATACCACTTTTAGAATTATTTGTCAAGAGGCGTATTTTTGGGCATTCCATCCCAACCTCTATTTGCAAGGTCTCTTACACCTTGAACTTCTCCTGGCAAACCTCTAATAAAACTTAGAAGACCTTCTTCTTTTATGCAATCTCTAGAATATCCAATTATTGCTGCAGTCAAACCCTTTGTAACGGAAATTATATGAATTAAATCCACTCCATCCTCTTTTAATTCTGTTAGATCATTAAAAGCTTCTGCTCCTTTTTTTCTTATCATATCACCGAGCGTGCTTACTAATGCTTCACCTATACCTGCTGCAGCATGAGCAATTTCACTTCCTTTTACACTAGGTTTAGCTTGCATCATTCTGCCAATACTTAAATCAGCATCTTCTAGAGTTTCTAAAGTTCTATGTTTAACATTTTTTCCAATAATAGCCGCGAGTAACTGGACTATAGATGCAGTTGGTTTTACACTTTCAGGTGCGTTATCTCTGATTGTTTTATCAATAAATTCAATAGGGCCATTCATAGTGTGTTTGTTAAAAATAAGATCAAAATATACACATTTCTAACATCTTTGTCTAATAAATGCTCCTTCAGAAACCTCTTTATCAAATTTAAAGATCCTCTCCCCTGCTCCGCCATGTGCTGCATCGATTTCTTCATCTTTATCAAACATTGATTCGATCTTTGCATCAAAAACTCCCGAAGGTGAAAAAACTTCAACTTCTGCACCTTTTTCAATTTTATTTCGAACCTCTACTGAACCATGCTCTCTAACTACCCCAATAAATTTGTGAGTTTGTTTAGGTTCATTTTTTTCAAAATGGATATCGTTTTCTGTAAATGTTCCAACTAAGAATCCTGGAGAATAACCACGATTAGCTGTTTTTAACAACTCAGTTAATAAATCAGGATCATACTCACATCCATTATCAATTGCACGTCTATAAACATTAGTCACAGTTGATAAATAATAAATTGATTTAGATCGCCCTTCAACTTTAAATCCAACAACACCAGCGTCCTTTAGTTCTTTTAGATAAGGAAGCGCGCAAATATCACGAGAATTCATTATATAGCTTCCATGTTCATCTTCTTCGATCGGCATATATTCGCCTGGACGCATTTCTTCTTCAAGATATGCTTTGTATTTCCAACGACAACTTTGAGCACAGATTCCTTGGTTTGCATCACGATGAGTCATATATTGAGACATCAAACATCGGCCAGAATAAGCCACGCAAATCGCACCATGAACAAAAGCTTCAAGTTCAATCTCAGGAACCTTCTCATGAATCTCTTTAATCTCATTTAAGTTAAGTTCTCTTGGCAAAACAACTCGCTTTGCACCTTGCTCATACCAAAATTTAACATCTCCGTAATTTATTGCGTTTGCCTGAACAGATATATGAATTCGGGCATCAGGCCACTCCTCTTTAATAATCGAAAACACACCAGGATTCGCAACAATCAAAGCATCAGGTTTAATTTCTTTTAAATATTTAATATGCTCACGAAAAGCCTCAAGTTTTGAATTATGAGGATAAATATTGCAAGTTATATATATTTTTTTACCTAAGGCATGCGCTTTATCAATCGAATCCTTAAGTTTCTCTTTATCGAAATCATTTGATCGACTTCGCATGCTAAATCCGGTTAAGCCCATATAGACTGTGTCTGCACCATATTTGAAAGCAAAATCCATTTTTTCCGGAGATCCTCCGGGTACGATTAATTCAGGTTGTAACATCTAAGTGTAGGTTAAATGTGGACTCCAAACTTAACAAAAATGTGCTATGATTGCAACATGAAACAGTTCGACTTTATTGTTATTGGATCCGGAATCTCAGGACTTAACTTTGCGCTCAATGCTTCCAAAAAAGGCAAAGTTTTGATTGTTACAAAAAAGAAGATTATTGAAGCTGCAACAAACTACGCTCAAGGAGGAATTGCTGCAGTTTTAGGCAAACTCGACAATTATGAAAAGCATATAAATGACACAATGAAGGCCGGAGCATTTCATAATAATAAACGAGCTGTTGAATATATGGTAAAAAACGGCCCAAAAGAAATCCAAAAGCTTTTAGATCTAGGTGTCCCATTTGAAAAAAATAAATCAGAACTCGAATTAACAAAAGAAGGAGGACATTCAACTCGTCGCGTTGCTTTTGTTGGAGACCGCACTGGCCATTCAATTGAAAAAGCGCTTATTAATGCGGTTAAAAAAGATCCACAGATTGAAGTCTGGGAAAATACTTTTGCGATCGACCTTCTAGTTAAAGCTGGACGATGTTATGGAATCGAAGTCCTACAAAACAATCGCACCCTTCAATTATTTGCTTCTGCAGTTATTCTCGCAACAGGTGGACTCGGACAAGTATACAAACACACAACAAATCCTCGCATCTCAACTGGAGACGGATTGGCAATGGCAATCAGAGCTGGAGCTAAAATCCAAGATTTAGAATTCATTCAATTTCATCCAACTGCTTTGGATATGCCTCGAAAAAAACGCTTTCTATTAACTGAAGCTTTACGTGGAGAAGGCGCAATACTCATTAATAACAAAGGTGAGCGCTTTATTGATGAATTAAAACCAAGAGACGTTGTTGCTCGAGCAATTTACGAACAAAAAGGACAAACTTATTTAGATATTTCTCATAAAGATCCAAAGTATATAAGAAAAAGATTCAATCATATATACAAAGAACTTAAAAAACGAGGTTTAGATATATCAAAAGAGAAAATCCCAGTATCCCCTGCTGCTCATTATGCGTGTGGAGGAGTAAAAGTTAACCTTAAGGGTGAAACTAGCATTAAAAACCTTTATGCGTTTGGTGAAGTAGCGTGCACAGGTGTTCATGGAGCAAATAGATTAGCAAGTAACTCTCTTTTAGAAGCAATTGTATTCAGTCATCGTATTGCACATGAGATCAAAAAGACAAAATATTCCAAATATCCAAAATTCCCATACATAATTTTCAAAAAAACTAATACTAAGCCATACAAATCAAAAATCAAAGAAATCATGTGGAAATTTGCTGGTATTTCTCGCACACCCCAAGGTCTCAAAGATGGCTTAAATAAACTACAAAACTTGAACAAAAAATTTATCCATGTTCAAAAAAATATTTCTTCTCTTGAAGCTCGAAATTTGCTTGATATTTCTAATCAAATAATCAAATCTGCAATAAAAAGAAAAGGATCTTTAGGTTGTCATTATTTAGAACCACCAATGTTTGGAACTGATTCGTGATTTCCATTTGAGGCATCTTGAACATCTTTATCAGAATAACCATTTGCACCATAATATTCATCTAGAGAATGTTTGCCTTGTTCAGCAATCCATCCTTCAAACATACTAACAAACTGATCACATATTTTTCCATATTGTTCTTCAGTTTCTTTTGCATTAATCTTCATAGTTCGCATAAATCCTCCGAACATTTCAGCTCTAATGCACTCCTTGCTCATTGCTACACCACATCCTCTTCCACCAGATAATCCCCTCACACTTGCAGATTGATCAAGTCCGCTTTGTTGTATAAATTTTCCAACTTCTGGCATTTCAATGTATCTGATTACATCATCTAGTTGATAAGAGACAGGCAATTCAAATTCATTCTTAACTCCATTAGGGATCTTTCCATGTGAAATTAGTTCATTGAAAACACCTTTATTAACATATCTCACAAAAGCATGAACTAAATAATGAGGGAAGTTGATACCAATATTAGATATTGCAAATCCAACTAAATCCTGAAGTGTCAATTCATCTCTATATGCTCTTGTTTTTGCATTCATTGCTTCAAAAATATCAAATGATAAAGCAACATCTTTGTTTCTTTTACCTTGTAAAGTTTCAGGTCTTTCCCTAAGCTTAGCTTTTTCTTCATCAGTAAGTGCTTCAAAATGATCTGCTAATTTATCATTAATTTGTTCCTGATATTTTCTACCTTTTAAATCCCATGGATAACCTTTTCTATTTCCTTCTTGTATATGATGAACCATCTCTAATTTAACAACTTCATCGAAACCTAATAATCCGCAAAGAATTTCTGCTCCGCTAGGTGGGTGATTTGTTATACTATCAAATTCAGGATCATTTAGGGCTCCTGGTTTAAATAAAACTATCAAAGGAGATTCTGATTTTCCAGTATCATGATGCCTTGCGTAATTGACAAGCAAAGAAGTATCAAAACTCATATTCAACATGTCTTTGTGCTCACTATTCCACTCATCACAGAAAATTCGAATGAATTCCTGAATTCTAGCTTTATGTTCAATAGTTGCTTCATCAAGTAAAGTATCAGTTAAAGGTCCACTTAAATCATAAAGTCTTTGTCGGTCTTTAACTTCTTTCCCTTCTGAATTTTTATATAACGAGTGAATTTTAAGGGCTTTTTCTAATGCTGTAGCAATCATCATTAATGATCCTTTTGTATATTTAGTTAATTCATGGGCACTTTCAATTACGATCGTATGATCATCATGATTAAATTCATCATGTGTGTTTAAAGATAATGTCGTAACATAAATCTTTTTTCCATCCTTTTCAATTGTTCCTTCTCGAATTACAGAAAATTCATCATTTGATCTGAGTTTCCATCTAGGCAATTCATTTCTTTTAATTAACTTGATGTTTGAAGCAGAAGGCACGAAAGGTGGAATAATCCTCACTAAAGTAGCTGAAAAATCATCCTCACAATCTTCTTTTGATGCAAGTTTCTGCGCTTTTATTATCCTTAATAAGGCTTTTGTCCACTGTTCAAGCTGATTACGTTTAGCAACTTCTTCAATATTTAAATTATCTAAAATATTTGTTATGCGTTCTTCTGAAAACCTACTATTAACATAATTAATTCTTAATATTTCTTTATAAGCAGTTTCTATTTGTGACAATAATAATTTATCCTTGGAATCTAATTCCAAAAGAATTGAATATGCATTAAGTAAATAGGCTACTCCATTTAAATATTTATCATGATCGTATTCTTCTTTTAATTGTTCGATTTCTAACTTACCTAAAACAAATAGACGTTGTGCTTCTAATGGTAAGTATTCGGCGCGTGGTCGATTAATAACTGATTCTTCGATTGAATAAGCGCTAAATTTGTCTTTAATTTTATTTAATTCTAATATCTCTTCTTCATCTTCAAAATTGAATATGTTCCACAATTTACTATTTACTAAAGTTTGTACAAATTCAGGACATAAATCCCCAAGTTTTGAACAAGCTAATAAAATTTTACTTTTTTCTGCAGGCTTTTGTCCCTCTTTGTTTCTAAGCAAGGCAATCTCAGCTTCAATTAAATTAAGCCAACCATCAAAAATCCCATTTTGGCTGGTCTTCACATTACCAATTATTATTTTTGCCACTCTAAAGGCATTTTGCGCATCCTCTAACCTTGAATATCTTAAAGCTGCTCGTGCCTCAAAAATCTTAATTTCTTGAGCTACTTTAGGAAATTTAGTGAAATTTGTAATAAAAAGCATTCTTAAACCAATCAAAGCTTGATCATAATGCTCCTCACTAATACATGCCTGAGCATAATATCTTTTAGCTTTAAGCTGTAATTTATATTCCTCTCCTAGGTTATCAGTATGTTTCATCCTCTCAATTTTTTCTTCTAAAAGCAAAAAATCCTTGGCTGCAGCGTCATAATCACCTTCTGCCATTCTTTTTAGGGTAGATTGTATTACAGAATGTGAATCAACCCAATCTTGAACTCCGGCAAGTTTTTTAAGAAAAGGATCTCTTGAATCTTCATTTAAATTCAATAAATCTTCTACAAAATCAACTATATCAAATATTCTATTCCTGATACTTTTTCTTTGGTCCTTTGGTCCTTCCTTTAAAACAAAAGCTGCACCTTCTACTAATTCTCCTGTTTGATTTCTACATTCTCTGGATTTTTCTGCAGCATATTCTGATAATATTCCACATTGATGTGCTAAATCCAATTGTGAAGTACATCTAATAAAATAAATCCTCGCTACAAAAGCCCAACGGGAAATATAGTAGAATAAAAGCCAGTTTGCTTTAATTGAATCATCATCAAGATCGTCAGGTGCCTTATCAGGCAATTCTGTAACAAATGAAATAAAATCCTTTATCTCAGCTATTGAACGTGGATTTAAAGGAACTTTAAATTTGTTTTGTCCATATACACTACTGTAAATTTTTTCAATTTCAGCTGAATACCTACACATAGTTTCAATAACCTCAGATGCAGGCACTTGTAAATCTGTTTCACATCTAATAACCATATCAAGAGAAGCGCACCTTCTCCATTGATCATCTAATTCATTTGAATTGCTTTCTACCTTTGAATGAGCTTCAGTAAACATTGCTCTAGCCTTTTCTAAATCACCTTCAGCTCGAATATCATTTGCTTTGTCATACAATTGAACATAAGACTTTTCAAGAGGTTCAGTTCTGTCCAAGGATCGCTCATCCATCATCTTAGTATTTATTAGTCTAGTAGTTAAATGTAAGGAAAAAAAGTCCCAAAAGCAAGTTGACATCCATGGTTGGATATTGTATAATATTTGTTGGGTATGAATTATTTCTAACAACGACAAAATGTTCCACAAACAAACAAAAAACAAAAATCTATGGATTGCACTCATTGTAGTGACAGTTCTAGTAGCAATTTCAATGCTACTTCAGGCTCAGATCCTTGCAGTATTAAGTGATATGCAAGCATTTATTTTCAAATTCAACTATGTAATGGATGCAAACCCTTTACCTGCTAGACCAGTAGATTTAGTAATGGATGCAAACCCCTTACCTGCTAGAACATTTTAATCAATAAATATTTTATTATAGCTTTATAATATTCGAATAAAGCTATTCAACACAGATGGGTAATAAAAAACAAAATAACTTTGATAAAGCGCTCAAAGTCCTTGGGATCGTAGTCCTCGTGTTGGCTGCAATATGGTTTCAGTCAAAAATTATATTCGTACTAGGAGATCTTCAAACATCTGTATTAACGGATTTTGATAATGCTGAAAAAACTGCTATAGAAAAAAATATTGAAAATTTACCAATTCCTCCAATAAAAATTATTGAAAAACATTATATTGAGAAAACAGATCCAGTTTCAACACCTTATGCTGGAAATTATATTGGAGTATCAAATAGTAATAAAAGTTCTGCACCATTACCAGGCAGTTTTGCAGCAGGAATAAATTAATTTATTCTCCAATACCTGCCAACTTCTTAGCTTGATCTTCAATTGTGAGTTTATCAATGATATCTCCTATATCGCCGTCCATTATGCCATTTATATTACTCCAACTTTGTTTAATCCGATGATCAGTAACACGATCTTGAGGAAAATTATAAGTTCGGATTTTTTCACTACGATCACCTGTCCCAATTTGACTTAATCGCGCTTCACCAAGTTCTTTTTGCTTTTTATCTTCCTCTAATTGAAACAATCTTGCTCTTAAAACTGATAATGCTTTAATTTTGTTCTTTAATTGGGATTTTTCATCCTGCATTGAAACAACAATTCCTGTTGGGACATGTGTCATTCTAACTGCTGAATCTGTAGTATTAACTGATTGCCCACCAGGACCACTTGATCTAAAGATATCAATTTTTAAATCAGAATCTTTAATTTCAATTTCAACTTCATCAACTTCAGGTAAAACCGCACAACTAACTGTTGAAGTATGCACCCTCCCTTGGCTTTCAGTTACAGGAATTCTTTGAACTCTATGCACTCCACTCTCATATTTCATCTTTCCATAAGCACCATCACCCATTACTCTAAAAATGATTTCTTTCATTCCCCCATCAGGAGTTTCTGATTTACTAATTAGATCTGTTTTATATCCTACGTTATCTGCAAATCTCATATATGAACGTGAAAGTTCTGCAGCAAAAAGAGAGGCTTCATCCCCTCCTGCACCTGCCCGAATTTCAATTATACAATCCTTCATATCATTTGGATCTTTTGGAATTAGCTCAACTTTTACCTTTTCTTCCATTTCTTCTCGAGCTTTTTTTGCAGTATCTAACTGTTCTTTGGCCATTTCAATCATTTCGTCATCTTTCTCAGTTTTAAGCATTTCCTCTGCTTCATCAATATCTCTTAAAATTATTACGAATTCATTATACAAATTATACGCATTCTCAAGTGTCTTAAGCTTTTTCATAATTTTTGTATAAGCAATCTGATCACTAGCAACTTCTGGAGTTGATGCCTTCTTCTGTAATTCTTCATACTCTTCTTTAATTTTCTGTAACTTTTCAATCATATTATTTTTTAATTATGAAATATCGATCTAAACCAGCCAAATCCTTCAATACTTCACACTTTGAATCTGGAAAATATTTTTTAAATAATTTTTCTAATGCATCTCTGTGCATAAATCCAACTTCTCCCATTAAAAACTTGAAATCTTCAATTTGTTCGAATAATTTTTCATATAATTCCAATCCATCTTCTCCACCAAATAAAGCAACATGTGGTTCATGCTCCTGCGTTTCTTTTGAAACAAAACTATTTGTAGAAGTTCCAATATAAGGAAGATTCGCCACAATAATATCGAATTTCATTTGCTTTAATTCATCTAAAAGATCAGATTTTATAAAACTTACAGTCACTCCAATCTTTTTAGCATTAATTTTAGCAACTTCAAGTGCTTTATCGCTTACATCTGTTGCAAAAACCTCAATATCTTTAGTGTGTTTTGCTACAGAACAAGCAATATTTCCACTTCCCGTTCCAATATCAACAATTCTCTTCAAACTTGAATCCCCTTTAATTAATTCTAAAACCTTATCAACCAAAAACTCAGTTTCTGGCCGAGGAATCAACACTCTTGAATCAACAAAAAATGGTAATCCATAAAATTCTTTATGTTTTATTAAATATGCAACTGGGACTCCCCTATCATGACTTCTAATTAAACTATAAAAACGCTCACTTTGCTCATTTGACACTTCATAATCAGAATTTGATATTAAAAATTCGCGTGATTTACATAAAAGATTGGCTAAAAGAACCTCTTTTTCCAAGCTGGTTCCTCCTGTTTGTAGTAGATCTTTGATTTGCATAGAAAGAAGATTAAAAAAAAGCCGCTTCTAAAATGATAGCGGCTTTTCAATTAATGTAAAGCTAAGCGAACCTGTTTTTTTCACGGATCGCTCTATATTCTTCTCTTTTTACTGCTTTTCTTCTAGTGATTCTCTTTGTGTCATGTTTTTTAAAATATCTTGAAGTTCGTTTTTTAAGCAAAATTCTACTAGCTTGTACTTTCTTGTTAAATCGAGAAATTACACGATCTACTGATTCTTTATCATTTTTTACTACTTTAACTGTCATAATAATTACCTCCTTCCAAATAGATTAATTGATAGTGATGATAGATTATATAAAAACCTCTTAAATATCAAGGTTTTTAACATTTTTTGCGTGAGTCTGAATGAATTTCTTACGAGGAAGAACTTCAGCACCCATCAAAGTATCAAAAATTGCATCAGCTGCTTCAGCATCTTCAATGCTAACCTTTAGTAATGTCCTAGTCTCGGGATCCATAGTAGTATTCCAAAGCTGATCAGGATTCATTTCACCCAAACCTTTATAACGCTGTATGCCTGGCTTACTATCTCCTTTAAATTCCTTTAGTGCTTTTTCTTTTTCATCTTCTGTATAACAATAAACTGTTTTTTTACCTTGTGATAATTTGTATAAAGGTGGTTGAGCAATATAAATATGGCCTTGCTCAACTAATGGTTTAAAGTGACGATAGAATAATGTTAATAAAAGAGTTCGGATATGCGCACCATCCACATCCGCATCGGTCATTATTACAATTCTATGATATCTTAGCCGTTCTATATCAAATGTTTCTCCAATACCTACACCAAGAGCAATCACTGTTGATTTAATTTCATTATTAGCAAGAATTTTATCCATTCTAGCTTGCTCGACATTTAAGATTTTACCCCTAAGCGGCAAAATTGCTTGAGTATGTCGGTCTCTACCTTGTTTAGCAGAACCACCGGCAGAATCTCCCTCGACTATGTACAATTCGCATTTTGAAGGATCTTTTGAAGAACAATCAGCAAGCTTTCCTGGCAAAGTCATTCCTTCAAGTGCACCTTTTCTGATTACTGTTTCTCTTGCAGCTTTTGCAGCTATACGTGCACGTGCAGCAAGACTACATTTTGCAATAATAGTTCGTCCATCAGAAGGATTTTCTTCTAAATATTCAGTAAATAATTCATAGAAAACATTTTCAACAGCAGTTCTCATTTCAGCATTACCTAACTTTGATTTTGTCTGACCTTCAAACTGAGGATCTGTTAATTTAACTGAAACAACAGCAGTTAATCCTTCACGTACATCTTCAGCAGTTAAATTAGTATCTTTTTCTTTTAAAATCCCACTTTTTCGTGCGTAAGTATTAATTGTTCTTGTTAAAGCTGTTCTAAATCCAGTTAAATGCATTCCACCTTCAGCTGTATGGATATTATTTGCAAAAGTAAATACATGTTCTTGATAGCTTTCTGTATATTGAAGCGAAATTTCAACATTGCCTTCAGGTAATTCTTTATCTATATAAATAACACTTCCTATCGCCTCTTTATTCTTATTAATGTGTTGAACATAAGATTTAATTCCTCCTTCAAAGAAAAATTTGTATTTTTTATCATATCTTTCATCAATAATTTTGATTTTCACTCCTTTTGTAAGATAAGCCTGTTGTCTTAATCTGCTTTTAACTGTTTCATAATCGAAATCAATAGTTTCAAATATTGATTTATCTGGGAAAAAACTAATTTTTGTTCCTGTTTCCTTACTTTCTCCAACTTCTTCAAGTTTTGTCTTAGGATCACCTTTAGAATACTCTTGTCTATAAACTTTCCCATTTCTATAAACCTCAGCAACAAGTAATTCTGATAAAGCATTAACTACAGAAACACCTACACCATGCAAACCTCCTGAAACTTTATATCCTCCATCTTCTCCAAATTTACCTCCGGCATGTAATACTGTTAAAACCGTTTCTAATGCTGATTTCCCTGTTTGCTTCTGTTTATCTACAGGAATCCCACGTCCATCATCTTCAACACTACAACTTCCATCTTTATGCAAACTAACAATAATATTTTTACAATGTCCTGCCATTGCTTCATCAATGGCATTATCTACGATTTCCCAAATTAAATGATGCAAACCTGCAACATCTGTTGTACCAATATACATCCCTGGTCTCTTTCTTACTGCTTGTAGCCCTTCAAGCACCTGAATCTGCTCGGCTCCATAAGCACTCTTTTTCATATCTTTTTCTTTATCGGCCATATATAAATTAAATTAACGAAATATCACCTCGAAGAATCTATCATATATTTATAGATTTGTCAGGGGTATTTTCTAACTTTCTTCGTCGTAAATTTTAAAGACAATATCATCCAAGAAAACAAGCACAAAGGTATTTTCTACTAACTTATCTCCATTTCGCGTATGGATCAGTACATTCTTTGCTTTTTCTTCCTTGCTAAGGTATTCAAAATCAAATTTAATCTGATTTTTGCCTTCGAAATTAACATTTGAAATTTCATATAATCCAGCATTTAAATCTTTAATACTTACATTACTTTCTTCTAATAGAATTCCTGCTTCCTGTAACTTATCAACAACAAATACTCTAGCCACTTTTTTAACATCTTCATATTCATCGTCTTCTTCCTCCTCTTCTTCTACTTCTGTTGCTTTATATTTATTATTATGCCATTCAATAATAAATTTCCTTGCATTTTTAACTTTCAAACCTTCTGCTGAAATTAGTTCATCTTCAACAACAATATTACCTAACAACATTCTTTCCCAGTCATATGTCGCTCTAAATTCAATACCACTAACAAATGCACTTAAAATTGGTACTTTTTTGCTTGTATCTACGTAAGTTCCAAATCTAATTTGCTCAATCTCAAGTTCATTAAGATCTGCTTTGACATCATTCAATATTTGAGTAGCAGTGGTTTCCTCGACTTCCTGAGTACCTAAAATTTCTATTCTAATATCTTCAAATGATAATTCTTTATCCTGAAGACTTTTAAATGTTTCAAACCTATCTTCATGTGAAGCTCCGTGAAGTTTTGTTGTTGAGTATTCGTCAGATTTTAAATATTCCCAAAATACTCCAAAATCTTTAAGCCTTCTATCAAAAAGCTCATTTACAGCTGCAATATCCAATGTATTTTCTTTAAGCTCTTCAATATCAGTTATCAATCTAAATACAATCTGCCTAGCATCAACAGGATCTAATTGTTCCGCAAATAAGAATGTTTCAATTTTAGCTAAGATATTTATCTTTTCATTTATGAATGTTTGTCTTTGCTCTCGCTTATCTCTACTACTTGATAAAGTAGCTAAATAATCATCTTCCATACCTCTTTTTAATTCAAATGTTTCAAGTTTATAAATTTCAGGATTTCTAATTATGAGATTATCCACTAAAATATTCTGTTGAATTATCTCGTCCTGAATTTCAGATAAATTATTTTTATGCTTATTAATTAGCTGCTGATACCATTCGAAATATTCAGCAATTAATCTATTTGAATCTTTTGGAGTAGATACTACAGAATCATAAACTTCATTAATTTTAAGTGTTAAAATTGGGAATTCCTTATTTTTCTTAAAATATTCCTCTAAAAGGAACTTTTTTACCGGATAGAGCTTATGCCCAGGATCCAAATAAACATAATCATTGAAAGTTTGAACTAGCTGTTTATCTAGCATTTCTGTAAATGTTGGATTTAAACTTAAATCAGGATCAGAGATATCTTCTTTAAAAAGAGTAAGCCTGACATTCGCACTAACATTTTCATCCTGGAGATATAAATAAGAAGCATCATGTACATTCTCAAAGATGCTATTTAAAGCTGTATATGCCTTTTTTGTATCTGAAAAAGTAAATGTTTTTCTTAGATCATCAATTAGTTGTTTAGTTTGAAACCTTAATGATTCGGTTGATAAATTTTTAAGACCTTCGTCCCTAATTTTTTTTGTGAATGCTTGGTCTGTTGACACGTAATAGTTTTTATCCTCTTCAATATTAAATGCTATCCAGTTATCTTCTGTATAATTAGATTGAGATTGTCTTCCGTAGTTGAACTCTTTTATTAACTTCGAATACAAAAGTTGCTCAATCTTTTCTTTCGCTTGCGCAATTTTTGTGCTCGAAAATGAAGCCTTATTCCCCTCGGCTATCCAAAGTGTATTTACGGCTATACCATCAGCCAAAATATCAACTGTTAAGTCGTGCTTGTGGGAAAAAATATTTGTACTTGATCCATCAAAATTTATTTCGAACGAAGAAACACCAGGTTTCAAAGAAATATAATCTGTATTTATTTTTAGATCAAAAAAATTGTACAACATATTCCCCCATATTTTTCCATTGATTAGTCGAATGTTATTTTCATCAATTATTTTAATTTCTGTATCTTTGTCCAATCTTAATAAACCATTATCTTTTAAACTAATAACAACCGGAGATGATTCCTTTGTGTTGATAATTTCACCACCTACGATCTCATAAATATTACGTACTTCTGCTTCTACACCAGCAGTTTGTACAGTTATTGACTGGTTTTGAGGGATATTAATAGCAAAAGCATCTTCAAAGTCCTTATCAGCTGCTAAAGTAATTACACTCTCTATATATAAAGAAAAAGTAAATATACCCAGACTTAAAATAAAGACTAATCCATTTTTTATTACTTCAACTAATAATGATTTGGGCTCTTTAATAACAAAATTGAATAATTTGAGTGATTTAGCTTCATCTTTAATAACAGGCTTTTGATTCTTTTGAAGTGCTTGTTTCTGCTTTATTACATTTAAATCCATATCAAAAGTCTTTTTTTTCTTCTTTTTTACTACTTTAATAGCAGATGCTTGTTTTTGTGTAGAATCAACACTAGTAGCAGCTGCTTCTTTTTTAGACTCAGCTCCGTTATTTGGCATAATCATAAGATCATCGTTTTGGATCGACGAATCTTCAAGAACTTTTTTATTATTTTTTTTGTTTTCTTTTTCCACAGTTAAAACCTTAATTTTTCTTATTATTATAGCATTTTTTAGACTTTCTGTAAATTTAAAAGACCTGAGATTTGCAATATACTATATAAGATTATTAATAATTTTGAAAAATGCGATTTAAACTGAAAAATATTCCAATAGCGATACTTTGTACATTATTTTTTGTTCAAAGCGCCTCAGCGCAATTTGTTGATGTTGTTGAACAAAGCTTGTTCTATGATGCTATAACTTACTTTATTGAAGAAGTCCCAATTTTGGCTACAGACAGGGATAGATTCAAACCTTTAGATAAAGTTACGAAAGCTGAATTCTTTAAACTATTATATGAAAGTGCAGGTTACACAACTTCTGATGAAACATTTGATATTCCTTTTCACGATGTAGTTGGAGATGAATGGTTTGCAACTTATGTTAACAGAGCACTTGAAAATAATTTAATTGAGTTTGATGAATTTGATCCAAATTTCAATCCAGCAGAGACAGTGAGCAGATGTGAAGCAGTTAATTTTGTAATAAAGCTTTACGATATTGATTCAAATATAGTAGATGATATCCCAAATGAATATACTGATGTAAGTTCACTTGATCTTTGTTCAAATACTTCTAAAATTGCTTTTATTCTTGAGCTTTTACATGATTACAAGACTCGTCAATTTAATACTGAAAAAGAATTAACGCGTGCTGAAGCAATTCATATTTTCTATAAAGTTCAAAAAAATGACTTATCAATAAATTTAGCAAGTCAATCTTCCACAAGCAGCCCAAGCTATAGTTATAATGACAAAAATTTTGATCTGTTTTTTCAGATTTGGAATAAAGTAAATGATGATTATGTTGAGAAAGATGAAATTAATCAAAGTGAGCTTATGTATGGTGCTATTACAGGGATGGTAGACAAACTAAATGATCCATATAGTGTATTTTTTGAACCACTTGATGCAAACGATTATAAAAATACTTTAGAAGGAGCCTTTGAAGGAATCGGGATTTATATTAATCAAATTGATGGTCAATTTATAATTTTAACTCCATTAAAAGGCTCACCTGCAGAAGAAGCTGATATTAAACCTAACGATATTATTATTGAAGTTGATGATGAAATTGTCCAAGGCTTAGATATGGACCAACTAATTGATTTATTGAGAGGTCCTGCAGGAAGTGAAGTTAAATTAAAAATTAAAAGAGGATCTAATTATTATTTTAAAAATATAGTACGTACTCATATTGATGTCCCTTATGTTGAAAGTGAGATTATAGATGATATTGGGATTATTTATTATTATCAATTCACTAGTAATTCTAATGATCAATTTAAAACCGAGATTGAAAAAATTATCGCTCAAAATCCTAAAGGAATAATCATAGATCTCAGAAATAACCCTGGTGGATACGTTTACAGTTCCCAATTACTAATTTCGAGATTTATTCCAAAAGGTGAAACATATGTTAATTTCATAATGGCTGATGGAACTTCTTATGGTGAAAATTCTCTTGGGCCTGGTGATTTAAAGGATTATCCAATTGCTGTATTAATTAATGAAGGATCAGCTTCTGCATCTGAAATTGCTGCTTTAGCATTAAAGGACGCAGCTGGAGCAACTATTATTGGTGCCCCATCATTTGGAAAAGAAAAAATTCAGGAAATAATTACTTATAATGATGGGTCGTCTTTAAAACTAAGTATTGCTAAATGGACTTCTCCAAATGGTACTTCAGTTAGTGAAAATGGCATTGAGCCGGATTATAATATAAAACTCGGCGACACTGAGGATTCACAATTAAATAAAGCCCTGCAGCTTATTAATTAAACTGCCGGAGGTTCTTCAGTTGGAGGGGTTACTTCAACTGGCGGTGCCTCGACTGGCGGTGCCTCGACTGGCGGTGCCTCGACTGGCGGTGCTTCGACTGGCGGTGCCTCGACTGGCGGTGCCTCGACTGGCGGTGCCTCGACTGGCGGTGCTTCGACTGGCGGTGCCTCGACTGGCGCTTCTTCGACTGGCGGTGCTTCACCTTCATATACTTCATTTCCATCTTCTGTTGCTTCTGGTGCTGCCTCTGGAACAGCTTCTGCTTCAGGAGCAGGCGCAGGTGCGGGGGTAGGGACCTCAACTTCTGGTTCAGGAACTTCTTCTGACATAGGACCTAAATCAGCTGCTGTTTCTTCTTCTTCAGTAGGAGCTGCCCCCTCTGCTTCTTCCCCTTCATAAACAACATCCTCTGCTGCAGTTTTAAGTATTTCCTCAGGATTTGTTGTTACAAGTTTATCTTCACCATATGAAGCAATAATTTGAATTGCTACGTGCCTATTTCCAGCAAAAAACAATCCTTGCCCAATCCCACTATTTAAAAGCATATATTTTTCCCCTTCTGTTAAATTAAATACCTTTTGGAGCATTTCAATTGCTGCTGGTGCTTGCTTTAATAAAAGCTGCATAGAAGAATTTGTAATAATAGGTTTTCCAAATTTATTTTGAACGAAGTCTTCAACATCCTGAGTAATTGTAGTAACACCCAGATAGTATTTTCGTGCCCGTTTTACAAGTCCATATAAAAATTTAGCTGAATCATCATGTTGCATCAAAGACCATGCCTCATCAATAATCAGCATTCTTTTTCGAAGTGAGCTTCTAACCCTATTCCATATAAAATTAAGAATAATATACATAGCAATAGGTCGTAATGCATCTTCTAAATCTCTAATACTAAACACAACCAATCCACTTGTAAGGTCAATATTTGTAGGTTTATTAAATATTCCCGCGTAAGTACCTTGAGTAAATTTTGCAAGTCTGGTAGCGATCCCTTTCGCTCCTTCCATTGAATTCAAAATATCATAAAGATCTTCCATTGTTGGCGGAGCCATTGATGAAGGATCATCAACTTCCATTGTAATTCCTCGAAGTGCATAAGTATCAGTAAGTGCTCTATCAAGTAAACCTTCCTCTTCTGGAGTAACTCCTCCAAGCATAATTTTCAATAAACCATGTAAAGAAATTATATTTGAACGAAGCAAATCTCCTGGCTGAACCACTTCGTCTTTTAGTGGAGCGGGTAAGTCAAAAGGATTAATACGTTTTTCTGAATTCAAAGAAACTTTTAAATAAGTCCCACCAACTACATCGCTTAACGCTTCATATTCATTTTCAGGGTCAATAACGATCACATCGGTTCCCATCATCAGATATCTTAATATTTCTAGTTTTACTGCATAAGATTTACCTGCACCGGATTTAGCAAATACAACAGAATTCGCATTCTCAAGCGAAAATCTATCAAAAATAATCAAACTATCATTATGTCTGTTAAGTCCATAAAGGATTCCTTTATTCGATGTTAAATCAGCTGATGTAAAAGGAAACATTGTTGATAATGGCGAAGTATTCATGTTCAATGTCACTTCAAGTTCATCAGTACACATTGGAATAGTACTATTAAGTGCATGTTCCATTTGAAAATCAGCTTTTTTAACCAAAACCAATTTACCTGCTAATAAGCTTGATAACTGTTTTGCAGTTTTTTGTAATTTCTTTTTATCTTCAGCATAAATTGTAATATATAAACCTAACTGAAAGAATTTTTCCTGACCTCTTTGAATTTGAGTTCTAAGTTCTTCAGCATCCTGCAATGCAGTTTCTACTGCAGGATCACGCACATTCCCTTTTTCTTCAGCAATACTAATTGAAGATTGTAACTGAGCAACTTTTCTTTTTAATATTTTCATTATATTCTCAGATTCAATTGGGTAAATGAATTGAGCAATATCCATAGTCACATCAAAATTAATAACTGGTGAAAGCCAGTTAGAATCTAAATATCGAGGATATGCAATTACATAAAAACTTTGTGCATACATCCCTTCAACTTTAATACTATCAAAATCTATTTTCATTGAAGAAGGTGCTATAAGATCTCTTATAGTCGAAATACCTTCCTGATATATTTTTTCAGCATCCGCAAGTCTCCTTTTGTCATCAGAAGAAAGCTTTTCTTTCTTTTGATCTGGTGATTTTTCTGCTTCATTTGTTACTTTTTCAACCAAATCAGCTTGTTTTTTATCACTTACAGAAAACATTTCTTTAAAATTATCAAAGATTGATTTCTTTTCTTTAGCTTTTTCTTTTTCAGGATTAATTTCTGCTTTAGTTGGAGCTTCAATTTCAGTATCTTTCTTAGTTCCATCATCTGATTTTGGAGATCCAGCATTTTTTACCCAAGCAGGTAAACTTTCGTCACTCTTTTTTTGATCTTTTGCAGGAACTTGTTCAGCACCTTCGCTTTTATCAAGCCAAGCCGGAACTTTTGCTGGTTCCTCAGTGACTTCCTGAGCTTTTTGTTCTGTTTGTATTTGTTTTGAATCTTCAGCCATGTATTTGCTTAAAATTTCCTTATATTATAGCAAATTTTCTCATTTTTATCAATACTATAAGAGATACTCTTCAAATGTTTATAAATTTATGTTAAAGTAGGGCGGGCCTAAAAACCTGCTATTTATTATCAATTAATTTTCATATATGGCTAAGGACGAAAAAAACGAAAAACCTGAGGAGAAAGACCAAAACGAAGAAATTGAAGAAATAGAAACTGTAGAAAGTCAACTTGAGGAAGAAGAACAAATTGCTTTTGCTAGAAATGTAAAAAATCGAAATATTACTAAAGAAATGGAAGAATCATATCTTGATTATGCGATGAGCGTAATCGTTTCAAGAGCACTTCCCGACGTAAGAGATGGTCTAAAGCCAGTACATAGAAGAATTTTATATGCAATGAATTCAATGGGTTTGAAATTTGGTGCAAGTTTTAGAAAATCTGCAGCAGTTGTAGGTGAAGTTTTAGGTAAATATCATCCACATGGTGATACAGCAGTATATGACTCAATGGTTAGATTAGCGCAAGATTTCTCCCTTAGATATCCTCTAGTTAGAGGACAGGGTAACTTTGGTTCGATTGATGGAGATAGTGCAGCGGCAATGCGTTATACAGAGGCAAAACTCGAAAAAATTTCAGATGAAGCTTTAGCAGATATCGACAAAGATACAGTCAATTTCAAAGAAAATTATGATGGTAAATTTAAAGAACCAAGCGTATTACCATCAAGAATTCCTCAATTATTATTGAACGGAACTACAGGTATCGCAGTTGGTATGGCAACTTCAATTCCTCCTCATAATTTAGGAGAATTAGTAGATGGAATTATTCATTTAATTGATAATTCTGAAGCTACAATAGAAGATTTAATGGAATTTATTAAAGCTCCTGATTTGCCTACTGCAGGTAAAATATATGATCCAGAAGCTATAAAGGAAGCATACAAAACTGGGCGAGGTGGAATGACTATGCGAGCAAGAGCAGAAATTGAAGAAAGAAAAGGTGGTAAATATGCAATTGTTGTAACAGAGATTCCATACATGGTAAATAAAGCATCTCTTGTTGAAAAAATTGCTGATCTGGTTAGAGATAAAAAAATTATTGGGATTTCAGATATCAGAGATGAATCTAGTAAAGATGGAATTAGGGTTGTTGTAGAGCTTAAAAAGGATTCTTTCCCTAAAAAAATTCTCAATCAATTATACAAATTCACATTGATGCAAACTAATTTCAATATGAATATGATCGCATTAGTTGATGGAATTCAACCAAGACTTTTAAATTTAAAACAAGTACTAGAATTCTTTATTGAACATCGTAAAGAAGTTGTTACTCGAAGAACTCAATATGATCTAAGAATAGCTCAAGCAAGAGCTCATATCCTAGAAGGATTGAAAGTTGCGCTTGATAATATTGATAAAGTAATCGATACGATCAGGAAAGCTACTGATAAAGAAGTTGCACATACTGATTTGATGAAAAAATTCAAATTATCAGATAAACAAGCAACTGCTATCTTAGAAATGAGACTTCAAACACTTGCAGGATTGGAAAGACAAAAAATTGAAGATGAATATAAAGAAAAAATGAAATTAATTGGAGAGTTAGAAGCAATTCTAAAATCTCAAAAACGAATTATGGAGATTATAGTTAATGAATTAGCAGAAATTAAAGAAAAATATGGAGATGAAAGACGAACAGAAATCGTACCTCACGGACTTGGTAAATTCTCTACACGAGACACTATTCCAAATGAACCAATGATTGTAATGATGTCTAAAGAGGGATATATCAAACGTGTTCCACCTTCAACTTTCAGAGCTCAAAACAGAGGTGGAAAAGGAATTGTTGGTGTTACAACAAAAGAGGAAGATGAAGTAAATATTATCAAACATGCAAAGAATCATGATAATGCCTTATTCTTCACAAATAAAGGTCGTGTTTTCCAAATCCCTGTTTATGAAATTCCAAAAACTTCAATACAGGCAAAAGGTCAACCAATTGTTAATTTAATTCAATTAAGTGAAGAAGAAATAGTAACAGCAATGCTTATTGCTAAAGAGAATTTCAAGGGTGAATTCTTAGTAATGACAACTAAAAAAGGAACTATTAAGAAAACTAAAGCTGATGCATTTAAAAATGTAAGAAAAAGTGGATTAATAGCTATCAAAATTCGTCCAGGTGATTCACTTGAATGGGTGCGTGAATCTTCTAAAGATGAGGAAGTAATGATCATTACTAGAAATGGTAAATGTATTAGATTTAAAGAAGGTGATGTAAGAAATATGGGTCGTGCATCAATGGGTGTAAGAGGAATCCGACTAAAAGAAGATGATTATGTAGTTCAAATGGATATTGTGAGAGATGAAAAAGCAAGATTATTTGTATTAATGGAAAATGGATTAGGGAAAACTTCTTTAACTTCTAACTACAGACTTCAAAACAGAGGTGGTAGTGGTGTAAAAGCAGCTAATTTAACCCTTAAAACAGGTAAAATTGCCGGTGCTGCAGTTCTTGAAGAAGAAGTTGATGGTGATGCAATTTTGATTTCAAAGAAAGGTGTAACAATCCGAATGAGTCTTAAAAAAATTCCAACTTTAGGACGTGCAACACAAGGTGTTAAATTGATGAGGATGAAAACTGGAGACAAAGTTAGCACTCTTTCAATTATTAGAACTGATGAGATTCAACAACAAGTAGAGAAAAGCGCAAAAGAAGCTGAAGAGCAACGCGCTAATGAAGTTGAAAACTTAATTGGATCTACTAAAGAAAAAGTAGCCAATACTAATGGAGAAAAGCCTGAAAAAGAACTAGTAGCAGTAGGAGTAAAGGTAAAAAAAGAAGCAACTGTCGAGAAGAAAGTTAAAAAAACAAAGACTATTGCTGCTCCAAAGAAAACGCCTAAGAAGAAGGAAGCTAAAAAAACTAGCAAAAAAAAGATAACTGATCCTAAACAACAATCACTACTTTAACATTTATGTTGAAAAATAAATGGTTGATCGGAATTTTTATATTTTTTCTTTGTACTCAAAGTGTTTTTGCGCAAAGCAATGAAATTCGAATCAATCAAAATACTGTTCATATCTCAACTGATAGAATTTTGGAAGGTAATTTAGCTCGAATTTATGCAACTATAAACAATGACAGTGGTGCTGATTTAAAAGGAACAGTCCAATTCTATGATAATACTGCAGGAAGCCAAATTTCGAGTGATCAAACTGTTTCAATATTAGCTGGAGGTAGTGATGATATTTTTGTTGATTGGTATCCCCCATTTGAAGGAGAACATCATATTTCCATCAGTATTGATCCCTGGATTTCAAATGGAGATAATCCTGAAAATAATTATGCTCAAGTCAGCGTTAATGTATTGAAAGATACCGACCATGATGGCCTTACTGATGAAGAGGATCCAGACGATGACAATGATGATGTTATCGATGAAGATGACCACTTCCCTTTAGATGCTTCAGAACAAACAGATACTGATGGCGATAGAATTGGAGATAATGCTGATGAAGATGATGATAATGATAGTCATTTAGATGAAGACGACGCTTTCCCTTTAAATTCTTTAGAATGGGAAGATACTGATAAAGATGGAATTGGAGATAATGAAGATGATGATAATGATAATGACGGACTTACTGATGATGATGAAGAACGCGCAGGCACAGATCCTTTAAAAGAAGATTCAGATGAGGATGGTGTTTTAGATGGCGAAGATGACTTCCCTACTGATCCTTCAGAACAATATGATTATGACGAAGATGGCTTAGGAGACAATGTTGATGAAGATGATGATAACGATGGATTATTAGATGAAGAAGATCCCGATGATCATAATAAAGGTCCGATTATTGAATTAAGTGGAAATTCAGTATTTGCATTTTTAAACCGTGAAGCACATATTTCAGCTGTAAATTCATATGATGAAGATGGAAGTTTGAGCTATATTACCTGGGAATTATTAGACAAGGTAGAAAAAACCGGCAAAGAATTCAAATATACCTTTACGGAAACAGGAAAACAGAAGGTTAAAGTAACTGTTTACGATGATAAAAATGAATTTAGAGAATTAGAGTTTGAAATTAGCGTAATTGACATGGATTTCATCATTTCAATTATTCTAATAATAATTATAATTCTGCTTGCAATTCTAATAAACTTAAAGTATAGTTCATGGGCAAAAAAATTACTTACTAAGATTAAATCAAGATCATGAAAAAAGAAGTACACCCAAAATATAATGATGCTGCAGTATTCTCTTGTGAATGCGGAAATAAAGTTATTGCTGGATCAACTTTAGAATCATATAAAGTTGAAATTTGCTCAAATTGTCACCCTTTTTATACTGGAAAGCAAAAATTAGTTGATAGTGCAGGTAGAGTTGAGAAATTTAAAGCTAGACAAGATGCAGCGAAAGCTGATAATAAGACAGATAAAATTTCAGAAACAGCTAAAAAAGGAAAAAAAGACGAGAAATACATGACCATTGATAAAATTAAATCTATTAAAGAAAAAGAAGAAGCTAAAGCGGAAAAAAGAGAAGCTAAAAAAGCAGGGGGAGCGAGTAAGGCACCAGCTAAGAAGAAAGTAGAAAAAGCTGAAGAAAAGCCAAAAAAAGCCCCTGCAAAGAAAAAACCAGCAGCTAAGAAACCTGCAGCAAAAAAGAAAGCTCCAGCTAAAAAATCTGCAAAAAAAGATTAATAATTTTAAATAATTTATGCCAGGTAATACTTTCGGCACTATGTTCAAGGTAACCACATGGGGAGAATCCCATGGAAAAGCTTTGGGCGCTATTGTGGATGGATGCCCTTCTGGTTTAAAGCTAGATGAAAAAAACATTCAAGCTGAACTTGATTTAAGAAAACCAAATCAATCAAAAATGAGCACTAAACGCAAAGAATCTGATAAAGTAGAAATTTTATCAGGTGTTTTTGAAGGCAAAACAACTGGAATGCCTATTTCAATGATTGTTTGGAATCAAAATGCACGTTCAAGGGATTATTCAAATTTAAAAGATGTTTATAGACCTGGTCATGCTGATATGGTTTACCAGGAAAAATATGGAATTCGCGATTACAGAGGCGGAGGAAGATCTTCTGGACGAGAAACTGTGAGCCGGGTTATGGCTGGCGCAATTGCTAAAAGAATTCTTGCAAAACATAAGTGCCTTGTAAAAGGTTCAATTGTACGAACTGGTGAATTAAGGCCAGGAGATTCATGCGGTGGTCTCGCTGAGATCATTGTGAAAAATCCTCCGAAAGGGCTTGGTGAGCCTGTTTTTAACAAACTTGATGCTGACATCGCTAAAGCTGTTATGTCGATTGGAGCGATTAAGGGCGTTGAATTTGGAGCTGGATTCGAAGTTGCTGAAATGAGAGGTTCTGAAAATAATGATGAATACGAAATGCGACGAGGGAAAATAAGAACTAAAACTAATAATGCAGGTGGAATTCTTGGAGGAATTTCTACTGGTGAAGATATTATTGTTAGATTTCCAGTAAAACCACCAGCAAGTATTGGTAAAGAGCAAAAAACAGTATCTTTAAGAGGGAGATCTAAATCAATTAATATAAAAGGACGTCACGATGCATGCATTGTCCCACGGGTTATTCCTGTTGCAGAAAGCATGATTGCAATTACTTTAGTAGATCATTTATTAAGGCAGTCATGAAAGACTTCAAATATGAAATAAAAGCAGAAGATAAAGACACTCATGCAAGGTGCGGTGTTTTAAATACTCCTCATGGAAAAATTAAAACTCCTGTTTTCATGCCTGTCGGCACAAAGGCTACTGTAAAAACTTTAAGTCCAGAAGAATTAATCGATCTAGGTGCTGATATAATTTTAGCAAATACATATCATTTATATTTGAGACCTGGATCAGACATAGTTAAAAAAATGGGAGGGCTTCATAAATGGATGAATTGGAAGAAACCCATTTTAACTGATTCAGGAGGGTTTCAGGTTTTTTCATTGGCATCCAAAGGTCAATCAAAACCTTTAGTTAAAATTAAAGAAAATGGAGTTGAATTTAAATCTCATATAGATGGTTCTAAACACTTTTTCTCTCCTGAAAGTGCAATGCGCATTCAGGATGATTTAGGCGCAGATATTATAATGGCATTTGACGAGTGCTCCCCTGCTTATGCTGCTAAACAATATACAAAAGAGGCAATGCAACGAACACACGAATGGGCAAAACTATGCAAAAAAGAATGGCAAAAGCTTCAGAAAAAACGAAAAGTGAAACAAGCGCTATTTCCAATTGTACAAGGTGGAATTCATGCAGATTTAAGAATTGAATCTACAAAGTTTATGACTGATTTAGATTTACCTGGAATCGCAATTGGAGGTCTTTCAGTTGGTGAAACAAAAAATGAAATGTACGACATTTTGGAAGCTATTAATCCTCATCTTCCAAAAGATAAGCCAAGATATTTAATGGGAGTAGGAACCCCAGAAGACTTATTAGAAGCAATTTCACATGGAATTGATATGTTTGATTGTGTAATTGCTACTAGAAATGCACGGCATGGCTCTTTTTGGACATGTGATGGGAAAAATTGTATTAAAAATGCTGAATTTAAATTTGAAGCAATTCCATTAATGGAAAAATGTAAATGTTATGCATGTCAAAACTATAGTGCGAGCTATGTTAGACATTTGATTATGGAAAAAGAAATGTTCGGACAAAGACTTATCACAATTCATAATCTTCACTTTTTAACTGACTTAATGGAGAAATCACGAAATCATATTTCGAAAGGTACATTTAATAAATTTAAAAAACGATTCTTAAAAAGATATTTATGAAAAAAATAATTAATTACTTTTTTGAGCTTGGGATGCTTAAAAAATACCATCATAACGGCACTATGACAGCTGGTGTAAAAATCCCAGATACAGTTGCTGAGCATTCATACAGAGCTGCAGTAATTGCATACGTTTTAGGAAAACTTGAAAAGGTTGATGCTGAAAAAGCCGCTTGTATGCTTCTCTTTCATGATGCCCCTGAAGCACGAATTGGAGATCATAATAAAATAGCTCAAAGATATATTGATCGCGAAAAAGTAGAAAAAGAAGTTCTAAAAGAACAAGTTGAAGGATTGCCTTCGGCTATGGCAAAAGATATTGAAGAAATGTGGATAGATAAACATAAAGGAAGTTCAAAACTTGCACAAGTTGCTCACGATGCAGACCTTCTTGAAACAGCAATTCAAGGTAAGGAATATTTAGATATAGGCCACCCAACTCAAGGATGGATTGATAATGTTAAAAAACATTTAAAAACTCAAAGCGCAAAAAAATTAGTTAAAGAACTTGAACAAACACATTTCACAGATTGGTGGAAAAATTTAAAAAAGATTTAAGTGTTTTGTCAATTTTCTATTGACAATTAATATATGATTTGAAAGACTATAGATACATTCACTTTTTCGTTATGGAAAACCAATCCCGACAATTAGAAATCCAAAAAAACAGAGCAAACTCTGTGGCTTTTCCATACTTTTATTTTTACTTCAAGTTAACCTATTGATTCTGCTTTAATTCGTTTTATACAAGCCCATCAATAGGAATCCTATGATGGGATTTTTTGCTTAAACATGCGTATGATGCTAGATCTAGCTGTGAAGAGGGAGTGTTTACGACCGACTGAACAGGTAGAGCCCGTACGACGAAGTAGCAAAGCGAATCGGATGGTTAAGTACGCATAGCGCTATTATTAATTATTTATCATGAAAAAATTATTCACAAAAAAACCAATGGTCATTGCAGGACCATGCGCAGTTGAATCCAAATCTCAAATCTTAAGCATTGCTAAAAATCTGCATAAAATGGGAGTTAAAGTTATGCGAACACAACTTTGGAAGCCTCGCTCAAGCCCAAATTCTTTTCAGGGAGTTGGCGTAGAAGGTATCCCCTGGCTCAAAGAAATCAAAAAGCGTTTTGGAATGAAGCTCTGCTGTGAAGTTGTTGACCCAATCCAAATAGAACAAACTAAAGGTGTTATCGATGTTCTTTGGGTGGGATCACGCAATATGCAAAACTTTGAACTCTTAAAAGCGTTAAATGAAGATTCTAGGCCAGTAATTCTTAAACGAGGGTTTATATCAACTATTGATGAATGGATCGCATCAGCTAATTACATTGGCAAGAATAAAGTGATTATGTGTGAACGTGGAATCAGAACAGGCGCAGATTCAACAAGGTTTACTCTCGACATAAATACTGCTCTGGTTATCAAACATGATCATAAAATTCCAATCATTATAGATCCTTCTCACAGCGCAGGTAGAAGCGACTTAGTCCCGCATCTAGCATGTGCAGCAATGGCAAGCGGAGTTGATGGACTTGTGATTGAGGTGCATAATCAACCAAGTAAAGCTTTAAGCGATGCAAAGCAACAACTGACTTTAAAGGCATTCGCGAACCTATTTATTAAACTAAAAACTTTATCATGAAAAATGCAAAGGTAGTTGGATTCATAGGAGGTAATGGTGAAATGGCAAAGTTGTTTATTCCGATATTTAAAAGTCGCGGATACAAAATCATTATTTCTGACAAACGCACTCCCCTTTCAAATCAAGAAGTAACTCATCAGGCTGACATTGTCATCATTTCAGTTCCTATTATGAAAACCAAAGAGGTAATCCGTGAGATTATTCCATGGACTCGTAAAGGCCAGCTCCTTATGGATCTCACATCATTAAAATCTGAACCAGTTCATGAAATGCAGAAAGGAAAAGCAGACGTAATTGGACTTCATCCTATGTTTGGACCAACAATTTCAAGCCTAGATGGTCAAAGAATTATCATGTGCCCTGAACAATCTCCGAACAAAAAATTTATTCAAAAGATTCTTGAAGAGGAAGGGCTGAACGTACATATCACTACGCCAGAAAAGCATGATAAAAATATGGGAGTTATCCAAATATTGATTCATTTTCATTCAATAATGCTTGGCCATACTTTAAAATCACTCAACGTTGATTTAAAGGAAATTGAAGAATTTATGAGTCCGATCTACAGACTTGAATTTGGAGTAATTGCGAGAATATTTTCACAGGATCCTGACCTATACGGACCAATCTTAATGATGAATCCTGAAAAACATGAGATTTTGAAACAAATCGATGTTAATACCAAGAATTTATCAAACATTGTTGAATGTTCAGACTTAACTTTGTTTAGAGAGTTCTTTAAAAAGACCTCGAAGTATCTTGGTAAGTATTCAGAGATTGCTGATAAGATGATTGAGACCTAACGCCAGAATTCTTTTATCTCACTACCAGAAAAATACCGCTTTAAAACGGAATTATTAAATTTTAATTCCTGTTCAAGTTTTGCTGCCTCAATTGCGCGACGTTCTTCGAGCCGTTCAATCCTGCCTTCATACATAATGATTTCTCTTTCCAACTTATCTATTCGTTTAACTGCATTTTTAATACTTAAAGGAGTTGCGAGTCCCTCCCCTTTTATACCTTCAATATCCCGTTTAAAAGCTTTACAGCCTTCCAAATAACTCTCAGCAGTATCAGCAATCCTTGTTGCATTTACTGTTTTAGCACGCCTCCTGATTGATCGATGAATTCTTTGTTCCATATACACATCATTATGTTATACTCTAGTCATGATAGCATACCTCACTGGAACAATTCAAAAAAAGCTGCCAACTGCAATTATTTTAAACGCTGGAGAAATAGGTTATTTAGTTTCAGTTACCCAAACTTTCCTGGCAGAACATGAAGCAGATGATGCGATCGAGCTTTATATTCATACTGCTGTTCGCGAAGATGATATTAGTTTATATGGATTCGCTTCATATGAAGAACTTGAAACATTCAAACTTCTAATCAGCGTTTCTGGTGTTGGGCCAAAATCAGGATTAGAAATTCTAAACAATCCAATATCCTCAATTAAATTTGCTATCTCAAAAGGAGATGTTGATTTAATTGTTAAAACAAAGGGAATCGGCAAAAAAACTGCTGAAAGAATTGTGATTGATCTTAAGGAAAAAATCGGAGCAACTGATAAGCCGGAGAACTATGAAACTCCTTCAGATATTAACGAAGACGCAATCGGAGCACTTATAAATCTTGGCTACAGAAAGCATCAAATCGTACAAAAACTTAAAAAAATGCCTTCAGAAATAAAAGAACCTGAAGATATAATTAAATACTTCCTCCAAAATGCTTAAACAAATCAGAAAACACTTTAAAAACTTCAATGCGTTGTTCATAAGTGATCCTCTTAATGTTTATTACTTAACAGGATTCACAGGTTCGCGCGGCCTTATTCTAATAACAAAACGAAAAGCATACTTTTTTACTGACTTTAGATATTTAGAATATGCTAAAAAAATCGTACCTGATGATTTTGAAGTTGTTCAGATAGATAAAAAATGGAAAGAAGATTGGCCAAAAATCCTTAAAAAATTCAGAGTTAAAGATTTAGGATTCGAAGAGAATTATTTAACAGTAAATCAATACGCTGGACTTAAAAAAATCTCAAAAGGAGTTAGGTTTAAAAAGGCAGGAAATATCGTTGAACAAATCCGGGAAATCAAACAAGGATATGAGATAGCGCGCCTAAGAAAATCTCAAAGAATTAATGAGCAGGTTTTAGATGAAGCTTTAAATTTTTTGAAAGTCGGACGAACCGAATCAGAAGTTGAATGGTTTATTATAAAAGCCCAAAGAGAGCTTGGGGCTGAGGATTCTTCGTTTGATCCGATTGTTGCGTTTGGATCTAATTCAGCTATCCCCCATCATCAAAATACAAATCGAAAACTTAAAAAGGGTCACGTTGTTTTGTTAGATATGGGAGTAAAGTACAAACATTATTGTTCAGATATGACTCGAACATTTTTCACTGCAAAACCAACTACAAGACAGGCAGAAATTTATGAAACAGTTTTAGCATCACAGCAAGCTGCAATTGATTCACTTAAACATAATATTACGGTTGCTAGCGTTGTAAAATCTGCAATGGCACCAATTAAAGAAAAAAATCTGGAAGAGTATTTTCAGCATGCTTTAGGGCATGGAGCAGGATTGAATATCCACGAATTACCTAACCTGGGAATCACAACACCATACAAGTTAAAAGAGAATATGATTACCACAATAGAACCGGGTATTTATCTACCTAAAAACTTTGGCGTTCGCATAGAAGATATGCTAATAATATCCCGTACAGGAGCCCAAAATATCACAAAAGCTCCTAAGCAATTAAAAGATGTAATAATCAAGATATAATATGCCTAAAATAGCAGTAATTTTGTTTCCAGGAACCAATTGTGAGCTTGAAGCTTTAAGAGCAATTGGTCGTAGTGGAATGGAACCTCAATTGATCAGATGGAATGACTTGGATGTTGATTATGCAAGTTTTGATGGATTTTTTCTGCCTGGAGGATTCAGTTATGAAGATCGAGGACGATCAGGAATTATTGCATCTAAGAATGCACTTTTAGATAAGATTCGCGAAGAAGCTGGAAAAGGAAAACCAGTATTAGGTGTTTGTAATGGAGCGCAAATTGTGATGGAGTCAGGTTTGATTCCAGGTCTTGATAAAAATCATGTTGAAATGGCACTTGCTTGGAATAAACGTGTTGATAAAAACGGAAATATTTTAGGAACTGGATTTTATAATGATTGGATATATTTAAAAAACGCTGTACCAAAGGGCAGATCAGCATTTAATTATTATGATCAGGATCATTTAATTAGAATTCCTGTTGCTCATGGTGAAGGTCGATTTACATCAATTGATCCTGAAATGAAAGAAATGTTAATGAAAAATGAACAAGCAGTTTTCAGATATTGTGATGAAAATGGAGAAATGAAAGAAGACTTCCCTACTAATCCTAATGGAGCGTTATTGAATTTGGCTGGACTTTGTAATCCTGAAGGAAATGTAATGAGTTTAATGCCGCATCCTGAAAGAACAGAGGTTGGAGATCCAATTTTTGAATCGATTCGTGAATATATTGGTAAAAGTTTTGAAATTGTGCGGCCAGCTGAAATCGTTATGGATAAGCCAGCTTTTGCAGTTGATGAAGTTGGATCTTATGATAAACCAGACATTGAAGTGTTTGTTGATACTGTGATTACTGATAATGAAGAACGAACTCTTGAAGCTGCGATTCATAATTTAGGATTTAACGAAGCTAAGCTAAAAAAACTTTTATATTATGGAATTAAAACTGACGGCTCAGTTGATAAAGTTGAAACTGCAGATGCTCTTTTGAAATCTGGAGAAATTATAAACATGGCAAAAGAATCACCTTTAGTTAAAATTGAAGATAAGTATTATTCATTTGATCCTGCAGAAGGTTTAAACGAAGTTGATGAAAAAGAAGTTGGAGGCGAAAGTTATCTGACATTTAATAAAGAAGACACTGTTGGTGAAAGCCGACTTCAAACTATAAAACATCACTTTTCAATTAGTGGTGTGCAGCGGATTCACGCTGGAAAGAGATGGTCTTTAACTAGTAATGCAGATGAAGCTGCGAAAATAGTTGGGACTCATATCTTCCACAATCCACATTCAATGGATATCTATAAAGCATAAACTATGTGCGGAATATTTGCCTATAAAGGCCCTAAAACAAATGCCGCGGAACTTGTAATTAAAGGCTTAAAAAAGCTCGAATATCGAGGTTATGATTCGTGGGGCGTTGCTTCAAAATGCGGAGAGTCGCTTGAGATTTATAAAGATGTTGGAAAGATTTCAGACTTTGATTTTGATAATCCACCAAAGGAGTGTGATCTTAAACGCGAATGCAATTTAGCAATGGGACACTCTCGTTGGGCAACTCACGGAGGTGTAACAGTTGCAAATGCGCACCCGCATTATTCTGCTGATAAATCGATTGCGATTGTTCATAATGGAATTATTGAAAACTATATTGAGTTAAGAGATGAACTTAAAGAAAAAGGTTACGAATTTAGGAGTGAAACTGATACTGAGGTAATTGCGCAATTAATTCAGGAATATAAAAAGGATGGGCTTGTTGATGCAGTTAAAAAAGCTATAGATCGTTTGAAAGGTCGTTATGCGATTCTGGTTATGAGCGCAGATGATGATAAATTAATTGCTGCTCGACGTGGATCTCCTTTAATTGTTGGAAAAGGTGAAGATGAATTCTTTATTGCTTCGGATATCCCGGCATTTTTAGAGCATACCCGTAATGTGATGTATCTAGATGATGATCAAATGGTTGTGATTAATCATGAAGTTGAGTTTTTTGATATAAAAAGCGGAGATAAAATTGATAAACGTATTGTTGAAATTGACTGGGACGCTGAAAGCGCAGAGAAAGGCGACTTTCCGCACTTTATGATTAAAGAAATTTCTGAACAAAAAGACACAATTGCTCGTGCAATTAATCAGGATGACGACATGATAATGAATATTGCAGAAGAAATTAAAAAAGCTTACGGAACCTATATTATTGGATGTGGAACTGCAGGTAAAGTTGCCTTAGCTGGTTCATATTTATTTTCAGAAGTTGCAAACAGGCACGTAAATACAACTTTTGGATCAGAATTCCCATCAATGCAAAACTTTATAACTGAAAAAAGTTTAATTATTGCTATTTCTCAATCTGGAGAAACAGCTGACACAATGGAAGCCCTTGAAATTGCAAAGAAAAAGGGAGCAAAAGTGCTTTCAATCATTAATGTTGAAGGATCTTCAATGGATCGAATCTCAGATTACTCAATTCACATCAAAGCAGGGCCAGAAAAGGCTGTAGCATCAACAAAAGCAACAACTGCCCAAATGGCAATTTTAACACTTTTAGCATACGCATGCGCTAACAAACTCGACGAAGGAAAGATTTTATTGGTAAACACTGCCAGCCAAATCAATGACATGTTAAATCCAAGATATGAAGAACACATTTTAAAACTCGCAAAGCAAATAAAAGACCACGAAAGCATGTATGTAATCGGAAAAGGAATGAATTATCCAATGGCTTTAGAATCTGCAATCAAATTACAGGAAGTTTCATATATCCACGCTGAAGGATTTGCAGGAGGCGAACTAAAACACGGACCAATCGCATTAATTCACGACGGAGTGCCTTGCATCGCTCTAGTTGCAAACGATGAAACAAAACATGAAATCATATCAAATGCTATCGAAGTTGGAAGTCGAGGCGGATATATTATCGGAGTTTCACCAGAAAACCATGAAGTATTCGATTATTGGATAAAAGTACCTGATGGAGGCAATGCATCCCCTATAATCAATATAATTCCAGTTCAAATTTTGGCTTATCAACTCGCGCTTTTACGCGAAAACAATCCAGATATGCCAAGGAATTTGGCAAAGTCTGTAACAGTGAAATAATGGTTGAAATTAAACGAAAATGGGATCTTCTCAGTAAAGGAGAGCGAAAAAGGGTAAGCGAAGAGCTTATTAAGTTTTTCAAAGATGAGCGCGATGAAGAAATTGGAATGATAGCCGCTGAAGAGTTCTTAGATTTCTTTTTAGAAAGAACTGCTTTGTTTATCTATAGTAAGGGCATTGAAGATTCTAAAATACTGCTTCAAAAAAGATTTGAAGATATTTCAATTGATTTGGATGTAATGGGAGATCAATAATTATTCTCTCTCAATCTTTGTTTCTATATCAAATTGTTTTGATAAATTCCAAACTGCAGTAGAAACTGCATCAATAAAATCTTTTACACTATTCCCTGAAATATGAGGATCTGCAATGGCCTTTAAAGCTAGAACCATTGCGCGACTTTGCTCTATAAAAGGTGCATGTTCAACGTCAATAACATCAATTAAATCTTTATAATCTCCAAAATCAGAACCTGGCCACAAAGGGATAAAGGATAAACCGCCTTCCTTATCAGGATTTTTACATATTGCGATACGTAAATTATCAGTATCTTTTTGCTCATTAGATTCTAAATTTTCAGTCTCAGGTATCCGAGCTCTATCCCAAACAGCATGTGAAATTTGATTAATAACTTCATTCACAGCATTAGAAGTAATAAATTCTTCAAATTCAGCTAAACCTTTCGCTAACTCCCATACAGCTGTATGATTAGTTGGTTGTTCTATTTCTAGTACATCAATTACTGGAAATATTTCAGCATCATAAAATTCTTTACCTGGCCACCACATCCTAAATTCCAATTTACGCGTTATATCATTCCTGCATATTGCTAGACGAATTATTCCATATTCACTTTCACCGTATCTATCAAGATGATTTAATTTTTGATATTCTGCTCTTTGTTTTGCTCTGTCACTTTTTTCCATAAAAGTTATTATAAATAAGCATCTACTAAGCTTTCGTTTGGGTCCATCTCTTCAAACTCTTGCAAGTTATGTTTTGCATCTTTAAGACGACTTTCACACAATTCACGATGAGTTGTAGTTCTGTCATATTTTGAATTTAAAAATTCTTCATCTGAGCTATCCAAAGTTCCTTGTAAATAATCGACTACAAATCTTAATGCAAATTCACAAAGAGTTCTTAGATCTGCATCAGTAAAACTTTCTAATAATTTTTTCTTCGCTTCAAGTGGAACTACAACCTCAACATGATCATGTCGATCATCTGGATTTGTTAAAACAAAACGCATTCGTGGATGCGGATCTGTTAAATACTGGGTTATTGCAGGAACAAGTAATTCAGGATCATTAATTCGTTCTTCAGGATTATCATCGATATGATCTAAATGATTATAAATTATTGCTACACCTTGTTCAGTATGTTCATAGAGGGCTTTTAACTTCCCATGTAAATCCTGAATAATTGGTTGAGCTTGCTCAGCAAGTTCTTCTGATATTTCTGGTGACATAATTAAATCTGTTAATATTAAGAATTACTCGACTTCAGATATTTTTGCTCTTTCCCAAACTGCTCGAGCAATATCAGACATAATAGAACTAACTGGAATTTCTCCTTTTAAATGTTTGTCTAGTTCTTTTAATAATGGAATGATACGCTCTTCACCTGAATTCATATAATAATCAACTTCTATTACATCAACAAGTTCTAGCCCATCCGAATCTGTATGTACAAAATTCTCACCAGGCAAAACTGTATCAAAATACAATTTCTGCGTGTCATAATCCCGATAAACAACTACTTGAATTTTATCAGGATTAATTTCAAAAGATTGTGTGTAAGGATTTTCTGACATAGTTAATATTGTTATTTGGTCATTTATAAAGCATAACAATCAAAATCATTACTAAAAACTAGTCTAAACTCCCCTTTTCTGCTATAATGTAGGGAAATAAAACTCATATTATGGCTGTATTAACAGACCAGGAAAAAATGGATAAATTGCAGGCTGCTTTTGAAATGACTTGTGATCAAATTCAGGAGCAAACTGAGCAAATGCTGGATTTAGTGCCAATGCAGGATAAGGTTAGGCGTGAGAAAATTCTTGATTTACATAGAATGAAGCTTCAAAAAGCCATTGATTCGTTAAATAGTCAGTTAGCAAAATTTGAATAACTAAAAATATAAATGAACATGTTCCCAACACATACTCTGGTTACGATGGCAAAAAAAATAAAACCTTCCTTCGAAGCTGCACAACAAAAAGCTATAATTCATGCTAAATATAAAAATTTCCAAGAATTATATAATACTATTCTAAAAAATTCACAAAAACCATTAAATTTTACTCAAGCATTAAATAAATATGTAATGGCAATTGCACATGACGCATTTGAATTTGGGAAAGAAAAACTCGACATGAGTGCTAAACATGTATTAGAAGCAATGTCAGGACTCATGTATTCAAGATTTGTTAAAACTGGATTAAATTTAGGTAAACTTGTACGATTTCTTATTAATTCATCAATTGATAATAATAGATTTATTGGATTAATGATTGTTATTGGCGACAAGGTAACGTTATCTAATAGCGGATTAATACTTAAACAATTGAGTAAAGATAAAAGCCCAAGTATTAGATTGGCAGTTGCTAATTTTGCTAGTAAGAAATTATTAAATGAAATGCAAAAAGTAGAAAAAAATGCACAAGTAAAAGATATAATTAATAGAAGATTATTATTAGAATTATAAATTTATGAGAGTTCAAAACACAAAATTCGTTTGTACACTTGGTCCGGCTTCAGAATCTCCTGAAATTCTGGCTAAATTAATGAAAGCTGGAATGGATGTTGCTCGTTTGAACTTTTCCCATGGATCTTATGAAAATCACGCACTTTTAATTAAACGAATTAGAACTGCAGCTAAAAAAGTAGGAGTTCCTTTGGCAATTATGCAGGATCTTCAGGGTCCAAAAATCCGCGTAGGAAAAATTGATGATACAAAAGTCACAAAAGGAAAAGAAATTGTTTTAACTTGTGGTTCGAAATCGGATAAAAAAATCCCGGTTCAATATAAAGGGCTTTATAAAGACGTTAAAAAAGGTTCACTCCTTTTGATTGATGATGGTTTGATTGAGCTTAATGTAACGCGAAAAAAGGGCAAAGACATTTATTGCAAGGTCCTCAACTCAGGTGTAATTAAAGCAAACAAAGGAATTAATGTTCCAAATGCAACTATCACTACATCCCCTATCACACCGAAGGATAAAAAGGATTTAAAATTTGGATTAACTCAGGATATTGATTATGTAGCACTGAGTTTTGTTAAAGAAGCAAAAGATATCCATAATTTAAGAAAACTTCTCGGCTCACAAAACGTTAAAATCATTGCAAAAATTGAAAGACGAGAAGCTGTTGATAATTTAAAAGAAATAATTGAAGCTTCTGATGCATTGATGGTTGCTCGTGGAGATTTAGCTATGGAAATTGGTCCTGAAAAGGTTCCAGTTGTTCAAAAAGAAATGATTAGGCTATGTAATTTAGCTGGAAAACCAGTTATTACAGCCACTCAAATGCTTGCTTCAATGGTTTCGAATCCTACACCTACTCGGGCTGAAGTAAGTGATATTGCAAATTCAATTTATGATCATTCTGATGGAATTATGCTATCGAATGAGACTGCAGTTGGTAAATATCCTGTTAGAGCAGTTAAAATGTTTGCAAAAGTTGCAACAGAAGTTGAATCTCAATTAAAAAAATATGATCACCTGCTACCTATCAGAAAAATCCATAATAAAAATGTTTTATTGGATGCTTTAGGAATGGAAGTGTGTAAATTGGCTGAAAAAACCAAGTCAGATAAGATAATTGTGGTAACTGAAGATGACAAACAAGCTCGATATGTTTCAAAACATAGATCTTATGTTCCAACTATTGTAATTACCAAATATAAAAAGACCGCAAACCAATTGGCTCTATTATGGGGAATAAATGACATTAAAGTTGGTAAAGTTACACAAAAGAATTATCTAAAAGACATTAAAAAGCTACTTCGAAAAGAAAAAGGTAAAAAAGTAGCAATTTTATACACAGGAAATAGGCAAAATCATATTGTCTCAACGACCTTATAAAAGTAAAATAGAAGGGATGTAACTCTTTTTATTTTATGCGTATTTTAGGTATTGATCCTGGAACTGCAACAACCGGCTACGGAGTGGTAGAAGAAGGACCTAGTGGTTTTAGAATGATTACGTATGGTTGCATCACAACTTCTAAAGATTCAGAACTACCTGCAAGGCTAAATGAAATAGCTTTTGATCTTTCAATTATAATTAGCAAATTTAAACCTGATTATGCTGCAGTCGAAGATATTTATTTTTCAAAAAATACCAAAACTGCAATAAGTGTTGCTCAGGCGCGAGGAGTAATAATGCAAAAGATTACTGAAGAACAAATTCCAGTTACATCTTATAATCCTATGCAGGTTAAACAAGCAATCTGTTCAGATGGAAAAGCAAAAAAACCGCAAATTCAAAAAATGATGCAAATACTTCTTAATTTAGAAGACATACCTAAACCTGATGATGCTGCAGATGCTTTAGCAATCGCAGTTACTCATGGCCATTGTTTAAAAAATCAATCACTTTACGCTATTACCGCATGAGAAGACTCCTTACAATCCTAAATGTCGTATTACTTATAACACTCGTAATTTTATCTTTATATGTTTTTGATATAATTGATTTTAAATTTTTAGAAAAAAACGAAGAACCTTTAATTGAAGTTCCAATTGCTGATACTCCAGACAAAGTAGAACGTCGTAAATCTTATGAAGAATACATGCAAAAAGGAGACACTTTTAATGCTAGTGGACTTTATACTTTAGCAATTGATTCTTATACAAACGCAAGTGAAGAAGAACCAGATAGAATAGAACCTTTAGTTTTAATTGGCGAACTTCAAATTTTACAGAGAAATTACGAGACAGCAAAAAATCTTGCTAGTAAAATTTTAGAAAAAAGCCCAAAGAATACAGATGCAAAAGTTATTTTAGGACGTGCGAATATTGGCTTAGAGCAATTCGATGAAGCAAAAAAGATATTTGACAGTATAACGATTGACTACCCAGATGTTCTTTATTATCAAGGATTAATGGCATTATATTTCGGAGAATATGAAAAGGCCCGGGGATTTTTAAACGGGGCTGTTGATCCTGAAAAAACTCCTGATTCTGAAATTAAAAATAATGCACAACGATTAATTAATGCAATGAATGAATTTGATGCATACCAAGCTGGGCTTCATGAACATTTACAAGTTTTACTTGCTCGTGCAATGGTTCAAAATAATGAACCCCACATGGCAAAAGATTTATTATGGAAAGTTTTGAAAGAAGATCGGAGTTATCGAGATGCTTGGATTGTTTTAGGATACAGTTATTTAAAATTAGAAAGTTTTGAAGATGCAATTGATGCCTTGGAAGAAGCAAAAAGACAAGACCCAGATAAACCGGAAACTTTATTCTACTTAGGATTAGCATACGCAGGTAATGATCAATTACAAGATTCAATTGATGCATTAGAATTAGCGTTAAAATTGAATTACGAACCAAAAATTCATATAGAACAAAAACTAGCTGAACTTTATTTTCAAATTGAAGATTATGAAACTTCAAGTGATAAATATGAAGAAGTTATAAGCATGAATGCTAGTGATCTAGAGTATTTTATTAGACCAATTTGGGTATACATCGACAAACTTAAACAACCAAATAAAGCTGTTGCTCTAGCGGAAAAAGCGAGCCTCAACCACCCGGATAGTTCAATGGCTTATAATTTATTAGGTTGGGCGCAGATTTCAAATAATGATTTTATAAACGGAAAAAAAAATTTACAAAAAGCTTTAACTTATGATCATAGTTTTGATGCTCCTTATTTGAATTTAGGGACTATGTATGAAAAGCAGGGTGAAATTGGACGCGCAAAAGAAATGTATATAAAAGCTTATGAACTTGGTAATGGAAATGCTGTTGGAAATCTTGCAGCTGAAAAATATAATGAATTACTCGCTAACGTATTAAATTAATTATGATACTTCCACTTATTGTTCTCTTCATTATCGGAGCAGCATTCGGAAGTTTTTTAAGTGTAGTTGTGTATCGATTACATGAAGAAAAAAAAGGAATATTTTTTGGTAAATCTGAATGTCCTTTTTGTCACAAGAATTTAAAATGGTACGACTTAATCCCTGTAGTTAGCTATTTGGTGCGACTGGGCAAATGCGCATATTGTAAAAAGAAAATTCATATTAGCTATTTATTATTAGAGCTAATTTGTGGTCTTATGTTTGTTTCATTTTATTTTGTTTATCCATTTATAACTTACAATTTTGAAGGAATATCATTTTTTGATTTTGGAATGTTATTACAATTTGGATATTTTGTTATTGTGGGGTGGATTCTGGTTGGAATTTTATTTTTTGATGCAAAATATTCAGAAATTCCAGAAATTTTTACATTACCAACCCTTGGTTTAGTATTTATTGCTGGATTATTTCTACCGGAACCTGGATTGCAAAGTATGGTGATTGGCGGGGCTGTTGCAGGATTATTTTTTGGAGCTCAGGTTTGGATAAGTAAAGAAAAATGGCTTGGTGCAGGCGATGTTCAGATTGGAATTTTAATGGGATTATTGCTTGGATGGCAGCTTTTAATACTTGCCGTGTTAATCAGTTATGTAGTTGGTTCTGTTATAAGCTTATTTTTACTGGCTTATAAAAAAGTTACACCAAAATCACATATCCCTTTTGCGCCATTTTTAGTAATTGGGACATTTGTAACAATATTTTATGGTGAATATATTTTAGATATTTATTTAAATTCAATTTTCTAATGGATAAAAAAGTTCTTTTAATTATTTTGGATGGATATGGTGAAGGAAAAAAATATAAAGGCAATGCAGTTACCAATGCAAAGACTCCTTTTATTGATAAATTAAGACGTACATATCCAAAAACACTACTTGGTGCACATGGACCTGCTGTTGGCTTACCTAAAGGCTTCCAAGGAGGCTCTGAAGTTGGTCATTACACAATTGGAGCAGGAAAAATCGTTCTCGGAGCAATGAAAACAATTGATAGAGTTATTAAAGATGGAAAACTTGATAAAATTAAGGAAGTTGAAGGCGCAATTAAAAATGCAAAGAAAAATGATTCAAAATTACATTTAATGGGGATGGTTTCAGACGCCGGACTTCATTCAAACTACAATCACCTGTTTGCTTTATTGAAAATGGCAAAAAAACATAAGCTAAAGAACGTTTATATTCACATGTTTATGGATGGTCGTGATGTCCCTGAACGATCAGGAGATAAATTTATTAAAAAAGTCCAAAAAGAAATCGCTGCAATTGGAGTTGGGAAAATTTCAACAATGGTTGGAAGATATTTTGCAATGGATCGGGATACAAATTGGAATCGAACTCAAAAAGCTTATGATTTATTAACAAAAATGAAAGGTCATCATGAAGATGATCCAATTCAGGCTTTAAAGAATCAATATAAGCGGGATGTAGAGTCAGATTACTATATTGAACCGGTGGTTTTGGATAAAAATGGAAAAATCACTAAAAATGATAGTGTAATTTTCTTTAACTACAGGACCGATAGAGCATCTCAGCTTACTGAAAAGTTCATGAAGGGAATTAAGCCTTATTTCTGCTGCTTTGGACCATATTCGACTAAGGCAAAAGTAGCCTTCCCTGCTCCAAAACTTAAAACAAATCTTGGAACAATCCTTTCAAAAAAGAATTTTAAACAATTAAGAATCGCAGAGACAGAAAAATATGCTCATGTAACATTCTTTTTCAATTCTCAGGATAAAAAAGCATATAAAGGTGAAAAAAGAATACTTGTTCCGAGCGCAAAAGTGAAAAGTTATGCTTCGAAACCAGAAATGAGTGCAAAAAAAATAACTTCAGAGTTTTTAAAAGATATGAAAACTAACGAATATAAATTTGTTGCTATGAATTTTGCAAATGGTGACCTGGTTGGTCATTCTGGTGATTACAAAGCTGCATTAAAGGCTATTCAAACTCTTGACGAATGTCTATCCAAAGTAGTTCCTGCGGCTATGGACAAAGGATATCAGGTACTCATCACTGGTGATCATGGAAATGCAGATTATATGATTTATGAAAAAAATGGAGATGAATGTCCTTCACATACTTTAAATCCAGTTATCTTTATGTTTTGTTCAAATGAATATAAAAAGGCGCAACTACGTAAAAAGGGTGGACTTTCTAACGTTGCTCCGACTATACTTGATCTCCTCGGAATCAAACCGCCAAAAGATTGGGATAAAACATTAATAATAAAGAAATGAAAGCAGTAATACTAGCAGGTGGAACAGGAACACGACTTTGGCCTTTAAGCCGAAGGAAAACTCCTAAGCAATTTCAAAAACTTACGAGTGATTTAACAATGCTTCAGGAAACTTATGAAAGAGTTAAGTATCTTGGAAACGACAACATCTATATTGCAACCAATGCTGACTTTTTTGAAGATATCAAAGCGCAATTGCCAATGATCGCTGAGGATCACATAATTTTAGAACCAGCACTTCGCGACACTGCTACTTGTATTTGCTATGCAGCAATGAAAGTTCAAGAAAAAAGCGAACCTGACGAAGTTATGTCGATTATTTATGCTGATCATTTAGTAAAAGATCACGATCAATTCCGTGAAAAACTCGAAATCGCTGAAAAAGTTGCCCGTGACGAGCGGACTTTAAATATTATTGAAGTAGAAGCCAGATTTCCTAATGTTAATTTAGGTTGGGTAAAGGTTGGAATTAAGCTCAGCGATGATGTTTTAGAATTTAAAAGATTTACTGAAAAACCAAACTTCGCAAAAGCACAGGAATTCATGGAAAGTGGAGATTACCTTTGGAATACAGGAATGTATGTTTGGCGAATTGATACAATTTTAGAAAAATATCAAAAACATTTGCCTGACACATACAATCGATTAATGAATAATGACTATGAAGGATGCGAAAAAATTTCAATTGACTACGCAATAATGGAAAAAGTTGCACCTGAAGAAGTTCGTATAATTCCTGCTGATTTTGGATGGAGTGATGTTGGGACCTGGGAATCAATCCATGACGAATTAGCGGCTAGTGCAAGCGAGAATATTACTGACCGTAAACATATAGGCATCGATACAAAAGGCTCAGTTATTAGAACTGACAATCCGAATAAAATAATCGCGACAATCGGATTAGATGATGTTGTGGTGGTAGATACCGAAGATGCACTTCTAATTTGCGCAAAAAACCGCTCACAAGATGTTAAAAAAGTAGTTGAGCAGTTAAAAAAAGAAGGAAAGTACCTTTAATCCGCGAGCAAAATTCAAAAATTTTGAAAAACACCGTAAAAAAAGCATAATTTCTTCCCATATCCCCTCCTTTCAATTATAATATTCGTCGAATAGTAACTTATTTTATGAACGACGAACAAACTCCAACAAACAAAGCATTAATCAAGCCTAAACCTTGGGGTCGTGAAATTTGGTTTGCTCAAAATGATAAATATGCCGGAAAAATCCTCGAAATCAAGAAAGGACACCGCTATTCTTTGCAGTATCATGAGGAAAAACTCGAGACACAATATGTTTACTCTGGGCTGGTAAAAATGGTTTATGGAAAAGACGAGGACAATTTAAAGGAAATTGTACTAAAACCAGGTGACAAATTCGATGTAAATCCGTATACTATTCATCGTGCTGAAGCACTTGAAGATTCTGAAATTTTTGAGGTTTCAACACCTCACTTAACCGATGTTGTAAAACTACATGATGACTATGGAAGATCAGGCAAAGGCAACAATGAGGAGCTCGATCAAAAGCTACATGATCAAAATCAATAATTTATATATTTTTCATAATATTTTTTAAACCCCAATTTCCATGAAAGGAAAATCTTTTTTAAAAGTTATAGTAATACTATTAATTGCAGTTATACTCGGAATCCTTGATCTACCACCAGAGACTAAGGCACCTCTTGTAGGATGGACTCCGGATGAAATAAAGAATCAACATATTCATTTAGGTCTCGATCTTCAGGGTGGAGCTGAGCTTGATTATAAAATCGACCTCAGAAAAGTACCTCTAGAAGATCAACAATCGATTATTGATGGTGTAAAAGAGGTTATAAATAAGCGTGTAAATGCACTTGGTGTAAGTGAGCCGAGTATTTTTGTATCTGAAATCGCCGGAGAAAGTCATATAGTAGTAGATTTAGCTGGTGTTGACGTTGAACAAGCTAAGGCAACTATTGGTAAGACTATCCAATTAGAATTTAAAGAGAGAAAAGATGAAATTGATCCAAATGAAAAACAAGAAGTTGAAAAACAAGCAAATGATGTATTACAAAGAATTCAAGGTGGCGAGGATTTTGCAATTGTTGCTCAGGAAGAAGAGCAGTCAAATCCTGCTACAGTTACTTATGTAGCAGAGACTGACTGGAAATTTGAAGATGAAGTAAATGAAGCTTTGGCTGAAAGATTATTTAATATGACAGCAGGAACTGTTTATTCAGGAACTGTTGAATCAAGCGGAGAATACACTGTTTCACCTGAAGGTGAATTAATTGAACTTACTGGAATTAATGTAATTAAATTAACTGATACACAAGATTCTGAAAGAACTGTTACACAAGAAAAGAAAGTTAATGTTTCACATGTTTTAATCGCATATGAAGGAGCTGAAAGAGCTGGAGAAGAAGTAACAAGAACAAAAGAAGAAGCACTTGCTTTAGCTGAAGAAGTATCAAGTAGAGCACGTGATGGAGAAGTGTTTAGAGATTTATCTGATGAATATAATGATGATTCAGCTGCAAAAGATTTAGGTGGAGTTTTGATCTCCCCTGCTGGTGAAGGTAAATATACTCCGGATTTTGAAACAGCAGCTTTAGGAATGGAAGAAAAAGGTGAAATAACTGATCCTGTAGAAACAGAATTTGGATATCATGTAATAGAAGCTGGAACAATTGTAGGTGGGACTACTGAAACAAAAACTGAAAAACAAATTAAATACGAAACTATTTTCTTCTCAACTATCCCAAATCAATGGCAGGATACTAGTTTAACAGGAGAACATTTTGTACATGCTGATGTGGAGTTCAATCAACTATATGAACCTTATGTATCAATTGCATTTAATGATGAAGGTTCAGAACTATTTACTCAAATTACAGAAAAGAATATTGGAAAACCTTTAGCAATTTTTGTTGGTGGTGAATTAATATCTGCTCCAACTGTTAGAACAAAAATTACAGGTGGAAATGCAATTATTGAGGGAAGCTTTTCTATTGATGAAGCAACTACTTTAGCTCGTGACTTGAATACAGGTGCAATCCCTGCACCAATTGTACTTTCAGGTCAGTATACAATCGGTGCAGAGCTTGGTCAGGACGCATTAGTTAAAAGTTTATGGGCAGGAGTGATTGGTTTATTGCTTCTTGCTGTTTACATGACTTTTTACTACAGACTTCCAGGGTTTATATCAGTTGTCGCTCTTGGAATTTACGCTGTAATCTTACTTTTCTTAATTCAGTCGCAATTAAATACAATCGTGGCAATGATTATTGCTGTCACGATGTTCGTCGTCTTGATGATGCGAATACTCAACTCAAAAGACAATGGCTGGGAAAAGCTCGTCACCTCCGTACTGGCAGTATTTGCACTGTTCTTTATAGTGTTCTTGATTGCTAACCCAATTGTATTAACACTTGCTGGTGTAGCTGGTGTGATCTTATCGATTGGTATGGCAGTTGATGCAAACGTACTAATCTTTGAAAGAATTAAAGAAGAAATTAGAGACGGACGTCCTTTAGGATCAGCAATCGACATTGGGTTTGATCGTGCATGGAGCTCAATTAGAGATTCGAACTTCTCTTCTTTGATTACATGTGCAATTCTGTTCTATTTTGGAAGCTCAATCATTCAGGGATTCGCATTCAACTTAGCTGCAGGTATCTTAGTTTCAATGTTCACAGCAATTACTATTACTAAGACATTCTTACACTTGTTAGTAGGTACAAGATTTGCAAAAAGCAGTTTCTTATTAGGAGCAAAACCAACTGATAAGAAAAGGAAAGTATTTAACATTATTGGAAACACCAAAAAATGGTTCGCTTTCTCTGGTATTTTAGTTTCAATTGCAATTGTTTCAATCTTTGCATTTGGACTAAAACTTGGAATCGACTTCTCTGGAGGAACTTTAATGCAGGTTAAATTTGAAGAAGAAGTTGCACAGGAAGATCTAACAACTGCTCTTGAAGAAATAGGAGGTGAAATCTTTGGAACTTCAAGTGGAAACGGTGATGCTATTGTAGCCGCAACAGAAACCGATCCAAGTGATACTTCAATTAACGTACCCGAAGAAGAAGCAATAGACTTTAGTACTGCATCAGTAATCTGGTCAGATGAAGGATATATCATTAAAACGAAATACATCTCGACTGAAGTTCATGATCAATTATTAGAAAAACTCGAAGGAAAATTCGGATCACTCGAAGAACCTAGATTCACAACAGTAGGTCCGGTTGTAGGAGATACAATGAAAAGTAAAGCATTCTTTGCCCTTGGAATAGCCTTATTCTTAATAGTTATTTACATTGCCTTTGCATTCAGAAAGATCCCTAAAAAAGTATCTCCTTGGAGATTTGGACTTTCTGCAATCGTTGCATTGGCCCATGATTTAATAATAGTGCTTGGAATCTATGCAATCCTTGGAAACGTTATGAATGTTGAAATTGATGCATTATTCATTACCGCGCTTCTAACAATACTCGGATTCTCAGTTCATGACACAATCGTTGTATTCGACAGAGTACGTGAGAACTTAAAAGATATGGGAAGAGATGTCACATTCGCTGATGTTGCAAACGCAGCTCTAACGCAAACTATGGCTCGTTCATTAAATACTTCAATCTCTACCTTATTCACATTAGTTGCATTACTAGTATTAGGAAGTGCATCAATCTTCTGGTTCGTACTTGCATTAGTACTTGGTACTATCGTTGGTACTTACTCATCGATCTTTGTTGCAAGCCCTGTACTTGTTTGGTGGAACAACCGAGCAGTAGCACGAAAAGAACGTTGATAATAGATATTAATAATGATAAAATTGCGCAGGCTCGTAAGGGTCTGCGCTTTTTAATTAGCGCGAACAACAATATGCGCCCGTGGCTCAATTGGATAGAGCATCGGTCTTCGGAACCGAGGGTTGGGGGTTCGAATCCCTCCGGGCGTACCAAGATCTCATTTACCTTTTCCTTTTAGCTTTTTCATTCATTATTATAAAATCTGCTAATGGTTTAAGTTTTTCTCCCAAACCGTTTATCTTTGGAAATGAGCAAGATAAAGAATGAATTCCAATTATTAAGTCAGCATTTTCAATAGGTAAATTAACTTTTTTTCCAAATCGTTCAATATCTTGATCTAATCTTAATCTCCAACTTTTTTCATCATGGTCGGCCCTATCAACAATACTAATTCCGCGCCATGGCTCTTGTTCAAGGATTATAATACTACAATCACCAGTATAAAAAGTTTTTGAAAATTGCAAATCACCTATAAATCCGTCAATAGAAGGATCTGATTCAGAAGTTCCTTTAATGCTTACTGCAGGCATATTCATTCCCCGAATAATTTTTTGTAGTTCCATCCGTAGTGTAGTTTTACCTACATCTGTACTAGCACCGTTTATTGCTATCACTATATATTTTTTACCACTCTCTATTAACTTTTTTATTATACTAACAGCATGTTTTACACCATCATCAAAATTAAATTCAGGGATATTTACTGCTTCTACTTCAGCACATACTTTTTGTGCTTCATCAGTGACAGTATTGTCTAAGGCTTCTATTTCGGGGTTTCCATCTACAACTTGAACATTCTCACCTTCTAATTGTAATTGAGTTTTTTTCATATTTATAATTAAGAATTCACTTAACACCATTTGTCTCAATATGTCAAGCTCGTAATTTAAACTTGCATAAATCCCCTCTTTCTTTATCATTGAATGGTATTTAACTTAATTTTATGGCAGGAGAAATAATCAAAGCAAACAATATAGAAGAAGCTGAACAACAGCTTCTGGCTATTTATGAAGCTAAAAGCATTTGGATCAAAGATTTAACTCGAGAAGAATATGAGGCTTTTGAGCAAAGTGAACACGAAGACACTGATAATCACTTAAATATTGAACGTGTGGGTAAAGATACGTTAATTGCTGACCTTGCATATTCAAAATTCCTTCCTGATCGAGAAACAGCTTTCAGAATTGATCTTATAGACCAAAGCCAGAAGGTAAAAAAACAGCTTTATTTCAAGACTTTACCTAGGGAGGATCAATAAAAGGTACTCTTGATTACCTTCTTTCCCTTTTAAGGGTGATTTTATTGAATCTGCAACCTGAAGGTCGTATTTTGATATATAATTGGTGAATTCATCGATGGATTGTTGGACTATTTCATCATTATTAGCAATCCCCTTCTTTATATTGTCTTTTCCAACTTCAAATTGTGGTTTATATAAGGCAACTATCTCGATTTTTTTATTTATAAATGGTGAAATGTGATCAAAAATTTCTTTAATTGAAATAAATGAGACATCTATAACAATAATATCTAAATCTTCAGAAATTTCTTCACGATCAAACTCACGAAAATCCGCTTCTTCATAACAAATAACTCTATTATTATTGCGAAGCTTTTTATGAAGCTGGTCAGTGCCAACATCAACCGTATAAACCTTTTTTGCGCCAAATCTAAGCAAACAATCAGTAAAACCGCCTGTAGAAGCGCCAATATCAAGACAAATGTAGTCTTTTACATCTAAATTAAAGGTTTTTAAGGCTGCTTCAAGTTTATTACCACTTCTGCTAACAAACATATCGTCATTTTCAACATCAATAATGTCATCGGATTTAACTCTATATGCTACTTTTTGAGCAACTTTTCCATTAATTTTCACTAGTCCTTGTTCTATCAAAAATTTCGCTTTCTCTCGCGATTCTACGAAATTTTGACTAATCAAAAATTTATCTAATCTCATTTGTTTTTTTTACTGATCTATGAGTACGACCAGCATTATACATGTTTGAGAAAAATCTTAAACCCTGTTCAAACATACTGTAGCTAAAATTCTCAAAACTTACACATTCTAACAATAAATCCAGGATTTCTTCCCAAATACCATTGTATTTTAGCTTATTTAAGCCTAATTCAGTCCTAATTTGCTCTGCTTTTCCATTTCTAATTAGATCTTTATAGCGATTTGAGTCATTTCTTACATATTCAAATATAGCACCACGTGCAATACCTATAAAATCTAGTACTTCTTCCCATGTTTGTTCATATTTTGGACCCTCTAGCCTAAATGCCTTACGCATATGACTTGGACCTTTTTCTGCAAAAATACTATGAATATAATTAGTGTTCTTTTTGAAGCATACTTTTACTGCATTTTTTTCAAAAACAAGGTAATCGAACACAACTTTCCATAAGTCGTTATCCTCTACTGCAAGCTTTTTCTTAAGTTTGTCAGGACCATTATCTAAAAAATATTTAAGAAGCTTTTTATCATACTTCTCAAGCATATTTATCACCCGATTTTTCCTAATTCTTGAATCCATAATTTTTAATTGATTTAAACAAAGGATATGATTATACTTGCTTCCTGAGCTTTGTCAAGTATATTGATTTGAAATTCATAAATATGAGCGTAAAGTTGAAATACTTAAAAATAATCCACTTAATATATGCGAAAACATCGAAAAGTTAAGAAAGATATGATAATTCTCGAAGTTCTACAAAAATATCCTGAATTATTTGATATTTTTATGGATCATGGAGTTGGCTGTGCTATGTGCCATGCTGCTGAATTTGAAACCATTGATGAAGGGATTTCTTCTCATGGTATCGATGTAGATAAATTTGTTGATGTATTAAACGAGAAATTACAGGTTGACGGCAAGTGATTTTTGTAATCTTTTTCAAGCTTAAGGGTTGACATTATAGTAAAATCTACTATAATAAGTTCTTATTTTAAAATTGACCCCTTTATAATGCAATATGAAGAACCGGACAGATATGACTTAGTTACTGAGAAGAAAGACTCTAAACTTTCAAAGTTTTTAAATGTTCTTTTCACTATTGGTCTTGTTGTTGGAATTATCCTCATAGGGATGTATTTTTTTGGAGGTTGTGAAAATCAAGAGCAAGCTCAAACAGATGCTGAACAAACAGAGCAAGCAGACATTTTCGAAGATGAATCAACATCCGATGTTGATAGCACTTCCGATGCAATACAAATTGAAACACTTGAAATTACTCAAGATCCCCTTCAAAGAATCAACTTTCAAAAAGTTGGAACTGTTTCACCATATAAAAGTGCAACGGTTACTGCTCAAACTTCAGGTACAGTAAATGATTTTAGCTTTGATGAAGGAGACAACGTAGATGCTGGTGATCAAATAGCACAAATTACTGATTCAACTTCCACTGCTATAGCAATGATTAACTTTGAAACTGCATTAAAAACTTTAGAAAATTCACAAAAATCTTTAGATAGTACAAAAAACTCAGTTTCAAAAGATATTCAATCAGCTCAAATCGGCGTAGGTACTGCCCAAATCGGACTTCAAAACGCAATTGACTCATATAATAACTCAATTAGAGCATGGGAAGAACAACTTAGATCATCTAAGTTAGGAATTCAAAGTGCAGAACTTGGATTAAACGCAGCACAAGAAAACTATTATAATTCGATTGAAAGCAGCGATATTGGATTTGAAAATGTATTAGATCAATCTCTTTCTTCAATTATTTCATCATTAACTTTAATTGAAAGTTCTTATGACACTGTAAATGGATTTTTAGTTTATGAAGATGAATTATCAAGCATAACTTCTAGCTCACGACTAGAAGACATTAGGGATGAAAAAAGTGACTTAGCAGATGCATATGAAGATCTGTTAGATGAATATATGGATATAAATGATGATCAGGATTCTGACGATGCATTATATCTTATTGATGACATTCTTGAAACGTTAGATGACAGCCAATACCTATTAATAGATGTAAAAGATGTTGTTGAAGATGCTTTTGATTCAGATGAATTAGAAAATTTATCTAGTTTCTTAAGTACAACTGAAAATGGAATAAATACTCTTCAATCTTCAATTGATATGGGAACAAACAGTCTTATCATGACTCGTCAGGGACTTGAAAACATAGTTTTGGGTAATCAAATTCAACCTGAAGGTGCATTTAATGGATTAGAAGCTTCTGAAACTCAACTATTGTCTGCAAGACAGGCTTATCAAATTGCAGTTGCAAATCGCGATTCACAACTTGATGCACAAATGCATTCTGTAGAATTAGCAGAAAAACAATTAGAAGCTGCTGTTGCTCAATTAGAAAATATTAAAGCAAAATCTAACCTTCAAGTACTTGGTGCAGAAACACAACTTGCACAAGTTGAAGGACAGGCTGATATAGCTGCAGTTAATTTAGGAGGAAATGAAATCGCTTCTCCAATTGATGGAGTACTATTAGATAAATATATTGAAGAAGGAAACTATGTTAATCCTGGTCAAAAGGTTGTCCGCGTTGGAGATATGAGCAAAATCGAAGTAATAGTAAGCTTAACTTCTGAAGAATTAGGATTTGTAAAGATTGGTCAAAATGTTCAAATTGAAGCACCTGGAGGAATCGTTACAACTGGTAAAGTTACAAAAGTTATGGCGGCTTTAGATCCAATGACCAAAAAAGTAGATGTAAAAATAGTTATTCCAAATAAAGATGCAAAATTTGTAGCTGGAATGTTTGCAGATGTAAAATTCACAGAAGCTCAAAAAGAATCTGCAGGAGTTTTTGTACCATTTAGAAGTATAATTTTTGAATCTGATGGTGAATATGTCTATATTGTTGAGAATAACAAAGCAATTAAAAAGGCTGTTAAACTAGGCCAAATATCTGGTAACCAATTAGAAATTATAGATGGTATCTCGCTTGGCGATAAGGTTATCACTAAAGGAGCAAAACTAGTTAATGAAGGAGACTATGTTATAGATTTATTTAATTAATACGACTTGAAATGACAAAATATAGTATTGATGAGCTTAAGGAAATTAAAAAATCACCATGGAACTTTTTTATTAAACATAAAAAGGTAACAACCTTGGTTATTCTCATCTGTACACTTTGGGGTTTCACTTCTTTTAATGGGATTCCAAAAGAGATCCAACCAGAAGTTGAATTACCATTTGGCTCTGTATTTACTGTATATCCAGGTGCAAATCCTTTAGATGTTGAAGAATTGGTTACAAATAAAATTGAAACAGCAATTGCAAATGTAGACGATATTAAAACTATAAGTTCAACTTCTCAATTTGGAATGTCGAGTGTAATAGCTGAATTTGAATCAGGAACAAACGTAGATGATGCTATTGTAGATTTAAGAGATGCTGTTGAAAAAGCTAAGGGGAAGTTACCTGCAGATGCTAACGATCCTATAACTGCTTCTTTTAGTGTAAATTCATTCCCTGTAATTGTATTCTCATTATTAAGTGATATACCTGCGGATCAATTAAAAACCGTTGCAGAAGATGTTCAAAACGATTTAGAAAAGGTTACCGGTGTTTCAGACGTAAATATAATAGGTGCACGTGATAAACAAATTGAAATAAATGTTAATCCAACTGCACTTGAAGAATATGAAATAAATATAGATCAAATTGTACAATCAATTAAGGCTTCAAATCTTAATTTCCCTATTGGTGTAATTGAAAATGATGGAGTTAAATACACTTTAAGAGTAGAAGCAGAAGTAACTTCTGCATATGAACTTTCACAAATTCCAATAAAACAATTTTTTAATGAATCTGGCTCTGTAAAGTCAATAAAACTAAGTGACATTGCTAAAATTGAAGAAAAATTTCAAGAAAAAACTACAATTGCACGTGTTGGAATTCCTGAAAATGGAACAATTAAAAATGCGATCTCTCTTCAAATATATAAAAAAGATTCAGCAAATATAGTTGATGTAGCTGAAAGTGCAAAAGACGAATTAGAATTAATGAAAGGTTTAATCATTCCTGAAACCGTTGATGTTCATATTTCAAATGATAATTCAGAATATTTAACTGAGGATTTTACAACTCTAGGAGCAAATGGAATAGCAACAGTTATTTTAATTCTTGCTTTCTTATTTGTATTCTTAGGTATTAAAGAAGGATTAATCTCTGCAATCAGTATTCCCCTTTCAATGCTGATCACAATGGCTGTTCTATATTCAATGGGGCAATCTTTAAATTCTCTTACATTATTTTCACTGGTATTTGCATTAGGATTATTAATTGATAATGCAGTAATTATTGTTGAAGGTATTTATGAGAATTTAAAATCAGGTGAATATACATCGTATGGAGCTGCTGTTTTGGGCGTTTATGAATTTAAATGGCCTATAATTGCAGGTACTTTAACGACAGTATTTGCCTTTCTTCC
>JBHPJE010000030.1:0-5073 GCA_042568205.1 Patescibacteria group bacterium
CAGTATTCACTTCAAATTTAATTTTAAATAAATCTTGAGTAGCTTTTATAAGCTCTGCATCTAGTTCTTTAACTGTTAATTTGTTTAATTCTTGTGCTGTTAACATATTTAGGCTTTATGAGATTTAATAATTTTACATTTTACTGGTAGCTTGTGTGATGCTCTTTTTAATGCTTCTCTTGCAATTTCTTCTGACACACCATCCATTTCAAAGATAATTTTTCCTGGCTTTACTACATCTACATATCTATCGATCGCACCTTTACCACTACCCATTGGTGTTTCTGCACCTTTTTCAGTAAGAGGTTTCATTGGGAATAATCTAATCCAGATTTTTCCTCCACGTTTACAGTAGTTAGTAATTGCCCTTCTGGCAGCTTCAATTTGTCTTGAAGTTAATTCACCTGCAGTCATTGCTTTTAGCCCATATTCTCCGAAACTCATTGAGCTTCCTCTCATAGCTTTACCTTTCAATTGGCTTCGGCCACGATGCAATTTCCTATATTTCATTTTCTTTGGTACGAGCATAATTATTTTTTAGATGTTACTTTTTTTGCTTTAGTAGGTTTTTTTGCTTCTGGTTTTTTCGCTTCTGGCTTAGATTTTTCTTCAAAGAAATCTGTTACATCACCTTCTGATTTACTTGATTCTTTTAATCCAGCTGGATCAGTTCCTCCGCTAACTGTATTGAAGACATCTCCTTTATAAATCCATACTTTTACTCCGATTGCTCCATAAGTTGTGTTTGATGGCACAAGAGCATAATCTATATCAGCTCTGAATGTGTGTAGAGGAATTTTTCCTTTTGAAAAGAATTCACTTCTTGCAATTTCTACACCATTTAATCTCCCACCTAATCTAATTTTAATACCTTTAGCACCTGCTTCAATTGCTTTTTCTATAGCCATTTTAGCAGCTCTTCTATAAGAAATTCTTTTTTCAACTTGTCTTGCAACTTGTTCAGCAACTAAATGTGCATCAAGCATTGGTTTTTTAATTTCAAGGATGTTTAATCCGAATTTATTTCCAAACTTCTTTTCCATTTGTTCTCTTAAAGATTCGATTGTTTCTCCACCTCTACCAATAATTAAACCTGGCTTAGCAGTGTGAACATTGATAGTCACAGCATTAGCAGTTCGCAATATTTCAACTTTAGATACAGAAGCATCTTTTAATTTTTCACGAATCATGCTTTCGATATGAAAATCTTCGTGTAGGGTTTTGTGATATTTTTTCTTTCCTGCATACCATTTTGAATCCCATAAACGATTGATTCCGACACGCATGCTAATTGGATTGACTTTTTGTCCCATAAATTAATTATTTAGTTGATTTGGTAGTTTTAGGTTTAGCTTCCTTTTTCACTTCTGCTTTTTCCTCTTTAACTGGTTCTGGAGCCTTAGCGTCTTCTGCTAATCCAACAGTAACCGTAATATGTGCAGTTCTTTTTCTTCTTGGATGAACTCTTCCTCTTGATACTGGCACGCTTCTTTTTAATGTTCTTCCTTCTGTTACTACGATCTCTTTTACTATTAATGAGTCTTTGTTCTGTTTAAAATTTTTCTCTGCATTAGCCATTGCACTGTGCAATACCTTGTAAAGTATTTGAGCTCCTTTTTTAGGAGTGAATTTCAAGATATCTAATGCTTCTAATGCATTTTTCTTTCTAACCAATCCAGCAACTAAGTTTGCCTTTTTTGATGAGATCCGTACATGTTTTGCGATTGCTTTCATAATAATTAAGCTTTAGCTAGTTTACCTCCGTGTGTTTTAAATTTTCTTGTAGGAGCAAATTCTCCTAGTTTGTGTCCAACCATATTTTCAGTAACGAATACTGGAATATGTTGTTTTCCATTGTGAACTCCGAATGTATGACCAACGAATTCAGGTGAAATTGCTGATCCACGAGCCCAAGTTCTAATAACTGTTTTTTTACCGCCTTCGTTCAATCTCTCAACTTTCTTGATTAGGTTTGGGTCTACGAATGGTCCTTTTTTACTACTTCTGCTCATAGTTATTTATAGTTATTTTCTATGACGTGATTTAATAATATGTTTATCAGAATATTTTCTTTTTCTTGTTTTAAATCCTAAAGCTGGCATTCCCCATGGAGTTTTTGGATGTTTAAGTCCAATAGGTTGGTTACCTTCACCACCACCATGTGGATGATCGCATGGATTCATCACTTTTCCTCTTACTTGTGGTCTTCTTCCCATATTTCTAACTCTACCTGCTTTTCCGATTTTAATATTTGAATGTTCTACGTTACTTACTTCTCCGATACTTGCATAACCACTTTTGATTACAAGTCTTGTTTCTCCTGATGGGAGTAGGATCTGCGTATGTTTTTTATCTTCTTGAGACATTATTTTTGCGCTTGACCCTGCAGATCTGATCATTTGACCACCTTTTCCTTTACTTAATTCAATGTTGTAAACTGAGAATCCAACTGGAACATTGCTAATTAACATTCTGTTTCCTGGTTTTAGCTTAGTTTTATCTGCAAGTAGTACTTTGTCGTCAACTTCTATTCCTTGTGGAGCTAAATGATATCTTTTGTCTCCGTCAGTGTAATGAACAAGAATGATATAAGCTGTTCTATATGGATCATATTCAACTGCAGCCACTTTCCCTTCAACGTTATGCTTTTCAGCTCGATTGAAGTCTACTACTCTATACATTCTTTTATGTCCACCACCTCTGTGTCTAATAGTAATTCTTCCTTGGTTGTTTCTTCCTGATCTCTTGTTTAATCTTCTAGTTAACTTTTTTTCAGGTTTACTAGTAGTGAGCTCTTCAAAAGTGTATGCGCTCATGTTTCTTCTGCCGGGTGTTGTTGGTTTGATTGGTTTTACTCCCATTATTTTTTCTTAGGTTTAGATTTTTTCTTATCAACGAATTTAGTAATATCGATAGTTTTTCCATCTTTCATTTTGAATACTGCTTTTTTCCCCATCCTTCTCTTTAAAAACAAATTTCTACCTACATATCTTGATTTTGGCTGAGTTCTTGTAATCCTTACAGTGTCTACTTCACCTCCGTAAATCAACTTAATTGCCTTCTTTACATCAATTTTCGTTGCATGTTTATTGATTTTAAACACATAGGTAGCTTTATCTTGAAGCATTGTGCTTTTTTCAGTAGTGATCGGTTCTATTAATACGCTGTGTAAATCCATAATGATTATTTAAAAACTTCAGTCATTTTTTTAAGTGCGTCTTCCAAAAATAAAACATTGCGATACTTTTGTAAGTCAGCAATGTTTAAATAATTAACTAAGATAGTCTTAACATTCGGTAAATTATCTGAAGATTTTTGGATTGTTTCATTTTTTTCTGAGATTACCACTAGTACATTTCTATCAATTGGTAATTTTTCAACCATATCAGCAAATGTTCTTGTCTTAACTTCTCCTTCATATTTATCTAATGCCATAATTTGGTTTTCAGCTGCTTTTAGTGATAAAGCTGAGAATAAAGCCTTCCTTCTTTGCTTCTTTGGCATATCTACTTTGAAATTTCTGTCATTTCTAGGTCCGAATACAACACCACCACCTTTTAGCTGAGGCATTCTTCGAGAACCCTGACGCGCATTACCTGTTCCTTTTTGTCTAAATGGTTTTCGTCCACCACCTCTTACTTCACCTCTTAACTTAGTGTGAGCAATTGCGATGCGACCGTTTGCATGTTGGCGAACTAAAGCTTGATGAATCAAATCACCATTGAATGGAACTTCAAAAAATTCTTTTGCAAGTTCAACTTGTCCTTTTTTCTCTCCTGTTTGTGAGTATAAGTCTGCTTTCATTATTCTGCTTTAGCTTTTATAAATATCAATCCTTTATTTGGTCCTGGGACTGCTCCCTTTAGACCTATAACGTTATTTTTTACATCAAGGTGCATTACCTTAACTTTTTTTAGGGTAATTTTGTCTGTACCCATGTGACCTGGCATCTTTTTACCTTTAGCCACTCTTCCTGGTTTTGCACACGCACCAATTGAACCTGGTTCTCTATGGTGGTGAGATCCGTGTGTTTCAGGTCCTCTTGAGAAGTTCCATCTTTTAATCACACCCTGGAAACCTTTACCTTTTGAAATTCCACTTACTTCTACTTCCTGAATCTCGTTAAATTTACTTAGATCAACTGTATCTCCTTTTTTATATTCTTCACCTTCTTCTATTCTTACTTCTCTACAATGAGCAAATTTCTTAGTTTTTTTAGGCTTCTTCAATTTAGAAAAACCAAGGACTATCGCCGGATATCCGTCTTTCTCTTCAGTTTTCACTTGGTGTACCTCGTTTGGTTCACACTGTATAAGAGTCATTGGGATCACACGACCGTCGTCTTGAATGACACGAGTCATACCTAATTTTTTACCTAGTATACCTAGCATATTTTTTAAGAGGTTAATGCAGTTTGAAGATCTTTCGTTTTGGCCTTATTTATGCGGCGCCCTCAAACTGAACTCGTAACATAAAAATATATGTTGCCGGCCTAGTATAAGCGAGCAATATATTGAAGTCAATAGTTTTTTAAAGGAAAATTATATGTAAGACTTAAACTTTCAATTCTTGTCTAACTTTTTTAAATACTTTACTGATGTAACTATCTCCATTACTGATTGATATTTTGCTTTCATCAATTGCATATGCTTCACATGAAGTTGACATGCCACTTGTTCTTGTACTTTGAGTATTTGTGCTTTTGAATACAATATTTGCATAAAACCCTTCAGCTACCAAATATTGATTTAATGATTTTTGCATTTTATCTACACGACTACTTCTTACTGCTGCTTTTGGATGTCCATTATTTACGTAATCAGCAACGAGCGTCTTAGCTTTAGCTCTAAAACTACTATCAATTTGCTTTGCAACCTTAAGTGTTCTTGAGCTTTTAAATCTAGTTACCCTTTTTGGTGCTTCATCAGGGACTTTTGTTACTTTTTTTAATCCAGCTACTTTTTCAACAGTTGTAACCCCTGTGCTTTTCAAAGCATCAAGTTTTTTTGCGAGTTTTACTAACCTAGATTTAGTTTTAATTTCCCTCAACATATAATTATAAAGAATAGTTGT
>JBHPJE010000031.1:0-4586 GCA_042568205.1 Patescibacteria group bacterium
GCTTCTCTTTCCATGCTCGCTTTAATTCTCAAAGTTCCTACAATTGTAGATCTTTCAGATTCTTCTAATTTCATTACGATAAATTTTGCAGTCTCTTTCAAATTCGGCAACAACATATGCTCTAATGCGTTTACACGTCTTCTTGTTTTCTCTGTTTCTTCTGCTAATCTTTCTGCTTGTCGTTCGATTTCAGCAAGTTGGATTAGAAGTGGAAGAACCTCTTGGAAAGCTTCTAAAGACATATCTAATTCACCAGAAGTTTGTAGGTATCCGTAATTTAGGATGTTTCCTTCTTGTTTTAGTTCAAAGTTTGGGATATTCACCGACATCACGTTCTTAGTTTCAACTTCAAGTGATACTTTTGCAGAAGGGTAGAGGAGTGCGTTTTCAAGAACTTCAGGGTACATCATTGCTGATGCCTGCATGAAGTTTTTGAATGCTCCTTGAAGCTTTTCTTCAACCTTAGATCGAAGATCTCTAGCTTCACGGATAATCTCCATGAATTTCTGCATAAGTCCGTCTTGTTTGTCGCGTAAGAGCTTGTGTCCTCTTTCAGCAGTTTTAATCTGCTTCTTGAGGTTCAAGAGCTCCATTCGAGTCGGATTTACGTTAAGTTTAGCCATAATTAGTTAATTGTTATTTATCGGGTAACAGTTGTTCTACTAATTTTTCAATTTCTTCTACTTTTTCTGTTCCAATTATTAATGATATTTTACTTGCGAGAGTTTCATAACCTTTTTCTAGCGCATCGTCTGGTAATCTGTATTTTTCTAAAGTATCTGTTATTATACTGATTACGCTACTTGCATCAATCTTTTTTCCTTTCATAACTGCTTTAAGTAAGTGTGCAATTATTTTAATCAATGCAATTGTTGCAATTTCATCTTCAGGTAGTTGCATAACTTCTTGATGTTCTACCTCCGATGTTGCGCTTTTTGGTTCTTCGTCCATATTAGTTAGTTTCTTCTTCAGCTGTCTCTTCTTCTTTTTTTACTTCAGCCTTCTTTTCACCTTTGTTCATATATTTTTCAATATGTTCAGGTTTTACACGTTTTAGTTCGTTTTCAGGAAGAAGTTTAAGAAGTTCCCATCCCATTGTTAGTGATTTGATGATATCTCTGTCTTCTGATTCATCTTGTCTAACATATTTATCTTCGAATTCGTTTGCGAATTTTAAGAATGCTAGATCAGCATCAGAAAGTGCAGCTTCACCTAAGATTACTGCTAACTCACGTACTTCTTTACCACGTGCGTAAGCTGCGAATAATTGGTTCATCACACCAGAATGATCTTCACGAGTTTTTCCTGGTCCAATACCTTTATCTTTCAAACGAGAAAGTGAAGGGAGTACATTGATGTTTGGGTAGATACCTGCAGCGTGTAAGTCACGTGCTAGTACGATTTGTCCCTCAGTGATATATCCAGTCAAATCCGGAATCGGATGCGTAATATCATCCTCAGGCATCGTTAGGATAGGTATTTGAGTAATAGACCCTTCTTTACCTTTTACACGTCCAGCTCTTTCATAAAGAGTCGCTAGATCCGTATATAAGTAACCTGGATAACCACGACGACCTGGAACCTCTTTACGAGCGGCAGATACCTCACGTAGGGCTTCACAATAGTTCGTTAAGTCAGTCAGGATTACAAGTACGTGCATCCCTTTTTCAAATGCTAAATATTCAGCTGTAGTAAGCGCCATTCTTGGTGTTGCGATTCTTTCTACTACTGGATCATCTGCTGTATTGATGAAAAGAACAGAACGTTCAATTGCACCAGTCTTTTTAAATTCGTTTGTAAAGTATTCAGCTTCTTCAAATGTCACACCCATCGCAGCAAATACTACTGCAAAGTTTTCATCGTCTCCTCCACCTTTTTGAATATTACCTTCGTCATCTACTTTTACTACTTTCGCTTGTCTCGCAATTTGTGCTGCAAGTTGTGCATGTGGAAGTCCAGCTCCTGAGAAGATCGGAAGCTTTTGTCCACGTACCAAAGTGTTCATGGCATCAATAGTTGAGATACCAGTTTGGTAGAAATCATTAGGGTAATCACGTGCGTTTGGATTTAACGGGTTACCTGCGATATCAATTTTATCTTCAGGAATGATTTCAGCACCTCCATCAATTGGACGTCCTCTTCCGTCAAATACACGACCAAGCATGTCTTTAGATACTCCTAATTGAAGCGTTTTTCCAAGGAAACGTGCTTTAGATCCTGAAGCTCCAATACCACGAGTGTCTTCGAACATCTGGGCTACAGCCATGCCTTCACGGGCTTCAAGTACTTTACCTTGGCGTACTTCGCCTGAAGCAGTTGTGATATCAACAAGTTCTTCGAACTTAACACCTTCAACGCCTTCGATCATCACCAGTGGTCCGGCAATAGATTTTATTGATTTATATTCTTTTTGCATTTTATGTGAATTAAATATTAATTATATATATTATGCTGTGCCCTAATTTTTTGGGCGGCAGAGAGCTCCGCTGGCGCTTCGCTCTGTTATTTCTGTAGGCTCATAATTTCTCTTTCAGTATCTTCCCAAAGCTTCTTAAATTCATCTTCTTTATCTGGATGAATATTTTTACACTTTGTGATTCTATCCATTACTGGAAGATTCAAAAGATCATCGAAATTAAAGTCTTCTTGTTCAACCACTTCTTGTGCCATGTTGTACACATTCATGATTGATTTAAGCATCCAATATTGTTTTTTAAGTGGAGTATAAGCATCCATCTCATCAAACGCATTTTGGAATAAGAAGTCTTCTCTTAAAGATTTTGCAGTCTCTAAGATTAATCTTTCTTTTGGACTTAAAGCGTCCATACCTACTAGTCTAACGATTTCTTCTAACTTTGCTTCTTCTTGCAATAATCCCATTGCCTGAGTTCTGTATTCACTGAAGTCTGGTGCGATTTCTTTTGCCCAATAATCTTTAATATTATCTTGATAAAGCGTATAAGAAGTTAACCAGTTAATAGCTGGGAAGTGACGTCTATAAGCCAATTTCGCATCTAGTCCCCAGAATACTTTTGTTACACGTAGAGTGTTTTGAGTAACTGGCTCAGAAAGGTCACCACCTGGAGGCGAAACCGCTCCGATAAGTGTAAGTGAACCTTCTCTATCTTCGCTTCCTAAACATTTAACAATTCCTGATCTTTCGTAGAACTGTGCAGTTCTTGAACCTAGGTAAGCAGGATATCCTTCTTCACCCGGCATTTCTTCTAAACGACCTGACATTTCACGTAAAGCTTCCGCCCAACGAGAAGTAGAATCAGCCATCAAAGCAACTGAATATCCCATATCTCTGAAGTACTCAGCGATAGTTACACCTGTATAAATCGATGCTTCACGAGCCGCAACCGGCATGTTTGAAGTGTTCGCTACCATAACTGTACGTTTCATTAATTTTTCTCCAGTGTTTGGATCTTCCAGTTCAGGGAATTCCATAAGTACATCCGTCATCTCGTTACCACGCTCTCCACAACCGATATAAACGATAATTTCTGCATCACAGAATTTCGCTAAAGTTTGCTGTGTAACTGTTTTTCCAGCTCCGAAAGGACCAGGAATACATCCTGCACCACCTTTAGCTAATGGGAATAATGTATCAAGAATTCTAGTTCCTGAAACAAGTGGTTTATTTGGAATAGCCTTAGTTTTAGTTGGTCTTGGGTTTCTGATCGGCCATTTTTGTAGCATTGAAATTTTATGCTCTTTTCCATCTTCTCCATCGATAACTGCGATTATTTCCTCAATATTGTGTGATCCGCTTTTAATTTCTTTTACTGTTCCTCCCATTGATGGTGGAACCATAACTCTATGTTCGATAAGTGAAGTTTCCTGAACGGTGCCTAATACATCACCACCGGCAACTTTGTCTCCGCTTGCTTTTTTCGCTTGAAAATCCCATTTTTTCTCTCTATCTAATCCCGGCACATCAATACCACGAGTGATATATTCACCAGCTTCTTTCTGAAGCAATGGTAATGGACGTTGGATACCGTCATAAATTGACTGTAAGAGCCCAGGCCCTAATTCAACAGTCATTGTTTCACCTGTTGAGTAAACTGGCTCACCAGGCCCAACTCCAGCTGTTTCTTCATATACCTGGATTGAAGCTTGGTCATCTTTAATACCGATAATTTCACCGATAAGTTTTTTATCAGATACACGTACTACTTCGTACATTCGTGCACCTTCCATGCCTTTTGCCACTACTAGCGGCCCAGACACTTTTATAATTGTTCCTTGTTTTTCCATATTATAAGTTTAAGTTATTTATTAGTTTGGGTTGTTATGTTTCACTACTCTTACTTCTGTCAGACATTCGTCTGACACTTGTCTGACACAACTATGATTAGCCAAATATATCCGAACCTACTGCTTGTTCTACCATTTTCTTAATTCGAGTTAATCCGAATCCTTCAGTTCCTTTAACTCCTGGAATTGGCACAACAGCTGGTAAAGCTTCTTTGTTAAGTTTTTTATAATCTTCTTTAGTAAGTGGAGCCATATATTCTTCAAGCATAAAAATAATTGCATATTTTTTTCGTGATTCTCCTTTTCCAAGGTCAACTGTTTCT
>JBHPJE010000032.1:0-4249 GCA_042568205.1 Patescibacteria group bacterium
CATAAATTTTAAAACCATCTTCTTTTCGCTTGTTAGTTTTATAAGTCACTTCTGTATGTGATCCTTCAAATTCACGAACACGCAACAAATCACCACGATCACGAATCTCTAAATCTTTATCAAAATATTTCACTTTAATAAGCCCTGAAAATTCTTTATGTGCCCCAAAATCAACTAGCTTCTGACTAATTTCATGTGGATCTATTCCTAGGATTTTAATTTCAATTTCCTGCATAAGTTACAAATGAGGTAGCGGTTTCCCAAAGTTTAATCTCATGAAGTTTCACTTCTGGTTTTGGAAGATCTTTCAACTTATCCCATATCCAAACTACCATAACTTCAACCGAAGGATTTTCGAAAGTATCATTTAACGATGAATGATCGAGCTTATCAACCACTTTTTTATTCACAAATTTCTTAAGTTCAACAAAATCCATAATCATATCTTCTGAATCCGGCTTTCCCTCTATAGTAACCTGTAATTTATAAGTATGGCCGTGCAAATTCTCGCACTTTCCATGGTACTTTGTGAGGTAGTGAGCCGCATCGAATGTGAATTCTTTTGTTAAAAACATTTGACGAAATTAAATTAGGCAGGTAGATTCTGTAGGAAAATTCTTTAAAAAGCAACTAAAATGACTGATGGAGAACGGTTTGAAGATTTGTTCGATGATCCAGAAAAATTATCAGCGCAAGAAGGAACAGATGATGAAGATACAGGTGATACTGATGTACATCCGGATGAAGGTGTTCGAAGCTATATTGAAAATATTGCAGTATTAGAACAAGCACCTTTACGTAAAAAACCTTAAAACTAAAATACTATGAAACGCACACCAAATGAACTATTGGGAGAATTATTAAACAAATTGGAACCTGAATATTCAGCTACTCCAACTATTGAAGATGAAGATATGGATTATAGCTACTTATGGGCCCCAGAAGAACCTAAAGCAAAACCTAAAAGAATACAAAGATCACTTGCTGAGCAAGCAGCTGCACTTTTAAGAAACAGACAAAGAGATCAATTATGAATTTTTAATAGCCCACGCCATATCAACTGCTCGGCGAGTCGCTGCTACATCATGAGTTCTTATTATTGATGCACCATTAAGGATTGCTGCTGTTGCGCATGCAAGCGAACCTTCTAAGCGCTCTTCTAAAGGCAAATCTAAAACTTCACCAATAAATGATTTTCGAGAAGATCCAACTAAAACTGGATGTCCAAATTGTCGGAATTCTTTAAGTCGTTTTAATATTTTGCAGCTTTCTGCTGGATCCATGCTAATAAATGCTCCTTGTCCTGGATCGAGAATAATTTGCTCAGCTGCAATTCCTGATTCTTTTGCAAATTTAATTCGCTTTTTAAGGAAAGTTTTCACCTCATTTACAACATCTTCATATTTTGGTTTTTTACGTGAAGTCCGCCCATTATCATCTTTGCTATACATCAAAACAACTGGCACTTTTTCTTTTTTAAGAAGTTTCACAAGTGCAGGATCAGCTCTTAAAGCCATAACATCATTAACCATGTTTACGCCTTCTTTTAGCGCTGCTTTGGCAACTGAAGCTTTGTAAGTATCAATAGAAATCCAACATTTTGTTCGTTTTTTGCAGATTTTTTTCAAAACAGGTAAAACACGTTTAAGTTCTTCTTTTGCGTCAACATCTTTTGAACCAGGACCTGTAGATTCTCCTCCAACATCAACAATATCAGCTCCTTCTTTTACCATTTCATCAAAACGGGCAACAGCATCATTTACTTCTGTATATTTTCCTTTTTCATAAAAAGAATTTGGAGTTACATTCAAAACTCCCATTACAAGTGGTTTATCAAGTTTTATTTTTTTAGTTCTGCTTTTTAGTTCCATAAGGTAATAATTTAATGATTTGTTTGGTCAACCTACCTATTTTACCATTATTTATAGGTCGGCCGTCAACTTTAATCACTGGAATTGCTCCGTTTGTGCTGGAAGTTATGAAAATTTCATCGTAATTGTAGATGTTTTTTGCAGAGATTTTTGCAAGTTTGGTTTTTGGCCAGACTTTGAGGATATAATTGCGAGTTGTGCCCTCAAGGATGTCATCTTTTGGAGTATAGAGTTGGCCATTTTTGACCACAAAAATGTTTGAATACGCCCCTTCAGTTATGTAGCCATTTCGATCAACAAGGAATGCTTCGTATGCTTTGTTTTTTTCTGCTTCAATTCGTCCAAGAACCGACACCATCATGTTTGTGGATTTTGCCAAAGGCATTGTTCTTTCGCCTTTGAAAGTAATTGCTGAGACAGGACCTTCATGTTGAACTAATCGCGTTGCTTCTATCAAAACCGTACCGGTACGGCTGATTGTGATTCGGATTCGAGTTTCTTTGTAGCGATTTTTCTTAATTAACCTTTCAATATGATGTTTAAATTCTTGATTAGTGAGTGGAACTTTCATTTTCAAAAACTTTGCTGATTGTCTCAAACGCCTCAGATGCTCAATCAATAACCAGGGCTTTCCATCAATCGTACGGATCGTCTCATAAATTCCATCACCAAACTTAAAGCCGCGATCATTGATAGATACCTTGCCCTTATTTTGCGGAATCAATTTGCCATTCAAAATAACGTACATAAATAGTCAACCTTTACTTTTCGTCCTCTGCATAAACGTGTTCGTACTCAGATTTCTTATAATCATGAATTTCATCTTCTTTAAAAAATCTTTTAACTTCAAGTTCTCCATTCTCAACAGAATCAGATGCGTGAACAACATTACATGAAACACTCATTGCAAAATCCCCACGAATAGACCCAGCTTCAGCCTCTCGGGCCTTAGTAATGCCACAAAGTTCACGAACTGCATTCACAACTTCAAGACCTTCCCAGCACATCGCAATAACAGGCGAGCTCTTCATAAATTTAGTTAAACTCGGGAAAAAAGGCTTGTCAGCAAGATGCGAATAATGCTTAGTCAGAATCTCATCATCAAGACCCATCATCTTCATTCCAACAAGCTTAAGACCTTTTCTTTCAAAACGTCCAATAATCTGACCAATAAGGCCTCTTTGAATAGCATCAGGTTTCACTAGAACAAGTGATTTTTCTTCAACTCCATCGAAATCCATAATAAGTTTGGTTAAGTGTGTCTTAGTAGTCCCGGAGTACTAAGAGGTCCCGGACCTCTTAGAGGTGACCCACCACTAAGTACTAAAAAATCCACCCCGCATTTTACGGGATGAACCTTGTATTAGCAATAAGAATTTCTACATCATGTCTTCGCCTTCGCCTTTTGTATATTCAATATAATCGTTGCTTCCAGTTACGCCAAGATAGAAAACATACGTAAATAGTAGTGCAATAACTACCCATAATTTGTATGCTTCACCTAAATTGTTCCAAAGCCAGTATGCACCGACAGTTACAACAGCAAGTTCTACGATTCTTGAAATAATTGTAGCGATCATTTTATGTGACATATTATTTAAGTTAAATATTAATAAGTTATTATCCAGCAAGTTTTTCACCTGCTTTTTTTACTGAATCCCCAGTAGCGATTTCTCGACGAGTAGCGCCACTTACTTTTGCTCTTAAAGCAGCCATTTTTCCAGCTAACCCATTGCTTTTAATGTACTCTTGAGCACCTTTAGTATTGCTATTTTCAGCTAATACATCTAATTCAGATCTACCCTCTTTTTTAGCCTGATCAATAATTCCAGCCATTTTATTTTTTTGCTCAAGGGCATGGATTTTCTTCTCAATATATTGATCAATTGAATCTTTACCTCCATGATTAGCAAAAAATAATTGATGACCAACAAAACCAGCAGCACCTGTTACAGTCCCAACACCTTTCTTAACAGTATCCCATTGCTTACCAGCGCCATATTTATAATCAGATAAAAAGTAAATTAATCCTGAACCCATTCCTCCGTACTGAACAACCTTGGCAAATCGTCTCATATTATCACTTCGGGACATCCACGTTTCTGCTTTCATTTCAATTCTGTTTCTAATTCTGAATCTTTCTGCACTTGCATTTTGCAATGCTGTATTAGTATTCTTAAGTTGTTTTTCTGCAGTAGCAATCTTACCTTCTGTTTGATTAATTACTTTGCTTGATTCTTTGTAGCCTTCCAACCATTCCTTATTAGTTTTGCAAGATTTTTTTCCATTTTATTAATTACATCACCCTGGTTTGAGAGTTTTGTTGTAACACCAGTTTGAAATTTTTCAATCTTAGCAAGATTAGGATTGATAGCTTG
>JBHPJE010000033.1:0-3980 GCA_042568205.1 Patescibacteria group bacterium
CACGGCGCCATCGCCGTCGTCGTCCACGCCGTTCGTGCAGTCCTCAACCGGCTGGCACATGGCCAGCGGGAAGCAGACCGGATCGAAGCAGTCCGACAGGCCGTTGCCGTCGTTGTCGAAGCCGTCTCCGCACACCTCATAGGGGTGACAGGCCACATGCGAGAAGCAGAACGCGTCCGCGCAGTCGACGTCGCCGTTGGCGTCGTTGTCGATGCCGTCGGTGCAGTTTTCGGTGGGGTTGCAGATGACCAGGGCCGAACAGTCCGCGTCGTCGCAGTCCGCCAGGCCATCGCCGTCGTTGTCGAAGCCGTCGAAGCAGTCCTCCTGGGGCTGACAGATCGCCATGGCAGCGCAGGCCGGGTCGTAGCAGTCGGTCAGGCCGTTGCCGTTGTTATCGAAGCCGTCGAAGCAGTCCTCGATCGGATTGCAGGCCACGTGGGACACGCAGAAAGCGTCCGCGCAGTCCACGTCACCGTTGGCGTCGTTGTCGAAGCCGTCGGTGCAGTTTTCCGTGGCATTGCAGGCCACGATGTCAGAGCAGTCAGCGTCATCGCAGTCGATGAGGCCGTCGTTGTCGTTGTCCACGCCGTCGTAGCAGTCCTCGTCGGGTTGGCAAGCGGCGTAGGGGGCGCAGTCGGTGTCGTCGCAGTCGATGTCGTTGTCGCCATCGTCGTCGATCCCGTTGCCGCAGATCTCCGGCTGAGCCACGCAGTGCGTGTTGTTGGCGCAGTCACCGTCGTTGCAGTCCACCAGGCCGTCGCCGTCGTCGTCGATCGCGTTGTCGCAGATCTCCTGCTGCGCCTGGCAAATGACCAGACCCTGACACTCAGTGTCAGCGCAGTCCACCAGGCCGTTGCCATTGTCGTCGATGCCGTTGGAGCAGTCCTCGGGTGCGACCAGGCAGGCCACGTGGATAGAGCAGTCTGCGTCGTTGCAGTCGACGGCGCCGTCGCCGTCGTTGTCCAGACCGTCGTTGCAGACCTCGGAGGCCACGACGCACGAGGTGTGCGTGTCGCAGTCCACGTCATCGCAGTCAACGTCGCCATCGCCGTCGTTGTCGAGACCATCGTTGCAGATCTCGGAAGCGGTCTGACAGACGATGTAGACGCCACAGTCGGCGTCATCGCAGTCCACGGCGCCGTCGCCGTCGTCATCCACGCCGTTGGCGCAGTCCTCCGACTGGACCTGGCAGGCCACGTGCGAAGAGCAGTCGCCATCGTCGCAGTCCACCAAGCCGTCACCGTCCTCATCGAGGCCGTTCTGGCAGTTCTCGGCCGCGATCACACAAGCCGTATGGGTGGTGCAGTCGCTGTCATTGCAGTCCGCGAGGCCGTCGCCGTCGTCATCCACGCCGTTGGCGCAGTCCTCGATGGGATTGCAGCCAGTGTAGGTGTCGCAGTCGTCGTCATCGCAGTCGACCAGGCCGTCGGCGTCGTTGTCCCAACCGTCAGAACAGTCCTCCAGGAGGTTACAGCCGACGATATTGCCGCAGTCCGCGTCGTCGCAGTCAACGGCGCTATCGCCGTCGTCGTCCACGCCGTTGGCGCAGTCCTCGATGGGATTGCAGGCAGTGTGGAAGTCGCAGTCTGCGTCGTCGCAGTCCGCCACGCCGTCAGCGTCGTTATCCCAGCCGTCCGTGCAGTCCTCCTGGGGATTGCAGTTGACACGGTCGAAACAGTCGTCGTCGAGGCAATCCACCAGGCCGTCCGCGTCGTCGTCGAGACCATTGGCGCAGTCCTCGATGGGCGGCAAGCAGTACATCCAGCTCAAGCAGTCTGCGTCATCGCAGTCTACCAGCCCGTCCCCGTCGTCGTCGACATTGTTGTCGCAGATCTCGGGGTGGGTGCCGGGGGTGCAGTCCTGCGGACACGAGTTGATGTCCTCGTTGTCGTCACACAGGCCGTCCCCGCAGCAGTCAGCTGGGCAGTCTTCGCCGTCATCGCAGATGTCGTCACCACAGACCGGCGTGATGATGCCACCACCATCGTTCTGGTTGGTACCACCGCCGTCGTTGTTGTTGACGCTGCCGTCGTTCTGGTTCACACCACCGTCCACCTGGACGTTGGTGTTGTCGTTGTCCCCGAACCTCCCCTTGGAGGCCTCGGGGTTCGAGCAGGAGGCCGTCAGCACCATCAGTGCCGCGACCATGAAACAATTGATGCGATACATGATTGTCGTTCCTTTCCCGGCTAGGCCGGAGCTGTTATTAGAATCGCACTCCAGCTTTGGCGCCGGCGTAGAAGTGCATGACCGTCCCCCGTTGGGCATCGCCCTCGAACTGGTAGTGGGGGTGGTAGAGCCCGTTGATGATCATGGCGCCCATGATGGACGGTCCGAAGTTGAACTGGCCGATGTGGAAGTTGAGGCCGCCACTCAGGTACAGTCCGAAGTTCTGGGTCACGTCACCGTTGGGACCCTCCACATTGCCGTCGTCGTCCTGGTTGCCGACTTGGTCCTGGGTCTTGAAGAAGACCCACATCCCGCCAGCACCCAGATCGAAAGAGAGCCAGCTCAGGGGCTTCCAGCGGAAGCCGAGACCGAAAGTGAAGTCGACCTGTTGGGCAGGTACGTCGGAGTCCTGAGGCGCACCGTTGATGGTGAGCATCAGGTGATGCCAGCGAAGTCCGAGGCTCGCGCCGAGGCGAACCTGTTTGAACTTTGCCGTCTCGAAGAACCAGTACGTGACCTTGAGGCCCACGCCGCCGGGATAGTACTTATCCCTGGCGTTCAGGCCCTGAGTCACCGCCGAGTAGAAACCGTCCAACTCAACCGAGACCTTGGCGCTCTTGCGTTTTTTCGCCTCGATGGCGATGCCTTTGGCCTCGGTGGCCGTACCGTGGGCGTCGGACGCAGCCTCCATGGCATTGTCCGCCTTGGCCTTGGCCTTGTTGGCGAGAGCTTGGGTCTTGGTCTGACGCATCTCGAGCGCCTTGAGCTTGGCAGCGAATTGCCGCAGGAAAGCGAGGAGCATGGCGTTGGTCTTGAAAGACCGGATGTTGACCACCTTGCGACCCAGCGCATAGATGCGAATCGAGGTCTGATGGTCCTTGGTGCCCTTGGTCGTGCAGTACACACGATGGTTGGACTCCATCTCGTACTCGCTCAGCTTCCTGGCCTTCGTGCCGATGCGGCAGGTGAGCTTGCTCTTGTCGTACATCAGCGTCGGATAACAGTCCTTGAGCGAGCTGCCAGCCTTGTTCTTGATGTACGCAACGACGCGCTCGTCGTTGTTCTTGATCAGGACGAGCTTCATGCCCTTTTGCGACCAGGCCGGAGCCGGGGTCGCGCCAGGGAGCACGTCACAGCGAGCGTTTGCCTCCTTCGGGTTGAGGGTGCAGATGGCGAGGCAGGCCATCAGACCACAGATGGTTAGTAGGTGCTTCATGATCGGGTCCTCCGTTTGCCGGTCCTTATGTCCGGCTGCAGTGTCGGCTAAAAAGCCTATCGGGTGTGGTGAAGACTTGGGCCTTCTCTTTGTTCAGTTATGGCTGCTTTTTCGTATTATCGTTTTTCAGCCTGTTTGAACGTGAGCCTGACCTTTCCTTCTATTCGTTATCGGTTCGCTAAAAACCGTTGAAATTGTATATCGTTTAAATTGGTATGATGATAAATGATATGTTGAAAACATTCTATTTGAAATTCACAACTAATTGTCAATGTACGCAACTATCCTCACGTACGATGCATTGACAACTAGAAGTAAATCGCTAAAGCATTCTGGAAGTCCAGAAGACCATTAGTCTCGATTTAGCGCTACAGTTAGCCAAGTTTTTTTCATCATACCAAAGATGTTGGAAGAAAGCATACAAGGTTGGGAGTATTTTGTCAAGTCCTTTTGCAAACATATATAATAATGTATGAAAAGCCCAACCATTAATGAAAATGGATATTATTGGCTAACATTACAAAAAAAGCTTTATATTTTGCTAAAAATGGTTAAAATATCATTTCTACAATCTTCAACATGCTTAAATTCGCTA
>JBHPJE010000034.1:0-3949 GCA_042568205.1 Patescibacteria group bacterium
AGGTCATACAATTATAGCTTTATGGAGATATCCAAGACACAAAAAACAGTTAAAACATGAGTTGAAAAAGATGCTTCATAATAAAGATGCAGAAGTAAGGATAGAAGCTTACAAAATTATTGGAAAAGTTAAAGCACACCTTGAATCAAATAGATTGAAAGATACATTAAATTCTATTAATAAAGATGAACGATTATATGCTGCTTTAGCATTAGCAAATTTAAAACTAAATGATGGAAATGATATTATTGTTGATTTATTAATTCATGCTGAAGAGAATGAAAGAGATGAAATTTTACATAAAATAAGTACTTTACCGGCACAAATGAGAGTAAGAATTGATGCATTAGTAAGGCAAAAAGTATCAAGTTATATCAATGATATATTTTTCGATAACGATATTGTAGATTTAGAAGAGCTTGACAAAGTTGCTCTATTAAAGCTTCGAAATGCATATCAGCTTGTAAATGAGCATGAAGAAGTCCAAAATATTGATGAACTTCTTTTACAATGTAATCCAATTTTAAATGGCTGAAATAAATATCACACCTTTAGACCCAAATACAGAAAAGAATTATCAAGTACTTCAAGTTGTTGGAGAAATTGATAGAGATACAATTACACACTTGAAAGAAATAATGGAACAATATTTAGCTACATTTGCCCAAGGTAACTTGATTTTAGACTTACAGAATCTTATGTTTACGAATAGTGAAGGGATTGGTTATGTAACTGATGTATTTAACAGACTCCAGGCACAAGGTAAGAAAGTAGTTATTGTTAATGCTTCTGAAAGAATTATGGATATATTTAATTTAGTTGGATTGAACAGTTTAATTCCATGTATGACTTCTGAAGAGGAAGCAGCAGCAACATTTTAAAACAAAAAAATGATCAAATTTGTAAGAAAAAAATTAACTAGAAGATTAGTATTATTATTGTTAATAATTACAGTTGGTCTTGGAATTGGAGCTTATTATTATTGGGATTCTGAACTTTCTTTTCCTTTAGCATACTCATTGATTGGTCTTGGTGTATTTTTTCTTTTGATTTCTGCAATAATATGCAAATTAGTGAATTCTCCTCTAAGAAAACTTACAAAACAAATGAAGCTAATCCTAACTGGCCATAGTTATAAAAGAATCTCAACTAATAGAATCGATGAGATAGGTATTATTGCTCAATTTTTTAATGAAATTACTGAAAACTTAGAGATTATCTCTAAAAAACTTAAAGAAGGAGGAAGGATGTCAGATGAATTAAGTGTTGCAAGTGAAATTCAACAAAAATTACTTCCTACTGAAAGTCCACAAGTCCCAGGATTAGAAGTAGTTACAAAAACAAGACCAGCTGTAGAAATAGGCGGTGATAGTTTTGACTATATTTCAGCAAAAGATTCAACTTATTTCTATGTTGGCGATGTTACAGGACACGGCGCTCCTGCAGCACTTGTAATGATGATGGTTAATACGCTTCTTCATACATATTCTGAAATGTATCAAAGTCCTTATGATATTGTGGTTAATACCAATAAACAACTAAAACCAAGAATTAAATCTTCAATGTTTATGACTATGGTTTTGCTTAAATGGGATCATTTAAAACAGAAAATGACATATGTAGGAGCTGGTCATGAACATATATTAATTTACAGAGCTAAAACTGGTGAAATTGAATCAAAAGAAAGTGGCGGTATAGCTTTAGGAATGACTCCAGATAATAGTAAAATTGTTAAAGAGATGGGAATATCACTAGAAAAAGATGATATCGTAGTTTTATATACCGATGGTATTACTGAAGCTCAAAATAATAAGGGTGAAATGTTTGGCTTGGAAAGATTAATAGAGTTAGTTAAGAAACACGCAACTCAGTATGGACCAGAAGGGATTAATCACCATGTTGCTCTTGATTTTTCACAATTTGTAGGTGAGACTGAACAGGCTGATGATATTACATTAATGGTTTTAAAGTACACAGGTTCTCAAGCAGCTCCCCAATCTGCTGCGCCTGCAACTGCTGCTCAGCCAGCACAGCCAAAAGCAAGTTAATGCAAACTAAAGAATTCGATTATCATTTGCCAGAGGAATTAATAGCTAGTAATCCTGTTTCACCACGGGACAGTTCTAAATTAATGCTTTTAGATCGTTCAAATGAATCAATTGATCATCGTATATTTAATGAATTGCCTAACATTCTTAATGATCAATATGTAATGGTTTTTAATGATACTAAAGTAATTGCAGCAAGATTGTATATTGAGATTAATTCTAAAGAAGGTGAATTATTATTGCTTAAACGATATGAAGAAAATATTTGGAAATGCATGGTTAAGCCTGGCAAAAAGTTTAGTAAAAATGTTGAATTTATAGTTAAGGGTAAAAAAGAATTAATCAATGCTAGGGTTATAGATATTTTTGATGACGGAACTAGAAAGATTGAATTTCTTGATGTAAATTCTTTATCAATCTGGATTGAAGATAATGGTTATCCCCCATTCCCACCGTATATTAAAAATTCTCAAGCGAGCTTTAAAGATTATCAAACTATTTACTCAAAAGATTCAGGTAGTATTGCTTCTCCAACAGCAGGATTACATTTTACTGACTCAGTTTTTAACAATTTACAGAATAATGGGATAAATAAGTGTTTTGTTACTTTGCATGTTGGCAGAGGCACATTTTTGCCTGTTAAATCAGATAATATCGAAGATCATAAAATGCACAGTGAATGGTATGGGATTTCAAAAGAAACTGCTGAATTATTAAATGATGCAAAATCTGCAGGTAAGAAAATATTAGCAGTAGGTACAACTTCAGTTAGAACCCTTGAATCAAATTATAAAGATGGGAAATTTCATCCAGAATCAAAAGAAACTGATATTTTTATTTATCCAGGATATAAATTTAAAGCTGTTGATGCAATACTAACTAATTTTCATTTACCAAAAAGTACTTTATTAATGCTTATTTCTGCTTTTGCAAACAAAGATTTCATTTTTAGTGCCTACAAAGAAGCTGTTAATGAAAAATACAGATTTTATAGCTTTGGAGATTCAATGCTTATCCTTTAAAGCCACTTTGGAAGATATTTTGATTCTTTTAAATTAGGAATTTTTAATATTAATTCAATATCATCTGCATTAAATTTTCCACGATACAAATCCTTTATTAAACCACCCCTAGATACAAATTCCTTAATTTGTTTAAAACCCTTGTAATATAAAAAGTCTTTTGTAAACGCACCAGGTTCTCCGGTATCCTCTAGACCTCTTTTTACTTTTACTGCAGTACGCCAAGCTCTTTCTGGTGGAATTTTATAATCTAGCATTTTTTCAAAAATTTCTACAAAAGAATAATTCATTGCTAAATCTACTGCAACAACTAACGAAATTGCCAAATATAAATTCTTTTCTTCTTCGTGTTTTTGATTAAGAATGTTATAAATTGCTAAACCTTCCTGAGTTTCTAAATAATTTGCTAATCCCCTATTAAATATTTCATAGTTTTGAGCCTTTCCGTTTTCTGCAGTTAAAATGTGTGTTTCAATTTCATGTATTATTAGATTTTCTATTCTTGAATCTGTAAACATCGCACCTTTTCGCAAGAAAAGTCTGTTATTCTTCCCAGCAATTGCATCTGATACCATTGTTTCTTTAATTTTAACCTGCCAATTTTTAAGGCCGTACGATTCAAAAATTTTATCCATAGTAATTTTTGCATCCTCAGTAGTTATATTTCCTTTTGGTTGAGAATAAGTACTTTCTGCTTTTTTTAAAAATTCCTTAGCTTCTTCAACTAGTTCAGGGGTGGGTTTTCCATAAAGATCAATTGAAGCCTCTGTAAATTCCTCTGGGAATCCCCGATTATCAAGTAAGATTAATTTCTTTAATATTTCATCTTTCTTTTTTTCAAAAAGTAACCCTAATGGTGAGTCATCAGTAATTATTTGA
>JBHPJE010000035.1:0-3634 GCA_042568205.1 Patescibacteria group bacterium
GCAAATGCTGCTGTAGCGGTTGATGTATACGATGATGTCGACGGTACCGAATGGTACGCAGACGACGTACAATGGGGACTCGATAGTGGAATCCTCGACGAAACTCAAGCATTCTTCCGAGCGGGAGATAACGCTTCACGTGCAGAATATTTCAAAATGAATGCTGCAGGAGCGGGAATCCCAGAAGCTGCTTGTGACGAAACTTTATTTCCAGATCTAGACGCTGATCACTGGGGATGTGGATGGGTTACTGCATTAGCAGAAGCAGGAATTGTTTCTGGTGATGGACCTGACTCACTTACTCCAGGTCACGTTAGGCCTAACGACAATATCTTACGTGCAGCTGCAGGTAAGGTTACTGTTGAATCTTACGGATTATTAGGATCTTCAATGGGTTCTGATGTATTCGGAGATGTAGAAGCTGGAGTATGGTACGACGAATATGCAGGTACAGCTTATGATAACTGTGTATTCCAAGGTGTAGGTTCATCTATGAATCTAGAACCAGGACGAAATATCGTTCGTGCTGAAGCAATTGCTGTAGTACACAGAGGTGCTAACCCAACTTCAGATTGTCAAACTGCAGTAGTAACTGCTGGAGCTCTTACAGTTTCAGTTGATGGTTCTACTCCAGACAGTCAACTAATTCCAAGAAATGCAAACAGCGTTCCTTATGTTGTTTGGGGATTAGAAGCTTCAAATGATGAAGACATTTTAATCGAAGAACTTACTGTTTCACGTGTTGGTTTAGGTGATCCAGAAGACTTCGATGAATTACGGCTTTATGTAGGTGTTGAACAACAAGGTTCTAAAAAGAACATTAACAGCACTACTAATGATGCTACGTTCGCTTTAGCTGGTGACCCAATCGAAGTACCTGCAGGTGGAAAACTTCTACTTTTAGGTGAAGGTGATATGTCAGCTAACGAAAACGCTGAAAACGCACTTTGTATTGCATCACCAGATGATGTATTTGCAGTTGGTGCTGATTCAGGAGCACAAGTTGATGTAGGCGGAAGCTTCGCTGCTTGTGGTGAATATATGTACACTGGATCTGCTACTGTAGGAGATCTTACATATGCTGTTTCTGATTTTGGTGGAGACATCAATGTTGGTGACATGGATGTAGATATGGCTCGTCTTAGACTTGAAGTTGATGGTGAAGACGGACTTCTACAACGAATTGTTATGAAGCAAACTGGTTCTGCTGATCCAGATGACTTTGCTAACACTATGTGGTATTACAGCAACGCTCCAGTTGAAGGACTAGCTTGTGACTGGTCTGGAGATTACTATGGATGTGATTTTGCTGCTTCAAGTATGGATAAAATCACTGACGGAGGTGTAATAAACTTAAATCTTCGATCTGACGTTGTAGGTGGTATTGGAAACGATGCTGCATTTGATATCCACAGAGACACTGATATCTTTGCTATTGGTGGTCAACACGGATTTGGTCTTAATGTTGCTGAAGATGGTTCAAGCCAGACTTCAGTTGCAAGAGAAATCGTAGGTGGACGTCTTGCATTTGCTGCTTCATCAAACAATCCAACTGTTGGAGATATTGCTCCAAACGCAGAAGATCACGATTTCTTAGGATTCAATATTGCTACTGCAGGTGACGCAGTTGACTTAAGTAGATTTGACATGCAAGTTAACTACGACGGTGCAGCAGTATTTACTGAAGTAGATGATCTTAAAGTATGGCAATGGGATGATGGGATGGAAGCTTGGAAAATTGCTGCTGGTTCAATAGATCCAGGTGCAGATCCAGCTCTTTGTACTGGTGTTCCTGCTGGTCCAGGTGAATGTACTTTAGTATTCGAAGATACTATTAGTTTACCTGCTGCTGGTACTGAACAATTTATGGCTACTATGGATGCAGATGGAGACGCTACAGCTGGTGCTTTCTTCTGGGTAAACCTACTAGGTACTCCTGGTACATTTGAAGCTGAATACACTGTTGATGACGATCCAGTTGATCGTATAAATGATGTATCTGGTCTTCCTATCGTTGGTCATGCACAAACTGTTGCTCCACCACATCTAACTGTAGATGTTTCATCATCTCCTTGGGATCAAACAGTAGTTAAAAACCAAGCAGAAGTTGATTTAGTTGGTTATGACTTAACTGCTTCAACTGCTTCTGACTTAATTGTTAGAACTCTTGAATTAACTTGTACTGACGTGGCAGGTCCTGGGACTTGTGATGACTTACTTACAAATACTGAAATGTTCCACAAGGACGGAGGAAGTTTATTCTTCTTGGATGACACTAACTTCGCAGGTAATGCTGGTGTATTCAACAACTTGAACTTAGACGTATTCGGTGGACAAACTGAAAAAGTACTAACTCGATCAGATGTAACTTCTAGTCCAACTAATACTGATATTGTTGCATTCGAAATTCTATTAGATTCAGACGTAAGTGCTGATGACGAGTTCGGATTTGCTTTAACAGGAACACAAGTTGATCTTTGTATTGCTACTACTGAAGGATGTTTTAATGGTGAAGGTGAAGCTCCAGAGATTGCATTCAGAGATAATGGACAACTTGAAGTTTCTATTGAAGATACTTTAAGTGATGACATCATTCTTGATGGAACTACAAATGTAAAAGTTGCTGAAATCACTTTACGTGAGACAACTGATGCTGAAGATGTACTTCTTAGAGAATTACGTCTTACAAACAATGTAGACGGAGGAGCTTGTACTACATCTGGTGTTTCAACTGTAAAGATTGCTTATCCAGATTCAGATCCTGACTTAGGTTATTCTGCTTCTCTTAAAACAATTAACTCTGTTGCAGAATTCTCTTTCCAGAGTACTGGAGACAAGAAAGTTACAGTTCCAAGAGATGGAAAAACTGTACTTCCTGTATACGTAGATACTAACTCTATTGGTTCTGGAGGTGCTGTTTCAGGTGATTGTATTAACCTAGCTCTACTTGATATTGATGGTGATGATTACGATCGAAATCCTTTAGACAACGTTGCTGGTGTTGGTGGTGATACAGATCTTGAAGCTGTAGGTGCTTCATCAGGTGAATTACTTGATAACCCTAGTGTTGATATAGTAGGTACTTCTGGATACGATGGATTTGAATACTATGATAGTGGTGCTGAAACATTCACTATTAGAAACAACAGACCAACTATCAATACATTATTTGAATACAACCAAACTGGTAATCCTGAAGTTTATGGATATGACTTTATTCCGTCTGATCCATTTGCAGTATTAGCATTCGAAGTTGCTGTTGAAGGTGATGACACTGCTAGACTGTATGACATTCAATTAGGTGCTACATCTACTTGTACGGATACAACTCCATTCGCAGGTGCTAATGATCATTACTTATATCTTGAATCAGAATGGTTAGATGCAGGTACTGATACGGTAGCTCACGATGCTGATTTTGATGGAATTTTCACTTATGTTGCTGGTCCAGGAAATGAATTTGAAGGTACTTCAACTGGTCTTAGTATTGATGCTGTAGACGGAAGTGAAACTTACGTTGTTGCAATAGACGCTGCAACTGACTATGGATGTATATTTGATGATCCAACTCTAGACACTCTAGAATTCTGGATAGATACATTCTCATGGGATGATGGTAAAGCGACTGTTCTTC
>JBHPJE010000036.1:0-3429 GCA_042568205.1 Patescibacteria group bacterium
GTTATAAGTTACTCAAAAGTTTAGAGTGGATGCCTTGACACCAAATTTCGACGAAGGACGTAGCTAACTGCGATAAGCTTCGGTGAGCCGTTAAGCAGGCTTTGACCCGTAGATTTCCGAATGGGGTAACCCCTCTGGAGTCATGTCCAGAGAACCTGATTTATCAGGTGGATCACCTGGGGAATTGAAACATCTTAGTACCCAGGGAATAGAAAGAAAAATCGATTCCCTTAGTAGTGGCGAGCGAAAAGGGAATAGCCCAAACCACACGTTTCGACGAGTGGGGTTGTAGGACTCAAATATCTTTTTTTATTTTATTAGCAAAAGGACCCTGGAAAGGGCCGCCATAGTGCGTAATAGCCGCGTATGCGAAAATAAGTAAACAAAGTATGATGTTCCTGAGTAGGATCGGACACGTGTAATCCGGTTTGAATCTGCGAGGACCACCTCGTAAGGCTAAATAGATTTGGTGATCGATAGTGAACAAGTACCGTGAGGGAAAGGTGAAAAGTATCCCTGTTAGGGAGATGAAATAGTATCTGAAACTCTTAACTTCCAAAGAGTCGGAGCACTTCGGTGTGACGGCGTACTTTTTGTAGAACGGGCCAACGAGTTAGCTGTATGGCGCTTGATTAAGGGAGTAATACCCGAAGTCATAGTGAAAGCGAGGATGAATAATCCGACTATGTGTCATGCACTAGACCCGAAACCGAGTGAGCCACCCATGGCCAGGTTGAATCTATCGTAACAGATGGAGAAGGACCGAACCCAACGTTGTTGCAAAAGCGTGGGATGAGCTGTGGGTAGCGGAGAAATTCCTATCGAACTCGGCAATAGCTGGTTCTCCTCGAAATAGCTTTAGGGCTAGCCTTGTGTTAATAGCACGGGGGGTAGAGCTCTGTTTAGGCTAGGGGACGAAATAAGTCTACCAAACCTAGATAAACTTCGAATACCCGTGTGACTTTCACAGGAGTCAGACAGTGACAGCTAAGTGCCATTGTCAAAAGGGAAACAGCCCAGACTATCATCTAAGGTCCCAAATATAGCTTAAGTGGTAAAGGATGTAGAATTACATTTACAACCAGGAGGTTGGCTTAGAAGCAGCCATCCCTTTAAAGAGTGCGTAACAGCTCACTGGTCTATGTGATTTTGCGCCGAAAATACAACGGGGCTAAAGCTATAACCGAAGATATAGATGGCAGATAAATATTTCTGTCGTGGTAGAGGAGCGTTCCTGTCAGCGTTGAAGCAGAACTGCAAGGTTCTGTGGAGCGTCAGGAAGCGAAAATGTTGGCATGAGTAACGTAAGAACGATGAAAAATCGTTCCACCGCAAGTCCAAGGTTTCCCAAGCAACGTTAATCGACTTGGGGTTAGTCGGGCCTAAGGCGAGGCCGAAAGGCGTAGTCGATGGACAACTGGTTAATATTCCAGTACAACTTACATTTCGCCCAAGCAAGACTGGAGCAATATTTATTCCAATTTCTTGAAGCTTCGGCTTTTAGAATGAGGGATTTATAGCGTGAAAGTGGCGCTAGCTCAGGGGTAACTCGGACGGATAATTTGAGCGTGTTAATGAATTCACGTGTAAGCTGTTAGTTTATGCATCTCCAAGTAAATCTGTTGATGTTCGCGAGCAGTTATGCAAAATACTCTGGCTTTGCCGGAGTGATTCAAATGATTTCGTCTAACAAGAAAAACCTCGGTAGCGAGAAATGTAGGTTTCCGTACCGCAAACCAACGCTGGTGGACGGGTTGAGTATACTAAGGTGATCGAGATAACTACGTTTAAGGAACTCGGCAAAAAAGCAGGAGTAACTTCGGGATAATCCTTGCCAACAGATTTAAATTTCGGTTTTTGTTTGTTGGCCGCAGCGAATGTGCCCATGCAACTGTTTACCAAAAACACAGGTCTCTGCAAACTCGCAAGAGTAAGTATAGGGGCTGACGCCTGCCCAGTGCCAGAAGGTCACGAGGATGGGTTCACGCCTTGAATCTAAGCCCTGGTGAACGGCGGCCGTAACTATAACGGTCCTAAGGTAGCGAAATTCCTTGTCAGGTAAGTTCTGACCCGCACGAATGGCGTAATGGTATGGGAACTGTCTCAAACGTAGTCTCGGTGAAATTGCAGAAACGGTAAAAATGCCGTTTAATTGTGGAAAGACGGAAAGACCCCGTGCAGCTTTACTATAGTTTGACATTGAGTCGAGGCATAACTTGTGCAGGATAGGTGGGAGACAATGAGGCCATCACGCTAGTGATGGATTAGTCACCCTTGAGATACCACCCTTGTTATGTTTTGGCCCTAACTTTGTCTAGTTAATCCTAGCAGAGGACATTGTTTGATGGGTAGTTTATCTGGGGCGGATGCCTCCTAAAGAGTAACGGAGGCGCGCAAAGGTTCTCTAGCGCTGGATGGAAATCAGCGTGATAGTGTATTCGCAAAAGAGAGCTTGACTGCAAGACCTACAAGTCGAGCAGGTGCGAAAGCAGGTGAAAGTGATCCGGTATTGGCATGTGGATGCGATACCGCTCAACGGATAAAAGTTACGCCGGGGATAACAGGCTTATAGATCCCAAGAGTTCATATCGACGGATCTGTTTGGCACCTCGATGTCGGCTCGTCGCATCCTGGGGCAGGAGAATGTCCCAAGGGTATGGCTGTTCGCCATTTAAAGCGGTACGCGAGCTGGGTTCAGAACGTCGTGAGACAGTTCGGTCCCTATCTTCCACAATCGTTAGAAATTTGAAGGAAGCTGCCCCTAGTACGAGAGGACCGGGGTGGACGAACCTCTGGTGTATCTGTTGTCGAGTCTATCGGCATTGCAGAGTAGCTATGTTCGGCGTGGATAACCGCTGAAAGCATCTAAGCGGGAAGCCACACCTAAGATTAGATTTCTCCATGAACCTCCAGGAAGACCACCTGGTTGATAGGTTGCAGATGTAAGTATAGTGATGTACTTAGTCGAGCAATACTAATAGGTCATTGAACTTATAACATTGAACTTATATTTATAAGTGGCCCAAAAGTTTTGGTGCTCAAGTTCCGCTTGCGGGATTTGGTACCGATACTTTAGGCCACTTGACTAGCAATTTGTGTGAATAACACAAATGATCGATCGTTGAAAATTTAAAAGCTCCTGTCTTGGTAGCTCTAGAGAGTGGGGTACACCTGTTCCCATCCCGAACACAGCAGTTAAGCCACTCTTCGCCGATGGTACTGCAACATTAGTTGTGGAAGAGTAGGACGTTGCCAAGACAGGGGTTTTTATTTATGCCTTTTCTCCTTCTTCACTTTCTTCGTCATTTCCTAAGTCTGTTCTACTTTCTTCATCTAAAACATCATTGTCTTGTTGAATTTTAATTTCTTCTAAGTCTTCAAACTTTTGAACACGAGAACTAAGGGGATTATAAGTTTCGTAAAATAATT
>JBHPJE010000037.1:0-2844 GCA_042568205.1 Patescibacteria group bacterium
CTTATCTCTGGGCAAATTTTGGGGACCCACTGTTATTCCTTAAACAACAATCTCACTGGGGAAGAGAAATGGTGTTTAATATTTTTTGGAGATATTACGATGCATTAAATATTGCACTAAGATTTGACGATCCAATGAGACTTATTGAATTCGGAAGTGTGACTTTCATGGTTATTTTGATTGTTTTGATGATTATTAAAAAACTACGACCAAGTTATATAATTTGGAGCATAGTACTTCTGCTTATTCCGATGATGCAAAATATGTGGTTAAGCATAAATAGATTTATACTTGTGATTTTCCCTACTTTAATAATTCTTTCTTATTTCGGAAACAAATATATCAATTATATTTTATATGGCTGCTTTGGAAGTTTACTCATTTTCCATACTGTACTGTTCATAAATCAGTCTTGGGTAGGCTAAAAATGGTACACCCGACAGGATTCGAACCTGTGGCCTCAGCCTCCGCAAGGCTGCGCTCTATCCAGCTGAGCTACGGGTGCATAAAATGGAGGCGACGATGGGATTCGAACCCATGAATAATGGTTTTGCAAACCACTGCCTTAACCACTTGGCCACGTCGCCTTGAATGCAAATTGCGATCTTTATTGTACTTAAGGTAATTCTTTCTTGCAATAAGTTTTTTTTGTGGCTTAAAATTCGTAAGAAAACGATATCCTAAAACTTTTCAATATGGTCACTAAAAAAAAGGCGATTAAAAAGAAGATTTGGTTTAAAAAGAAAGCTGTAGAGTTAAATCATTTAGTTGAAGAATACAATGCAGGAGAAGATATTTTATATGATCAGCTGATGATCCCATACGACGTTTTTGGCTCTAGGATGTGGGCTAGGCTACTTCGAAAACACGGCATCCTAACAAAAACTGACCTCTTAAAACTTGAAAAAGGACTTGATGAAATCCTAAAACTGTACGAAGACGGTAAATTCAATTTAAAAATTGAGGATGAGGATTCGCACACTAAAATTGAAGACTATTTGATAGCAAAATATGGAGCAACTGGTAAAAAAATTCACACAGCGCGAAGTAGAAATGATCAGGTTTTAGTGATGACTCGATTATATTTAAAGGATCGTGTGAAGAATTTGAAAAAAATGGCAGTTAAGTTAGCAAAGGACCTTTTGAAAGCTGCAAAAAAATATGAATTCATGCCAATGCCAGGTTACACGCATATGCAAAAGGCTATGCCAACTACTGTAGGAACTTGGCTTGCTGCATTTGTAGAAAGTTTAATGGATGATATTAGAGTTTTGAATGCAGTGGCTGATGATTTAGTTGATCAAAATCCTTTAGGGTCAGGCGCTGGATATGGCTCTCCTTTCCCGTTTGACAGAGATTGGCTAACTAAACAATTAAAGTTTAAAAGAACTCAAAATAATGTAATGTACTGTCAAAATTCTCGTGGAAAGATTGAAGGTATGGTTTTGGAATCATGTGTTCAACTTATGCTTACAATGAACAAATTAGCGAGCGATTTGTTATTTTTCACAACTCAGGAGTTTCACTTCTTTGATATTTCAGATTCGATTGCTACTGGTTCTTCAATTATGCCACAAAAGAAGAATTTAGATGTTGCTGAGCTTGTTAGAGGACGAACAGCAACAGTGATTTCGTGTAAAAATGAGCTAACAATGAATATTATTAATAAAATTAGTGGATATCACAGAGATGGACAAGAAATTAAACGTCCACTCTTCTTGGGACTTCGATATACAGAGACTTCGTTAGATGTTATGTCAGTTGTCATTAAAAATATTAAGCCAGTTAAAAAAGTTTTATATGATGCAATGACTCCAAAACTATTTGCAGCGCATAAGGCATTTGAGCAGGTGAAAAAAGGAATTCCATTTAGAGATGCGTACATTGATATAGGTGCAAATCTTGATAAAATAAAGGTGACTCCTAAAGAAATGGAAAAGATGTTAAAGGATTCTACTCACCAAGGTGGAACTGGAAATTTAGGCTTAAATAAGCTAGAAAAAGAACTTCAAAAACTCGCCAAGTAATGAAACGTCAAAGAATAATAGTAAAGGTTGGAACGAATGTGATCACTCGTGATGATGGCATGCTTAATGAAAAAATTATTGAGCAGTTGGCTTATCAAATTGCTGAACTAAAGAAGCGTAAAGTCGATGTTATTTTGGTTTCTTCTGGTGCGATGGCTGCTGGTCGGTCGTTTGCTCCGGCATATTGTCGTAGAAATAAAATTATTCATAGACAATTGCTTGCTGCAATTGGTCAGGTTGAATTAATGAGTACTTATGCACGTGTTTTTGATAATTTTGGAGCTATTTGTGCGCAGGTTTTGTCTACTAAAGAGGACTTTCGTTCTAGAAGGCATTATTTAAACATGAAAAACTGTTTTGAAGCGTGTCTGGAGGACCAAGTTATCCCTATTGTAAACGAAAATGACGTTGTTTCGACTTCTGAGCTCATGTTTACTGATAATGATGAATTAGCAGGTATGATTGCGTCGATGTTAGACGTAGACACTGTTATATTTTTGTCTAGTGTAGACGGAATATATGATGGGAATCCAAAAGATGCAGGTTCAAAGCTAATTTCAGAGATAGATCCTCAAAAAGAAGGATGTGAAAAGTATATTTTAAAGAGTAAATCTGAATTTGGCACAGGTGGGATGTTAACGAAATGCCGCATAGCCAAGACATTATCGTCGATTGGAGTATCGACCTATATTGCAAATGGTACGAAAGATGGAATCATTTTAGACATTTTGGATGAAAAAGAAATTGGAACTAAATTCTTAGCTAAGAAAAATGTATCAAAAGAGAAAAAGTGGGTGGCATTTTCAAAAGGATATGA
>JBHPJE010000038.1:0-2575 GCA_042568205.1 Patescibacteria group bacterium
TTACAAATGGGTTGTTTTAGGTGATGGACAGATTCGTTCTAAATAGATAGAATTAATTACCAATTCTTAACTTATATACTATGAAATTGAAAATTACTTTTGCGCTTGTTGTTGCTTTTTTAATTAGTACAACTGCTTTTGCTGCTTTTAGTGATGTAAGTAGCTCACATATCAATTCTGAAGCAATTGATTATGTGGAATCTTTAGATATTGTAGAAGGTTACAATGATGGAACTTACAGACCTGACACACCAATAAATCGTGTTGAATTTACAAAAATTATAATAGCGAGTGAATATAGTCAAGCAACTATTGATGGTTGTAATACAAGTTCTTTTAGTGATGTTGGAGATGGGGCTTGGTATATGCCGTACGTTTGCGTTGCTGAATTAAATGAAATTGTTGATGGATATCCCGATGGAACATATCAACCTCCAAATAATATTACTTTTGCTGAAGCAGCAAAAATTATTACAAACACTTTAATTGAGCCTACTACTGAAGGAGCTGATATTTGGTATAAACCTTATGTTAAAAAATTAGAAGATCGAGGTGCTATCCCAACTACAATTGAAGATTTTTCACATAAATTAACTCGAGGTGAAATGGCTGAAATCATTTGGAGATTAAAAGAAAACATTCGAACTCTTGATTCAAGAACATACAATGAATTAGAAGATGTTTTAGAAAATGGTGGAACACATGCAAACGCTGTTTCTTTTGAGCTCGACATGACTAATTATGAATTCTCAGAAACTGAGATTCGTGTTAATCAAGGAGACGAAGTTACTATTACTTTAAATAGCGTAGTTGGAACTCATAATTTCACTATTGATGAATATGATGTGGAGTCATTGACAATTACATCAGGCCAAGATACTGAATTTACATTCACTGCAACAAAAACCGGCACCTTTGAATATTACTGTAGTGTAAACGATCATCGAAGTTTAGGAATGGTTGGGACATTGATAGTGGAATAAGATTGACAAAATCTTAATTCGAGCTCATAATCCTCTCCTTAATCTAACTTTATGTTGGATGTGCCTGACGAGAGAGAAGTTTTAATAGAGCGGGAACACGAATTCCCAACGTCTGTTTATGCAACTTTAAAAACTGATGACAGGTTATTTGTTGGTGGATCAACGTGGAATAGAAGAGAAGATCCATACAACGAAGAAACAAGAAATTCAGGAGGATTGGTAAGGATATTGGACTCGAATGGGAAAGAACTTAATTCTTTTGAATTGCCTTCAATGGTTTATTCAATTTTGCAAATACGAGGAGGTTATTATGTGGCATGTTGTAAAGGTTCAAAGCAAACTCTTGTAATGTTTGATAGAGATGGAGATATACAAATGACTACTGATGATGAAGATGGTGAAGGGATTTATAATGCATTATTAATAACTGATAAAAAAAATATTGTTTGTACAACCAGGACCGGGAAGCTAAAATCTTTTGATCCAATGTTCCTTCATGAAAAAGGTTCAGTTCCATTAGCTGGACCAGATACAAGGCTTTGGTCAGTGGCATATAATGAACATACTGATATTGTTTATTCAGGCGATTATGATGGTTATTTGTATAAGACTGAACGTATTGGGACTATAAATTCAATTGATTTAAAAAAAGAAAGACCTATACCTGAAGGTATGGATCCGAACTTTGGGCCTTCTGTTTGGGGAATTGAAATAATGCCAAATGGTAATTTGTTGGTTGGAACAAGATGGGGAACTATATTCCATGTAAATAAAGATTTAACAGTATTAGGTGAAATTATGGTAAAAGAAAAAATTGATCATCCTGCAGAAAGCGTTACAAGCTTATGTAGAATTTCTGGTTATGTGTTTTTAGTTGGAACAAGGCAAGGAAAATTATTTTCATATGATGCAGTCACTCATAAATTCGTTTTAATAAGTGAAGATCCACCAGCTTTAGAAAAAGAAAATGCTATTTGGGGAATTAATTGTCATAAGGATGGTTTTGCTACTGTGGCAGTGGCTGATGGGAAAGTTTATGAAGTTTCATTATCATAATTTACATGTTAGAATGGGGCACGAGATTTGCCTCATTCTTAACGTAAAAAACAATGAAATTTTTTATAGACACCGCAGACATCGAAGCAATCAAAAAGTATCATGCTTGGGGTGTTGTTGATGGTGTGACTACGAATCCTTCTTTAATCGCTAAGGAAGGCGTAAATTTCAAAGATCGGGTTATGCAATTGTTGATGGACCGATTAGTGCCGAGGTAACTGCGACAGATATGGACGGAATGTTAAAAGAAGCTCGAGAGTTCGCTGCTTGGCACAAAAATATTGTTATAAAAATTCCAATGATCGAAGAAGGGCTTAAAGCTTTGAAGGTTTTATCAGCTGAAGGAATTAAAACAAATGTGACTTTGATATTTAGCGCAGCCCAGGCTTTATTAGCTGCAAAAAATGGTGCGACTTATGTTAGTCCGTTTGTTGGACGTCTTGATGCAATTAATGAAGATGGAATGGAAGTTGTTGAAGAAATTGTTGAGATTTTTGAAAATTACAATATGGACACACAAGTTTTAGTGGCTAGTG
>JBHPJE010000040.1:0-2423 GCA_042568205.1 Patescibacteria group bacterium
CACTTCCAAGTACAACTTTTGCATCGGTGAATTTTGCGATTTTTTTAATAACCTCCAGTGCATGGTACCTAGGAGATTGCTCTTGTTTATAAGAAAATTCATGTTCTTCGTCCAAAATAATTAAACCTGGGTTTTTTACAGGTGCAAATATTGCAGATCTTGGTCCGATTACTATCGAAGCCTTTCCCAAATAAATTTTTAGCCACTCTAAACTGCGTTGTTTTTCTGTAAGTCGACTATGCAAAATTGCAACTTTATTTCCGAAAATATTTTCAAAATAATTTATCATTTGTGGAGTCAAAGAGATTTCCGGAACCACGAGTATACATTGTTGGCCTTTTTCCAAATATTTCTCAACAAGGTGTAAATAAATTTCAGTCTTCCCACTACCTGTAACACCATTAATTAGTGAAAAAGTTTTGGTGGTTTTAAGGATTTTCTCTACAGCGACCCTTTGATTTTCAGTTAATACATGCTTTATATTAGTATTTTTCTTTGCTTTTGGTAAAATTTCATCACTTTTATATAGTTTTGGTGGCAAAAATAGATTTAAACATTTTTGAAGAGGAGCAAAATAATAATCCGACATCCATTTAACAACTTCTAACTGCCATTTTTGCAACAACGGGTATTCAGTTATTAATTCTGAGATGTTTTTTGTAGGATATGGAGGTTTTTTTTCTGTAATACCAATAACCACACCATCCTGTTTTATATTTCGCAAAGGAACTTTAACAAGACTACCTTCTTCAACATTCAAATCATCTGGAATTTGATAAGTCAGTGTTTCTAAGCTATTTGGCATTCTTCTTTTTAGGCAGATCTGTGCGAATTTTGACATACAAAAGATTATAGAGGTCTCTATTCTACCTATCTAAAGAAGGTTTGTTAAGCGTTTAATATTTTTGGCTCATCCCAGCCTTTATCTTTCTTAGAAAGCATAGAATAAAGGATTGGATCTAGTAATAATACTAAGAAGTATTGTGTTGTTAAACCAAAGATAAATGCAAATCCAAGGCTTCCCCAAATCGCATCTGTAAGTGCTAAAGGTAATATACCGAAGATTGATGTTGCAGTTGTTAGAAAGACTGGTTGTAAACGTGATGTAGCACCTTCAATAATTGATTCTTTAAATTCCATTCCACGTCGTCTATTTTGATTCATTTGATCAATTAAAACGATTGCATCGTTTACCACAACTCCAGCAAGTCCAACAATTCCAATAACTGATGGAATTGATATTGTTAAGCCCATTGCAGTTAATCCTAAAAATACACCTGTTAATGCAAATGGTAACGAAAGCATGATAATGAATGGTTGTCTAAAAGATTTGAATTGTAAAACTAACAGCATTGCTATTAATAAAAGCCCTACCAAAAGCGCAATACCTAAATCTTTAAATGATTGTTGTATTGATTCAAATTCGCCTCCAAATTCTAATATATATCCTTTAGGAAGTGGATTTTTTTCTAATTTTGCATTTAAATCATCAATAATTTCAACTGTAGTTCTATCATTATTATATGCACTTACATTGATTGTTCGTTTTTCATCTAGATGCGAGATACTCGTTAAATTTTCCTGAAATTCAATATTTATTAACGAACTAATTGGAATAAATCCTGAGGCAGGCGAGTCAACATAAATATCTTTTAATTCATCTATACTTAAATTGTTTTCATCAGCAAAACCATATTTAACTATTACATTTGTTTCTTCACCATTTTTTCTTAATTCAGTTGCTTCAACTCCAGCAATACTGTTTCTTAATAGCCCTGCAATTTGTATGGGTGCTATGCCGTAAAAGTTTAGTTTCTCACGATTTAAAGTGATATTAAACTCTCCTGCACCTTTTTCAATTGATGTTGCAACTTCTTTTGTACCTTCAATTTCATTTAAGTATCCTTCAATTTTTACTGCTAGTTCTTCAAGTTTATTTAAGTCAGGTCCACTTAGCCTTGCTTCAATTGGGGCTCCCGAAGGAGGTCCACCCTGAATGTCAAAGATTGATACTTTTCCACCTTGAATACTTTGTAATTTTTCACGAATATTTTCAGAAAACTCAAAACTTTCCATATCACGTTCTTTGTCTCTAACTAGATTTACTGTTAATGTCCCAATATTTGTAGAGTTTTGTGAAGCAGCAGTGATTGATCTAAAAGCGCTTCCTGCGTCAGTACCTATTCCTGTGGTTACACTTTCTACTTCAGGCAGTTTCATTAGAATCTCTTCAACTTTTTGAGCAACTTGATCTGTTGTTTCTAAGTTGGATCCTGGTGGAGTTTCAATATCTACATAAAAATAATCAGAGTCAGATAGTGGAAATGCTTCACTTTTTAAAATCCCGGTAATAGGAAGAGCAAAGGAAATAATTGTGATAGCAAGCATTGATAATAAAGCTACAGCTTTTTTAAATGTTGAAT
>JBHPJE010000004.1:0-82043 GCA_042568205.1 Patescibacteria group bacterium
GCCTTAAAACGTCGAATTGCTGAATTAGAAGCAGAAAATGAAGCTTTGGAAGATTCAAATGATGAATTACAAATTGGTTTAAAATTTTTAGGAATAGAAAATACAAAACTTAGAGGGACTGTAGATCAACAAAAACAAGAAATTGTAGGGCTTCAAGCTGAAATTGCTGATAATAAGTTACGAATGCAAGCCTTAGATTTGGCTAATAAAAGATTATTAGAGTTGATTGGTGATCTTGAAAAACAAATAGAAGAAGGAAATGTAGATGCAGAAAAGCTTATTAGAGAGCTTAGAGAACAAATTACACAGCAAAAGCAGGAAATGGAAGTATTAAATACAAAAGTCACTGAATTAAACACACAATTAGCTCAAAAAACACAAGAAAATGAAGGCCTAAAACAAAGTAATCAAGAAAAACTTGAAGCAATTTCCCAATTAAATAAAGAAATTGAAGAATTAAAAGAAACAATTGCTAAATTACGTGGCCAAGAAGGTGAAGATGAAGGTGCTCAAAAAAGAATTAAGGAATTAGAAAAAATTGTTGCAATGTTATCTGAAGCAAAAGAAACACTTGAACTCGATCTTAAAGCTGAAAAAGACAGAAATGAAGAATTAAGAGAAGAAAACAGAGGCTTAAAAGTACAAATCCAACAATTTAGTGATCAATTAGTAGAACAGAATCAACAAATAGAACAATTGCAAGCAGAGAGAACTGAATTATTAGCAAGAATTGATGAATTGACTACTCAATTGCAGGAAACTGGAGGTGAAAACCAAGCTTTAGCAGAAGAATTGTCAACAACAAAAGAACAACTGGCATTGCAAATCCAAAAATTTGAACAATTATTAGCATCAAAAAATGAACTCAAAGAACATTTAAACGCATTAATTAGAGAAAAAGAAGAGCAACTCCAAGCTGTTATTACTGAAAAAGAAAACCTTTCAGTTTTAACAAAAGAATTAAGAGATCAAGTTGGAGAATTTGCTAGACAAATAAAAGATAGAGAAAATGCATTTAAAACTAAATTTGCTCGTGAAAAATTAGTACAGGAAGGACTTCAAGAACGAGAAGCAGAATTGAATGTAGAAAATCAAGATTTAAGAATGAAATTAGAAGATACAGAAGAAACACTTGAAAAATTACGTGGGATATTATCACAAGTAGAGTCAAATTCTCAAACTCTACAAACCGAATTAGCTGACATCAAAGCTATAAATAAAGATATGAGTACAAATTTAGAAAAGTTTAAAGCAACACAGCAAAGAAACAAAGAATTAATAAATATTGTTACTAAAGAAAGAGACGAATTACAAGGACAAGTAAATAAACAAAATCCTGAAATTTAACCTTATTATATATATGGCAAAAGAAGACAAAGTTAAAGAAATGAATAAATTAATCGATAAATATAACAAACTTTTAGCTAAAAAGAAGCTTTTAGAAGAAGAAAGAGATAATTTGGAGAAAAAAGCATTTAAAATGCTATTAGAACAAACGGAAAAATTAAACAAAAACGAAGAATAGGCTGGAAAAAAAGCCATTTTTCGGGTATAATATATAGATAAAATAAATAAAAAACGTATGGCTAGTAGAGCTGCTACAACTAGGGCCCCTCGCAGTAGAGTAACTTCTGAACAGACTAAGGAAATACTTAAATTTACGCAGTCTCGTAAAGCACTTTATCCTGAAATTAATTCAGTAGATGATTTAAAGGATAAAAAGTATGGCGATTTAATGAGACCACTTAAGAAAAAACCTGAGGCAATGCCAAAATATGCAAAGAAGTTTTTTGGAAGATTAACTAAACTTGAAGGATATTTGCAGAATGTGGCTTTAAATAACTTCACTTATGCCAGTGCTAAAAGCATTGCAAAACCTGCTGAAAAACCTCTTTTTGCAAAACTAGAAAACTCAATAAATACAATTACAGCTGCTAATGTTACGAGAACTGGAGGAATAACTACTTATCTTCCTCGTCCACAGTTAAATACTCTATTTTCAGCATTATCAATGAATGATTTTAAAAGAAATTTAAACAATGTGAATATTGTTAATGCAAAGTTTGCACTTGATCGGGACTTTAAAGCTGCTGCTACTGCAGTAATGCAACATATTATTAAATATAGAAGAGATCATGCTCAAAAACTGAAAGAAGAATCTGTTTATGCATATTTGGATGAAATCTTTAGTACAAGTGAAGATAAAATTGATGATACAATCGATAAATCAAAAATTATTAATATGGCTTTAATTACTCAAAGTACTAGAGCCAGAATTAACAAAGGATGGCACGAATATCAAGCTTATAGAGACCAATTAGACAAAAGATTAAAATTAGAAGCAATTGTTAATAAAGAAAAACAAACAATCTTTTCAAAACCAGTTGAATATGCAAGAAGTGGTGGTAGATTTATTGCACAACAAATTCAAAAATTTAGAGCAAACTGGGCTGGAATGGATGGAAAAGAAAGAGTTGTTGCAGGGGCTACTTTATTAGTAGGGCTTGCTTGGTTTTTAAATAGTGATAATGAAGAAGCAGGAAAGCTTCGTGAAGCACTTAAAAAAGCTGGAATGATTGGTATTGGATATATTGCCCTAAATACTACAGCTAAAGCATTTACTGGAAGAACTTTAACTGCATCATTAAGTAATAGACTTGATGATATGTCAGGTAAAAGAGACCTTTTAAAAGATTCATTTAATACAAACAGAGAAGGAGCGGAAATTTTAAGTTATTCAATCGCTTATATAGGTAATTATAATTTTTCTGAAGTAGGAAATATGTATATGGATCAGCAAAATCTTTATAATGATCCTTCAAATACAATCCCTGATAATCTAAAAGAACTTCCAATTGGTGGTGTTGCTCAGGATGAAATGAATGCAAATCAACTGTATAGAGCAGTAAGACTTGTTGATAATAAATTAAAGAAACAAGGTAGTAGTATTGAGCAGGTTTTATGGGCTATTGAAGAAATGAAAGCAAAAGCTAAAGCAGAAGGTAAATCATTTACTGAGCCTACTTTTGCAATGATTGTTGCTGCAATTCTAATGAACCAGGATGTTAAATTTAAAATTGATAAGGAAGGTAGAATCGAAATGGTTAAAACAACTCCATTTGATGTTAAATGGACTCCAACTGACAGAGATTATACTGAGAATTGGTGGACTTTTACTGGGAAACCACATGAATGGAAAGACCAGATAGATGGAAAATTTCCAGGGAAAAAGATAAAAGTAGATAATTTAAAAAGAATTTCAAAAGATATTATGGCTGAAAGCAGACCTTTGGATAAATATATTACAACTGAAAGATTTGGTAGATATACAAAAGGATTTAAGGATCTTAATAATTTAGAAATAAAAAATAAGCCTGGGCAAAATGTACATACTTTAGTAACTACTGAAGGTGTTGGTTACATGAGTTCTTTAGTAAATATAAATCCTAATCTGAAAAGTAAAAATATGGCTTATATTGCAGCATATAAAAGTGCATATGAAATAGGATTAAGAGCATTTGAACAAGATTTACTAAAAAACAATCCTTCATTACATACAAAACTTAAAGGTAGATTTAAAGAATTCTTCCATATTGTTGGGGCAGTTGCTCTTGCACCTTCTAAAAAGAAAAAAGGTGTAGCAACTCCAAGTAAAAAACCAAATAAATTAAGATTATTTTTCAGATATGTACTTCCTAATACAAAAAAAACATCTGGCTCTCAAGAATTTGCATTACGTTACAATAAAGAATGGCCTCAGGGAGATATGTTACAGCAAATGAAGGAATCGATTCTTAAACCTGGTGAAACTTTAACTAGAGGTGATTTTAATACGATTGCAAGAGAAACAGTTGTAAGACAAAAATCATTATTCTCGTTACCTATTTATGATGGATATGATTCAAAATTTGCAGGAGCTTATGAAAGTTTCTTATCGAGAGTAGGATTAAAAAAATCAGAAAATGCAAAAATTGATAAAGTACTTAAATTCTATAGTATAAAATTTGCAAATTCAGGATTAACTAAAAGAGGTTTAATTAGATATTTAGCTACACATAGATTCACTACTGCAGAGATTAAAGAGGCTTTAGGATTGGCTGCTACTGCACCTTTAATACATTTTGGTTATATAGTACCTTCAGTAAGAAAAAGAACTAAACAAGTTTTATCAATGGCTGCTATGGGTGGAGGCATACTACCTCCTAGAGTTAAAGATATTTTTAAAAATATTGATTTAAATAAGAGGAATTCAATTGAAAGAGATATTTATGCAAAATATGGAACTATATTTATACTCGCTTGTTATGGAGATCTAGCAGCATTAAAAGTACTAGAAAAGAGTAATAAAAAAGCACACGACGCTATAGTTGCAGAATTTGGTATAAATAAATCAACCGGTCAGGTATCTAAGTCACCAAATAAGAATACTTTTGAAACAAAAGTATTAAATCATTATCTAATCGGTATCTTAGAAGCATTTGCAGATGATAAGAAGCGACCTCTAGCTGCAAAAGCAGTTGGCGCATATTTAGCTACTTACTAATTTTCAACATAGGCAAACTTTAGTATTGACAAGGAGTCAAGTATTTGATATGATTCCGTCCTTTCGTATTTAAATAATTTTTAAGTCATGGGACGGCACATTGGAAAGATACTACAATTTTTTGGATTACTTTTGCTCTTTGTTATCAACCAGCAAAATATATCTGCTTTCTATCAAGAAGATTTTGAAAATCAGCTTGCTGAGCAGGTACCAGAAACGTATAATAATCACGCTGCTTCGAATGATGAGCACTACGCAAATCAACTAGATTCCCTTAATTTAAGGCTTTATCCGGGATCTACTTACAAGACAGAAAGTCGAAGCACACTAGGCTCTTTGAATCATTGCAAGTCTCTCGTGTTCCAGACGTTAACGTCTTTACCAGAAGAACATCGAGAGTATCTTCAGCACCTTACATTATATTTCGCTGAAGGACGTCGCGGTTTAGGTGGCGGATCAACTATCATATTAAGATGCTCAAATATTGATGATATGGCACTCAGTTCAGTACTTGTACATGAAATGGGACATGTCGTTGATACAGGTCTTAAAACAGGTAACAGTTGGACAGGTAAAAGTGAATTTATGGATGGAAGCGTTCCAATCTATAATGACGATCCAAGCTTACGATTCTATAGAATTAGTTGGCTGGATGAAAAAACTATTAAACCTGAAGCTGAAAGACAAGACTTTGTTACTGGATATGGTATGACTGATCCTTATGAAGACTTCGCTGAAAGCTATAATTACTATCTTTTACACGGAAAACAGTTTAAAGAGATGGCTAAATACGATAAAGAGTTAAGACGAAAATACCTATACCTAAAGTACTTTATCTTCTCAGGACAAGAGTTTGATAACGATCAAAGTGAATTACCAAACTTTATCATGCGAAGATATGACTCGACAGTACTTGCTTACGATCACGAGAAGTTCCTGCGCTCAAACAATAATAGGCAGGAAATAGCTACACTCTAAACGGTCTTAACCGTTTAAGACATATGTTAGTTTAGGATATCGAGGCTTTTCTAGGGCGTTGGTACTCCTAAGTCTAAAAAGAAACAGCCCCCCAAGTGGGGGCTGTTTTTTTTGTTTGATTTTGCGATGAGCACGACGGTGCGAATCGGAAAAGCAAATACGACGAAGTCAGCGAGATAGCGAGTTGAAGGCTCGCTATCGCCTAAGACTGAGTGGCCAAACATATAAATTTACAAACAATACTAATTCCATTTAAAAAACGCCCTAAAAACTAAGAAAATCTTGCCAATAAGGGGCAAAGTATATAGAATAGCTTTTGCGTTTAGATACGCTTATTACTATGGTGAGTGTAGCTCAGTTGGTTAGAGCACCTGGTTGTGGTCCAGGGGGTCGTGGGTTCGAGCCCCATCACTCACCCCATTTATTTAGAGGCGCTGTTTTGGTTTATTTGAAGACGTTTACGGCGATTCGAGCGAGGAGTAATGAGTATATAGTGATTATATGATGTTCGAACTTTTGACATACCTGGATAAAAGCACTATAATTCGTCCTCTTTATACTATTATATTATGCCAATAGAAGGATACAGTAAACACGATGAACCAACTTTACACACCGTTGAGCATAACCGAGAAGTTATGTTAATTGGTGAAGGTGATTTAAGATTTGAATTTGCATTTATTGATCTTATAGCTAAATGTCAATTTGATTGTCGAGGTTGTTTTAATCAGGTTTTAAATGATACAGGTGTATCGCTTAGACAAGAAGAATTAAGAAGTATTGTTGATTTTCTTAAAGAAAGAGGTGGGAGGAATATTACTTTTGCAGGATCAGGTGAACCATTATTGGATCCTGAATTATTACCGTTAATTGAATATGCTCACGATAAAGGTATCAATTCGATACTATTTTCCAGCTTAACTACTGTTAATGAAGCAAATGAAGTTGTTCCAGTAAGTTTAGAAATGGTAGAAGCGTTAAATAAGTTAGATGTACATATAGTTGCGAAAAGAAGTTGTATAGATAATGAAAAACAAGCAGAGATTCTGGGTGTTCCTAATACAGATGTTGGAGATAAAATGAATTTAGCATTACAAAGTCTTATTGATGCAGGCTTTGCTGAAGATGGAAGATTGTTTATGGATTGCCCAATTGATAGATATACAATTAATGAAATTCCACAATTACTTAGATTCTGTAGAGAAAGAGGCATACTTCCTTATTTTGAATCATATATTATTCACGGACAGGACAAAGAAACACAAAAAGAATATAGAATAAGTACCAAAGAGCTTGGTCTTTTATTTCAAGAACTTGCAAGGATCGATCAAGAGGAGTTTGGTATTGATATAGAACTCGGAAAAGGTATGAGAATTTATCACGCTGATGCTTGTTTAAAACCAGAGTATGGTTTTGCTGTTAAGGCTAATGGAGATGTTAGAAGTTGCCCAACAGATGCTACTAAAGCGGTTGGAAACATTAAAGAATCGGCTCTTGGAGTCATATTATCACCAAACAATGCTGAATATAGAGCAAAGTTTGGCAAATTTGGTTGTTGCGCAGTACTTAAAATCTAAATAACCGTTCGAACAAACACTAAACACTCACCCCATTGAAATTTACCAAACCTTAGATAACGCTTTCCTCGTTGCCCTAGGCAATCCCCCACAAAAAATTAGGTCTCTTAAGTCATTAGTAGTAATTCTTGTAGGATCTAATCCTAAGAGCTTACAGGCGGCACAGTTATCGAAAAATTGACTTGGCTGCTCAAGATCACCTAATGGTGCATCAAACGGGCTCATCCCAAGTTCTTCACACTTTTCGTAGAAATATAAATAATACATGCTAAGGTCGTCATATGGACCAAATCCAAGCGCTGCGCACCTTTTTTCATAATCATCCCAGCTTACCCCACAATCATCAACTTCTGAAGCTCTTTCAGCTTCTTCATAATCTCGTGGTGCTGTAAAATAGTGGTAACGAAATACTGTAGCGGTCTCTGGATCCCAGCCCCACTCTGCACATTTTTCCTCAAAGCCTTCAGGCCTTCGCATTTGTACTGCGGTGCAATCTGGCTCATTTTTACAATTGTTTAAAGTCATTATATATTTGGTTAATTTTTATCAGGATCGATTTCGCTATCTATTTCTTCTGGTTTGTAATCTTCTGGTAATTCACTAAGAATATCATCAAAACGCTGCTCGTTAATTATTATTTCTCTAATAACTGGATCTAAATCCATAATTCGTTCTAGCTCTTCAGTTTGATCAGCATCAAGATGTCCCTGCTGCAATGCTGTATAATAATAATATGCAACGGCTTTTTTTAAATTGATATCGATTTCCATGGCCCTCTCTATCATTTCTTTCTCTTCTTCAGTTACAGTTTCTGAGCCATTGCCTGTATATGTCCAAAAAAGGTCTAACATTCTGGCACTCTCTTCCTCAAAACCATTTTCTCCATATCCTTCTAACATTTTAGTGTATTCATCGCTTAACATTTCACAGTTATACAGATAGGTTAAAAGTCTTATTCCAAGTATTTCTGCTGCACTAATAGCTTCATCTGAGGCGTTGAGTAAATCAGGATTTAGCAATAAATGAGATATAAAATCTGGACTATCCCCATGTATCTCTGAAGCTTTTATGAGTTTTTCATTGCCAGACTTATTACTTCCGATTACAAAACCTCTAACAATTGGGTCTATTCTACATATACTCATTAATTCATCAATTTGGATTGCACTGAGAAGCCCTTTTTCCCGAGCTTCAAATAAGTATACACCAACAACCCTTTTAAAATCTGGATCGGCATCCATGGCCTTTTTAATAACGTCCTTCTCTATGTCAGCTAGAGTAGGATGTTCTGGATGGTTCCCTACATATTTTATCATTTGAGTCTTTAAATCTTCACACTCCATTACAAAAGCAACTTTCTCATCTACATCTATCTCATCCAATGCTCTAAGTTTTACTCGGGCACCTAAAGTTTTACAAACTTCCATAAGCGCCATAGGGCTAACGTTGAGAAGTTTTGCCGCTTCTATTGCTTCTGGTGTAGGATTGAGTTTTTCGTCTTCTTCATTATCAACTGCTGATTTTTTACTACTAAATTCACCTTTTTCAGCTTTTTCTATTAATTCTAATGCATCTATTATTTCAGCTATTTCGTCACTTACGTCAACATCTAAGCTCTCTTCTAAATTTAAAATATCTTCTAAAGTGATTTCTGTTGTATCAAAATTTTGTAAGACCCATTCATGTAACGAGAGAGCATAGCACTCCTCAAGTGCAAATTTAAAGTCAGGGTCTACTTCCATGGCCTTTTTTAGCCTCTCCTGCTCTTCCTCAGACAATGGATTATTGTTGAAGCCTTTGTACGAAAAAATTCTACTCTGAAATTTTCTTACTTCTCTTACAAACTCACAATCAACAGATTTGTCGATTAGCGTCTCTAATTCATCCTGCAATTCTTGCCTTACTGTACCTTTTAAATACATTAGTACAAGAGGATTTACCTTAAGAATTTTTGCTGCTTCCAGGGTTTCTGGCTTTCCATTTATAAGGCTAGGTTTTTCCATCAATCTCTGAGCACGGTTATTAACGCTTACATCTTCGAACTCAGCTCTTATTCTATTTCTGATATCTCCTGGCTGTCCTTTGAAAATTTCATTTAATTTTCTTTTCTGCTCTCGATTTGGATATTTATAACCTAAAAATTGAAAGCACCTTATAGTTATGCTTTGTTTAAATTCATAACTAAGTTCCATGGCCCATTCAATTTTCACTACTTCCTCATCAGAAATTTTATCATGCATATGAGTCGTATATGCAATAATTGAAGTTGAAAATTTCTTGTACTCCTTTGCAAAATCGCATTCAGAGATGTTTTTTATGTCCAAAAAAAGTTTCCCTGCTAATTCACCTTCAAGCTTTAATAAATAAAGTAAATATGTCAGAGGACTCACACCTAAAATTTCTGCAACTCTCAATTGTTCAGGTGTAGGTTTTAGTGCTTGGGGATCCTTTAATAATTCCTCTATATAGTCTGGATTGTTTGTTTTAATTGAAGTTCCCTCATTCATTTTTAATGCAAAAGCTGGATCAATCTCTAATGCTTTTTCTATCCTCTCTCTATCTTTATCTTTTAATATTCCTGGTGGATAAAAACCTCTATATTCTAATGTTTTTTCTGTAAATTCTTGATAATCTCTTACAAATTGACAATCAGGACTGTTGAAAATTTCATCTTCTAACTTATCCCTTAAATCATGTGGTAGTAGATTTTCGAAATACATAAGTGCTAAAGTGCTTACTTTCAGCACATGAGCAGCTGCCACGGTTGGTAAAGGAGCGTTTAGTTTTGTAGAATCAATTAGTAGCTCCTCGATATAGTCAGGATTTGTTGTATCTTTTACTTCCATAATTTAAGCAGTTACTTAATTATTATAAGCATCCTTAGTTCTAATATTATGATGATCTAAATACCAATTAAGATTATCTGTGATTGGTTGTTGTAAAATTATATCTTTTGCTCTTTTTCTCCATTGTGCTATTAAATCTTTACTAGCCTCAGGAAATTCAGTCATAGCAGCAGAATAACCTACAGTAAAAGATAAAAGAAAACATCTTAATTGCTTTACTTGTGTTTCTCTAAAATCTCCACTTTCAATAAGCCCATTTACAACAACTGTTAACTCCTGTTTAGCAATTTTTCGTTTGGTTTCAGCAACGATTTCGTCGATATCTGCTTTCAATTTTTCTTTTTCTCTTTCCTCTCTCCTTGCTTGAGCTTCTTTCTTTTTAATCTGATCAATAGCCCAATACTTCCATGTTCGGTATGCATAACCTTTAGGATTATCCATTTCTCCACCTGATACTATTAAAATCTTCTTATAGAGCACCTCAAGGGTGTTCATATTATATGTAATTTGAGGATAATTAATTGCTATTTCTTCAATCCCTTGCTGAATACAAGTAATGAGTAATTTCTTTCTTAAATCTGAAGATTCATCCTGAGTCTCAGTAGCCAAATTGTGTTTAGCGTTTTCCATATATATTAGTTAAGTATAAATCTTCGATGAATTGTTGATTTATTCAAGATACAACTTTAATGCCATTCGACACATATGTCAATGAATATATGTCAAATGCTCAACTATGACCACTTTTTATGCTTGAATATACAATTTATTCTGTCAACAAATTTTGACAACATGCGCATTTAATGATAGAATGTGTTCATATATATAATTTAAATTACTAATGATAGAGAATATCCTCAAAAACATTGGCCTAAAACGAAAGGAAATTAAAATTTACCTAGCTTTATTGCCTCTTGGTAGCGCTCCTGCCTCTGTATTAGGTAAACAAACCAACATTAGTAGAAGCACCGCTCATTACACCTGCAAACAACTTGAACAAAAGGGCCTTGTAAGTTCTACTTTTAAAAAAAATACTGATTATTTTAATGCTGAGCCACCTGATAAATTACAATTAATTGTGGATAGAAAAATAAAAAAATTGGAGGTTGATAAAGAAGAACTACATCGGATGTCGAGTAATTTGATGAGGTTGATTAATCCTCAAGCAGTTTTGCCAAAAATGCGCTTCTACGAAGGTGTTGACGGATTAATATCATTATTTAATGATGAGTTAACCTTAAAGGAAGATGAAATTTTATATGGGGCGCATAGATACTTTAGGGATTCCCCAAAAGAATTGGTAGATTACTTTCAAAATACTTATGATAAAAAGAGAGAAAAACAAAAATACCAGTCATATTCAATTAGGACAAATATACCAGAGGCTATTGAAAGAAGTAAGTTAGACAAGGTAATAAATCGGACATCACTTTTTATTCCTGAAAAAGAATTCCCTTTCGAATCCTCTTTTCAAATCTATAAGAATAAAATTGTATTTTATTCTTTACAAAAATCAGATTTAACAGGAGTACTTATAGAAAATGATCATATGAAAACAACAATGCTAAGTTTATTTCGCATGGCCTGGAATTATGCAAAAACCCTTAAAATCAACAAAGGTTTCAAGAATATTCCAACTTTATAATTCCTGTTCGAACAAACACTAAACACTCACCCCATTGAAATTGGCTTGTTTAAGCTGTTTTCGGTCTTTTCATTAACACTTTTGGACAAGTCCCCTCTCTATTATGACCAGTGATTTCAAAACCATGTTTTTTATAGAAAGATATTGCTCTATCGTTATTCTCATAAGTGTCTAAGTGTATTTCTTTACCTTTCTGAATTAAATCATTAAGAAGTTTTGAACCTATTCCAAGACTTTGATATTCAGGTAGGATATTGAGCAATCCTAGATGAATAATGTTGTTTTTTTCAGACCAACTAATTAAACCTATCTTTTTATTTTTATAAAAAACTATCTTATCTCTTTCATAATTGATCTTTTTGGGAATCTCTTTTTTTTCTTTTTCTTCATCCCAAGGCTTATATTGTTCAATTATAGATTTAATTGTAGCTTTCCTAATTAAAAAATAGAATTCTGATTCATCTTTTTCGACATTTTTTAATTCAATATCCATATATATTATTAAATGTATACAAATTTATATTAAATCATAAAACCAGTTCGAACAAATACTAAACACTCACCCCATTTATTTAGAGGCGCTGTTTTGGTTTATTTGAAGATGTTTGCGGCGGTTTGACCGAGGAGTGATGAGTATGTAGTGATTATGCGATGTTCGAACTTTTTGCCATATCTCATAATTGATGTTAAATTCAAATTGTTTGTTGGATAATGAACGTCACAACCAAAAAGTGTAGGCGTTCGTTCAATACAACGCCTGCTCTTTGAAGACTCACGCAGAAAGAGAAAAAAATATGCCTGCTAAACCGAACACACCTCCACCTAAGATTCAAGTTAACACTGGGCAGAATACATTAAAAACTAACTGCTTGGCTGGTGCTTGGGGTAGAAATGATGGTGAAGACTCCATCGAAGGTTGCAAAGGTGATGCTAGCCATGAAGCAGTTTACGATGAGCTGTGGTCATTGAGATGCTGTAGCAATCCTGCCTGCCAGGAGTGGGCCAAAGGATATGTCGTCCGCGAAAGGAACAGAAACACCGTTCCAACTCTTCGTGGCGCACTGCAAGGCAAAATCGAGCTTTGAGCAGGAGTCAACTTACGATGAAGCGTGAGCATCGTGAGTTTGACCTAAATCAGTTTATTTGTCATATTCCCAAACCTTAATTTAGTTTCATGAAAGGTGTAAAAATTTCGAATGCTTACAATGCGGTATTTGTTGTTATACTCCACGCATTGATTTTGGTAACGGTGTAGTGAAGCCTCCAATGACTCCATGTAATTTTCTTGAAGTAGAAGAAATTAAAGATAGAGCATTAAGTGCTGCAAATTGTACTATACATGATAAAAAGCGACCTGATATTTGTGAAGATTTCACAAACAGTCAGTTTGGAGGACCATGTACAAGAGGACTTTTCTTTTGGAAAGAACATGTAGATAGAAATTTAGTTGATCTTGATAAAATTCCAGAAAAAGTACGTTTAATACTAGAAGGCATTTATAGTAGGACATCTTAAAACTGTTCGAACAACGTGTAAACACTCACCCCATTGAAATTCGCTTTTTTGAGCTGTAGTTGTACATTAAATTCAAAATGGTATAATTTTATAATGTTAATTAACAATTATCCACATGGAAACAAAAGTTGTAAAATTTGAAATCGGAAAAATCTTAGCAATAATCATTGTAGTAATTGCAATTGCAGTGCTAGCAAGTTTTGTTGTTAAAAGTACGTTTTTCGGAGGTAACATTAAAACTGCACCTATTGAGCCTTTAATTGAAAAGATTGAGTTTGATCCAACAAAGCATGAGCTTGATAAAACCTTTATAATTGATGAAAGCATTAATGTGCCAATCAATTCTGGTGATGAATTATTAGATCAAGATGCTGACTTTAAGCCAGAATTTGAATCGCCAAAGTAAGCTACGATGGCGCTCTTTTTTATTCTCCTTTTAATATTTTTCTAAGTGCTTTATATGCTTCTTTATATTGCTTAGCGAAAGCTTCGCCATCCTCTTTAGTAACGTGTGTGATATTTGGTATTTGATATTGTGGCTCAAAAGAACATGCGTCCCGAATCTCTTTTGGAAGTAATTTTGCAAATGTATTTAGTCTTTCACTGCCATAGCCACTACTTAATCCTGTTTCTGGGTCAACATACAAAATAGTTAGACATTCTCCTTGTTTTATTTCTTCAGGAGTGTACATAGTCCCATCATTCTCGCATGGAAACGCCCCTAGAAGTAATTTACAACCTTTAGGGTATTTTTCTCTTAAATTTCTAAAATTTTGTTTAAAATAATCTAATTTTGCTTCGAGTAATTCGTCAGACATAAAATCATCACCATATACCTCAAACACTTCTTGTAAATCCTCTAATGGTATTGATTCTGCTTGATCAACAGATATTGGGACTCCTGCATTATTGTATTCGACGAGGCGTTGCGACTCATTCAATATTGTCATTGCAACTATTGCATCACTTTGATTAAATTCTAATTTATTCATATGTTTTTATGTTATTTATATTAATTAAAGTTGATCAACTACATTTTGTAAAGATATATAATCCGGATCTCTGCTGCCGTCAGGTTTAAATTCTGTAGGATGGTTTCTGACATCTCTTAGTTTATTAGCTAGATCATACAATTTTTTCGCACTTGCAGGCGCATCTTCATTCAAAGTATAACTATGATCCCAATCATCATCGGGTTTTGTCTTTGTAACATGTCCTCTTGCTTTTAGTCTTTCTAAAATAGTAGATCCTACTCCATATTTATCTCCGGCATCAACCGGCAATTTACCGCTAACAGAATCTGAAATTAATTGCGGATTATGATAAAGGGCAGTAAATCCCACATTATACATTTGACCATCCTTTCCTTTAAAGAATGGAATTTCAACTAAATTCCCTTGGATTTCAACTTGAAATACTGTAAGCCCACCAGCTTTATCCAATTTCCCAAAATTAGATTGCCTTGTCATACTACCTATATCGATAAGCTCGCCTGTATTAACCAACTTCCCTTCAGCGTTTTTTATTTTACCAATAACAACATTTGCGGGTTTTAAATCATTATGCGCCATCCCTTTTACGTGTAAAGAAATAGCTCCCTTGCACATTCCTTTTAAAACTTGTGAAAATTCCTTATCACTCAATGTTCCTAATTTTGACTCTAATTCATGCGATTCTCCTTTAATATCAGACACCTTTTCGTAAAGAATAAATCCTTTTGTTCTAAAAACAGGTTTTGCTATATGTGCATCACCAGGATGAGGACCATGTTCTTGACTAGCTTGTGAATAATCTCCAACATTAAAGTGTTCATAATCAAATTGGGGTTTTGCTTCAGTATTACCCGGAATTAATATCTTATATGCCCCTTCTTTTAATTTATTAGACGGTTTAATTACATACCATGTTTCAAAAGCTACACCTATTCCACCCTCTTCACCCAATTGCTTTCCTTTATACATTCTTATTGTTCGACCGTTTTCGTCTGTATGCTCTGTTGCTCCTTTTAGCATTGCTCTTATCATTTTCTCGTTTGCAATTTCTGGATTTGCCTTAAGAATCGCTTTATCATCTGGTGTTAATTCATGTCTCTTTTTCCCAGTTTCTATTAATTTATTTATTTGATCAGGACTCATCCCCTCAAACAATTTTGCTAAATTTTCCTTCATCATTGAATCAAGTTTCGGTCTGATTCTTTTACCATGAGGATTAAACTCAGTACCAACATAAGCAATTAACAATTGTTTAAAATCTTTACCATCTTTTGATGTTCCATTTATCAAATCAGCTAAATCAACAGCATTTTCTGAATTGAACTCAACACCATTTGCTTTTAATTGTGTAAGAGCTCTAACAAAGGCCTTACCTTTCATTAACCGTACATCTAATGATGGGAATTCAGAATTATCGGATAAGTTTCCAAATCTTCCTGCATGTTTTTCCAAACCAAAATCGCGTAATTTTCCAACAACATCACTAACTTCATCAGCTACTTGTTGTAAACGATCAAGTTCAGCAACTCTTTCCTGCAAAGTTGTAAATCTTGATTTATCACTATAATTAGTAACTTGCTTAACTTCAGCTCCTAAACTTCTTATTCTTAAACTATCAGCTTTAAATTGAATTTCTCCATGTAGTTGAATAAGCTCTTTGACTATTTTTTGCCTTTGTTTTAATGACTTCATTTGCCGCCCGGTACTTGTCATGAAAGATAGTTCCTTATTTGATATTTCTTTTGCTAAATCGTGCAAACTAATTTTTTCTAATTCTACTCTTAGCTTATCTAATTCAATTTGTACCATTTTGTCAGGTGCCTCTGCTCTCTTTGGTTCATATTTAATACCTTTAATACTTGCGGCTTTTGGTTGTGCTTTAGGAAATAAATCTACATTTCCACCTGATGCTGGCTCTCCTTGAACAAGTGTTCCTGCGGCTCTTGCTTCAGGCGAACCTATAGCTGGAGGTTTAGATGAAGAAGGAGGAGAGGGTTGTGCAGTTGAACCAGCCCATTCAATATTTGTCTTTCCTCTGATTTGATTCACAGATTTAAATTCAGGGATAGGGCCACAACCCATAGCTCCAAGTTTTTGAGTTGGTATAATTTTTATATCTAGTAAAAGTTTTGGTATTTTTTTCGCGTATTTAGTCAAACCATACTTTTTGTTAAATTTAGACATAGAACCACCACAATCTTGCACCAATAGCGCAAAGGCTTCTCTTATGGTTTTGTTTTTGAAGTATTTAACAATCCTTACTTTATTCTTTACGAAGAATCTTTCGGCTTTCCTTCTATCGGCTATTTGCTGTTCTGACATAATTGCTGTTCCTTTTGGAAGTTTTACTTTAATTTCAACTCCTCCTTTTCTAATACTTACTGTCCCATCTTGATTCTGTATTGCTAAAAATCCTCGTTCTCTTAACTCTAGAATTGTTTCCTGATAATCTTCTTTATTTTTGAATGTATATTCGCCTTTTTTATTCTTAGTAAGATTTGGGATTCTTGTAATTTCTGCCTGAGGTGTTAAATTCTCGCTTTGTTTAGCAGGTTTAACTTCAAAAGCAGAGATTTCCTTATCTATAACTTTGCCATCCTTCCCTCTAACTTTTGTTTTAAGATAAATAAATACATTTTTATTTTTATCAATTTTATAACTAAAGTGTTGATCAGGCTTACTTCCAAATTTTGCAGCTAAATTTTGTACAAACTGTTTAGGATTTGCAGTTGTATAAACGAAATTATTTCCTTCGGTTGCAAATCCTACATCTGTAGCACCAATTCCGTGTAAAGCTAATTGTGTATGTGGACTTTTAGAACAACCTATTGCCGAAACTATCCATCCTACATACGGATTTGTTCTTTCAGCACCTTCTTCGAAACCCTCCTGACCTAATTCTCTACTAAAATCTCTAAAAGTACTATTTTTACCCTGAATATAATTTTCAGGATCTAAAAATTTACCAATACTTTGAATTTTTTTAAGTCCAAACTTTCCAAAGCCTTTATAAAATCTATTTGGTGATTTTGCCAACCTAGTGAGACCAGACATGGCTCCTCTAGCTGCATAAACTGCACTCATACTCATTGCAAAACCAATAGCAAAATCTTTAGCTAAACCTTTTGCTTCCCAAATTTTCTTAAATCCACCATAATCAATAGCTCCGGTAGCTTGAAATGCTGACATTGCAAGTCTTGATCCAACAGCTCCTCCTGCTGATGCTCCAGCCATACTAGTTGAAGTAACTAAGAATTGCTGTACCCCTGCACTCGCTACACGAGCAAATAACCTTTGGCCAAGTGCTGCAAAAGCAGATCCACCTACCATTGCAGTAGCAACAGCTGTAGTTAAAATTGCTACATTTGCAATACTAGTTGCAAATTCAGTCATAACTTTTTTATCAAGTGCGTTTTTAAGCTCTAATCTTTGAAGTGAGAGCTTAGTATCAAATCCTGAACCATAAATCGCTTTTTCATCATTATGCATCTTCATAATTTTATCTCGAGCGACTTTAATATTTTTCTTTATTTGATCTCTTAATTGTGGACTATTTTTGTATTTTTGATTCGCCGCAAGAGATGTTTTCCCTAATTCTACCCATTTAGCAAATAAGAAATCGTTTGCTTTTTCACTATGATTCGCTGCTTCTCCATATAATTTAATTGCTTTTTCATATCCAAAAGTAAAAGGCGTTGTAGGATTCTTCATAACAATTGCAATTGCATTAACCTTCCTTACTGCTTCATTAACATGCCCATCTTTACTAAATAGCTTAGTTTCAATTTCATCGAAGGGTTTTGAAAGTTCAGCTTTAACGAACGGTTGAATCAATTCAGAACTAGCTAAATTTTCATATTTAGATAAATTCTGTGTGACATTTAAGAAAATATTTAAAGCCTTGAGCTTTTCACCGTAAATATCAGCTCCTTTTCCTACAGTATCAGCAGTCTCACCCAAACTTTCATCAAAACGTTTAATTCCATGTGTATGTACTACTTCTCCAACACCTTTTCCTGTTCTGTACGTCCTAACATTATTACCATTCTTTTTAAGTATCTCCTTGAATGTTTTTCCCTTAGGCTCATTAAGCATTGCTGCCATTTTAAAATCCTGACAAATTTTTAAATATTTTGAATCTAATTTCCTTAGTAAATGCAACATTGAACCATATCCGATCAACCTTGCTTTAACTTGTTCTTGTTTCTCAACAGGTTTAATATCAAATATTGTTTTATTCTCAGGCGGAGATTTACTAACAGTTTTGAAAAAATCTTCATGTTCTTGCATAGTCATACTAATTTGGGACATAGCATTCCGAGTATTCACAGCTTTCCGCTGTATAAGTTCCAAGTTTGTTTTCTTATCCCATGAAGGTGTTGTTTCAAGTTTCCCTGTTTTATAAAAATCATTATGAAATTCACGATAGAGGTCCCCATGTTCTCCTTCAAAGAGTCCAGAGGGATTATCTAAACTAATTAATTCTTTTTCAGCAAGTATTGCTTGGTAACTACTAAACAAAGGAGACATTGGAATTTTGTGCTCTTTTGAAAACTTCTTTAATCCATTTAAATTTTCGGTATCATTAAATTTACGTTGGCCAAAATATCCCAACATAGCACTAATATTTGCTTTTGTATCTTCTGATTTAAGATTAGTTGATGGTTTAGCTATGTACTTTTTCGTCATATCTTTAGCCATGTCCAAAAAAATCCTTAATGAATCCAGAGATTTTAACTTTAGTTTCTGTTGAACAATACTTTTTTGATGTTTAAGAATTTTATCATCAACCTCATCTTTAGCATCATATTCTCGATATATTTGAAGTTGTTCAATTTCTTTTTTTAACTTTGAAGCACGTTGATTTCTATCCTTCTCAAGATTAGTTTTATTTCTTATGTATTCTTTTTCTATATACATTGATTTTTTTGTATATTCAGCTGAACCACCCTTCATTAATGAGTGGTCAAAGATAAATCGAAGTAATTGCTTTGGTGGCATTTCTTTTGCCATTATCGCAAATTCTTTAGGGTTGAGTTTTTTCAAATATGCAACTTTTGCAAGAATAAATTGAGTTACTTTTGACTTAGGTATCCCAATGGATTCATACGCTGCCATTAGTCTATTAACTTGATGTAGCTCTAATCTAATCCCCTGACCTTCAACAGAATTTCGAATTTTCAAAAATTTTTCCTGAAACTTTTGTTGTTTTTTGAATTCTTTGAATATTTTCTCACCTGCTGAAATATTCCCATTACAGTAATGGCCAAGCATACTAAATACTTGTGCTCTCTCACCTTTAGAAAAGAGTTTAGTTTGTACCCTAAAATCACTCGAAATAATATCTGCATCTAATTTGTTTTGTATTGTTTTATGTTGAAAAAATATTTTTATAGTCTCTTTCATTCGACTTTTAATCGTTTTAAGAGGGACTCTTTTTGAACTAGGCGTTCGTACATAAGCTTCAGCATATTGAGCAAACATTTTTTTACCAATATTGCTATTTAAGAAATCATAATTAGTAATTGATTCTCTTATTGCATTAAAATCAAGTCGCGCTTTATGTGTTTCTATTTTTTTTCTTAAAGTTACTGTTCTAACTTTCAATTTGCTTTCAAACACGGCCATCTTTAAATTACCAGATGCCAATTTCCTAATTGCAGCAACCATATCTTTCAAATATGCTTGCTTTTGTGCATCAACTATCTTGCCATGCTTATCAAGACCTTTTGTTTCATTCCATGCTCCTTTTGCAGCATCAGCCCATTTAGAAACTTCTTTATGATGTTTTGCTAAATACTTAATTGTTCTTCCACGAAACTTAGTCCATTCTGCCTTAGTTTTAACTCCTTCAGGCTTTTTTTCTGGATCTATAAAAAGTTTTACTGCTCCTGCTACATCGTCAAATGGCATTTTTATTTTTTAAATTTATTAATATATTTTTTTGTAATTTTATCAACTTCTTCATGTAAATCATCCTCTAAATCATCCTCAAATATAAGTGTTAATGCTGTATCTAAGTCTTTTTTTTGATTATTTTTAAAATAGGTGTAAATCTTTTTCATTTCTTCCTGGTTTAGATCATCTAAAAGCTCAATCCATTTAGATTTTTCAGATTCATCAATAAAATCAACACTATTGATCAAATTTTTTAATTTTTGTTTTAACAAAGTTTATTTTGGTTACATTTTATCTAAATATTATAACAAAAATTACACAAATTTACAATGCTCAAACAGGCATTTATTGTTTATTTAAAAACACTTTTAGAGACTTGACCTAATTTTGTAACGGCTAACATCGCATTTCGTTTTAATAGGTGTTAGAATAAGTCGAATATTTAATTAACCTTTTATATATGAATAACAAGATCGTAAAGGTGCTACTCCCCTTTCTAGCTGTGATTGGGCTGTTTATTGTAGCATCATCGACTGTTTCTGCTGCGTATCAGACCCTACACGTAGACGGAGAGCTGATTTGGGTGGATTATGGGACATATGCTCATGGCCCTGCTGATTCCCCTTATTTAACCATTACTGAAGCATTAAATGCCATGGATTCAGACGGAGGCGTTATTAAAGTTGCTGAAGGTACTTATACAGAAAATCTTGATTTGCATGATTTAGATGATATTAGTATCAATGGAGGGTACAATGGTGGTCCTGGAGATTCAAATCCCTTTACTACTCAGGATACAGAAGGTCAACAATCTGTTTTAGATGGCCAAATCACAGGTACGAATATTTCTGGTGCAATCAGTGGAATGACTTTTTCAAACAATATTGGTGGGAATTTCTTAATTTCTATTAATCTTGCTGGAGGTGGTTATAGTTTTGAGGTTAGTGATAACTTTTTCAGCTATAACAATCTTACTCAATTTTTTGTAAGAGTTACTGCAAACTCAGGAAGCAGTGCTGAAATTTCAAACAACCATTTTGGGAATGTTACTAGTTCACAATCTTTAGTTGATACAGGTGGAACTGGAGATACGCATGTTATGAAAAACTTTTTTGACTGGGCAACTTCATTAAATGGATCTTATGGAATCATAAGAGCTACTGATGGAGCAAAAGTTTACAATAATTTAATTGTAAATTCTGGTCCTAATAACCGAGTTGCAATTAGAATTTCTGATGCTGCTGAGGTTTATAACAACACAATCGCTGATGGAACAGCTACAACAGCTTCAATCGCATCAAGCGGAACAGAAGAACACAATGTTTACAATAATTTAGTTGCAAATATGACTGGACCTGACTTTGTTTGGTCTACTGCTGCTGATGAATCAAACAATTTTTCAAATTGTGATCCTGATTTCACTGGAGGATCTGGTCCTGACGCTTATAAATTAGGCGCATTATCTACTTGTATTGATGTTGGAACTGCTGTTTCTACTGCAAATCGCGATTATTTCGGCACTTCAAGACCTCAAGGAGAAGAATATGATGTTGGATTCCATGAATTTGAAATCACGCCTGCATGCGGAAATGGATATTTAGAATCAGGAGAACAATGTGATGACGGGAACACAACTGACGGAGATGGATGTGATTCTTCTTGTCATACTGAATCAACTCCTCAACCTGCTGTTTGCGGTGATGGTACTGTAGATTTAGGTGAAGAATGTGATGATGGAAATAGTGTGAACGGAGATGGATGTAATGCAATGTGTGAAGATGAAGTTGTTGTTGATTGTGGAAACTGGCTAGATATCAACTCTTCTGATGACCATTATGCTATTGCGGTTTATCTTTGTGAAAATGGTGAAATCGTTAAAGGAGATACTTACGGAAATCTAAGAATTGACGACGATTTAACTCGTGCAGAACTTCTAGCAATGGCATTTAGAGCTCGTGAGTATGAAGGCTATGGCGTTGTAGATGTTAATGCTGAAGCATGTTTCAACGATGTAACTGATGATTGGTATGCAAAATACTTCTGTACTGCAAAGGACGAAGGGTTTGTTGAAGGATATGCTGGAAATGTTGCTAAACCTGGAGCAATCGTTCTTTTAGGAGAAGGATTGAAAATGTTCTTAGGAGCTTTAGATAAGAACTACACAATCGATACTGATGATTGTTGGTATTGTTCAATGGTAACTTCAGCAGGTAATTTAAATTGGATTCCATTCCAATTTAATGATCCAACTGAGGTTGGGCCAATGGAATTAAGCAGAAGATATGCAATGGATATGCTTTATAGGATTTTAACTAACTAAAAATCGCAGGTATAAGCAAAGAGCGCTGTCATATAACTGATAGCGCTCTTTTTAATTAATTTAGCTTTGTCTGTCCCAAGTTTCTGTCATAGGTCCTGTAACTACTGTCATTACTTCAACATCGCGTTCTTCATCATATTTAATCTCATATGTGTAAGGAACTGTGATTCCTGTAGGAACATTTGGACAAGTTGTACTATCTAAAGTGATTGTAATCTTATTTCCACCTTCATTCATAACTTTTCCTGTATTAATACAAGTACCTGTAGAAGTGTAATTTGTATTGTTTAAAGTCCAAATAGCTGGATCTTCACTTTCTAATTCTCCATTAACATATGTTGCTGTTCGTTGCCAAACACCAACATAATCTTCTGGGAATGGATCAACTGTTTCAAGCGCTTCATCAACTGTTATTGGAGGTTGTTCATTTAATTCTTCGAGTGTAGGTTGCGGTTCAGTACATCCTGCAGCAAAAATAACAACGAAAATTGCTAAGAGGCTTAATAGCTTTTTCATGTTTTAGGGATTACGAATATCAACCCCATTTTACACCAACTTAATTATGGTGCAACTGGTAATCCATAACCTGAAGCAGCATCATAACCAGGACCTGCTCCCCCACCATATGCATCAGTTATATCTTCAGCAATGCTTCGTAAGTATAAACGGGTACTTTCAGCATCACCCTGCCAAACTTTTGCTGCTAATCCAGAAACAGTTGGGGCTGACATTGAGGTCCCGCTAGATCTTACATAACAACCATTTATTGAAAATGCAGATTCTACACTTCTTCCTCCAGCAACTAATTCAACTTCTTTTTCAACAATAGTTGAATCATCTCCATCATCGATTCCTCTTGCTGAGAAACTAACAACTTGCTTATTTTGATCAATTGCTCCAACTGCAACAACTTCTTTATAGGCAGCAGGATAACCAATTAACACTCCGTTATATCCATAATTTCCTGATGATGCAATAAATAGAACATCAGGATTACTTAAAATCGCTTCTTCTATCAATGGAGCTGGGACATCACTACTAAAACTCATACTAACGATTTCTGCCCCTCTTTTTCCTGCATAATTAATTGCTTCTGCTATATCATCATCATTACAATATCTTGAATAACAAACCTTAATTGCCCAAATATTTGCATTAGGTGCAACACCAAATATCCCTAATCCATCAGGACCTCCATTTGCACCAACAGTTCCAGCTGTGTGAGTGCCGTGATAAATTGTATCTTCACAACCATTACTCATGCCATTGCTTGTTGTGTCTTTACAAACTTTAATATTATCTAAATCAATATGATCTAAAAATGCTCCTGTATCTAACACTGCTACATCAATTTTGTCTCCTGAAGGTATTTGCCCACCATTAACCTGAGTAACATTGTATGGTATTTGATCAATTGGCTCGCAAGTTCTTTCCTTTGCTTTGTTAGAATTCGGATTTTTACACTGACAATAGTTACATTCTTTTCCTTCAGAACATTGAGGTAACCCAGTTTCTCCACATTGCTCTGACGCCTGAATCAAGCCATCCCCACAATATTTGGGACTTTCAAAATTTGCTATTTCTAATACAACTACATCTTCAACTTCAGCATATTGATCTAAAGATAAATCTTCAGGTATATTTGCTGAAAATTTCCCATCAAATTCATGCATTACTTCAACATCTTTATTTTGTCGGATTGTAAGCTCAGACTTAGCATCATTTGGTTTAATTAAAACACGTTTAACTTTGTCTGAATGTGTGTCATTTTTAGCAATTAAAGTTGAGCTGATTAGCACACCTAAAAGTACTGCTAAACAAACAGTAACAATTAGCACAGAAGTATGTTTTTTTGTAGACATTTTTGTTTTTTGTTTAAATTTTACTGTTTAAATTATACCATAAATCACCCATTTGATCAACTGGCGTAACTTAATATATGATTTTCTTGTTCTTAACTCTAAAACAATGAAAAAAATTGTCGCTATTTCTATGCTGGCTGTGCTTTTATTTACTTTTAATGCGTGTGTTAAGCCTGCTGCAACCTTTGATGATGCTGCAAATCAAACAATCACAACTCTTAAAAACAAAGATTTAGATACTTTGGAAACTCTAATTCACCCAGAAAAAGGTGTTAGACTCTCTCCTTATGCAACTGTTGATACAAAAAAAGATGTAATTTTAAAACCATTTGAATTAAACGATGGTAGTTCAAGATTGTGGGGACAATATGATGGGACTGGTCTTCCAATCACCCTTACCTTAAATGAATATTTTGATAAATTTGTTTTTAGTGCTGATTTCGAAAATGCGCCGCAAATAAAGAAAAATGAGATAATTGGATCGGGAAATTCTTTAAATAATCTTGAAAAAGTCTATGGAGAAGCAAATTTTATTGAATATCACTTTCCTGAATTTGATCCAGAGATGTATGGCATGGACTGGCAAAGTTTAAGACTGGTTTTTGAGGAATATGAAGGTGAATTTAAACTTGTTGGGATCATTCACGATCAATGGACAATCTAAAGAAAGTATGATATAATATATGTGAAATAAAAATAAATAATGGCTGATAGTAAAGCAAAACAAGATGTACTCAAGAAGCTACAAATTGCTTCTAAATACAAAAAAATTAAAACCGTCCTTGCCAAAGAAACAGACAAGGTTGGAGAATTTAAAGTAAAACAAAAAGATCAAAAAGAAATAGATGAAATAAAACAAAAACTAAATGAGAAACGCTAATCAACCAGACAATTTAGAACAAGTACAAGCTCCAACTCCAGCAATGGATAATGTTGCAATGCAGCATATTAAAAATCATGAATACGAAAGTGCTTATGCACCTTTATCTAGAGCAGAATATGCGGATACGCAATGGAATAATTTAAGCAAAGGGATCGATAATGCTTCATTACCAGAAGATCCAAATAGAAAAGAACCCTTAAGTCCTGAAGAATATGAGGCAGCTCAAAAGGAGCAGATTAAAGAAGATGCTGATAATTTTGGTGCAGAAGCTAGTCCAGAAATGGAAATGAATAATGAATCTATAGTTTTAATCGAAGAGGTAAATGTTTTAATTGAAAAATTATTAGAGGAAGTTGCTGCAGCGCGAGAGCAAATTGGGAAGTTGAAAGAAAACGCTTCTACAACAACGTTATTTCCAATAATTGGTGGAATTTCTAAGATTTTTAAACAACGGAAATATAAAAAAATAATGGCAAGAGTAAAGGAAGCTCAAGCAAAACTTCAGGATAAAACCGGAGAATTACAACAACGGATAGAGATCGACAATTTAAGCCCAGATTTAAGCAACAAATCAATGACTACTTCAGGAATTGCAGATATTGGAGAATTAGCTAGTGCTGTAGGCTCATTAAGTAATTGTGCAATGATCTTTGGTGGAGTTTCAGGATTATTTGATATAATAGGCACTGATAATGCATTTAAAAATCATGAAAAGTTAATTAGAACAGATGTTAAGCTTGAAGATATTGAAGGTCAATTACAAAATGCGCAGGTAGGAAATACCGAATCTTTAGCAAAATTAAAAGTTAGAAGAGATTATTATAGAGATGGAGTAATTGAAAATGCTCAAAGATTAGCAGCCTAATCTTTTGCTTCAGGGTCCTCAATATCTTTCAACTCTTTTTGTTTTAAAACTTTATCTGCTACTTTTTCCATAATTCCACTTAAAAAGAACTGGCTGAAATCCTTTAAATCTTCATAATTAGCTTCTTCTTTATGTTTTTCAAGATAATCTCTTAATATAAAAGCACATAATTGAACTAAAGGTAAAATAACATGCTTATCTGAATCTAGTGCAGTCTGTAATAACTTATGTGGATTATCCAAAGCCGATGAAAGAATGCTTTTAAGCCAATCGTCAATCCTAACTTTCAGCTTAACTGGAAGGAGTTGATCTTTATCCATTGTTGCAAGAGACATCTCTTCAATATCTTTAGATTTTTCAGGAGCTTTTAAAAGAGTCTTGCTTTCATCTTCATTCAAAACATCCTCATTTCCTAACAAAACAATACTTAGGATAAAAATTGAAGGTATATTTTGTTCTAAAAGACGCGCAATTAGTAACATGATATCCTTTTTTTGATGATTTTTAACAAATCTAAGAAGAATCTTTATAAGTTTTTCTTCCTTTTTACGTACTTTCTGCTCCCCTTTTTGAATAGCTTTAATCTGAGCTTGTGCAGCTTTTATTCGCTCTTTAAACTTTTCAAATGATGCTTCATCTACTCCACCAGAGTCATCTACACCACCAAAAATTTCAAAATCACTCATATATTATGATGCACTACCTGGTGCAATTAAATTATATATCCATGCAAATAATAGACCACCAATTAATCCATCAATAAATCCCCAAATTAAACCAGCAACAGCTCCCTGTAAACTAATTTCATAATAAGGATAAACACCGATCATAAGTTCAGCAATGTGAGTTAAATAATTAGCATAAAGTGCTAATAGGGTCATAATTAAAAAACCTAGGCCTGATAGAATTCCCATTGCAAGCCCAACTGCTTTAGGTGAAAGCTTCATTTTGGAAAGGGTTAATTGTTATTTTGATGATTTTTTTTCAAGGATATTTATAAAAACATCTTTGAATTTTCTACCATCATATTTTGTAGTCTGTTTTTCAGTGAATTTAACTTCTCCTGTAGTTAATGCGAAAAGAGTGTGATCTTTCCCCATTCCAACTTTATCACCTGCATGAAATTTAGTCCCTCTTTGACGAACTAAAATGCTTCCTGCACTTACTACTTCACCACCAAATGCTTTTACTCCCAGCCGCTTCGCCACCGAATCACGACCGTTCTTGGTTGATCCTCCTGCTTTCTTCTTAGACATATAAAAAAATTATTAATTTAAGCATGATGATTTTAGTTGAATTATAGCTGAAATGCAAGAGAAAATGAGTTTCTTAACCAAAGGACTTTGGTTAAGAAAGGACTTTGCTAGAAAAAGTCCTTTGCCTCTCCCAAACCCCTTTAAATAAGATTAAAAATAGTGTATAATATATAGATAAAATTGCGCTTAGATAAAACAAAAAATGAAAAAAATCACAAACACGCTTAAAGGAAAAATTGGGATATTAACAATCTTTGTATTGGTGCTTCCGCTTGTAACTGTTTATGCAGAAGATGCTCCGGAAGATGAAAAAGTGCCAGTTGAAATTTCGCAAAATACTAAAAATCAGCAATTTTTACTACAATTAAAGCATCAGCTTCAAAATTCTAGAAATGATTATTTTCAGATTGGTAAAAGCGTTGATGATGCAAAAGAACGATTGCTTGAAACCGCAGATTCAATAAGCCTTCTTAATAAGCAATTAGCAAATTTTGATTATCTAATCGGGAATTCTCAAGCAAAAATTGTAAATGTCCAAAAGCAGATTGCTCAAAAAAGAAATCAAATTTCAGTAATAAAAGAAGATATTGATATTAAAAAAATCGAACTTGAAAATCAAAAACTCCTTCTTAAAGATTATCTTAAGCTGCTTTATTTACAAGAAAACGATTTCTTTGATAAAGCTGGAAATGCCGATATTTCTGCTTCAAAACTTCTTTTAGGTGACGCATCAGTTGGAGACTCTTTTAAGAAAATTGAATACTTTAGCATCCTTGAACAAACAGGTCAGAATATTTTCACTAAACTCGACACTATCAAAGAAGAATATCGAGTAAAAAGGACTGAGCTGCAACAAACAAGGCAAAAATTAACAAAGCTTGATGTTGATCTAAAAGAAGAGCAAAAAACTATGAAGCTTCAAAAAAATGCTAAATATCACCTGCTAAAACAAACAGAAGGTGAAGAGGAGATTTATAGAGAGCTAATCGCTCAATCAAAACGTGAACAGCTAGAAATTATTCAGGAAATAAATGTTCTCAAGCAAAATCTTTTATTTGTTCAGGAAAAAATTGCAGAAGATGGTGAGAATTTCAATCCAGATAATTATCAGGATCTAATAAATCCAAATATCAGAGCGATTTATGATTTTGAAATGGCTGCTGAATTTGCAACGGGTGAAAAACTTAATTGGCCGGTTGAGCCGACTCGTGGTATTTCTGCATATTTCCGCGATTCTTCTTATAAGGCGGTGTTTGGAATTCCGCATAACGCAATTGACATTCCTATTCTTCAGGAATCTTCAGTTAGGGCTCCTGCTGCGGGTGTTGTTTATAAGGTTAAAGATAATGGTGATAACTCGTATGCATATGTGATTATTGCCCATAAAGGAGGCCTGCTTACTGTTTATGGCCATTTAACTGAAATACTTGTTGATGAGCGTGATATTGTGCTTCCTGGCGAAGTTATAGGTCTTTCTGGTGGTATTCCTGGCACAAAAGGAGCAGGATATTTAACTACAGGGGCACACTTGCACTTTGAAGTTATTAAAAATGGTGTTCATATAAATCCATTATTCATGCTGGATTTAGAGAAACTGTCAGAAGATTATATTCCAGAATCAATGAAAGAAAAAGAGGATGAAGAGGAAGAAGTTGAAAGTGAAGAAGAAAAAGACTAAAGTTAGAGTAGTTCTTAACTTTATGTTATGGCTACTCATACTGAGTATTTAATGTTCAATACTAAAGATCGTTACGACACAGTTCATATAACAAATGAAGTGGCGGATATTGTTGCAGAAAGTGGGATTGTCGAAGGGATGTGTCTTGTTTCTGCTATGCATATTACTGCTGGTGTTTATGTTAATGATTTAGAAAGTGGTTTGATTGAGGATATTCATGAATGGCTTGAAAAGCTTGCTCCGTTTGGTGAAAACTATCGACATCATCAAACAGGTGAAGATAATGGAGATGCTCATTTAAAAAGAATTTTAATTGGTCATCAGGTTATTATTCCAATAACTGAAGGTAAAATGGATTTAGGTAGATGGGAGCAGATATTTTATGCTGAATTTGATGGTCGTCGTAAAAAACGTGTAATTGTTAAAGTAATGGGAGAAAGATGAAAAAAAATGCATACGAATATTTCGATAGATTAAGCAAAATGTATCCAAATCCAAAATGTGCATTAAATTTTAGCAGTGCCTGGGAACTTTTGGTTGCAACTATTTTGAGTGCTCAATGTACGGATAAGAGAGTAAATTTAATTACTCCCCAATTGTTTAAAGAACTTCCAACAATGCAAGACTACATTGATGTTGAACAAGGGCATCTTGAACAATTAATTAGATCAAGTGGTTTCTTTAGAAATAAGGCAAAAAACATAAAGGCAGCTGCAAAAACACTGGTTGAACAATTTAATAGTACGGTCCCTGATGAAATGGATGATTTGTTAAAGATTCCTGGGATAGCCAGAAAATCTGCAAATGTGCTTTTATTTGTTTGGTTTGGTAAAAATGAAGGAGTAGTTGTGGATACACATGTAAAAAGGCTCTCAAATCGCTTAGGACTAACGAAAGAACAAAATCCAGTAAAGATAGAAAGAGACTTAATGAAACTTTTTAAACAAAAGGATTGGGGAATGTTTTCATACTATCTTGTAGATCATGGGAGAGCGCTTTGTAAAGCCCCTACTCCAAAATGCGCATTGTGTAAATTGAATGATATTTGCCCAAGCGCAAAAAAGTACCTTTAAATTGTAACGAAAGGCATCAAAACTGGTTAAATATTAGGAGAAAACAGTTAACCTTTATTTTTGTTATGAGCTCACCAGAACAACAAACACATACAACCATTGAAGAGAGTATTTTTGAATCAATAATGCCAATAACTGATCGAGAGGTCAGAAAAGCCATTATTAGAAGAAAATGTGCTGAACTTGGTAAAAGTTTGGGCTTCGAAGAAGTGCAAGGTAAAGTATTAGCTCAGTATTATTTTAAAATGTTAGATATTGATCCTGAAAGAGCAGATAAATTTTGGGAAGCATTATACAACCTGCATTACCATGCTACTGACCCTGTTGCAACTAAACAAAATTTAACAATACTTTCAGGTTTAACAACTGAGTCAGGTTTAACTTATTTGTGGAACTTAGCCCAAGGAATTATTAGAGGTGAATATGAAGTTTTACATGGTGATATAATGCCTGGAACAAGATGCTATTTTCTTTATTACAGAGCAGATGCAGAGGATCAACGTAAAAATCCTAAAAGACATGCTTCATTAAAAACAGCTAGAGAACTAGTAGATGGAATAGTTCTTACTAAACCACCTCTTGGTCTTAGAAAACAAGATTTTGTTGGGCTTAGCAAATATGAAACCGATCAATTTAGAGGCATTTGCAAAACAATAGGTAAGCATATTGATGTACTTTTAAATGCAAAAGTAGAGATTGAAGATATATTTGAATATTTTGAATGGATTAAAAGTAAATTAAATTCAATTATTAAAGAATTAGGTGTTTCTGAAGAAATCAAAGCAAGATATCAAATATTTGTTGATTCTGTTGTTGTTAATTATTTAAGTGAATTGTATGATTATGCATCTGATATGAGTGAAAAAGAACAAGAGAATGAATTTGTAAGAGATATCATGAACGAATCTTTTGTGATCTTTAATGGAACAGTAGACGATGACCATATTGGGATTCCACCTGTTGAACGACTTCGAGCTGAATGGAGCAGTCTTAAAACTAACTTAACTGCTTTTCATCAGGATCCACAAAATGCAAATGATGCAATGTTTGGGACTTCAGCTAATAATAACGCTTTAGATCAAACAGTATTTTTTGTGGGAGGGGCAACACCAGTTCTGGGAGAACCTATTCCTACAAAATCTCAAGAGCAAGCTCCATCAGATCGTAAAAAAACACAGTTTGGTTTCCCAGCTTACAGGGGAGATATATTAGAATCCAAACATCATGACGAGCCTGTCCCAGAGAAAGTTAAAGCTGTTGCTCCACAAATGATAGGAACTCCAAATGCGCAACCAGAACCTACACCTCAGCCTAAACCTACACCTACTCCTCAGGTAGTTGCTGCATCTGTACAAGATTCACTTAAAGGAACAAAACTTGGCATGACTACTTTAACAGATGAAGTACCAATTATCACTAAATCTGAACAAGGTAGTGAACCTCTAGCAGCCCAAGTTGAAGAGAAGACTGTAGTTCCAGAAGAATCCCTACAATCTCCTACTGCTTTATTTGAAGAAATAAGGGGGAAGATGCCTTCATATAAAATAAAGAGTAAAATGCGTGCGTATATTGCAAAGCAGGGTATAATTCCTAGATTGGATAATTATGAGAAAGAGTTAAAAACATTTTTAAATGGAGTTGAAATTTCTCAAATATATTCAGATTTGGAAGAAGTTCTTAGAAGAGCAACAGATCCATTATATATAATCCAACAGAAAGCTGAAGAAATTAGAAATAGATTAGATGAGTTGAAAAAAAGGCGAAAAGAATTTACTGGTGGATGGTGGTCAATATCACTTAGAGGCCTAGGTAAGAAGGGAAAAGGCGTAAATCAAGAAATGACAGAATATTTTGATCAAATAGATTCGGTTATCGAAGAATTGTGGGAAAAGGAAATTACGACTACGTTAAACAAATTTGCTAAACAATATGCTTAGTTAGCACTGCTTTTCTCAAAACTCAGAATAAACAAATAAACAACTATTCCGGTCAGAATCAATCCAAATCCTCCAAGAACTATCATTGTTTCTATTTGAGATAAAAAGAATATGCAAGTTAGAAATCCAAAAAATGCTAATATTGGCATTTTCCCTAAATTTAGAGGCATTTTGAATTTTCTCTCAACTTCTGGCTGTTTAAATCTTAATGCAATAACTACAAGATTGATAACTGCAAATGTTATAAATACAGTGAAATTAGTTAATTCTGCAATTAATCCAACATCACTAATAAAGCTGAATAAAATTGCTAATCCCATAACAGTCCAAATTGCAACATGTGGTGTTTTTCTTTTCTTATGTACCTTACGGAATGGTTTTAGAAGCTTGTAGTATCTCGATATTCCATATAAAGTTCTTGAACCAGTAATTAAACCAATTAAAACAGTATTTCCAGTTGAAAATAATGCAATAACTGAAATTGCAATGAAAGCATTATTACCAAGAACCATCTCTGCGACAGTCGCAAGAGGAGCGCTTGAAGCAGCTAAAACCTGCCAATCTAAAACACTAACAGCTGCAATAGCAACCATTAAATATAAAGCAGTAGTGATTCCAATAGAAAGTAATAAAGCCAAAGGGATTGTACGTCTTGGATTTTTTACTTCTTCAGTTAATTTAATCACACTTTCAAATCCTAAAAATGCAAAAAATACTAAAGCTGATGCTTTAAATACACCTTCAATTCCATGAGGCATATCAAGTAGTGCAACATCTTGTCCGTAAAAGATCCCTAATCCAATAATTACTAGTAATCCTATTACTTCTAAAGAAGTAAAAAGTACATTGGTCCAAGCTGATTCTTTTATACTTCTATAATTAAGTATTGAGAATAGAATTATAATAACAATTGAAACAAGAATTGTATTATCAAAATTAAATAAAGCAGAAAAATAACCTGCAAAACCTGTTGCAACAGCTGCCGATGCAATAATGGCACCTAGTAAAACAAAATATCCTATAAAAAAGGCTAAACCACGGCCAAATGCTTCTTTGGTATATTTATATTCCCCTGCATCATCCGGAAACATTGATGAAAGTTCAGCATAGGCAAGCCCTGTCAATAAAGCAACAACAGCAGAAAGAATGAATGCAAACCATACAGCATTACCTGCTGTAGCAGTTGCTTCACCGATTAAAACATACACTCCAGCACCTAATATCAATCCTACTCCGATTGCAGTTGCATGAAATAATCCTAATTCACGTTTTAAAGTTGGTTGATTCATAAGTTATAGTTACGATATCCTAATTCTGCAACAAATGCAGCTGTGTCTTTAATTCCAAATAAGAATTCGCTTCTTTCAGCATCTTGAAGAGTGTCGAAAATCAGTTCTAGAAGTTCAGAATTTACCATATTGAATCCTGAATATTGATTAATGTGATCTATTGCACTTGCAATATACAACATTCTTGCATCCAAGGCAAAAACTTCGGCTCGTACTGCCGGATTATCTGCAAATGTGAATCTTGCAGGGTCATTTAATCCTTCACAAGTATAAGTTGCTGCTAAAGTTCTGACATTTAACTCATTGTTTTCGAAATCAGGTGAGTTAACAAGATCTTTTGGTAAACAAACATCAGCCACAATTCTGAAATTCACTACAAACGGGATATATGGTGTATACCAAGCGTCCGGTCTTGCATCATAATAGTAAGCCAACGGATCATCAACTATATTTCCTGTATGCAATTCAGCTACTATCGCTTCTAAATCTGCAGCATTTACAAATACTTTAAGGATTTCAGCACGAGTTATAAATGAGTTCCATTCAGCGTATCCGATACCATCAGTATGAATTCTTCCGTCAATAATTCCTTCATCATAAGCCTTATACATAACATTTAGAATAAATTCTAAATCTTTGTCTTTAACCCATTCTCTATCCAAATGATCATCAGGCAATTCACGTGGGAAGTCAGGGAATTCAGGTCTTGCACCTGCAATATTACCTGCATTAATTCTTTCTTCAGTCGTATAAATCGGTATACAGAAAGAAGTAAGAGCCATTTTTACAGTTTCGAACCTATTGGTAAAATCTAAAGGTCTAATTGTTGTATTTTCAGTAGATTCATCACCATAATAAGAACCATCTCCACTTATAATATATTGTTTTGGCGAACCAATTCTATAAATCTTACTTAAGAAATTCACATAATCTGCAGGCCAACCTTCATTATCTTTATAATTTATTGGTCTACGGTCGTTATATTGAAGACAAGCTTCCGGAGCAGCTTCCTGTAACTCTGGTTCAGGAGTTGGCTCAGGATCTCCTCCACCAGGACCATCATCATCGTCGTCATCATCATCGTCACCATGAGGCCTATCTTTATCAAAAAATACTGGGATATTATTATTTATAATAATTGGATCTCCAGGTTCTAAATCAAATGTAGAGTAATAACCAGTACATGCATTTGAAGATAAGAATCCAGTGTTTCCTACTTCACTATTTCCTAAATTAACAGGATTTGGACTTGCAGTAGGATCAAATGCTGGTGGATCTAACTTATTACAACTAGGATGTAAGAAATATCCTACTGGAGTAGTAACTGTCATTGTATAAGTTCCAGGAGTATCATCAGTTACCCATTTATAGTATCCTGCTGAACCATCTTCTAAAATCGTAACAACGCCAGGCCCAGTTACACTTATCCCTCCACCTGCGATTATTTTTCCATCACTCAATTGATAGAAGTATCCCATTGGATTGTAATCTAAATATTCCGGATGAGTATCACCATCAACATCATCATCAGTAGGATCATTATTTCCATTTAAATCTTCATCAATTGTATCAATTAAATCATCGTCATCATCATAATCACGCCAATCTCTTACATTATCAGAATCAAAATCCTGTAAAGGTGCATTTGAACCGATTTCATTAAATGGATCTCCGATAGGTAATGTGTCATAAGCATCATCCAGCCCATCATTGTCACTATCACTCCCTGTTGGAGTTGTATCTGCAATACCATCAAAATTTACATCATGACCTTCAATCAAATCAGGCACAGTATCATTATCAGTATCGAGATCTAAATAATCAGGGATCAAATCTGCATCTCTATCAACCGGGAAGATTAAGAATCCTCCATTATCTGGGTCATAAGCATCATCAAGTTCATCACCATCGGCATCTAAACCAGTAGGAGGAATATATGAACCTTCTGATTGTCCTTCAATATTATCTACAATCCCATCATCATCAGCATCAATATCTAAATAATTTGGAAATCCGTCTGAATCTGTATCTGGACATCCTATAAAAGGAGGCGCTCCAGGACACTCTACAATATCTCTTATTCCATCTCCATCATCATCAGAATGAGTATCAAAAAATCCGTAATCAGCATTGTTATAATCCTGGCCTATACCTAAAACTATTAGTTCAGGAGCAGGATTCCCACCTGTTTGTATAAAATTAGTTAAAATTCCACCAGTATCAGTAATATCTACCCAATAATTAGCAGGGCTTAATGTTAAAAAGTCATATGCACCTCCACCAGAGGTTGTTTGACTCAAAAGTGCAACTCCATCAGCACCACCTGGTTGAAAAATGCTATCACCATTATCTAAATATAAATCAACAGTTACACCATCTAAACCAGGTTCTCCTCCATCCTGAACTCCATCACCGTCTACATCATGCCAAATAAAATCTCCAAGACTCGAACTTGCAGTAATATCTACTAAATAATCTTCAACTTCACCGTCAGGAGCAGGCCCAATAAATGGCAATCCACCAAGTGTACTAAACCTAAATCTTGCATACGTAGCACCAGGAGTTGCTGTTAATGGTATTGGTGCAGGCAAAACAACTGAATTAAGTCCTGGAACAACCGGTGTATTTACCAATATTTGATCCCCAGGAGTTGCCCATGAACCATCTGCATTCATATCAATCCATGCATCTATTGCACCAGGAGCTGAAGCAACGATATCAATTGTTGCAGGGCTTCCTGGAACTAAAGGAGTTACAAAAGTAACACCATCTTCATCATCAGTTCCATCAAAGAAATCATCTCCTGATGCTAACGGATCAGGTTGTCCATCAGGTTCAGAATCTATTAATGTTCCTAAGTACATACCAGGAACAATTGTATGAACAGCACCTGTACTTGCAATTAGGGTAGGATAGGTTGGATCCGGTGCATCTCCGTAATCATCTGCAGAAATAGTAGCAACAGTCGGATCATCATTTCCTGTGTCTCCATCATTACAATTATTCCCTGATCCATCTGAACATTCTAAACCGTCGTCGTAAGAAGGGTCATCACTATATTGATTATTTGGAAGTTCGTTTGTTACACCATAACCTTGGTTATAATAAGTTCCACCACCTGGATAAGTAACTTTATATTTTATTGTTGCAGAATCGTAAAGCGGAGTTGAAGAACCTGCAGGATAAAGCCAATCCAAATAAAAATTAACTGAGCCTGCAGAATAATCTGCCTCACACCCTAAATAAGTACATCCTCCTGAATCCGGAGAATCTGCACTATTTGTCATATTATAAGTATTTCCATCAATTATAACTTGAATTCCTGATCCGCCAGCATATGCATTTGTTTCAAATGTACCACCTGCAGTTAAAGGATCAGTATAAACTAAACCACTTAAAGTATTTGATAAATTGTTAATATCCACTCTATATTCAACTGTATTCCCTACAATTCCATTTACTGTTTTCTCAATTTCATAAGCTGAATCTCCTAAAATAATAGGATCAGAAGGCAATAATAAATCTAAGATATAATCTTTATGATAAGGATTATTGTGATTTGCTGAAGTAGAGATTTTAGAAACTTCAAGTGTAGAACCTTCACATAATTGTTGAACACTACTATCATCATCAAATTCAGATAAAGGAAGTTGGAAATCTAAAAAAGATTCATCATAATCCCCTACTGTTCCATTATCCGGAGTCAAAAAAGCTCTAACTAATCCACTATCTAAAGGATTAACATTATTTGATACAACTGGTTCTCCAGTTGGATCTGCATCACCACTTGTTTCCCAAATAATATCTAAATGTTCATCTACTTTTTTTCCATTTCCATTTAATCTGATATAAAAATCAGGAGCGTTATCTCCATCTATATCAAATAAATACCACCAATAATCATTTGTTAAACCATTAGTAGCATTTGATTGAAGAGGATCACCTACTAAACGAGTTCTAAAATATAAATAATCATCAGAAATATTGCTACAACCACTTGAATCACCAAGGGCATCTTCATAATAAAGAGCAGCAGAATATGTATTTTGGTCTGTAGCTCCAGGCTGTCCATCATTACCAGGATTGTAATGAGGAGCAGGTCCCTGACAATCAGCTTGAGAACCAATGTCATTAGCTCCAGAAATATTTGCATTTCGTGTTGCATCTAGACAACTTCCTCTTTCCTCTGCATCGACCAGAACCATTCCGTTATGCGTAAGTAGGTTCCAAGCGCCTTCAGCAGGCCAAGAAGATGGTGCTAGCAAAGCTACACCAAACAATGAGAATGCAACAAGCACGCCCAAGAAAATGAGTCCTAAGTGTATGTGTTTTTTCATTTTTATTTTTGTTATTTTTTACTTATATATTATAACAGAAAATGGCTTGTTTTTCAAGTAAAGAGCATGTCCAGGACTACCCACTGGACCGGGACAGGATTATTCATTGTTTAATTGTATTATTCCTGTTAAAATCACGTGGATTCGAATTTCTAACTAATATAATGGATATATATAATATTGCCATTGTCGCGCATGTAGATCATGGAAAAACAACTTTAGTAAATGCACTTTTAAAAGCAAGTGATAGTTTTGATACTCACAAGGGTATAGATGAGCGTGCAATGGACAGTAATGACCAAGAAAAAGAGCGTGGAATTACTATTTATGCTAAAAATGCTGCGATTACTCACAATGGTAAAAAAATGAATATCGTTGATACTCCTGGGCATGCAGATTTTGGTTCAGAAGTTGAGCGAGTTTTAAAAACTGTGGATGCGGTTATTTTGGTTGTTGATGCCTATGAAGGGCCGATGCCACAAACAAAGTTTGTATTAAAAAAATCGCTTGAGTTAGGTCATAAAGTATTGGTTGTTATTAATAAAATTGATAAGCCAATGGCAAGACCAGATGAAGTCGTAGATTTAACTTTTGATTTATTTGCTACCTTAGGGGCAACTGAAGAACAATTAAACTTCCCATATATTTATGCTAATGCAAAAAAAGGTACAGCAATAAAAAAGCTTAAAGATGAACAAAAAGACATCACCCCTTTGATTGATTTTATTTTTGAAAATGTAAAACCAGCGGAAAGCAATACAGAAGTACCTTTTAGAATGCAGCCAGCAACTCTAAAATATGATAATTTTTTAGGGAGATTAGCTATTGGAAGAGTTTATGAAGGTATGCTTAAAGCTAATCAGCCGGTTACTGTTATTAAATCCGACAACGAAAAATACACTGGAAAGGTTTCAAAACTTTTCACATTTGAAGGAATGGATAGAGTTGAAGTTCAGGAAGCCCAAGCTGGAGATATGGTTGCCATAGCAGGTTTGCCTGAGATTTATGTAGGTGAAACAATTACTGATGATGCCAATGCAGAGCCTTTGCCTGCGATTAAAGTTGATCCTCCGGCATTAGCGATTGATTTTATGGTTAATGACTCCCCTTTTGCAGGCCGTGAAGGGAAATATGTAACTGGTCGTCATATTAAAGATAGGTTAGAAAAAGAATTAGAAACAAATGTTGGATTGAAAATTGAACCAGTTGAAGGAAGTGATTCATACAAGGTTTATGGACGTGGCGAAATGCATATTGCAGTTTTGATAGAGACAATGAGACGTGAAAGTTTTGAATTGCAGATTTCTCAGCCAGAAGTAATTATGCATGAAGTTGATGGTGAAAAGCACGAACCTATTGAAAATGCAGTAATTAATGTTCCGGATGAGATGTCTGGTTCTGTAATTGAGGCTTTGGGTAAAAGAAAAGGGATATTAACTAATATGAAATCAGAAAATGGTAATACTTTGATGGAGTTTGAAGTCCCTACTCGTGGTCTTTTGGGATTCCGCTCAATCTTCTTACTTTTAACTCGTGGTGAAGGGACTCTTTATCATTCTTTTGATCATTTTGCTCCTTTTGTTGGAAGCATTGCAAAACGTACAGTAGGATCTCTAATCTCTGGCAACAAGGGTTCGACAATGGCTTATTCCCTTTGGAAACTGCAAGAAAGAGGCCCTCTGTTTATTGGGCCAAGTACTGAGGTTTACGAAGGAATGATTATTGGAGAGCATAACCAGGGAACTGACTTGGTTGTAAATCCTATTAAAAATAAACAGCTTACAAATGTTCGATCTTCTGGTGCTGATGAAGCACTAAATTTAACGCCAATCATACCAATGACTCTTGAAAGCGCGATTGAATACATCAAAGAAGACGAATATGCAGAAATCACTCCAACAAGGGTGCGTCTTCGCAAAAAAATTCTAAATGGGATGGAGAGGAAGAGGAGTAGGTAAAAAAGAGTCATAGGGTTTTAATGACTCTGTACTTGACTATCCGATTTGCTATGCTCATCGCATATTCAAGGGCTGCCAAGATCTTCGGCTTCGCTGCGTCGCGTTGCTCCTTACTCAGCTCGAATTCAATTGGCTGGGGCGGAGGGATTCGAACCCCCGAATGCATGGACCAAAACCATGTGCCTTACCACTTGGCCACGCCCCAGTGTTTGATTTGCAAAAATAACTTTAAGTAAATTGCCTCACAAAGTCAATGTTTCTCTTGAATTCATTTGCCAATTAGCGTAAATTGTTTAGAGGTAAATTTATTAACCATAAATTATGAAAACACTCAAGAAAAACCTCGCTCTTTTTGCAGGCGGTGCGCTTTTAGCTGCGCTCGTTATTGCAAATAGTGTTGGAGTTTTTGCAGCTGAGGCCCCGGTACAGCCGGACCCAACAGAATGTACTGACTGTCAGTTAATTCAGGATGATCTCGATGCAGCTTATGCTGATTACGATGCTCTTGTTGCAGATGCAGGAGAATACAGTACTCAAATGGAAGGACTTCTGGATCAAGCAACTACAAATGTATATGCAGGAGATGCTGGCTTAATGGTAGATAATCTTGAAAGTGAATTTTTATCTGGACATTTATTAAGAGGTACAAGTTGTACTACCCCTGCTGACACATTTGCATACTTTTCTTCATTTAGTTATGAAGGGGTTGAATATTGTTTTGAAAATGAAGATATGTGGTATGGAGTTGAACCAAGCTATTTCAACTTTTATGATCACATGATGTATTTGAGTGAAACATGGGATCCAGGCGCATTACCTCAATGGCAAGCACTTTGGGATGATTGGATTGAAGTCCTTTACGATCATGATGGAGGCGGAGAGCCAGGATTAACAGAAATAATTGATTTAATTAATTCATTAATCGGAGATATTGGTGATTGTGAAGACACTAATTGTCCTGAAGTAATTTGTCCTGATTGTGAATCTGTTGCTGCAGAGTTAGATGTAGCTCTTGATGATTTAGCTCTTTTAGAAGTAGATGCTGATATTTTAGATGCAGAATTAGCTGCACTAGAAGCTGAAATTGATACTGTTCTTGATCAACTTCTTGAATGGGAAACTCTTAAAGCAGATTTTGAAGCTATGGTAGAAGATGCAGGAGGACAACATGGTGCTGATTGTGATGATTTTGAACCAGCTTCAGGCCAAGCTTGGGGAATTGCACATAACTTCGGAGATACTCAATGGTGTTTTACTAATGAAGGTCAAATCGAAGATATGATTCAAAATCTTGATGAATACTGGCAAACTCATAGCAGTACTCACTTACCAAGTGAAACTGCATTAAACGAGCAATTAGATACTTTAATGAATGACTATTTTACTGCATTAGATGATTATCTTGCAGTACTTGATGACATTGAAGCTCAACATGACCTTATTGATATTCTAAGTGTTGAACTTGAAGATTGTCTTGCTGAATTACAAGCACTTCAAGATATTGGTGAATGTTTAGATCAAGATATCGCAGCTATGCAGGCAATTTTAGATGAAGCAAATGGTGTTGTACCATTTGCACCAGAACCTGCTCCAGCAGATACGCCTGAAGATACACCAGAGGACACTCCTGAAGATGAAGGTCCTGGAGATATTGGAGGTCATTGGGCAGAAGATTTTTTAAAGGGATTATTCGATAATTTAGTTATGACTGGTGACGGAGATACTGGAGATATGAGACCAAATGATCCTTTAAATAGAGCTGAAGCTGCAAAACTTCTTGTACTTGCACATGAAGATGTTGTGATAGATTCATTTTTTGATGTTTTCTTTGATGTAACTGAAGATGACTGGTTTTGGTCATTTGTAAATACTGCTGCAGATCTTTTATATTTTGAAGGATATGAAGATGGAAGTTTTGGTCCTTCAAATTCTATTTTAAGAGCTGAAGCAATTGCTATTGTTTTAAGAGCTCTTGGATTTGATGTCCCTGAATATGACACTTATTCGTTTACTGACTTAACTGGAGATGAATGGTTTGCTGATCCAGCTGAAAAAGCTTTCCAATGCGGATTAGTTCAAGGTCGTGATGGTGATTTTGCTGGTGGTGAAACTATTACAAGAGCAGAAATTGCTAAGATTTTATGGTTAGCATTCTTTGAAGATTTAGATGAAACAGATTGTGCTGACTTTGAATGTCCTGATTGCGATGCAGTATGGGCTGAAGTAGAAACACTTAGTGCCGAATTAGATGCACTTGGTTTAGAAGTTGAAGCTATATTTGATCAAATGTTAGAACTTGAAGACTTAAGACAAGCATTTAGAGATATGGTTGAAGCTGCAGGTGGTATGACTGATGCTGATTGTGATGGATTCGAAGTTGGTTCAGGCCAGGCTTGGGGTGTTGCACATGCATTTGGAGATGTTCAATATTGTTTAACTGCTGAATCTCAAATTCCAGCACTTACTGATCAATTAAATGAATATTGGCAAAACAATAGCTCATCTCATTTACCTTCAGAAACTGAATTAAATGAAGCAATGGATGGAGCTACACAAGCATATAGTGATAAATTAGATGAATATTTAGATAAACTTACTGAATACGACGAATGCCTTGAAGAACTTGAAGATTTACAAGCTCAAGGTTTGTGTTTAGATGAGTAATTTAGTCAACATGTAATTAAGGCCGCCTCTTGCATATGGGGCGGCTTTTTTTTAGGATGAATAAGCTATGAGTAATATAAATTATGACATTGTAATTATCGGAGGTGGCACTGCTGGCCTTAAAGCAGCTCTTGAAGCAATTAAATCTGAAGATTTATCTGTTTGTGTTATTTCAAAGGTTCATCCTTTAAGGAGCCAATCATGTATGGCTCAGGGTGGTATGAATGCTGCAACTCAAGGTTCTATTGATGCACATATAAGTGACACAATTAAAGGTGGTGATAATTTAAGTGATAAAAAGGCTGTTGAGTATTTTTGTGAAGAAGCTCCTAAGGCAATTGAAGAATTAGAAGAAATGGGAATGATCTATAGTCGAAATGAAGATGGGACTGTTGCTCAAAGAGCTTTTGGAGGTCAAACAGAAGTTCGTACTTGTTATTCACGTGATTACACGGGGCATAATTTAATTACTACACTTTTCACAGAGTGCCTAAGATATAACGTTGATTTTTTAAATGAATGGTATGTTCATTCAATAATTGTTGAAGATGGAAATTTGAAAGGTTTAAATGCTTTTGAAATGAAAAATGGTGAGCTTCATGAAATTCAAGCTAAATCAGTAATTTTAGCTACAGGAGGAGCAGGTCAAATTTACAAGAATAATGTAAATGCCAGTATTTCAACAGGAGATGGCATGGCACTCGCCTATCGTGCGGGTTGTGCTTTAAAAGATATTGAATTTGTGCAATTTCATCCAACAACACTTCATCATAAAGCGCTTTTAATTTCAGAAGGAACGCGAGGAGAAGGAGCTCATTTGATAAATAAAGATGGGAAACGTTTTATTGATGAATTAGCTCCTAGAGATATCGTTGCAAGAGCAATTGAAACAGAGATTGAAGAAGGTAGAGGTATTGATGGTGCTGTCCATCTGGATTTAAGACACTTAGGTGAAGATATTGTATTAGGAAAATTGGCTCAAATCCATAAACTTGCTTTAGATTTTGCGGGTATTGATTGTTTAAAGGATCCAATTTCTGTAAAACCAGGTGCTCATTATTTTATGGGAGGTGTTGCTGCCAATCATAAATGCGAAACTGAAATTAAAGGATTATTTGCATGCGGTGAATGTGCTTGTGTTGGAATCCATGGAGGCAATAGACTTGGAGGGAATTCTTTAATGGAAACAGTTGTATTTGGAAAAAAGGCAGGTGAAATGGCATCCAAATATGCTAAAACAATTGAATTCAAGAAAATTAAATCTTCAAAAAGGATAGAGATATTAGCCGATGTTGAAAATTTAATGAAGGAAGGTTCAGAAAACCAATTTGAGATTAAAAATAAAATGAAAACTGAAATGCTATTAAGTGCAGGAATTTTTAGAAATAAAGGATCTCTATCAAATGGATTAAGTTGTATAAAAAATTTATACAAGAAGGCTCAAAACATTAGTATTGGAAACGACTCAAAACACTTTAATATGGCTTTATACAATGCATTTGAGCTTAAAAATATGCTGGACATTTCTAAAGCAATTTTAACAACAGGACTTGATCGTAAAGAAAGCCGAGGTGCTCATTATCGAACTGACTTCCCTGACAAATTAGAACCAAAACATTCCTTAATTTATTATGGCAAAGATTAAAATTCAAAAATTTGATCCTGCAAAAGATGAAAAACCATACTTTGAAGAGTATGAGTTTGATTGTGCGCAAAATCAAACAGTTTTAGAACTCTTAAATTGTATAAAAGAAGAAAAAGATCCAACTTTGGGATTTAGGCATTCCTGTAAGGCTGGAATTTGCGGTTCTTGTTCAATGCGAATTAATGGACGTGCAAGATTAACATGTAAATTAATGGCTGCAGATGAAGTTGAAAAATTTGGAGAGATTGTTATACAGCCAATTGGGAATCTTAAAGTTGAAAAAGATTTAATTGTTGATATGGAACCATTTTATAACGAAATGCGAGCAGTTAAACCTTGGTTTGATAGAGTTACAGGGTCAAAAGTTTTGCCAGAAGATGTTAAAAAAATTGAAAAATCATCTGAGTGTATTTGGTGTGCTGCATGTTTTTCAGATTGTCCTTCTAGGGACGTTTCAAAAGGTTATTTAGGACCAGCTGCATCAGTTTTAGCCCATAGATATATTGATGATGTTAGAGATGATTCAAAAAGAGAAAGATTGTTAAATGTTATTAGAAGGCAACTTTGGGCATGTGCACATTGTGAAAAATCTTCAGAAAACTGCCCGCAAGACATTGAGCCTCAGGAAGTTATCTCCAAATTAAGAGAAGAATCAATTAAAGAAGATTTAATTTATAATACTGGTGCTCGGCATGCAAAAACTATAAAAAGACATGTTGAGAAGTATGGTGAAATAGTCGAATCAAGATTACCATTGGGTGCTTTAGGTCCAATTAAAATATTTAAATTGATGCCTGTTTTGATACGAATGTTATTAAAAGGCATGATCCCTCCCCTATTCATTAAAAAAGTTAAAGGATGGAAGAAAAGAAAATAAAATATGCTTATTTTCCTGGATGTGCATCCAAGCAAATGGCTAAAAAATATAATAATTCAACACGTAAAGCATGCGAGGCGCTAGGTATTGAGCTTGTTGATGTCCCTGAATTTAGTTGTTGTGGGGCCGGCGTTGTAAAAGAAGCAGATCATGAGCTAAATGAATATATGAATGAGCGTAATTTTAAAGTTGCTGATGGATTGGATATTATGACTATTTGTTCTACATGCGTAATTAATCTACGCAAAGACTTATTTAGATTAAAAGGTGTTGGTAAATATGAAAATTTTAATGTGAAACATTGGCTTTGGGTGTTAAGTGAGGATTTAGGGATAGACAGGCTGCGTGCCTCAATTAAAAAACCTCTGACAGGGATTAAAATTGCTACTTACTATGGTTGCCATATAGTTAGACCTTCAAAATTTGTAAAAGATCATCAAAAAACAGATAATCCAAATAATTTTGAAGAGTTTGTTAAAGCTTTAGGTGCTATTCCGGTTGATCTTCCAACTAAAATGGATTGTTGTGGATTTCATTCAAATCTCGTCGACCCTAAAGGTTCACAAAAAATGAGTGAAAAATACTTAAGCGATGCTAATAATCAAAAAGCAGATATAATTATTACGAACTGCCCTTTCTGTCATATGCAATTTGATATTTTCCAAAAGAAATACAAAATCCCTGTGCTTCATATGAGCGAAGTTCTTTGCATGGCACTTGGGATTCAAAAAACAGCGCCCTATTTCTAGAGCGCTGCTATATAGGTCACCAATCGACATAGGTCACCAAAGTCGATTGGGGTAGGTTATTTACGTTTTCTTCTCATCCAAGCACCACCTAATGCTACTCCAATTAATGGAATAATCAGTCCAGGACCAGTTTGAGGTGTAGCAGGTGCAGCGTGTAATGGATCACCAGCAGCTACATAAGTTGGAGCTGGCTCACTTGGCTCATCAGGTGCAGCGCCATGTACAGGGGCTGGAACATCTGGATCAGCTGGTTCAACTCGCGTTCCACCACCAGGTCCATTTCGATCTCTATCATCTGGTGGAGTATAAGCTATTGAAGGTGGAGGCTCTTCTTCTTCCGGAGGGGTATAAGATAAAGAAGGTGGAGCGTCCTCTTCTTCAGGAGGTGTATAAGATAAAGAAGGTGGAGCGTCCTCTTCTTCAGGAGGTATATAAGATAAAGAAGGAGGAGTGTCATTATCTACAGTAACTGTGAATGTATCTAAACAATCTGTAAGTGGTTGTTGAGTTTCTGGATCTAAAGCAACTACTTCAATTGTCTCAGAATCATTAGTAGTTGGTCTTCCATTCATTAAGACTGTTAAAGCATCTATTGTTAAAGGATTTGCAGAATCAAAAGTAATATCTGCATTTCCTGTAGTTGTTGAATAAGTTAAATTTGCCCAAGATCCTTGATCACCATCTATTTCAACAGTTAAAGGTTGATCAACAAATCCACCAGCAGGAATAACAAACGCTGCTGATCCTTCTTGATCTGCTTCTGCAGGAGAAACAATACTTAATGATCTACAAACTGGATCTGAAGGTTCCGGAGCTCTTGAAATTACTATTGAATCAATACATTCTGTCATTGGACGTCCTGTTACTTCCATAGCCTGAACCGTAAGCGTTACAGGATCATCTACATATGGATTACCTGATAAACTTACCGTTTTATAATCTGAATAAATATTTGAGTCCTGCCCATCAAATACAAGTGAATCATTTGAAGCAAATATATGATAATTTGCAACATTGTCTGTTCCGGTAACTGTAAATTCTACTTTATCAGTTGTAGGATCAAAATCTTCTGTAATCTCCATATCATCATTAGAAGGCAACGTTATTTCTAAAAGTGAGCAATTTTCCGGTTCCGGTGCTTTTCTTGTAACTGTAATTTGATCTTTACACTCACCTATTTGATTACCACTGTCATCTACAGCTTGTACAAAAACAGTAACTGGTTTATCAAGTTCCGGACCACCACTTAATGATACTGAATTTTGATAAGAAATTACATCAGCGTCTTTACCATCAAATACAAGTGAATCATTTGAAGCAGAAATTCTATACGCAGTACTTTCGTCTGTCCCGGTTGAAGTAAATTCTACTTTGTCAGTTGCAGGATCAAAATCTTCAGAAATTTCCATACTATCTGTTGTAGGTTGGAGAATATCTATAGTTGAGCAATTTGGTTCTGGCTCTGGTGCACAAACTGGGTGAGTATTAAGTACATCTTGCAATATTGAAAGTATTGTTGGAGATAGAGTAGTTGATTGTGCATAAGCTATTGTCAAAACACCTTCATTAAAATATACAACAGGGCTGGTAATTGCTGATGCTGATGTTGCACCTGTAGCGCCAGTTGCATTTCTAATAGCTGTACTTGCTGGAAATAATGATAAAATATCAAAACTTGGATTATTTACAAAAGCTTCAAGTTCTACACATTGACAACCAGTAACGTATTCTCCTGCTAAATCCTTTAAATATGCAGTATATTCAGATTCAAGGGTCCCTCCTGCTTCTTGTGTTGATTTATCTATATCACTCATAACCTGAGCAACTAATGCTAATAAATTAAATTGGTTATCACATCCAGTACATTCTGCTTGATATTCGACAGCAACTTGCTTTGCTGCTACTAAATTATTTGTCTGTAAATAAAAGATCTCCTTATAAAGCTTTTCCTTACAAGTTGAAATACAACCCTCTTCAACCATCTTTAACAATACTTCGTTGAATTTGTCCCAATTTTTAGCCGTATATGCAGTTTTAAAATCATTAATATAATTATTACATCTTTCTTCTTGTGTTAATGGAGCTTTTTCACAATTTTGAGCATACCAAATGTTAATACCTGTTGCCATTATTACATCCAATTGTGTCCTAACAGTTGGATGATTCAAATTATTCGCTGCTCCTGCTTTAACTACATCTTGTGTTAAAGCACAATAATTTACAGGTTTACAAGATCCTGTTGCACCAACAATATTAGTGAAGATACTCGTATCATTACATGTACATGGTATTGGAATACGTAAAGGATTTTGGTCCTGACCATAAGTTGGTGTAAGTCCTAAACTTGCATCACAAACGCAAGAGGTTCCGTCAGATACAAGACCCCTGTCTGTAGGACATACCAAAGTGTCTTTATCACCAGTAACTAAGATTAAACCATCAGCTCCGATACTCTCACCTGAAGTTGTAACACCACTTAAAGTCCTTTCTGCAGGTTTTTCAACGTGTGTAAGAGTAAACCCTTGAAATCTTTCAGAAGTCTGAGAGTAAATAATCGCACCTACAATGGCAGCAATTACTACTAACACAGCAAAAAATGCAATTATTTTACCAGTAGTAAAAAATGGCTTTTTTTCTTTTGGAGCTTTTTTAGCCTCGACAGGCTTAGCAACTTCTGCCTTTGGAGCTTCAGGTACAGCAGGAGTAGGTTGAGTTGTTTCAGCAGGCTTCTTCTCTTCAGGAGAAGAGCTTGAAAGTAAAGGATTTTCCATGTTTATATTTGTTATTTATTTAATTAAAAATGGCACAATACCATTAGTATATTATACCATCTTAGTTGCGTTGCGTCAAATTTATTGACTAGTTCTTATTGTTGGAATAGAACCGAGATTGCAGGTGCAAAACTTGTAAGCATTAGCGAAATAATTGCTAATAATCCCACAATTCGCACTACTTTCTTTTGTCCTTTATTTAAAGCCATAATGTATTAGTTAGTTAATTCTCCGGAAACTGTAATAAATTGAGATGTCACATCAACAACATTTTGTGCATCAGCTATCTCAAGCACTACTTCATATGAACCTGGTGCTTTAAATATATGATTAGGTTTATGCTGTGTAGATGTTTCTCCATCACCGAAATCCCACTTATACCTTGCTATTGTACCAGTAGAACAAGAAGGATTAAATGTTATATTTAAAGGAGCATCTCCTTCAGATTTAGAAGGTTCAAAACATGATTTTAATGGCACCTGTCTTACACTAATTAAAATATCAGTAGTTTCCTCAACATTATCATTGGTTCTTACTTTAACTTTTGCAGTAAAATTACCTATTTTCCTATATTGATAAGTAACCTGCCCAGTATCACTTCTTTTTGGAGATCCATCTCCAAAGTCCCATTCATAACTAACAATTTGACCATCAGCATAAGTCGAGCTGGTTGCGTCAAATTCAACAGTTAAAGGCACTACACCAGAAACTGGTTCTGCTAATAATGTAGCTTGTAAACCAGGTGATTCTGCTTTAACAAGTAAAGTTTCTTTTCCTTCAAATCCTGCTGAATCTACAACTACTAATGTAACATTATAGCTTCCAACAGTATTGAATGCATAAGAAGTTGTTTCACCAACAGAATCATAGGCTCCATCACCATCAAAATCCCATTTATAATCAACTATATCATCATCAGGATCTGTACTTGAAGTTGCATCAAAATTCACTTCAAATGGAACAGTTCCTGTAATGAAATTATCATCTTTATTTGCTTTTTCTGGATTTGTAATCATTACTGCTTCAGGCGAAGAAGGCGCTAATTCAACATCAAGCACCATTTCTGATGTAGCAGTTTTATTTTCTTCATCAACAATCGTTAATACTACTTTATATGTACCGGCAGCACTAAATGAATGCTGAGCAGTTCTTGTTCTAGCTTTTGAAGTACCATCACCAAAATCCCATTCATAATTAGTGATTGTACCAGCAGGGCTTGTAGATTTAGAAGCATCAAAAGTATAAGTTTTATCTACATAGAATTTACTTGAATCATCATTTAATATTTCAATTTCTGCATTTGGTAAATTGCTTCCAGAAACTTCAATTTTCTGTTCAGCAATTGCATATTCACCTTTTTGATTAGTAACCCGAAGAGTAACATTATATGTACCTAATTGATCGAATGTATGACTAAATACTGGTCCGCCCTCTTCAAATCCCTGACCATCAATTTCCCAAGCATATGTACTAATTTGACCATCTGGATCCATTGAATCAGATCCATCAAACGTTACCCTTAATGGGGCTTCACCCTCAACAACATCTGCAATAATTATTGCAGTAACTGCTTCATCACCAATTGTAACTGTATGTTCAATTGTTTCACTTGATTCAGAACCATCATTTTTATTCTTAAATGTAAGGATTAATTTAACATCATATCTGCCATCACCTTTTCTTTCGTAAATGTGAGTTTCAAGGCTTGTCCCAGGCCCAGATTGACCATCACCAAAATCCCAAAAATACGAAATAACATCAAATGCTCGTGAATCATAAGGAAGATTTGAAGCATCAAATGTTACTTCAACCGGAGCAATTAAATTTATTGTTTCTTCAGGGATTGTAACAAGGCCTGAAGGTTTTGGTTCTGAAGGAATTTGCTGATTACTAAGATAGAACCAAGCTCCAATCCAAAGTCCAATAATAATTACTAATACTCCAAATGCACTACCTGCAAGCATGTATCCTCTTTTCTTTGCAAACTTATCCTCTTTTCTAGCCATTAAAGCTTTGAAAATTCCACCAATCGACATAATAAATGCTACAAATGCACCAATTCCAAAGAATAAGTTAACAATTGTGATTAATGTGTTAATCAATTGTTGTTGATTGATTCCCAAAGATTGAGCAAGTGCACTTGATCCTGTTCCAGCTGTTCCAACAAAAACAAAGATTAATACAAGTAGCAGAATTGTTCCGCATCCAAATGTTCCTCCACATCCAATTATCACTTTCTTATTTCTAGCTCTTTCTTTTTGAATCATTTCTTCTTTTGTAAGAACTTTTTTTACACCTGGTTTTTGTAGAGGCTGTGGCGCTGGCTTCGCAGGTATTTGTTGTTGCGGCGCTGGAGCTGGTGGGGGCGTAGGTACCTGCGCTGGTTGCTGAGCTGGTTGCTGCGGTGCAGCTGCTGGCTCAGTGCCAAAATTTGCAGGCTGATTATTAGGTTGATTTGTTTCTTCCATATTATTTAAATTATTTATTCATTTAGAGAAAGTTTATAAAGACTTAAGCTTATAATACCAAATAAAAGTATGCTTACAAGGATTGTTGAAATTTGTCCACTTGCAGAACCTAATAAATTTACCTGCATATTGCTTAGTCCTTGGTCAATATTGTTATCAAAAATAACATTAACTTCCTTCATATCGATTCCACCATCTTTACCATAAACTGTTAATCTTACTTTAATTTTTTCAGCTTCAGGATTAAAAGTTGTTGTATAAATACCTGCTTTTGATGTTACATAATCTTCATCATCAGCTTTTCTACCATTATTATTAGAATCTACATAAACATTATTATCAAAAACATATTTTTTAATACTTCCTTCTGAATTTGCAAAGTTAAAACTTGCCTCATCAAAACTGCCTTGTAGATGAATTGCCCCATCTTCAGGACTCAAAGCTGGATCTGTAAGGAAATCTGCCTTTAGATCCCCTACTGCTTCCTCGACTTCACCAGAATCTTTCACATTAACAAATTTAACAACTTCAGATTCACTATTGTAATTATCTGTAACAATTAATCTAGTTCTATAAATTCCAGGTTGTTCATAAGTCCAAATAGGATTTTTTTCAAATGAATCAATATCATTATCCAAAATACCATCTGCATCACTATCAGCACTTGGTAAATTACTACTTAAATCGAAATCCCATTTAAATGTATCAAGAACAGTTCCTGCTACTTCATCAGCAACAGAATTATTAATGAATCCTATTTTATTAGTTCCGATTTGAACAAATCTATAATCAGCAATTGGCTCACCAGCGCTTACATCAACATAAATTTTAACTGGCAATGAAATTGATTCTGCAAAGTTATCATCTATTACTTTAAGTCTTACATTAATACCTTCATCATCAGGTTGTGTATAAATGTGTGAAATTGTAGATTTAGTAACTTCTTCATTATTTCCAAATCCATCACCTTCAAAATCCCAGATATAACTTACTATTTTGCCATCAGGATCATACGAACTACTGGTAAAGTTAACTGTATCTCCTGCCATAACACTTGATCGATCAACATTAAAGTTAGCAACAGGAATGTCATTTGGCCCGTTAATAACTGTAACTGATGGAAGTACATTTTCTTTAAGAATTTCTCGTGCACTTATTGTAAAGTTTTCCTGATCAGTCATTTGAAGACCAAATTTATAAGTAACTGGATCACCTTCAGCCCCTCTTGTACCAAGAGTAACTACGGCTTGTGGATCCTGAGTTATTGTATGCCCCATAGACATGCTTGAATCTTTTTCGTTGTAATACCACCATAGATATTTAACGATTTGTCCGTCTGGATCCTTTGCCCCAACAGCTTCAAGCTTAACTCTCACTGGAGTAGTTAAATCGCTTTGCTGAGGAACTGCAGTAAATGCCTGCATAGTTGGAAGCTCTCCAACTACTTTAATATTAATACCTGCAACTGAAGTTCTAGTTAAGTCATCTTTATCCAGCACTTTTAATGAAGCATAGTAATGACCAGGATCTTCTGGACTTAAATCAGTATAAGTATGAGTTATTTTTTTCTCTGTTGATCTTTGAGTATCTCCAAAATCCCATTGATAACCAAGTCTTCTACTTGTTCCATCAACATTTAAAGATCTTTCTGCATTAAATACAATTACAGATTTTCGATTCACTTCAATTGGCTCAGTAAAGTCATATATTTCATTCCCATCTACTTCAACTGCGATAACAGCAACAGGGCTATTAGCATCACCTATAACAATTCTACGTTTAATTGTATTTTCATTATCTTCTCTATCAAATACAGTCAAACGAACATCGTAAGATCCTGCTAAATCGTAAATATGCTTAACATCAGTTCTACCACCAACCATATCACCTGAAACATCGGTAGTTTCATCTCCAAAATTCCATTCATATGCAACAGCGTTTTCAGAAATTCCCATAAAATCAATAGTTGTCTCACCATTTTCATCAAGAATTCCTGCAGCCTGTTCTACATTTCCAAAAGCAACATCTAAGATACTACTAACTTGAATAATTTGTTCATGAATTATTCCTGGATTTTCAGGTTCATTCAAATCATCAACTTGAAGTGAAACTTTGTAGTCTCCAGTTCTAAAAAATTTTAAATACATTGATTCTTTATTAGCACCTTCTGTATCAACTTCTCCAGTTAAAGGATCAATAAAATCATAATCTTCATCAATTGCATGCACTTTCCATTTATAAATATACTGTCCAGTTTGTATATTTCCATCAGGATCCAAGCTTTGCGAACCATCTAGATAGTAAATATGAGGCTTACTGTTGTCTGGATTAGTAAAAATAAACTTAGCTTCAGGGGGCTGAGATTCAATTGTTAAAACAGATGAATCTGTAGCAACGTTCCCTAAATTGTCAGTCACTCTTAAATTAACTGCGTAAACTCCTGGGCTATCAAAAGATTTTATAAAACTTTGGTCGGTTTCCTCAGCAGCATATCTTAACTGCGTATTATTAATTTTCCAATTATATCCAGTAATCTGACCTCCATCTGTAGATGAATTACTTGCATCAAAAGTAATATCTTCGTTTATTCGTGCAACATTACTAGGTAACACATCAACTCTAGCAGCAGGAGAATCAACGACTACTTCAAATACTTTTCTATCTTTAATTCCTCTTGAATCTTCAACTTCAATTACAACAGGATATGTTCCTTCTTCACCGTAATAATGTGTTTGAATATCCTGAGCAACCATTTCTCCAAAGATTCTATCGCTTCCATCTCCAAATGCCCAACCAATTGTTTGAACATATGTTTCACCTGCTTCCTGAGCTTGTTCTGTTTGGAATCCTCCACGAGTTTCAGAAGCATCAAAAGTAATACCAATGTCTCTTGCTTCTGTTAAAGTTACATTTAATCTATTTTTATCAATTACAAGGAATCCATCTTTGTAGAAACTCATGTAACCAAGATATCTTTCCCCTACTGCAACCTGTAAATTTATTTGAGATGCAGGTGGTTTAATTGTGATGTCCTTATATGCAATGCCTGAGGCAATTGCATTAGTTGAATCACCTTTAATTTTTAATTTGATAATATATGAACCAACTTTTCTATATACATGTGAAGTAGCGAATTTCCCTTCAACTAATGTTCCGTCACCAAAATCCCATTCAATATCTCCTTCATTAATACTTTGGAAATCCGGTCTTGCAGACTTCAATGCATCAACATTCACTATTAATGGTGCATTACCTTCATCAACATCAGCTGAAATAACCGCTGCAACAAACTGAATATTCATCACAACCTGATGGAGTTCGTTTAATGCTTCTAATGCATCAACTACTTTTACATTTGAAGGAATATCAAATGCTGTTGGGATTAATAATTCTAGTGCATCAACAGCCCTATCATAAGCAACTCCAAAATCAGTTTCAGCAGTTGTAACTAATCCTGATTCATCAATTAAAGCTTTTAAATCTTCTAGATTATTCAGAATTTCGTCGATTTTATCTGCAAAGTCTAACAAGTTTGCTCTCCAAATACTTTCACCTTCTGGACCAGCTTGTGTTAGATAATTATCAATATTTAATTGTAGTTCAGCACTTTCATCAACCCACCAAAAAGTCCAATCGTCTTCTAATTGTTGTTGAGATTGTCTTAAGAAAATATCCACATAATCTTCTGCATCACTTGATACTTCAGAAACTCTACTTAACTCTCCAGATGCATTTTTAACTCTTTGAAGTGCTCTTTTAATATCACTTAAGAAAACATGTAGTTGTTCTGCTCGATCAACATAAGGCACTGATTCAAGATCACCAAGTGCATCATTCACATCAACATAATGTGCGTAATTAGTTGCAAGATCACGTGCAGCCTTTTCAACTTGATTTGCTGCAGCAAAGAATAACCTTCTTACACTTTGAGTTTGATCACCTGTTAATTCACTTGGAGCAGAACTTGAAAGTGTAGTTTCAGTATCTGGGCCAAGATCAGTTCCTTTTCCTACTCCTTTTATTACTGTGTTGACTAAAGCATAAGAAACTAAAATTATCACAATTCCAATAACTGCGTACATTACAGATTTTTTTCCTTTTGTTGTTTGTTCTTCAGCTCCTCCTGCAATTACATACATAAATCCTCCGTAAATCACCATTATAACTGCAACAAGCCCAAGGAATCCAAGAACAAAGTTAACTGCATTAACAATAAAATCTCTTAAATTTGTTTGCTGAGTTAATGTAGGATCATATCCTTCTGAACTTGGTGCTTGCAGTCCTCCCTGAAATTGAGTAAAGCTTGTTGCTTCCTCGCCTCCACAAGAGAAAAATCCACCAGTAGATTTTGCCAAATCTCCACAAAGATCCGCACTTGCGGTTTGTACAGATACAAAGAATGTCGCAATTAATGCGATAATAAATGTAAGTAATATGTATTTGTTTAGTTTCTTCATTATTTTATTTTAATTTTTCCTTATATTATAGCAGAAAATTAAGGTTTTTTCAATTGTAAATGTTAAGTTCCTGGTTCAAGCTGAATAACTGTATTTACCAGTGCAAAAGCGCCTAAACCGAGCACCATTGCAATAACAGCACCAATCAATACTTTTTTAGCATTTTGCGTCTTTTCTTCGTTTCCTGTAGCTGTTACATAAAGGAAACCTCCATACATTGAAGCAATAAATGCTGATATTGAAATAAATGCTGATGTAAAGTTGGTAAATCTAACAATCATTAATATTCCCTGCCTTGCTTCTGGAATCTTTGAACCCTTATCCGGGAATAAGAAATCCTGAACAACAAATTCAGCAAGTCCAATAATAAATAAACCTACAACAAGCCAAGTAATTTGCTTTTTCACCTTTGTTTGAGCTTCTTCATTACCTGCACTTACAAGAAGTCTAAATCCTGCAACAACCATCATAAATATTGCTAAAGCACCTGCAACAAGCATGGCAATATTATAAAATCCTTTAATTTGTCTTGTACCTTCAGTTGCTGCTATCTGAGCAGTAGCTTCACTATCATAAACCTCTCCTTCAAGCCCAAAAAACACATTTTTGACTAACACATCGGCAACTATTATCATAACAACACCAGTAGCAAGCATTATCATTTGCTCTTTCATCTTTGGCATAACTTCGTCAATCTTCTTTCTGGCTAAGATAAGCCTTCCGCCAGTGATTATAATCATAATAACCGCAATTGAAGCTATTAAAAATTTAAAGAAATCCAAAGTGAAATATATTGCTGTAGTTATATTAGAAACTCCTTGCTTTTTAATTGCATCACCATGAGTCAAAGTGTCGTATGTCGGTAGTTCAGTTGCCCCTTCAATTATTTCAAGATATCCATCAAATTTTGCATTAACCTGTTCATTCATAACAATATTAACTGATAAAACCAGTGTAGTTATTGCCATGACTAAGGCCAATGATGTTAGGAATTTATTAATTTTCATATTTGATTTATGGGCTAAATTGACCAGCTACAATCGTACTTACTATTGCAAATGAACCGTAAATAAGCACCATCCCGGCAATTGAAAGGAATATAATTTTCTTTGCTTTATTTGTTTGTTCTTCCTTTCCTCCAGCTGTTGCATACATAATTGCACCCACAATAAGCATTAGAATTGCAAGCGGAGCTACAAATGTAACAGCCATATTAGTAAATCCAATCATTTCCTGAACTGCTCGTGTTGGATTAATAGCAGGATCCAATCCCATAGAAGAGTATTTTGAAGGATCAACAATATATAAAACTTTATCAATTAAAGTAGTAGCTAAAATTATGGCAACTAAACCAACTGAAGTATAAATAAGATTTTTCTTATCTAAAGCTATACTCTCTTCACTTCCTGCCAGACCAATAAGCCTGATCCCATTTCTAATAAACATAAATATCGCAACTCCTCCAATCAAATATTTAATAAATGTAATTATAACTCTGGTTTCCTGTTTAAATAATGCTGCCTGTCGAATAATATTATTCGGATCTTTTAAAAATCCACCTCTGGCACATTCAGTCTCCCCCGGAGCACAGGCAACTGATAAAACTTTTGCAAATTCATCACCAAATCCAATTATTAATAAACCAATTATTCCGTATGTTATGGCATTTTTTTGCTTTGTAATCGTATCATCATTACCCTGTGAAATAATTAATTTAAGTGCAGAAAGCATTATAAATAGCACAGCAACTGCACCCAGAATAAACTTTGCATTTCTAATAAGACCATTAGCAAATTCACTAAGCATTCCAGTAGGCGTAGTACTTGATAATTTAGGGAAATCCGGATACGCCGCAGGATTTAAAGGAATATAAATATAATCATCTTTGTATGCACCAGGTTCGGTTACAGGTGTTGAAGTAGTTGTTGGTGAAGTTTTAGCAGGAGCTACTGCGCTTGGAGCAGACCCTGCACCACTTCCCCCAGTCCCTTGAGCAGCAGTTCCACCTGAGCTACCACCACCAGTACCAGATGTAACATCCTGCGCACTAGTAATTGGTGCAAGCATCGCTAAAACTATTCCTAAAACAAAAAGAAATGCTACGAATTCTTTTAAAAATCTACTAATTGTTTTTTGTTTTTGGGCCATTTATTTAATTTTTAGGCTTTTGCTTTTTTTGGTTGTTTCTTCTTTTTGATTGCTTCTTCGAAAACTGGGATGAGAGCATCGGTATGTTTTATTAATTGTTTTCTTAATTTATCTGATCTGACTATATCTCTTGAACTTCCATTATTTTTTTTAAATCTAATAAATTTTATTATTTTAGGTTGGTCCTTCTTGTTGAAATCTTCCAACTTCCCATTTAATTTTTTTTGTAAACTTTTAAGTTTATCAAATTTAGTTAAAGCCGTCATTCGCTCATTTATTGTTCTTTGTAATTTTGAAGGAAGCTTCTTAATATCATTTGCATCAGGCTTTTTAAATGTAACTTTAATTGTATCTTTGTTATAAAATGGAACTCTTTTGCTGGTCATTTTATTTCCCTTCAACAGATAAGCTGTCTTTTCACCTGGAACATACAATGCTTCTCTTTTTCCTTTTGGGCCATCGATTGTGATATATGCAAACTTATCTCTTACGTTATTAAAATTCATTAATTGATGGATTTTTCTATTTAATAATTTTCTTTCATTCCTATTAGGCTTTTCTTTTCCAACAGTAAATTTATAAGGATCTTTTGCATCGTAATTAATCAAACCTTTAAAATCAGGATTTAAATGGGCTTCCATATTTGCTCTATCCTTCTTAAATTTCTCTTTTGCTTTTTGAGCCTCAGTTTTCTCTGACGCTGCTTTTTGTTCTTCTTTGGTCAATACTCCAAGTTCTTTTGAACCGCTTCTATCAATCTTTCCTTTCTTATCCTGCTTTGCTACCAATAATTTATTTGTTCTTGTATGAAATAAATATGTACGTCCTCCTGCTGTGATTTTAAATTCACCCTGACCACCACCTTCATTTCTAAAATACACTTTTGTTCCTCCTTCATTGATTACGAGTCCATAGCCACCACGTGTACTTCCAGGCAATCTTGCATTCTTGGCATAATCTCTTAATGATTGCTTTACTTGATTCAATTCTCCCATATTTTTCATTTTCAATTGACTCAAATTCTTTTGAAAACTAGCCATTACTGAATGAGCTTTTATTACATGAAGTGCTTTTAAATGATCTGGATGTCCACCTTCCTGAGGAGTACTTAAATCAAAACCACCGCCTGCTTCAGTCCCATCTCCTGTCATATAACATACTACTTTACCTTGTCTATAAATAACCATTGTAGGATATCCCCTGTATGATTTATTCGGATCTTTTGGTTTTGGCCAGTTTATTGCTGCAGCTTCATAGCCATCAGGTAATGATGTTGTTTTTACTTTTCCAGGACTGCCATTATGTAAAAGACCTTTCACATTGTTGAGAACTTTATTTTTTGCTTCACTAAAATTAGGTGCAGTCCCATTTTCAAGATGATTTAGATTCTCAACCATAGTTCTTTGACTTTCACTTAATTTTTTCAATTCTTCTTTGCTCATTCTCCCAGGAGCTTTTATTGGAGTGCCTGGCTTTGGAGCTGGTCCAATACTTTCATAAAGAGGATCTGATGGTGGCATCTCATTAGGCTTTGTAGCATTAGCAGGATTTGGCGGAATTGTTATTTTTTGTTTTTTTGCTTCTTTATCAATTTCTGTATTTAAATCTGTTAAGAGTTCGTTTCTTTTTTTAGGATCTGTTTTTGCATCAGCTAATTTTTTTATTTTTTTAATTGTTTGTAAACTCTCATAAGCCTGCTTATATTGTTTTGATCCTTTCATTGCCTGATTATGTGTATATTTGCCTCTTTTTTTCTCTAATACTCCTTCAAGGAATTTAATTTTATAGGCAATATCTGCACTTAATTTTTCATTTTTTTGTTCAATGGTTTGCGGTTTTTCATTTTGCGCCTCTGGTTTTCCTGCGGCAGCTTTTGGAGGTGCAGCTGGTGTTCGAGAAGGTTGTGCAGTAGCTTGAGTTGCAGGTTTTCTTTTAGAAATATTGATAAATTTCTTTTTCTTACCTCTACGTTTTCCGCTTCTTAAATATGCTTGCTCATTATGATAATCAATTCTACTTTGAAGATGCTGATCAATCCCTTTTAATGTTTGTTTTTTTACTTCCCCTTTTAATTTTTTGGCTTTTTCTAATTTTTCTTTCAATAATTTCACAGTATCTTTCATCACACTTGCTCTCTCTTTAATTTTTTCTGCTTGCCTTCTTCTTCTTTTACTTTTACTTTTTGACAATTTATTTCCCTTCTCCTCAAGATTAGTTGCGACTTCATCAAATTGATTCAACTTATGTTCAACATCTTTTTGTAGTTCATCAGCACTTTTTGGTTTTTGAGAAGGCCCTTTTGGCGCTCCTCCAGGCGTAGCCGGAGGTTTCCCTCCGGGACCCATATACAAAAACTTACTTTCAAATAGGAAATTATTAATATATTTTTGAAACAAATTTTTCATTTTGTTTTTTTTTATTTATTTTCTTCTTATTATTTTAACATAAAATGCCCTAAAAATAAAGGGATTATGGCCTCTTAAGTGGTCGTGTCGGTTGAGGCACAAAATTTTGCTAATTTTCGCTTGCATAAAATAAAATTTAATAATATAATCTTTTTCGAACAGGGGGCTTTTTAAGAGTGTTCCCGTTAAACAATAATTATCATGGCAAAAAAAGCATTATTTGGATACTTCACAGATAGTTGGCAGGAGCTTAAAAAAGTAACCTGGCCAACAAAAAATCAGGCTATAAAACTAACTGGAATTGTACTAGGATTCTGTTTTGTTTCAGCAGTAGTTTTAGGACTGGTAGATGGAATATTCAGTTACGTTTATAAATTATTACTTACACTAGCATAATATGGCTAAACAAGCTGCAGGTACAGGTCGACATTGGTATGTGGTTCACACATATTCAGGATATGAAGATGCTGTACGCGAAGCTTTACAACAAAGAATTGAAACAATGAATATGCAGGATTATATATTCGATGTTGTTGTGCCAAAAGAAACTCAAATTGTTATTAAAAAAGGTGAACCTACTACAGAAGAAAAAAGAATTTTCCCAGGTTATGTTCTTGTTGATATGACAGTAACTGATGAATCATGGTATGTGGTTCGAAATACTCCAAATGTAACTGGATTTGTAGGATCTGGAACTACTCCGGTTCCTGTTTCTGAAGATGAATGGAAGGTTATTGAAAAACATATGGGTAAGGAAGAACCAAGATTTAAAATCGACTTCAGCATTAGTGATACTGTTACAGTTCTTGATGGACCTTTTGCAAATTATGAAGGTATCATCAATAAAATCGACGAAGAAAAAGGTAAAGTTACTGTTATGATCACTATCTTCGAACGTGAAACTCCTGTTGAACTCGACTTTACACAAGTTAAGAAGAAATAATGAATAAGCTTACAACAATTTTTATCATTGTGACGGTTTTGATTGTCAGTGTCGTTGGCACTCTTCTTGGTATTAGATATTTTTCAGGAGACAATCAAGAGTCTGAACAACCGCTGTATGTAGCAGAAGAAGAGCCTGAAGACACTTCACCTCCTCCGACAATAGCATTACCTTTTGATGAGCCAGAAGGACCACCAGAACCAATAACAACTCCGTCTTCCCCTCCTCCATCAATACCTTCTCCTTTTGATTTTATGGAAGAAGAGGAATTAAAAGCACCAATTATGGCTGGCATTGATTTAAAAATGATTAATGATGCTGGTTTTAAAGATAATACTTTAGATATTTCGGAATTTGATGGAATCGTTTTTAATGATTTCAACATGGCTGAGTACAATGACGACGATCACATTTTATATATTTTATTGTCTGGTGAAGAAGAATCTGCAAAAATTACTGAACTCTTCTTTCCGTCTTTAGAAATCTCTAACGAGGTTTACGCTTCTCTAAAGGCAAAAATGGCAGATAGTGGGTACTTTGAATTAAATGAAACGAATCAATATGGAGACCACTCATATTTTGCCAATCATGCTACAGAAAAGAACTCTGTATTTTTAGTTGTAAAGATAAGAGAGCGCTTGTATACTCTTCACTACCCAGCTAAGAACCACAATAAAATTAAGAATTTAATTAACCAATTATAGAAAATGGCTAAAACAATAATGACTGTTATAAAACTTCAGATTCCAGCAGGTAAAGCTAATCCAGCGCCTCCTGTAGGACCTGCTCTAGGTCAGCATGGAATTGCAATTCAGGAGTTCTGTACACAGTTCAACAATCAAACTAATCAAATGGGCGATACAATCGTTCCAGTTGAAATTACAGTTTATGAGGACAGATCTTTCACGTTTATTAAGAAAACTGCGCCTGCTGCTGTACTAATTAAGAAAGCTATCAATCTTAAAAAAGGATCAGGTGAACCAAATAAGGATAAAGTAGGAACTATTACAAGAGATCAATTAAAGAAAATTGCAGAAGAAAAAATGGAAGATTTAAATGCAAATGATGTAGAAGCAGCAGCTAATATTATCGCTGGTACTGCCCGAAGTATGGGAGTTGAAGTAAAAGGATAACCAATTAATTTATGCCTCCAAAACCTCACAAAAGAAGCAAAATCTCAATTGTTAGATTCATTTATTTGTATCTGATCAGCGCAATAACATTTATTGTTTTTCTCATTGGAGCAGTGACAATCGTTGATCAAGGTTTAAAATCTTTTGTATTTGGAGTTGAAGAATATGACTACAACAGACCAGTTCCGGTAATGATCGATTGTGAAAGATATGTTAGTCTTGATGATGAATCATATGAAAATTGTTTAAAAAAAGTTGAATTAATAGACGAAATAGGAGAACCAGAAAAATCAATATTCACAAACGAAGCAAGAAAAAGACTTTCAATCGGAGTTGCACAAGTATTAGTTGCATTCCCTTTATGGATTTTCCACTGGGGAATAATTGAAAGAGATCGAAAGAAAAAATATCCTAAAAAATAATTTATTTCTAGTGGGAGAGCATTTTACTGCTCGTTTACCACTTAACCACATACACTATGAGACGTAGCAAAAACTACAAAGCAGCAAAGGAACTGCTAAAAGACAAAGAGTTTTACACACTCGATGAAGCTTTAAAAATCCTTTTAGAATCAGCGAAAACCAAGTTCGATGGTTCTTGTGAAATTCATATGAATCTTGGAATTGATCCAAAACAAGCTGAACAAGCTTTAAGAGGAACTATGAATTTACCTCATGGAACAGGTAAGACTGTAAAAGTTGCAGCTTTTGTTCCAGATGACAAAGTAAAAGAATGTAAAGATGCAGGTGCAGTTGAGGCTGGTGCTGAAGATTTAATTGAAAAAGTAAGTAAAGGATGGCTAGATTTTGACATTGCTGTTGCTACTCCAGAAATGATGAAACAAATTGGTAAAGTTGCTAAAACACTTGGTCAAAAAGGGCTTATGCCTAATCCAAAATCAGGCACAGTTACTCCAGAACCAGGTAAAATTATTGGAGAATTAATGAAAGGTAAGATCGAATACAGAAACGACAAACTTTCAAATCTTCACAATACTTTTGGTAAAGTTTCTTTTGGAGAAGCAAAGCTAAAAGAAAATCTTGATGCATACATTAAAGCAATTGTTGATGTAAAACCATCTGGATTAAAAGGAGCTTATATCAAATCAGTTACTCTAACTTCAACAATGGGTCCTGGAATTCATATTGATTTAGCAGAGGTAACTAGATAGTTGTCAAATTTTAGAAATTTTCAAATTTTGAAAAGTCGCGAAATGCGGCTTTTCTTTTGCTTAAATATGCGATGAGCGAAGCAAATCGGATAGTTAAGTACGACGGAGTGTTACTTCTAGCCACCCTAGCCGAATAACTTTTTTATACAACTACTGCCTGAGAAGGCTTATTCTCCTCCTCCAATTCCAATGCCTTATCTAAAGCTTTTAAAGCAACTTCTAACTGCTTATCATCAGGTTCTTTTGTAGTGAGTTTTTGAAACCAAAGGCCTGGAGCAATCGCCCAATTAATAAATTTATTGTCAGTATGCTTTGCACTCCACTTAAGAAATTCGTAAGAAATCCCTGCAATTAAAGGTAAAAATGCGAGCCTACGAGCAAAGTGCATTAAAAAGTCAGGATCTCGAGGTAGCATTGTGTATGTAAGAATACTGATCATAAATACAATAAGAATAAAACTTGTTCCACATCGTGGGTGGAATCTAGATTGTTTTTTAGCATGTTCAACTTCTAAAGGAAGCCCTTTTTCATATGTATAAATCGACTTATGTTCTGCTCCGTGATATTCAAATACTCTTCTAATGCTTGGCATGAGAGTTAAAATTGCAATATAAGCAATGAAAAATGAAGTTTTTAAAACACCATCAATAACATTGTAGTAAAAAGATTGCCTTAATGGTTCATACATTCCTGAAATCCAGTCTGTTATCCATAAAGGTAAAAATTTAAATAAAAATAAACTAAGTCCAATGGCAAAAACAAAGGAAAAACCGAACATCAATTTCTCAGCAAATTGTGCTTTTTTTGATTTATCTTCTCTTTTGATTCCTTCTTCTTCCTCAATCATTACATTTGCAGAGTAATTCAAAGCTTTCATTCCAACAATCATCATCTCAAAAAGCCCTACCACTCCCCTAACCAAAGGCCATCCTAATACTTTAATTTTCTTAGTAATAGACTTAAAAGGATCATCTTTAAGCTCAATTCCACCGCTTTCTTTACGTACAGCAACAGTAATAAAATCATTTGATCTCATCATTACACCTTCGATCACAGCTTGACCTCCAACAGCGAAATCGATTTTCTTCCCGTCTTTTGTTTCCATATATATTTTATTATTTGACTACAAACAGTGTTTTATTATACCGTAAACACATCATTAAATCAATCATGGATTATGAACGATAAAGCTAAGATAAAGCGTATAGATACAAACTTACCGTTGCCAGTTTATGAAACTGGAGGAAGTGTAGGATTTGATATTATTGCTCGTGAAAAAGCCGAAATCCCCCCTAAAGAAATAAAACTTATACCTGGCAATATAATTGTAGAGGTTCCTAAAGGATATATGCTAATGGTGGCTTCCAGAAGCAGTACTCCTAAGAAAAAAGGGCTTACTCCTCCGCATGGATTAGGTATAATTGACCATGATTATTGTGGAAATGAAGATGAAATTAAGATCCAGGTATATAATTTCACTGATGAACCTGTTATAGTTGAGCGCGGTGAAAAAATCGCTCAAGGAGTATTTATAAGAATAGATAAGCTGGAATGGGAAGAAGTTGATGATATGACTAGTGATTCAAGAGGCGGCTTTGGTTCAACAGATAACAAATAATACATGTTTAAAGGCAAATTTATTACATTTTACGGCATCAATAACATTGGCAAGTCCACTCATGCCAGAATCCTTGTTGATAAGCTTAAAAAGGAAGGTTTTGACCCTGTTTATATAAAATATCCTATATATGACCTTGAACCTACTGGTCCATATTTAAATAAGATACTTAGAGATGGCTCTCAAGCGGTTTCTGAAGAGGAATTACAGCTTTGGTTCACTATAAATAGGCATCAATTTGAAGCTGAACTCAAAAAAATGCTTATGAAAGGCAAAACAGTGATTGCTGAGGACTATATTGGCACTGGTTTAGCCTGGGGAATGACTAAAGGATGCGACGAAGAGTGGCTTGAGCAGATAAACAGGTACTTAATAAGATCGGATATGGCTATTTTAATTGATGGTGAACGCACGAAACAGGCTATAGAGAAGGGACATATCCACGAAACTAATGATAATTTGATGCGAAAAGCGCGTGAATCGCACATGCATATCGCAAAAAAGTATGCTTGGTACATAATAAAACTTCAGGAAAAGAAGGAAGATACCGCAAAATTAGTTTGGGAAGGTGTCAAAGAGTATTTTGAATACTAATCTATGAAGCAAAATAAAGCGTTATAAGCCCCATTGTCCATAGTAGGGCTATTCCACACAAGGTAATAGAAATAGCTGAAACAAGCCAAGACTGGCTATTTAGAAAGTCTACAATTCTGTATCGAGTTTTTGATTTACATTGAATTTTCATTTGTATTTTTGTTTTCTTCTGCATATATAATACCATATTTCAAGACAGAAGTAAACCTAGGGAAGTTTTGGTGGCTAAAATGGTTTTGGTGGGTAGGTCGAATTTGGAATTTTCCTCAACATTATGCACTTTTTCCTTGCTTCGCATTGACTTCTTTGCCTTTTTGTGTCATAATATATACGGATAATAAAGCAAATGGTAAATCAGCAAGTTATCCGATCAAACAAAAAGGCTTATTTAAAACAAAAGATATGATGTCAACTTCAGGAACGAAAAGTAAAATGTTTACAATTGCTACCGGTTTATTCGTAGTTAGTATGTCAACTGTACTTTTCTTGGTAAATGAAGACAAATTAGATATCCACCATGATGAAATAAAAACTTTTGTAATACAGGAAGAAGTACCTCCAACTGAAAGCGAATACCGAGAAATTATTGATAATAAAAACGATGATTTATTAGTTCTGGGCAATGATACTTCTGTTGAGTTTGCTTCAGATGAATTTACTGATAGTCTGGGATATTCAATAGAAGAAGTGCAAGATCAAAATTTCCTTACATTAGTTCACCCAAATGACATTCCTAAATTTGGAAATGCTCTTATTGAAGAAACAACTAAACAAGAAAAGAGTGATGACAGTATTGGTCCTGTTAGATTAAAAAATTCTGATGGAGATTACAAACCTTATGTGATTTCAATGAAGCAACTTGAGAATGAAGAAGGAGACAAAGTATCAACAGCTTTGGTATTAAAAAATACAGAGAAAGCAGTTGGGGATGATGATAGTGAAAATATTATAATTGAAGAACCTAAAATTGAAGAACTTGAAATTGAAGAACCTGAAAAGGAAGAACCTGAAAAGGAAAAAAGACGGGATAAAGATGAAAGAGATATGAAAATATCTAATGAAGACAAAGAAACAGAAAAACCAAGGATTCGCGATAACGATGATCGTGAAAATGATGATCGCGATAATAACAAACGAAATAAGCTTAGCGACAGGATAAAAGAACGAGACACATCAAAACGTAGAATTAACACTAACGACAGATAATGACTAATTTCTTACTGAAACAAAAAAAAGTATTCGTACTTACATTCACATTTTTAATTATTGCGCTTACAACAGCATTTGTAGTAGGTGAAAGTAGTTTAAATGTTAATCATGATGAACTCCATACATTTATTATTTCTGAACATGACATGGAAACAGTCCAATCAGAAGAGCATTATAGAGAGCTACTAAATAATCAAACTGATGATATTTTTATACTAAAAAACGATACAACAATTGAATATTCTGGTGAGGAATGGAGAGAAAAATTTGGTTATTTTAGTGATGAAATTGATGGAGAAAACTTCTTTACACTTGTTCATCCAAAAGATCTTCCGTATTTTGCAAATGAAATTGTTAATCTTGTAAATACAGGAGAGAGAATTGATAACATTGGACCTTTTAGAATAAAAGATTATGAAGATGAATACTTCTTATTTATTGCAAATGCAATCCCTCTTGTTGATGAAAAAGGGATATTGCAAAGAATTGGATTAATTTTAATTGATGTTTCAATACCTTTAGGTGGATCTAGTGGTGTGCCTACTGCATTGGCTTTTAATCCCTTTGCTTTCTAAATGTTATAGCAGTTCGAAGTGCTTTTATGTATAATTAATAAAGCGCTTATTTAACATAAAATAAATGTCTTTATACGATCACACGAAAGCAGAAAAGAAATGGCAAACTAAATGGGCAAAGGACGGCCTCTACAAAACAGATTTTAATTCAAAAAAACCTACATATTATAATCTTGTGATGTTCCCCTACCCTTCTGGGGACAAACTTCATATAGGTCATTGGTATAATTTTGCACCTGCTGATTCCTGGGGGCGTTATAAAAAAATGAATGGTTTTAATGTTTTTGAGCCAATGGGATATGACAGTTTCGGACTTCCTGCTGAAAATTACGCTATTAAGAATGGAGTTCATCCAGCAAAAAGCACAGAAAAGAATATTAAATATATGCGCAAGCAATTAAGTGAGATGGGTGCAATGTACAACTGGGATACTGAGGTTCAAACAAGCTCTTCTGAGTACTATAAATGGACACAGTGGATGTTTATTCAACTTTATAATAAAGGATTGGCTTATAAGAAAAAATCGCCTGTAAACTGGTGTCCAAAATGTAAAACCGTGCTTGCAAATGAGCAAGTTCATGATGGCGCTTGTGAGCGTTGCGATGCCGAAGTTACTAAAAAAGATTTAAGTCAGTGGTTTTTTAAGATTCGGGATTATGCTGAAAGGTTGCTTGATTTTGAAGGTTTAGATTGGCCAGAAAAAACAAAATTAATGCAGGAGCATTGGATTGGAAAATCTATTGGAAGTGAAATTGATTTTGAAATTGTAGATCCTGAGACAAAAGAACCAACAGGTAAAAAAATTACTGTATTCACAACAAGAATCGACACACTTTATGGCTGTACTTACATGGTTTTAGCCCCTGAACATGAATTAGTAAAAGAAATTACAACTGATAAACATAAAGATAATGTTAAGAATTATGTTAAAAAAGCCCGCAAAGAAACTGATATTGAACGAACAGCTGAAGGTCGTGAGAAGACTGGAGTTGAAACTGGTGGATTTGCTGTAAATCCTGTGAATGGAGAGGTTGTACCAATTTGGACAGCTGATTATGTGCTGGCTTCTTATGGAACCGGGGCTGTCATGGCGGTTCCAGCGCATGATGAAAGAGATTATGAATTTGCTAAAAAGTTTAAATTAGAAATTAAAGAAGTTATAAAACCTGCTGAAGGAAAATCTGATATTAAAAAAGAAGCATTCACACAAGATGGAAAGCTTGTGAATTCAAAAGAGTTTAATGGAAAGAAATCAAATCAAGCTCGTAAAGATATCACTCAAAAGCTTAAGAAAGCTAAAAATGGCGACTTTAAAGTTCAGTATAAATTAAGAGACTGGCTTATTTCTCGACAAAGATTTTGGGGAGCTCCAATCCCAATTATTAATTGTGAAAAGTGTGGTGAATTGCCAGTTCCTGAAAAAGATCTTCCGGTAGAATTGCCTATGGGAAAAAATATCGATTACAAACCTAAAGGCAAATCTCCTCTTGCAACCGTGAAAAGTTTTATAAATACCAAATGTCCTAATTGTGGCAAAAAAGCTGAGCGTGAAGCCGACACTATGGATACCTTTGTATGCTCAAGTTGGTATTATTTAAGATATCCGAACGCTCACGACACTAAAGAAGCCTTTGAGAAAAAGCGAACAAATAAATGGCTTCCTGTTGATATGTATATTGGAGGTCCTGAACATGCATGTATGCATCTTTTATATGCACGTTTTATAAATAAGGTTATGAAAGATTTAGGTCATATTGATTTTGAAGAACCTTTTAAGACTTTGGTTCATCAGGGTCTTATTACAAAAGATGGAGCAAAAATGTCTAAATCTAAAGGAAATGTTGTTTCGCCTGATTCGTTTATTGATAAATATGGATCTGATATTTTCAGAATGTATCTGATGTTTATGGGTCCATTTACTGATGGTGGAGATTGGGATGATTCAGGGATTAAAGGTATTGCTCGATTTGTTGATAAATTTTTCGATCTTATTTTCACAAAAGCAAAAGTTGAAGATGAAAAGAAACTAAAAACAACTCTTCATAAAACAATTAAAAAGGTTACTGAGGATATGAATAAATTTCAGTTCAATACTGTTGTTTCAGCATTAATGGAATTCACAAATACAGTTGGAAAAACGCGGATTGATGATCATTCTAAGAAGCTTGCAGTTCAATTAATTGCTCCTATTGCTCCTCATTTAGCTGAAGAACTTTGGGCCTACCTTGGTAATAAAAAGAGCATATTTGAGTCAAAATGGCCAGAATATGATGAAGCAATGATTGTTGAGGATGCAATTGAATTGGTTGTTCAGATTAATGGAAAAGTACGTGCGAAGGTTGAAGCTGAGGCAACAATTGATCAGGAAGGTGCAATTAAGTTAGCAAAAAATTTAAATAATATTCAAAAATATTTGCATGGTAAAAAGATCGTGAAGGAAATTTATGTTCCAGGGCGATTAGTTAATATCGTGGTGAAGTAGGTTAACGTTCAGCAATTTTTTGACTTTTGGGAACCATTTTTGCTTTTAGAGCTTTTGTATTTCTTTTTAAAAGAACCATCATTCTTTTAAAATTTAAAGGAAATGGATTGAATTTATTTTTAAATTTTGAAGGCAAATTAATAAATGAACAAACACCACGTTTATTAAACCAAAGTTGATAACTAAATTGTCTAAATCCATTAACAGGAGTTTTTAAATTAATAGCTACTTCAAAATAATAACCACCTTTATCAACTTGTGTACTAACGACTGCATCACGTACATTTTTTTGTTTTTCTAGGGCTTTATCATGAACTACAATTACACCTTTTCCTTTTGCTAAATCAAAATTATCTTTAAGGAATTTTCCAATTGAATCAAATTGTTTTTTTGGATTCTGGCTAAGCCCAGGTAGTGTATTTGGCATTTTATTTTTATGTTAGTTTTGATCCTAAACCTTGAGCATCATCGTCAGTTGAAAGACCTTCGTAATCATCTGTTCGTGTAGCTTCTCTAACTCTATCTTCAATATTTTCATCTGGATCATCTTCTTGTCTAGCTTTATCAATTGTATCCAAAGCTTCTTTAATTAATTGTTTTAACTCTTCAACTAATGGGCTTAATTTATCTTCTTTTTCTGATACTACTCCATTAACGTAGTCAGCCTCCATTAGATTAAGCTGATTTGCTGCATTGTTACATGCTTCAACACCACCATCTCTCCTATCAAAATCAAATAAATCAGAATCATTAAAAACACTTTTCATACGATCAAGTATTGAAAATGCTTTTTCTTTTAATTCTGAGAAATGATCATGTTCAGAAAGAGTGTGTAATTCTTCAGCTAATGCATGTAATTCGTGAGAGATTGCCTCACCATTTAATTTTGGTTCTTGTTTTTCCATCTTATTTTTTAGTTAAGTTTACTGTATATATTATACCATTTTTCGCCACACTGGTCAATCGAGGGCCATTATGTTATAATAACTTTTAGATTTTACCCTCACACAAATGCTAAGACTTATTTATTACATTTTGGCCTTAAAACCAGCAGAAAAAATGAATGCTGCTCAAATTGAGCGACTACAAGATAAACGTTTAAGAAAGCTTTTAAAACACGTTCTTACTCACTCAAAATTCTACAAGGAATATTATAAAAAAGCAGGAATCACACTTGATAATTATAAAAAAGTTCCAATTCGTGATATTCCAACTATCAACAAGCAAATCATGATGGAGAATTATGATGACTTTGTTTGTGATCCTAATCTTAAGCACAAAAAATTAGAAAAGTTTATTGCTGATCATCCAAAAACCGGAGATAAATATATGAACAAATATCATGTAATTCATACATCCGGATCAACTGGGAAAGTGGGAATTTTTGTTTATGGTCCTAATGATTGGGCTATTCTTATGGCAATGGCAATAAATCGCGTTACTAAGACCAAAGTCAATCTATTTAAAAAGGCTCGGTTGGCATATATTGGAGCAATGGGCGGACATTATGCTGGGATAAGCTTGGCATCTTCTGCTCCGAAGTTCTTATTTGATTTTGTAGCGATTGATATAAATAGTCCTCTTGAAGAAATTATTAAGAAAGTTAATGAGTTTCAGCCGCGAACTTTAAGTGGATATTCTTCAGGGGCATATTTGATTGCTCAGGAGCAATTAAAAGGTAATGTTGATATTCATTTAGAGAAAATTTTATGTTCAGGGGATCCATTAAGTCCGCATATGCAGGAAAAAATTGTTGAAGCGTTTGATGTTGAACCAACTAACTACTATGCATCTTCTGAGTCTATCTGTATGGCTTCGCACTGCGATAAACACAAAGATCTTCATATGTTTGATGATTGGCATGTTTTTGATTTTGATAAAGAGAATTTGATCATGACGACTCTTTATAATTTCACTCAACCATTGATTCGATATGAAATGAATGATGCTGTTGCACTTGAAGAAAAAGGTTGTGATTGTGGTTGGAGTTTTCCTGTTATTAAAAATATTGCAGGGCGTGCTGAAGAATTTTTGTGGTTTGATAAGAAAGATGGAGGCCGTGACTTTTTGCATCCTCTTGTTTTAGTTGAGTTTTTTGTTGAAGGATTGGATAAGTTTCAATTTATCCAGAGATCTAAACATAAATTAGATTTGCATATTGTTGCTCATGGGGATAAAGATAAGATTAAAAAGGCTGCAGAAAAAGAGATTAATAAGATTTTAGAATCAAAAGATTTACACAATGACGTTAAAATCGATATTGAAATGGTAAAAGATATTAAAAACGATGAAAAAACAGGGAAGTTTAAGTTGATTGTTCCGCTTAAGTAAATATTCTAGATGGTTGTTGACAAATATTCACGAAGGTGTATAGTTTGCGCCTATTTGTTAATAAACGAATATGCCAGAAAGAACAGAATTTAAACCAGAAGCACTTGTAAGAAAAAGTATGTTTGAGCAAGCTGTGGCCGATTATTTCCAGGGTGAGCCGGAACATATGCGCACTTTAGATCAAAGAATCAGAAACATTCTAAAAAATTGCGCAGATACAGAAGAGTATATGACTTTAATAGGTTGTTTAAAAAATTATACATTAAAATTGAGGGGAATTGAACCAGAGCCACATAAAAGACGTGAAGCTGTGCGACTAAGAGATGCCTTAATAAAAAAATTAAATGACGAATATTTAGAAGGTGGAGAATTTCACTTTCCTACTGATAGAGAAAAAGAATATAAAGAAGCAGTTGATACGAGAACTAAGGTTAATGAAGTGTTAATTGGGCATTTCAGAGATGAATTATTACTAAAATTTGGAGAAGTTGTAGTATTAATGAGGGCATTTGATGAAATATTAAAAGAAGGAGAATCAAGTCAAAGATTTCATTTTACAAGATCAAATATGCGAGATCTTTACGAAGATATTAATACAATTAAAGATGAGTTTAATAGTGGTAGTAAAATCTGGATTTTAATCGACAGCTTGGCTAATCAATTAGATAAACAAATGAGCCAGCAGGCTTGGAATGAAGTAAATCAACAAATAATTGCAATGTTTGCAGGAAAAGTTGAAGAACTTGAAAGATTAATTACAGCTGATGATGTTGCAGAACTGTGCTAAATTTCCCTTCCCCTTTAACCTTTTTCAAATGACACAATTACCTGAAAATCCACCGGAACAAGAGGCAAGCCCCTATACTTTAGAAGACCTGGTGTCTCAGCATATTGGTATACTTACTAATGCAACTAACAGATTAATTGACTCTGTATTGTTAGCAGGAGGTCGAAAAGAGATATTGAGAATCGCAAATAGTTTACTAACTCAATTAGAATTAGTTGAAAGTTGTTTGTTGCAAGATAATAAACAAGACCAAGAAGCTGCTTGGCAACAACATTTAGATTACAGTGTCGCGCGCATAGCAACATTAAAAGCATTTACTGATCGGCTAAGTAAATATAATGAAGCTAAAGCTGCTGCTGAAAAATTCTATAAAGCTTTATTCAGCTACTTATCTCAAGGAAAACAAGATCCCACAAAAAAGTTATTACAAAAAAATGAATTAGGAATCCTCTGCAAAGAATTAGAACGGATTATTGGGAGACCAAAGGTTAAGTTTTAATATTTACTTAAAGCTTTGTTCCTGTTAATATAAAGCCCGGCACTAGGAAATTCAATTATGGCGCTTATAGATGGCAAAAAAATAGCTAATGAGATATATGAAAATCTTGCTGTAGAGGTTAAGGAACTTCATGATAAGCATACTCTTCAGCCGAAATTAGCTGTAATAATGGTCGGAGACAATCCTGCCAGTCTTTCTTATATTAAACAAAAAAGGAAAGCGTGTGATAAAACAGGAATTGAATGGGTGCAATTTGATTATGATGAAAAACTAACTCAGCTTGAACTTTTAGCAAAGATTGAAGAACTAAATAATGATAATTCTATTCATGGGATTCTTGTTCAGCTACCTTTACCTGAGCATTTTGAAGTTCCAAAAGTGATTCGGGCGATTGATCCTCATAAAGATGTTGATGGATTTACCGCTTACAACCTTGGAAAAATGTTCTTAGGAACTGAATTTGAAGATTTGCCGCCTTGCACTCCTGCAGGTGTGATTAAAATGCTTGAATATTACGATATAAATCCTGAAGGTATGGATGCAACAATTGTTGGAGCATCTAATATCGTTGGGAAACCACTTGCTACAATGCTTCTGAATCGCGGAGCAACTCCTACAATTTGTCATATTAAAACAAAAGATCTAAAAAAACATACTTTGAATGCTGATCTTTTATGTGTGGCAGTTGGAAGAGCAGGGCTTATATCTGAAGACATGGTCAAAGATGGCGCTGTTGTTATCGATATTGGAGTTAATAGAAAAGATGATGGAAAACTCTGTGGAGATTGCGATTTTGAAACGATCGAGCCAAAAGCGTCTTATATAACTCCCGTACCTGGGGGCGCAGGACCAATGACAGTAGCATGCTTAATGGAAAATACAGTAAAAGCTGCAAAGCGACTTAATAATATATCTTAACCAACGCGCTCATGTGTGGAATCATAGGAATTATGGGATCGAACAATATTGCTCCTGAACTCTATGATGGATTAATTACCCTACAACATCGTGGTCAGGACCAAGCAGGAATGATGACTTTTGATGATAATTTTCATTTAAAAAAAGGTGATGGTCTTGCTCGTGATGTATTTAGGCAAAAGAATATGATGAGACTTACCGGTCCAATGGGAATTGCGCACGTTCGCTACCCTACTGCTGGTGGTTATAAAGCAGCTGAATCTCAACCATTTTATGTAAATTCACCTTATGGAATTGCGCTCGTACATAACGGGAACTTAACAAATTACGAACAACTTAAAAAGCAGGTAATTGATAAAGATAAGCGGTTTTTAAATACAGGAAGCGACTCTGAGGTTTTATTAAATGTTGTTGCCCATGAATTTAGAGCACAGCATGTAAAACACTTGAAACCTGAGAATATTTTTAATGCTATGTCTAAAGTATTCAAAAGAGTAAAAGGTTCATATAGTGTGATAACTTTAGTTGGTGACCATGGAATCGTTGCTTTCAGAGATCCATATGGAATTCGACCTTTATGTATTGGAAAGCGAAAAACAACAACTAAGACTGAGTATATTATTGCTTCTGAAACAGTTGCAATTGATACTTTGGATTTTGAATTTGTTGATGATATTGAACCAGGAGAAGTTGTTTATATTGATAAAAAGAATAAATTACATAGAAAAATCTGTTCCGTAAAAAAACCAAGAGCACATTGTTTATTTGAATGGGTTTATCTTGCTCGTCCAGATTCAACAATTGATAAAATCAGTGTTTATAAAACACGTTTAAGATTAGGAGAATACCTAGTAGATCAGATCAAAGCTGCAAAAATTGATATTGATGTAGTTATTCCGGTTCCTGATAGTGCAAGAAGTTCTGCGATCCCTTTAGCACATCAACTTGGCGTTAAATATAGAGAAGGACTTATTAAAAATAGATACATTGGACGAACATTTATTATGCCTGGTCAGGCAATTCGTAGAAAATCTATTAAATTTAAATTGAATCCAATAAAACTTGAACTTCGAAGAAAGAATGTATTACTTGTAGATGACAGCATTGTTCGAGGAAATACATCAAAAAAGATAATTGAAATGGTTAGAGCTGCAGGAGCTAAAAAGGTTTATATTGCCTCATGTGCTCCTCAATTAGTATCACCTTGTGTTTATGGCGTGGATATGCCAACTAGAAAGGATTTCGTTGCATACAATATTACTGATGAAACAATCGCAAAAGTAATTGGAGCTGATAAGGTTTTCTATCAGGAATTGAAAGATTTAGAAAAAGCAGCTCACGAAGGTAATAAAGATATTAAAACTTTCTGTGGAGCTTGCTTCTCAGGAAAATATCCAACAAGAAATGTAACTGAAAAAACTCTTCAAGCTGCAGAAGAAGCACGGCGAAAAGCTCATCCTTTAAAAGAAGAGGCTGGAGAGCCAATGACATTGTTATAACTAAATTAAAATATGAAAAAAATATTATTAGTGGGAAATGGTGCCCGCGAGCATGTAATCGCAGAAGCACTTAAAAAAAGCCCACAAGATGTTTCGCTTATCGCTTATGGTAAAGCCAAAAATCCAGGAATTGCAAAACTTGCTGACCGATATGAAACAGGCCCTTTAGATGAATTCGACCAACTTAAAAAACTCGCAGTTGAAGAGAAAGTTGATTTTGCAGTTGTTGGTCCAGATGATCCAATTGCAGATGGATGTGTTGATGCTTTATTGGAAGTTGAAGTTCGATCAATGGCTCCTTTAGCAACAGTTGCAAGACTCGAATCTTCAAAATCTTTCACTCGTGATCTATGCGCTAAATATGAAATACCTGGAAATCCAAAATTTAAAGTTTTCACTTCTTCTGACGGGATGGCTGAATTTATTGAAGAGTTAGGTGGAAAATATGTAATTAAAGCTGATGGATTAATGGGTGGGAAAGGTGTGAAAGTGAGCGGTGAGCATATTGAAAATCCTGAAGAAGGAATTGAATGGGCAGAAAAATGCATCAAAAAGTTCGGCCGAGTTGTAATTGAAGAAAAATTTGTTGGTGAAGAATTTTCATTGATGTGTTTCTGTGATGGAAAGACAATTATCCCAATGCCTGCAATCCAAGATCATAAAAGAGCACACAATGGCGATACAGGTCCGAACACTGGTGGAATGGGAACTTATAGCGATGCAAACCACTTGCTGCCTTTTATCAAGCCTGAAGACGTTGCAAAAGCAATTGAAATAACACAACGCACTGCGAAAGCATTGTTTGATGAAACCGGATGCGAATTCAAAGGAATAATGTACGGTGGATTCATTGCAACTTCGACTGGCCTCGGATTAATCGAATACAATGCACGATTCGGAGATCCTGAAGCAATGAATGTTTTGCCAATTTTAAAGAGCGATTTCGTGACTTTATGTGAGCATGTGATTGATGGGACTCTTCATTTATACGATGCCCGATTTGAACACCAAGCTACGGTTTGCAAATATGTTGTTCCTGAAGGATATCCAGAAAATCCGGTTAAAGGAGAAAAAATTGAAGTTGGAGAAGTGCCAGAAGGTGTAAAATTATACTATGCTTCGGTAGACGAGCGTGACGATGGAATTTATATGAGTGGAAGCCGCGCATTAGCCTTTGTAGGAATCGCAGATACAATCAGCGAAGCAGAAAAAATAGCCGCTTCAGCTCTGTCGAGCGTTAGCGGCAAAGTTTTTTATCGTGATGACATAGGAACCGACGCTTTAATACAAAAGCGTGTGGATCATATGAAGGAATTGAGAGGCTAAAGCTTATTCTTCCTCTAATTCAGCATATCTTCCTGAATCTGCATCACATCCACCTGTAAAACTAACTTTTAGCATTGCTGAATCAACTACAGCTTCTTCAAGTTGTTCTAAATTTTTATATTCTTCACCTTGTTCTGATAATACTAATAGTGCTCCCATAATTTCATTAAGTGTTTTTAAAGCATCAGCTGGATCTGTTTGCCTAATTACGTCCGCAACTTCATTAGGTAAAAAACCTTTTGCTTCAAGTTCTTGAATTTGCTCAAGGACATAAGGATCAAAATCTTTTGAATTATCAGTTGCTTCAACTTGGCTTGTAGATCCAGTAACTTTTGCTAACTCTGCATTTCTTTCTGCTTCAATTTGCTCTACTTTTTCTCTAAGTTCTGCATCCTCTTCAGCAGTAAGATCTCCTTTATATTGGAGTAATAAAGCATTCATTTTTTCTCGGCAAGTTTCGTGTATAGCCTCAATATTTTTAGCTCTTTCTATTGCTTCTAATATTGCTTCAAGCATTTCAGTAGCTAATTGTTCATTTGTAGAAGCATATATATTACGAGCAAGGGCTTGATTAAGATTCCCTGTAGCTAATTCTGCTTCAACTCTTTGAATTAATTCTGGGGAAAACTGACCAGAGTTATTTCTAGTTGCTGTCCCTAAAAATTCTGACATATCTGCTCTAGCTTCCGATGCAGCGTCGGGTGTGTCTTTTTTTGACATATTGAATTGATTAGAGTTTTAAAATTGCGTCAGTAACTCCAAGCGCTGCTAATCTTTTCTTGAATTCAGCGTCTAAAGTTTCTACTTCATCCAAATATTGTTCTGAGCTTAAACCAGCATCAGGATTCAATAATTGTTCACGTCTTTCGCTAAATTCTTGCAAAACTGCTTCAACTTTTTGACCGCTTTCTCTTCCAGCTTTTACTGCTTCGAACATTTTACGAGCTTCAGATTCTGTTTCCCAATTAAAAATTGCTCTAACCATTCTCTTAGTAAGAACATCGTCAGCTAATGATTGTTTTACTTCTGCTACAAATTCTGGAGAGTATTCAGGAGAATAATCCTTTGCTTCTTCACCAACGCTTATAAATGCAGCCATCGTTTCTAGAGTTTCATCTCTAGGGTCCCTTGGACCTGATTGTTGTTCAGTCATGTTGAATTTGGTTAATAATGGAATAGTTATAAGTAAACATTCCCGACATCATTACAAAATAAATTCAACCTTATGGCAAATATAAAGAAAAGCCTTATTCAAGGCATTTTAAACCTTTATTAAGAAGTTTTTTAATTTTTTACTCCTCGTGCTCATCACTTGATTCGTGTTTTTCATGTTTCCCATATTCAGCTGTATTGTAGTCCCCTGTTCCTTTACCTTTCCAAGTAGCTGAGCCACTGTGAAGAAGTCCGATTTTACGAAGAAAATCTAATATCTTTTTAAGCATTCTTAATTGTAGTTAATTATTTTTTATCAGCCATTCTTCCAACACTTTCCATTGCTCTAAGTGCTTCAATTGGCATCATCCAAATAGTTGTATTTGATTGATCTGATGAAAGATCATTTACTGTTTGAAGAGTTCTTAAATGAAGTGCTCCTGGTGCTGAGTGAAGAGTTTTTGCTGCATTCGCCATATTTTCTGCAGCTTCAACTTCACCTGCTGCTCTAATAATAACTGCTCTTTTTTCTCTTTCTGCTTCAGCTTCTTTTGCCATTGTTCTCTTCAAATCTTGTGGTAGTACAATATCTTTTAATTCAACTGATTCAACTTTAATCCCCCACGGATCAGAAGCTTTATCTACTATCCCCTGAATTCTATGAGCAATTTGATCTCTATTCTTTAATAAATCATCTAAACTAACTTCACCAACTGCATTACGCATTGTTGTTTGTGCAAGCTGTGAAATTGCGTAGTAAAAATTTTCTACTTCAATAATCGATTTATCTGCAGCGTTAACTTTATAATAAATTACTGCATTAATATGAATTGAAACATTATCTTTTGTAATTGCTTCCTGATCAGGCACATCAACTGCTTTTGTACGGATATCAACTTTCCTCATGCTTTGAAAAACCGGTACAACTAAACGCCAACCTGGCATTTTAGTACCTGTGTATTTACCAAGAGTAAACATAACTCCACGTTGATATTCATTGATCTGCCGGATACTTGCTAGAAGTATAATCACGACGATCACAAAAATTGGAACGAGTGCAAATAATTCTTCCATGATTAAAAGGTTAGTAATTCTGGATTTAGATTACTTAATCTAATAAATTTATGCAATAAAAAAGAACCTTAAATTAATAAGGTTCTTTAGATTTATTATAATTATTGAGCTAATTTCAAATCTTTTTCATCAAATTCATCTGTTTCTACTTTTTCAACTCCATCAAACTCATTTGGATCTAAACTTGTATCTAATGTAGCTTTAGTTGAATCAATTTCTTTAGAATCTACAAAATATTCCATAACTTCATATTCATCTATATCTTTTTCTATTTCAGTTATTGATTTTGCAGTAACAACTGCATTTTCATCTATATCCTTTTCGATTTCAGTTATTGATTTTATCTTTATTATATCCAAGTTAGAAGTATCCATTTCAAGTGAATCTGTTTTTGTCTTTATTGTATCCAATGGTGCAGTTTCAATTGGTTGCACAATTGTCTTCATTGTATCAATTGGTGCAGTTTCAGTAATTCTACCCGTAGTATCGTACAAATTCCCTTGAAAATAGTTTGATGTTAAGAATACACTCGCTACACCTGCAATTACTGCTACAGCAATCACAACAGCAAGAACTTTTCCGATCTCAAACTTTACAGTTTTTTGTTCCATATTTGGTGGAACAGGTGCGTTTTCTTCCATGTTTAGAATGGTTAATTTTTATTTTATTACTATAATTATACCATACCCAGCTTATTTTGCAACCTTTTTCTCGCTTTTTTCTTCTGAATCTTCATCTAGTCCTTCAAGGTAATTTTTAGGTACAAATAGGTTTCTTATTGCAGTATATGCATCAATAAAGCGCTGATTATCAACAGCTTTATTCATAAACAAACGTACTAAAGGATTATTTGGATCTTTTTTTAATAATCTTTTACTTGTTTCAATGACCTGTAAATATTTCCCTTCCTTATACCACATACCCAATAATTCAAGTACAACATCTTTATCTTTGTCGCGCATATGAGAAAACTTTGATCTTCTATATACAACGTTAATATAACCACTTCTCCTTCTATATAAGTATATTAAATACACCAAACATAAGCCAATTAGCCATAAAACATAACTGATCATTCCCTGTTCAAGGAAATAATTGAAACAAGCATGGATTGCACTGGCAAAAAATAGACCTTTTGCAATCATAACCTTTTGAAAAACAAATGCTTTTCGCTCTAAATCCTTATCAGAAAGCGCTCTTTTATCAAATTTCTTACTCTTTCCCCAATATTCATGGGTAGCGTATGACCTTGAAAACTTGGATACTCCATAATAATTCCCAAAAATCCCTGAAAAAATCAAATGTCCACATACTGTAACAAGGGATCTAAAGCTAAATAAAGCCAAGAATTGAATAATCGGCATATCTGTACCAACTGTGTAGAAATAGTAGATATTTTCAGCAAAAGCGAATCCCAAACCAGCAACTACTCCAAACTTAATAGCATCGTGAATACTTCTTACTAAATTTGATGATTTATCAATAAAAAATACAACCAAGAACTTAGCAATCTCTTCTACTACAGCTAAAATCGTGAAAACAATTATTATTTTTTGTTTACCATCAATCTTTGTTTGAGCAATTAAATTAATTATATCTGTCTGAGGAAATACCTCCCAAATATAATGAACTAATAAAACAGGGAATACAGTTAAAGATCCTAACAAAAATGCATACAACATATATCTTTTAGCCTTTTTATTAGTATTTCTACCTTTCCATATTCTTAGCCATATTAGCGCTGGGATAAGCGCCAACACTACTACTAATACTAATTGTCCTACGTATTCCCAATCCATATTAATATTTATAAGTTAAGTAGTTATTAAATATCTCAGTAAATCTATCGGCAGTTAGTTTGTTTTTAATAATTAAAGTGTTCTCATCATTCAAAAAGAATCCGCCATGTGTCCAATTTGCTGTACTTGTAAGCACAAATTCATTATCAACTACCATATTGTGATGATGAAAAATTGAATATTCTGAATTTTCGTCAGTTGGTAAAACTCCTCCATCATAAATCTCAAAATAGTCTCCTAATTCTTGCTCCTGAATTTTATTTTCAAGCCATCTTATATTTGAATTTTCATCATATTTAAGATTGATATCTGCAATCAGCCTAACCATAATGCCTTCCTTTGCTTTATTGATTAATTTACGACTAATTCTGTATGAATCAAAAATTGTCATTGAGATATCTATTGTTTCTTCAGCGTTATCAATTAAGTTAACTGCACGGGATTCAATTGAATTAAATCTTCTGCCTGGTGACCACCATACTTCTACATAATCTTCATTAGGATAATTAATTTGTTTTTCCCATGGCACATATGCTAAATCTCGAAATTTATTATAACCCGAAAATCCCCTATCAATTCGACTAATTTCATTCATATAGCTTTTAATAATTTCTTTATCATGAGTTTCAATTAAAATATTTGGATCTAAATCTTCCTGAAAATGAGACCAGTTCCAAGGGCCAGTTAATAAAACCTCCTCATCTACAATCATAAATTTATGATGCATATGGTAATAATCCTCTTCTTTTTCGTATTTTCCAACATATCTTACATCTAATTCTCCTTTATCTTCTGCCAAGAACTCATCAAAAGTATCAGATTTCTCATATGGATAATAAATTACCACTTTCACACCTCTATTCTTTGCATTAATAAGTTCTTTTAATGCATCTTCTAAATTAAAAGAATACATCGCAATATAAATTTCTTTCTCAGCATTTTTAATAGCATCAATAACCTTTTCACTAAAAGAAACATTTACCTTCCCACTGATATTTTCATAGACTTTTAAATCTACATCATAATCAACAATAACTTCCTCACCTGCTCTATAGAGCTTATCAATTATAATATTTGCTGAAAGCTCTTGAGACATCAGATAACCTGGATACGCTGTAGCAACTAAGAAAGCTGTAACACCCAAAATTAAATTCCTATATTTCTTTAAACTCGGTCTTACCAAGCTTATACTTCTTTTCATATTTGAAGTTATTGTTATCTTTTGAGCTAAAATAGATTAATGTTGAATTCTTGCTTTGGGCATCAAGTACCTGCAAAGCTTGTTCAACTTCATCAT
>JBHPJE010000039.1:0-2467 GCA_042568205.1 Patescibacteria group bacterium
AAATGTTGATTAATGTATTTTGAATATCAGTATTGTGCCTTATATACTTAGAAAAGACGATCTTGTCATTATTGTCCAAAATTGCAACTTTTGCAGTTGTAGAGCCGACATCTATACCTGTTCGTAAAACTTTAGCTTTCATAGTTAAAAGCTTATCAAAAAACTGGAAATTAGCAATTCTACTCAAACATCCAAGGATATTCTTCCTTGACTGCATCTACTAATGCTTCTCCTTTATAAATACCTAGTTCTGTGATTACACCTGTGAACATGTCAGGTGAGGTTACTTCGAATGCTGGATTGTAAATTTTCACTCCATTTGGTGGATTTTCCCAAACTTCATTTGGATCGCGTTGTTCGATTTCTTCTTCTTCACCGTAAAGTGTAAGTGGATTGAACTTCCATGCGTTTGTACAAGAATATGCGTCAATTCGGCTGTCGTGAGCTGCTTCTGCAAGCATTTCTGTTCCTATTTTATTAATTAATTTTCCTTCAGCTGTTACTGCGTCACATCCAAAAAGAAAGAGGTCACATTTTCTTAGCATTGATCGACCTGCACTATCAACAAAATGAGTAACTGGAATCCCTTTTGCTGCTAATTTGGTTGCTGTTTTGCGTCCCTGGAATTTTGGACGAGTTTCAGTGTTATAAACTTCGAATTTTTTTCCGTCTTCCCATGCTTGTTCAATGATTGCACGTGCAGTAGAGGAGTGACAGTGAGTGAAAACCTTCATTCCATCATGGATTTTCTTTGAACCATATTCTGCGATTTTTTTCTTTGATTCTGCAAAGTGGTTTTTAGCTTTTTCTGCGATTTCAGGCTCGTTTTTATAATTTACCAAGCAGTATTTTAGCGCATTCCTAAGCGCTGGTTCAGTTGCGCGGGTTGCAATCAGTTCATCATGTGCTTTTTTGAGTTCTGCTTCGTCCTGAGTTTCTTTTAATTTCATTCCAAAAGCTTCAACTGCTGCAATTGCAATATTTCGGGCACCCTGAATTTCAAGACTTTTAATTTTGTCGATTATTTCCTGGTATTCCATATAAATTAATTAATTGTATATGCTTTGACTGGTTTTAAATCTTTCACATATTTCATTCTATCATCATTTTCAAAATAAACAGTGAATAACTTCTGACCTTTTTTAACTTTATCACCAAGTTTTGCATGAATGTAGACACCTGCACCAGAATCTTTTGGTGCACCAGCTTGCCGCGCGATAGTTGCAATAAATTTATTCTTAATATTAGTAACTTTTCCTGTTTTATTAGATTTAACAACCAATTTAAATTCACCAATTGCCGGAAGCTTCTTTTTACCTTGAGCTTCAACAATTTTTATAAATTGTTCGTAAGCTTTGCCGCTTTTTAAAGCCTTTTTTGCGGCTCTTCTAGCATTAGACTTAAGTTTGTAATCAAGTGTTAAATATAGAAGCTCAGTAACAAGCATAATTGCTTTTTTCTTTAAATCTTTAGGGGCATCTTTTTCATTTTTCAAAACACTTAATACATCATTCACTTCTAAAACAGGTCCAATTCCATAACCAATTGGTTGATCTGCATTAGTAATAACAACCTTCATTTTCATTCCTAATATTTTTGCAATACTTAAGAATCTCTTTTTTAAGTGATTTGCAGCTTTTTTATCCTTAACTTTTCCTTGAGCTCCCATTGGAATATCAATAATAACGTTATTAGCAGAAACAGAATGTTTCTTTGCCATGATCGAAGCAAGTAGCATTCCTTCAGGATCTAACTTTAATGGGTATCGAACACGAATTAATTTGTCATCAGCTGCAGCAAGGTCAACTCCACCACCCCAAGTAATAAATCCACCAACTTTTTGTGCAATTTTTTGAAGTCTTTTTGCATCATTCACAACATTTGCAATTACTTCCATTGTGTCAGCAGTCCCAGACGGACTTGTAATTGCACGAGATGAAGTTTTTGGCATTGTATAGCCAAGAGACGTAATCATAGGTACTACTAACATTGTTGTCCTATTTCCTGGAACTCCACCAATACAATGCTTATCCATTACAATTTTTTTGTTGAATTTCAATTGATCACCATGTTTTACAATAGATCGAGTTAAATTTGCTGTTTCATCATCTGAAAGTCCGTTACAAAAACATGCTGAGACAAAATATGTCAATTCAATATCAGATAAATCATCTGCAACAACTTCTTTAATAATTGCGTCTAATTCTTCTGCTGTAAGTTCATGACCTTCAAGTTTTCTTTTGATATATTTATTAGCTTCAGGTTTTGGAGCGATGCAAACAGTGACTTTATCGCTGCGCTTCACTTTTAATTTATCCCATGTTTCAGCGAACAATCCTACTTCGTTATTTGCTAATTCTTTTCCTTCACTAATATCGAGGATAGCAGTTAAGTCTCTTCTTCCAACTTTAATATCAACTCGATCAGCTGCTCTAATATCTAATTCTTCAGCAGTGTTTTGATTAAC
>JBHPJE010000041.1:0-2102 GCA_042568205.1 Patescibacteria group bacterium
TTTGGTATTGATAAATTTGAAGGATGCCCTGTAGCTGACTTTAATATAGTCAACCTTCACACTGTAAGTCTTGGTGGTGGTGGAACTACTGTAGAACCAGCTCATGGATATGTTAAAGTCTTTGATCGTAACGATGTGGAATTTCAGACTTTATATACAAAAAATCCTAATAAAAGCGAATATGCTACGGTATTTGAAGCTGATGTTGGACTAATATCTTCTTGTACAACTGATACCAAAGGTACTTGTTTCGCTTATGAAGATCAAATTGGAGACTATCTTGTTATTGTATTATATAAAGATAAAGAAACACGTGCTAGTGTTTTCACAGGTCTTCCAAAATCTCCAACTGATTTTATAAGTGATATAAATGGGGATGGCGTAGCTGATTATGCTACAAAAGAATTCGATATTATAAAAGTTATTAAAAAAGATGGAACTGTAGAATGGAAAGGTGGCATAAGAACTGTTTTACATGGAAGTCAATTGGATGTCATTTATCCAATTGATGCTCAATGGGATGAAGGTTCATTAAGCTATGTATATCCTTTCATCTTTACTAGTGATGACAACTGGGAAGTAGATTTATGTGCGAGAGTTCCTCAAGGATATGAAGTTGCAGGTACATATGATGAAAATGGTAACCTAGTAACTAGTGAAAGTTGTTATCAGACTTTTGTTGCTGGTGAAACTAAAGTTGTTGCATTTGATGTTGTACAAACAGGAAGTCCTCCTGAATGGGCAATGAATGTAAAACTTAAAGCTAAGGGACCTAACGGTAAAGCTCAAAATCTTAATTTGGATGTACCTTCTCATGTATATGAACATGCAAGAGGAGTTCCATTTGGAAATAATCCAGTTCACAATTAATATAAATCATTAATTGTCAAAATTCAAAGAGAGGTGCAGAAATGTACCTCTCTTTTTTATAATATTAAATCCTGAAGCCATCGCCGGGATTGATACTTCGTCGTACTATAGCATATGATATAATTTCGATAAGATACTAGTTTGGCACAATAGCTTTGCCATTCATGGCAAGAAAAGAATTATAATTAAAATAAGGATACCTTATGTCAGATAAAAAACAGCTTCCAATTTTCATTCGTTTTTTTATTAAGCTTTTTCAAATCATATTTTATATACTGATTCAAATAATCTTCATTCCTTTTGCTATGATTGGAATAACAATTGCAATTTACAAGGAAATGCGGAAAAGCAAGAAACTGGGTGTCTCCTTCTCGGCAATTAAAGCACTTCAATACAGATGGATGATGCATTATTTCAACACCAGGCCGGATCCCCTTTCTGTTGCATTTGTTAAAAAGTTTCCATGTGAATCACACTTTGGGATGTGGTCGGTTTTGGGAGCTCTTATCATTTCCCAGCGGTTATTTGGTTTCACGACTAGGCTTGGAAAACTTGTTGAACCAGGTAAAGAGACCGGGGATTCCACAGCGGGTATTCGGGTACTCATATTTGACAAGATAATGGAAAAATATGTTGATGAAATGGAGCAGATTGTCCTTCCTGGAGCTGGATTTGATCTAATAGCTTTGCACTATACAAAAGGAAAGAATGTAAAGGTTTTTGAACTCGACCAGGTTAATACACTAAATATTAAAGTTGAAACATTGAAAAAGGCAGGTATAAAGCATGATTGGATCACCTATATCCCAGTGGATTATTCAAACGAATCTTGGGTTGATAAACTATTAGAAGCTGGTTTTGACAAAACAAAAAAGACTTTATTCCTTTGGCAAAGCGTTTCATTGTATTTAGAAGCTGATATTGTTAAAGAAGCACTAAAGGATATGGCTGATTTATGTGTAGACGGAAGTATCATCGCTCAAGACTTTTATTCCAAAACATTCGCATTAGGTGAATATTCAAAAGCAGCTAAACAATTTATGAGTATAATAGAAAAAATGGGAGAGCCTGCGAAATTTGGTATAGATATGTCAGACGATCCAAAAGCAGCAGTCGAATCATTCCTTAAAGAATGTGGATTAAAAATGACAGAATATATCCAGTTCGGTGAAAAACTTGATATCGAACCGTTTTATTGCATTGTAGAAGCTAAAAAATTATAAGTTATGATA
>JBHPJE010000042.1:0-2100 GCA_042568205.1 Patescibacteria group bacterium
GTGTCCTGCTTTATAAACCTCGGCACTTAAATCAAATCCAGACTCTAGTATCTCGGCCTCTTCATCATGTTCAGCGTCTCCTGTTAACATAAATGATCCCTCTAATCCGACTACCCGCACAGCAATTGAAGCATCATTTTTGTTTTCAAATTCCTCCCCAATCCGCAACTTTGCTGGCCAAACAACATCAATATAAATATAAGAACCAAGTTTAATATCTTGGTCAGCCCGGGCATAAATCAGTTCAACATCATCAACAAGTGTAAGAATTTTTCGATAATAAGGATTGTAGGAAGGCGTTCCAACAATCATCACACGTTTAACATCATATCGCTTCAATATATCTACAAATCCATTTATATGATCCGCATGAGGATGAGTAAGGATCAAGAGATCGAGAGTTCGTGAATATCTAGGCATAACCTCAGCCAGATTTTCTAGAACATTCATAGAAGGCCCACTATCAATCATCGCATGATAATCATCAGGTGTCCGGATATATATAGCATCACCCTGGCCGATATTTAAAAAAGAAACCTGGAAGTCGCGTGGCAAATCGGGCAGCAAAAAGAAACCAATCAAAATTAGCGAAACAAGAAGGCTGATTACTTTGGATGGAGAAAACATACCCAAACCATATCAATCAAACTTAAAAATTTTATAAAAAATTCTTAAAATTTGACAAAATATTCCCTGTAAGTATAATTCCGAAGGCTTTTAACTCAAATATTTATGGTAGAAAGACATAAACAAATTAACTCCGTTCGCATAGGTGTTGAAGTAAATACGCTATTAAGAAATCATGCTCGAGACATTATTAGTGCTCAACAAGAAGGAAGATGCACAGATGAAGCTTACAAGGCACTATTAAAAGAAATGGTAGGAGCTTTAACAATGTACAGAGGTGAAGATTGGACTTTTGCAAATATTTGGCAAAATTTACTCTCTTTAAATGGATCAGAAGCATTAGTTCATTTAAAAACACAATTGCAGGAAGAAGTTTCTTTAAATCTCGGACAAGTTGAGACAGATTTACAAATGGACCCATGGGAAGCTCCAGAGCAACCTGATCCAAATGATACACATGCAATTTATCGATTTCAGGAGAATTTTAGAGTTCGTGTAAGAGAAGCATTGGCAAAAGTCCTGCCTATGCAAGCTTCTCAAGTATTGCAATTGCCAATCGAAGCTGAAGAAGGTCCGCAAAGTGAATTATAAAAAAACCGACCCCACTTTCTAAAGGGTCGGCTTTTTACATGGATCTTTCGCTACGAAAATCGCGAAAGCATATTTTTATTTTTTGTTTTTTCTTCGTCTTCGTTGTAGAGCTGCAAGTCCAAGTGAAGCACCTACTAATAGGCCTGCACCTGCACCAGTTTCAGGAAGCATGATTGAAGTAATCATTCCATCACTTTCAACTCCGTCTGCATTCATTGTTGTAAGTTTGAAGTAGTATTCAGTTCCAGGAGTTAATCCAGTTACATCAACTTCATCTCTTTCTGCACCTAGAGAAGTACCAGCATCATAGCTAGTTCCTCCGTCAGTAGATTTATAAAGGATTTGATCGATGATTGAAGAATCATTAGCTTTATCCCAAGTTAATTTAACAACTAAGTCGCTAACAACAGCAGCAACAAAGTTTTGAACGTTTTCAGGAGTTAAAGATAAACCTGAAACATCAGTATCGTCATCATCATCTGAAGCTAAAACACCATCAGCTTCAAAATTTTCACATAATCCATCTTCGTCTGATTTAGCAAATGCAATCTCAGGATCCATTAATGTATCCACTAAACAAGTCATGCCTGATCCATTGAAATCAGGATTTGGATTGTCAGTATAAGTGATTTTAACTTCACAAAGTTCGTCTTTTTCTCCTAGGATTTCATATTCAATAGATCCGAAAGCAGTAGTAAGTTCTTCAGCAACACCAGCTTCACAGTTTAAGAATGCATCAAGGAATTCTTCTGAGAATTCAGAACCAGCTGGGCTGTCGTCTGAAATAACCATATTTCCTGTGAATGTTGCACTGTTATCTAATAAAGACATTTCATTACCAGCTTCATCAAGAACACCAGTAACGATTAGTGAATAAACCAC
>JBHPJE010000005.1:0-70133 GCA_042568205.1 Patescibacteria group bacterium
GGATGTATTGAAATTTATCAACCCGTATGCGGACAATTACAAATACAATGCATCACAACTCCTTGCGATCCAATTAAACAAACTTTTGAAAACTCATGCAAAGCATGCACCAATCCCAACGTTATTTCGTATACTGAAGGTGAATGTCTAACTGAAGAAAACATAAAACGATAAATCACATGATAGCAAATCTTAAAAACAATATTTTTGTTAGTATAGCAATCAGTTTGGGAATAATTATTTTCCTCGTATTCTTTTTTGGTAATGAATCATTTTTTTTTGGGCATTTGAAAGACATCAAAATACTTTAAGTTGGGCAATAAGACCACTCCTCTTACTTCCATTTTGTTTTTTCGCTTATAAAAAAAGCTTAAATGGCATTTTGCTTACTATTTTAGCGCTTTTCACAAGCATGTTTTGGTTTCCTGTGCCTACAGAAATCAATCCTCAAGTAATACAGTTTTTAGAAATGGAAAAAGAATATTTAACTAGTGGTTTAGACATAACCAAGATTCTATTTATCGGAGTAGTAATTGCTTTTTTTGCATCTTTAGCACTAGCTTTTTGGAAAAAATCCATTAAAATCGGAATAGGGATTGCTGTTAGTGCTGCAATTTTAAAGTCATTTTGGAGTGTAGTGATGAGTCCAGATGGAGGAACAACAGTAATACCTTTTGCTATAGGAGGTTTTGTTGCTTTAGTTGTAGCAATTCTTGCATATAAAAAGTTTGGTAGCACTAAATAAAAATTTAAAATATAATTCTATTAATTAGCAAACAAATATATGGAAAACGCTGTACAGGCAATGCAAATCTTAGCTGATTTAGGGCTATTCTTCATGGGGTTAGGAGCACTGTGGTTCGTATCTGTCTATAAGGACAAACAAAAGTAACATTTGAAAGATACAAAATGTTATTATAGTTTAATAAAAAGAAATAGGTATGGTATCGAAGACAGTTGATAAAAATGCGTTTCAAAAAGCAAACCCCAAATATTGGGTTGGATTAATAATAATGCATCTCCTCATACCACTGGTTCTCTTGATAAGCGGATGGGATCTCGGTTGGTGGCAGGGTTGGCTTTATTCTCCACTGATAGTTGTAGCGGGAATAGGTCCACGTATTTGGGCAGAAAAAAGGCATCCGGGATTGATGGCAGAACGTGGCAAATTTGGAAAAGCTAAGGATGTAAAATCGTGGGATAAAGTGCTTTCTCCATTAATGGCAGTGAGTATGTCTTTCCCATTATTTATTGTGGCGGGACTAGATCACAACTTTGGGTGGTCATCTGTATTCCCGATATGGCTCAACATCTTGGGCTTCATCTTGATTGTGCTTGGATACACCTTCGCTGGATGGGCTTTGGTAGAGAACCGCTTCTTCTCAAGCGTGGTGCGTATTCAGACGGATCGAGGACATATGGTATGTGACAGCGGTCCATATCGGATTGTGAGACATCCTGGTTATGCTGGAAATATTCTAGCGCTGCCGGGCATTGTGCTGGCTTTAGGCTCTGTTTGGACAATCATTCCAGTGATAGTAGCGCTGATCATTGCCGTGATAAGGACTGCGCTGGAAGATAAAACTTTACAAGAAGAATTGCCGGGGTATCGAGATTATGTGCGCCGTGTGAGTTATCGGTTGTTTCCAGGTATCTTCTGAGGAGCATAATTTGACTTAAATAAGGCACTCCCAATTTCGCACACCGTTTATTGTGCAAAATGGAGCCGCGACCGGGGATTGAACCCGGGACCTCTTGCTTACCATGCAAACGCTCTACCACTGAGCTATCGCGGCACACTTTCCAAGCCCCATTCTATCAAAACCCCTCTCCCCCTCCAAATAAGCTTGTTTTTTCGCTCCCCTTCCCATATAATCCACAAGCACAAGTTAGAAGTTATAAATTATTAATTAAAAGTTAAATATGGCCCACGGAAAAAGTCAATTTGCGGTATGGAGATGCGAAGAATGCAAAACCATAATTAAAACTACAGCTTACGACAAGCGAAGAAACGACGAAATCACTAAAGAAGTGAAAAAATATTGTAAAAAATGCCGAAAACACACATCGGTTAAACGAAAAGATGCTAAGAAAAGTAGCTAAATATTCTTTAAAATATCTAATTATGAAGATATCTAACTTATTAAAGGCGCTTTCATTAGCGGCTGTTTTAACCGTACTTTTAACCGGATGCACTAGCAAAATCGAACTTCACGAAAATGATCAATCTCCAGAAGGTGTTGCACTTGAGAACTATTTGCCAATTGACACAGTTCTTGCAATGACCCTAAATTTAACTGACGAAGGTCAAAAGAAAGACATGGCAGCAATTGCTGAAAAATTTCCACAGGAAACTGCTGGCAAAGTTATCGAAGGTATTATCGAAGAACTCCAAATGGAATTTGATGCTCTTGAAACAAATATTCAGGAAGATTTCGCACCTGCTTTTGGGGATTCGCCGCGCATGATGTTGGCAATGTCTGGAACTTTCGATACCCCTGAAGAACCGCAGGAAGATCCGGATATCTACCTTGCCTCAACTCTTGCTGATCGTAAAAAACTTGAAGGAATTTTTGATAAATGGATGGAAAATGATCCAAATTATACAAAAGATGAACTTTTCAATGAGCTGATTATCGACAATGAATCAGATGATTTTTATCTTGCATTTTATAAAGACACTTTCATCCTAACCAATAAAAAACAAATCCGACACGAAGCGCTTAAACGGATGCACAACAATGAAGAATCGCTCCTTTCAAATGATATGTATAAAAAAGCGTATGAAAAAATGCAATCACCGAATCTTGGAACGTTCTATTTAAACTATGAAAATTATTTTGATTTCATTGCAACTCTTGAAGATACTAATGTTTATCCAATGAAGCTTAAAGAGGATTTTGATCTAGCAATTATGATGGGTGTTTTTGCTGAAAATGAAGGAATCAAAATGCTAGTTACGCCTACTTATAGCGGTGATTTCAATATCCCTTTTCATGAGCCTTATTTGGCAAATGGAATCCCTGGAGATAATTTAATTATGTACATGGAAACTTATGGAATGAAGCAGGCAGTTGAGATGGCATTTGAAGATATTTACGAATTCGATGAAGATACAAGCAAAGAATTGCGAAAAGCTGAGCTTTTAATTAAAAAGACAATTGGCTTAGATTTGCGTGAAGATGTTTTAAGTTTTATGGATAAAGGAGTTGCTTTTGTATGGCAAAGAAACGAAACTATGGTTCCAGCGCTTTCTTTATATGTTGATGCAACTTCGAATCCGCAGGGAGCTCAGGAATTTATTGACTTAATTGATGCTGCAATGTTGCAGGCTTATGATGGAATGATGATGGACGCTCCAAAAGGAGTTGATGCTGAAAAAGTAATTGTAAAAGATAAAGCTGTTATTGGTAAAAGTGAAATTAATAGAATGAGCTTCAACTTTAGCGAAATGTCTGAAGAAGAATTACTTGCAGCTGGCTTACCATCTGGCATTTTCTCAGAACCAATTGAATTTTATTATGGATTAACAATTAATAACTATTTAATTTTATCAACTTATTCTGGTCTTGAAGATAGCTACGGTGATGTAATGACAGTTGGTGACACTAATGCAGTTGAAGATGGCCGTGAGTTGTTAAAGGATTATCCATATAATCTTAGTTATGTTTCATTTGAAGAAGGATTTAAATATGTTGATCAGATTTTTGAGGATATGGAAAAAGTTCAGGGCCCAATGGATGATGAAGCAAAAGAGGCATACGAGGCAGTTCGTGAATTTTTTGCACCAGTAAAATACATGGTTGGTGCAGATCAAAAAGAAGAAAGTGTAGCGTACGTGCGAATTGAGGAGGTGCGGTAGAGGTTGCGAAAAATCATGGTCGTAGATATACTAAACTTTGCAAAAATCATAGGGCCATAGTGTCAATGGTAGCACGTCGGTCTCCAAAACCGAAAGATCGGGTTCAAGTCCTGATGGCCCTGCCAAATTAAAGTTTTTGGCTTACATATTGCATTTTCACGAAATATAATATAGGTTAAGATCTATTTTATACTTTTGAATATGCCACTAAAAGGACGCCCGAAAAAAGCAGATAATGAAAGAAAAGATTCCACTATGAGAGTTGTTGTCACTGCGGAAGAAAAAGCTCAAATAAAGCAAAAAGCTAAAAATTTAGGTTTATCTGTTTCAGGCTACATTCGTAAGGTTTTAGATATCCCCCCAAGTGAGTATGGATCAAGAGGTATTAATAAATTTAAACAAGCTATCCGATACAATGCGGAGCGCTACCGTGAACAAACACATATTTTGTGGGAAGCTGGAGATACAATACGTCCCAAGGAGTATGCAGAATTGAGAGTACTATTAGAAAAAGAAGATTCTTTATATTTACTCCCAGAAGTAATTTCTGGGATAATTGATAATGCTATTTATGGAAATATTCTTAGATCATCCACTATACATGGATTAAATCCACCAAGGCTTTATAGTCCTTCAGATTTTGTAGAATTATTAAGACTAATTGGATTAGAAAAAGAAATCAATTTAACTGAAGTATTAAAAAAATTCACAAGAGGTCAGGTTTTAGGGGTAATTGAAGATGAAACTAATGAACACTATACACCACGTTATTATAAAAAGTATCTATTGCTAAAATATTTTGAGAGACCAGCATTTCTCGCTTAACATGGAATTATAAAAACCTAGTTTAAGTAATACTAGCAGCTATGAATTTCATTAATCTGCACAAAATGCAAACCGCTTTATCTTTTCCGCAAACAAATCAAGATTTTCGATAAACTCAAATATCCTAAAAGTTCTAAATTCTTTAGCTACGCCCTGCCAAACCCTAGACATAATAACTTTTTTGTGGTATAATTTATAATAGTAATATTTAACAAAAACAAAATGAAACAAAAAGTTGTAAAACTTGAATTGAGCAAATTGGTTGCAATTGTAATCGCAGTTATTGTGCTTGCTTTTGCTGCTGGTTTCTTTGTTCAAAGTAGTTACTTCCAGGGAATGGTTAATAAGGGTGGAGTTGAAAAGGTAATGGAGACACAGAAAAAACAGGTATTAAAAGAAAGTGTAGAAAAAATTAAAAAAGTAGTTAGTCGTGCTGATGTTGACGCTAAAAGTCTTGATGAAGCTGTAATGTTATTTGATACAGAACTGACAAAAGCAGGTACAACAGCTGATGTTTCACGTCGAATTACAGACAATGTGAAATTATTGCATTCTAAAGGCAAAACAAAAGAATTGTCAAAAAGCCTTGATGAAGCAGTAAAGTCAATGACATTGGTAAGCCCTGAGTTAGCAATTGTTAAATTAGATGCAGAATTGGCTACTGAAGCTGCTAAATCTTTATAATCTATAGAGAAATTAAATAAAAGAGCTAGTTAATTCTAGCTCTTTTTGTAATATTTTAATAAGTTATTATCAACGTCATTCATTAAGGAACTCCTTAAATATAGTGAGCCAAAGGGTGGGGTAGATTCAACGGCTCAGTTCTAACGTAATCCACCAAACCCTGCCAGATTAATCTAATTTTGGCGTATTTCTAGGAGGACAACCAAGGACTAATTCACCATTAGATATTTTTTCTCTTTTGTTTTTATTACGATATAAAATTGCGTCTATTTTTTTAACTGTATTAAGTATTACAGAATTAGCTTCATGAATCGCAATTGTAGCTTCACCAATAGCTTTTTGAATTGCTTCTCTTTCTTGATGAGATAAATCTGGATCATTATCATCAGAAATTCCACTTACACTTAAATAATCAAAAAAATTACCTAATAAAAGTCGTGACGACCTTCGTAAAAAATCTGTGCCGCGATCTGTAAAATTGCGGATATCATCATTAACTCCATATGTTGACAGCTTTCTTTTCATATGTACTTTGAAAAAGGATATTATAGTAAGGGAAAGCTTAAAACATGTCAAATCACCCTTTTGCTAATCCTTTTCTAATAAGCCAAACAGCCAATACTACGATTGCGATAGAGGCCATATTGTATCCCATGGATTCTGGCCCTGCATTCCAATGAATTAATGATCTTATTACCTCGACTCTAAAGCTGCTAATTATTAGCAACATACCTATTGCTATAAAAATAAAATCTAATGCACTCATCTTTTCTTTTTCCCCCATATCAACTAAGTTAATAATTCTTTAAATGCTTCCTGAGTCTTTTGCTGGCTTTCAAATAACTCATCAACCAGAAAATTATATTCATCAACAGCCGTATTATATTCATCAATTAATTCATCATATCCCTCAATAAATCCATCATCTGCAGAGTCTATATCATCCGTCTCTGCATCATATGTATAAAGACCCTGATTTTTTAATAAGAATTCAACACGTTCAATATCCAAAGTTAATAATCGCAGCCCTTTCTTTAATAAATCAAATTGTTGTTGTTTCTTCTTCTTCAAAGAGCTCGCCATTCCTTTAATCATTTCTTTTTCCTCTTTATTTTTTGGAGAATAATTAGCAAGTTCTTTCTCGAATCCTTTATAGAGATCAAATGCCTCCAGCATGAGTTCTTTCCACTGGGTTTCAAAAGTTGTAAGCATTTTTTTTGATTGCTCAAGATCAACAAAAATCATATCCGCAAGCAAATAATAACTTTCAAGTATTTCATTTGATTGTTCTACCAAAGGTTGTAATTCCTGGGCAAATTCTGACATCAGTTGAATCGATCCAAAATTATAACTGGTTGTAGCATTATTTGGATTAACACCTAGTTCTTCATTAAGTTCAAGATCCTGAATCATTTTTGTAGCATCATTTTTAAAATCTTTTTGATCTTGTCGAAAATCTCTACTTAAATTAGCCAGTCCCAACACAACACTAACAACTAAAATAATTACAAAAGTAGAAGTTTTTACTTTCTTCTTCTTTTCATCAGGATGTTTTTGATCCGCCATATTTTAAAGTTGTTAATAATATTTTAACAACCAAGCCATCCTTAGTATAAAAGGTAGATCAACAATTTGTCAATTTCCTTGACTCCAAGTCTTTTCTTTGATAATATTTAGACAGTCATCTAAATATCTAATAATATGATCGACGCAGTATTCAAGGCATTATCGGATCCGAATCGCCGCAAAATCCTTCAAATTCTAAAAAAGGAGGATATGCCGGTAGGTGAAATTTTGAAGCATTTTAAAATAACAATGGCTTCCCTTTCGCACCATCTAGACATTCTCAAACGTGCAAATCTTGTTGTGAGTGAGCGAAAAGGACAGCAAATGATATATTCTCTGAACCTCTCGGTTTTTGAAGAGGTGATGTCAACTTTTATGAAATTCTTTAAATCTAAATAATATGAATAAAAAAGTAGTTAAAATTTCATGGCCAATCTTTATTCTTCAGCTTTGCATTGTAGCTTCGATGCTGATTGTTGGCTTTCTTCTGTGGGATCAGCTTCCTGAGATGATGCCATCTCATTGGAATATCAATGGCGAAATTGATTCATATATGGATAAAACTACTTGGATTTGGATATTCCCTGGCATAACCATGTTGATGGTATTGATGTTTCCATTTTTAAGTAGAATCGATCCTAAAAAAGAAAAATATGAATTATTTAGACGCCCTTGGCTAATTTTGCAAATGGTTTTTGTTGGATTTTTCGCATACATATACTTTGTTTCATTATATTTAACATTAAATCCAAGTGTTCCAATTACAGGATTTATTTTTGGAGGAATGGGAGTGATGTTCGTTTTAATTGGAAATTATTTAGGCAAAGTGCGCCAAAACTGGTTCATGGGTATTCGAACCCCATGGACTTTAGACAACGAAGAAGTCTGGAATAAAACACAACGATTAGCAGGATGGCTGTTTTTAACAGCAGGATTAGTGGTCTTCGCAGAAGCCTTTATTCAATGGCAAGTGGCTTGGGTGATGGGTGTGGTAATTGGTATTGCAGTGGTTGTTCCGGTTGTTTATTCGTATTTTTTGCATAGGAAACTCACGAAATAAGTCCCCACCTTTTATGCATGATACCTGTTATTGTGATGAAAACAGGTATCACGAAATAGAAAAGAACCCCCGGCACGTCAGACGTGCCGGGGGCTTTGGGGTGAAGCGGAGGAGAGATCAGACGAGGAGGCTCAGGAGCCCCTCGCCCTTGTTGCTGGCGTAGAGATACGCCACGCGACAGAGGATGTAGAGGAAGGAGATGGCCGCGGCAGATCCGAAGATGAGCTCTTCGCTCTCCCGAACGCGAGGGCGGGTGCGGTAGTAGATCATGAGGCTGAGACCCGCAACGAGACCGACGATGAACACAATGTCATAGTCGAGCCAGGTGAAGAAGTCGTAGACCCAGACCAGGTTGCCCGGGAAGAACCCGAGAACGAACCACGCGCCGAGAACGATCAGGGAGGACTTGAGAATCTCCCAACCCTCGAGGTCGCGCCACGCTCGCACCAGGGTGACCCTGAATACGAAGATGGGAACGAGGAGAGTGAGGAAGATACCCCAGCCATTGTTGAACAGGTAGAAGTCTCTCATATCTCTGTGTCCTTTCTCCTTCGTCCGCTTCGGACGAAAGAAACCGAGTTGTCAAAACCGATGTCTTTACTGGAGAATAAATTTAACATATTTTATATGTTTTGTCAAGTATATTAAGAACTTGTTTTACCTTTACTTTAAGCCGTTTTTTCATGTAAAATTTGCAGGCGTACAAACCTCTCCTTCAAAATGACAAAAAAACCAAGAAATAAAGGTTTTCTGCTGGTAGAAGCAATGATTTCTATCACGATTTTATTGATGGTTTCTGCAACTGCAATCACTCTTTTAATATATGCGAATCATGCAATCCGATTTAATGCTCACAGTTTAGAAGCGAGTTGGATCGCACAGGAAGGCATCAACGGAGTCCGTGGCCTTCGAGACACAAATTGGATTAGATATAGTTATGATAAAGAAGCATGCTGGGATGCAATTTCAGATGCCTGCGATGGAACAAGAATGCTCCCAGGAGTTTATCGTCTTGAAACTTCGCTTACTGATCCCCCGCAACTCATTTTAGCATCAGCCCAAATTGATCTTGAAAATCAAACCCTTGCCAGCAATGACGACTATCGAATCTATAAAGATGAAACTGATGGCAGTCTTTCACATGACTCAACAGATGAAGAAACAATCTATTATCGCTCTGTTGAAATTATACAAAATACAGGCGATAGAATTGACGCAACAGTGACTGTTGCATGGCTTGAATCAAATAACAAACAAAAGACAATTCAATTACCAATAATTTTAACAAACTACCAACTTGAAGAGTAAAATCCGAAATATTGCAATGATCATTATTGCGCTTGCCCTAGCGATATTTTTTATTGTGATTATGATTTTTCGAAATTCTTTGAGTGAGCTGGGCAAAGATCCTTCTGTAAATTTTCTAAATCTAGATGCTAGCTATCGAACCGCGCAAATCATCAATCTGAATAAAAATAGAAATGGTGAGGATTGTTGGAATCAGATGAATCCTCATATAGATTGCGTTGAAAATGGCGCGATTGTTGAAGGTTCATATATCCTTAGAGGAATCGACCAAAAATGGCTGGAGAAAGCTGAAAACTTTGAGCTCGATTCAGATTATGTAAGAGCGGTTTTACATGGATTTAAGGAAATCGATCGAACTTATAATCAAAAAATTCACATTACATATCCGGACGAAAACGAGATGCACGTGAGTTTAGAAACTTGGAATGACAGAGGCGAAAAAGAGCAGCTAGAAATCACTTTAACCAAATAGTAAAGTCGAATGAGAAATTTAAAACAACAAAAGGGATTTACCTTAGTAGAGCTGATCATAACAGTGACGATATTTAGTGTATTTATGCTTAGCCTTGTTACTTTGACAATCGATTTGTATCGTAATTCACGCAGAATCCAGCTGCAGGAGCAGCTTTATCAGGATATGCGTGCAATGATGCGCCAGGTTACTATTTTGATTGAAGACAATGCGATTGATTATGAAGAGTATTATAGAGCTTCAGTTGAAGATGAAGAGTTGGCAAATTTATATGGAAGTGGAGCATATGTTTATGGTGATTATGGATCTCAATTTTATAATTTTGGATCTGATGGTGCGCCAGGAGTTTTATGTAATGATGGGACGCCAGCTAATTCCGATTGTGTAATTGATAGAACAACTCTTGATAGAAATACAGGTCAAAATCCTGCTGATGCGGACCCTATTAATGCCAATGCTTTTTGTGGAGGTATTGATCAAACAGCATGTTTGACTTCAGACCAGGACCAGCTTTATTTAATAAATGATCGAGGTGATCGTAAGCAGATTTTGGCTTTGGAAGAAGTTGAAAGAGTGATAGATGGTGTAGTTGAGACTGAAACTGTGCTGTCCACCTTATGGCTTACCGGAAGGGATTCTGATGGTGATGACTTAACTGATATTTGGGATTATGCTGATGAATTTCTTATATTTGGAAATCCTTTGGATGAACTTAATACAGCAAAAGACGAAAGTTCAGTATATGATGGATTTATTCCAATCAGTCCATTAAGGACGAATATTACAAACTTGAAGTTCCACATCGCACCTCTTGAGGATCCGTATAAAGCTTTTGGAGAAGCTGATCCTGCAACTGGAACCCTTGTGCAACCGCACGTAACAGTTGTGATGACTGCCCAGCCTTCAAAGGCTGAGCTTACAAATTATCTCGGACCAATCCCAACAAAAACCTTACAAACTACTATATATTCTGACATAAAAAATGATGTTCGAAGCTATTAGGTCGCGATTGCGGCTTCCTAAAATGCAAAAACGCAAAGGCATGACAATGATCATGATGCTTATCTTTGTGCCAATAATCCTGATTGTTGCTGCTTCATATGTTGAACCAATCATCCGATCATTCCGCGCTGCTGTTAACGATCAAAAAACACTATTAGCAAAATCAGTTGCTGACTCAATGTTCGAAATAGCATTATGGGAAAGCCGTGGAGGCGGAACCGGAAGTGTGACAAGCGGATGCATCTGCGATTCACCACCCTGCGATGAACCAGATAGTACTGCTAGTAATTGCAATAGCTTAGGCATCGATTTTGGCTTCGGGCAGGCAACAGGCGCTTGGTATGTTTTTGGGACACCGGAGGTGGACTCAGATCATTTAATAGTTGAAGGAAGCAATGAGTGGTATACAGTGCCATCGCTGGGAAGCGGTGATGCAGGTGGAGATTATTGCTCGACTGCGGAGCCAGTGATTGATGAGGATATGTTGAGGAACGCTTTGAATGGATTGGTTGGGGAAGCAAACGAAGATGTAATTGATGATGTTTTTGACTGGCCCTGCCACTGGAATAAAATCCGCGAAGGTGAAAGCGTTGTGATTCCGCTATTTATAGAAGATAGTGCAGGTGTGGTTTCGAATCCTGCGGATCTTGGAATGGATAGATTTGAATTAAGGTTTAGGGCTGCGTGTGATCCTGATGATCTAGATGCAATGCCTGATTATGCAAACTCAATATGTCATGAAGGGCAGAGATATGTGGTTGAGGGGGATGATGGGCAAACTGATACAGTGATAGTGTTGTGGGAGATAGTTGGGGATGAGGTTGATGCTAGTGATGTACCGACTGGGAATAAGATAATATTGGGGCCGTATACGGGAACTAATATATTCCTTCAATCACAAATATTTAATGGGATTATAAATAACTATAGAGGACCCCCAAATTTAAATATTAAAGATAGTTCGCCTACAACGGACAATGATAAGAAACACACAGAAACAATAATTCAGCATTTAAATTTTATTCAACCGCATTTATATTCACATCTTCAAATGAATCGCCCATACCTAAATCTTTTAGTAGTTCACACTCTTCGTGAAGATGGTAATCCAGACAGAGTAATTCCATATCTCGAATATCAGTTTAAAGCAACTTTAGACTCTTCAGACTCCCCTATTTCAAGCACTTCTAAGGTGGTTAGAGTGGATGTTATGGTCAATGGAGGTTACAGTGAAACATTAGAGAAAACTATCGCCTTACCTAAGCCAATTTCGGGGTTTGTAATATCTCAATAATCTACTTGACAATTTGGCTAATTATGATACAATAATCCTCTTTATCAATTCAGGCTTTTTTTGTCGACAAACTCTATTTTTGTAGATAACAATGGCTTGAATTGTCAACTGTTCATTGACAATTCAATTAACGAAAACATCAGTCTTCCGTCAAAGGCTGATTAATGATATCTGAAAGAAAAACCCAAAGCTTCATCCCGCAGGGATGGGGAAAGGATTTTGAATCATGCGTAAAATCACGATTACCCTCATGGCCATCCTGATGATGGCAGTAACTTCCACTCCTGCTCTCGCCTCGATCGATGAGTGCGAGACTGAAGACTGCGTGCCGGCTATGTCCGACACAGCACTCGAATTCCTGGCCTCCGACGGAACCCTCAAGGGTTCTGTGACCTATGGCAGTGGTGCAGGAACTGTCTCCTCTAAAGATGGTTACTCTGTCATCGCGCGTACCAGCAACACAGATGTTGCTGTCGTGAACGTTGCTGGCAATGGCACGTATTGCACCCTCAACGTCGGCTCCCCCAAGTACTCCACCGTGCTCAATGGCCATGTCTATGTGGTTAACTCTGGTGGCGACGAGGTGATTGAAGCAGACATGAACTGCAACAATCGTATCACGATCGCGGTGGGCAACAGTCCGCTTGGCATCACCACGGACGGTGTGTACCTCTACGTGGTGAACCAGCTCGATGGAAATCTCACTCGAATCGACCCCGTCACTCACGCAGCTACTCCCCTCGACATCGGCGTAACTCAGCCTTTCGTTGACCAGCTTGCTGCTGTATGCTACAACCCTGTAGTAGACGCGCTCTACGTGTCAACGGCCTGGGGCTTCAAGGAAATTCTACTTCCCGGCCTCAGTACCAACGACTGGGTACAGGGAACCTCCATGACCGACATCAAGTGCAACGACACGCACGTACTGATCGGAACCAGCATGGCCGGTAACGCTTACCTGGTTCCCGTGGCCAACTTCAGCAACGCCGCTCCCTTGGGAACCCTCGGCCCCCGATCGGTGGCCCTCGGCCCCAACGACGCCTTTGTTTCACGTGGAACAGTCGACGGCATCGAGAAGTTCAACATGTCCGGCACCTCGCAGGGCATGATCGCCTCGACCCTCTACTGGTCCATCAGCTACCTCGCCCCCACGGCTTCCCCTCCGGTCTGCCCCAACGGCACCATGGAAGGCACCGAGGAGTGCGACGGCAGCGACTTCGGCATCGAGACCTGCCTGACGCAGAATTTCGACGGCGGCAGCCTCAGCTGTACCGGCACCTGTACGATCGACACCTCCGGGTGCACGTATACGTGCGGCAACAACGTGGCTGCTCCGACCGAGGAGTGCGATGGCACGGACCACAAGGGTCAGGACTGTACGACTCTGGGTCTGGGTTTCACGGGTGGCACGCTTGCGTGCTCCGGCTGTTCGTTCGACACGAGCGGCTGCACCGTGGCTCCTACCTGCAACGACGGCAATGTCGACGCTGGTGAAGACTGCGACGGAGCGAATCTCGACGGCGCTACTTGTCAGTCCGAGGGCTACTTCGGTGGCACTCTGGCCTGCACCGGCGCCTGCGCGTTCGACTTTTCCGGCTGCACGAACTGCGGCAACGGCACTGCCGACGCCAGTGAGGACTGCGATGGCGCAGACCTCAACAACAACGAGTGCACGGATCTCGGCTTTGACAGCGGCACGCTCGCGTGCAACGTATCCTGCACTTTTGACACTGGCAGCTGCGTTCTCAACAGCTGCGGCAACAGTTTGATCGATAACGGCGAGACGTGCGACGATGGCAACAACATGAGCAGTGACGGCTGCTCGAACGTTTGCCAAACTGAGCCTGGGTATGAGTGCTCCGGCACCCCCAGCGTCTGCACGCTCATCTGCGGCAACAACACCGTCGACACTGGTGAAGAGTGTGACGGTGACAATCTCAACGGCGCCACATGCGCTGACTTCGGTGGCGAGGGCAACCTGACCTGTAAGTCGGACTGTACTCTCGACACCAGCAGCTGCCTGGCGTGCAACGACCCGCAGATCGTGTACGACATCACGATCAACGACATCGATCAGGAACAGCTCAATGGGCACAACGCCACGCTGTTCGCCAACAACCTCGGTGATCTCACTGAAGCTGACGGCGACCGCATCACCTGTGGCGACTTCGAAGTCGCAGGCGAGACGGTTCCGAGCGTGGTCGTGAGCCTGAATCCCGGTGAGTACAAGCTTGTGCGCATCTCGGGCAACGGCTCCACTGCCAACTGCATGGTCTTCACGAAGGCCTCCGACGCCAAGTTGTATGTCAACATCTCGGATCCCAAAAAGACCCGACTGGAAGGCAGCGACGACGGATACGGCCTCATCTGCGTTCACGCGGGCGAGGACATGCAGTTCGAGATCGACGGGCTCCTCCTCGGAACCCTGGGTACGGCCCTGTCGTACCAGTACCTCACGTACAATCCGGAAGCCAAGGTGAATGGCAACTGGGCCGAAATCTACGTGAGCACTGATGGCGTCAAGCTCATCGAGCTCGAAGATCCCACCAATCGCTCCGGCGATCTCTTCGTGGCCTCCTTCACCAACGGCCCGAAGTATGTCAACCTCGACGCGAAAGGCGACCTGTCGGAAATCGGCCGCCTGCCCGTCGACCCGCCCGAAGGATGTTGCTCAACCGGCAAAACCGGCGCAACTCCCCCCTACATTCCCCTCGGTCTTGTATTCCTCTTCCTTCTGTACGGCCTGTGGCGTTCGCGCCGCCGGTCCCTGCAGATGCAGAGGATCAAGAAGCGTGATCGCTAGTCCCCTCCAAGGGTGACTGACGATCCAATCCCACCTTTTAACCCCCGGCCTGCAACATGCAAGCCGGGGGTTTTTTCGTATATAAAATTACTTAGATTGAATTTTATTCAATTGTTGTTTAAAATAAAACAACACTAAATGCTTTACAAAAACCAACTTAATTATTATTTTAACTTCCTAACCAGAAAAATTATGAATATTGCAGACTTCTTAAAAGCTATGAAAAATAGCCAAATCACGGGTGAATTTGACCTAAGTGATCATAAAGATGAATTGATGGACCGCGATTTTGAGGGAACTACTTTCAAAGATTGCGTAATCACTGGTGGAGACTTTGCTTCATCAGGATTCAATAACTGTACTTTTGAAAACGTGACATTCGATGGGAGTGCTCTGGTTGGAGTTACTTTCCAAGGATGCACAATGAACAATCTCGCATTTACGCAAACACAAACTGACTTTTCAATAAGTTAGTTGAAAGGAGAAAACCGAATGAGTACTTGGACTGGATGGCGCAGTAAGCATGGCTTTCAAGAAAATGTCAAAGATGAGGGGATGTGGATGCATCTCTTGATCGCCCCACCGGACGAACCCAATCCACGAGCCAACCATGTTCACGTCAAGATCCTGAAGGTGGTCATGCGTGCCAAGCGCTGGAACTACACCCTCTGCAGTGTGAAAGTGGAAGGGAACCGCATTCACAGCCGTCGTGACTTCATCCAGCGCATCAACGCCTGCACTGACCTCAATCTCTCCTACTAATTAGCACATACCCTCCTCGGAGCAGTTCTCGCTTAAAACCAGCCCCCGGCTTGCAACATGCAGGTCGGGGGTTTTTTCATATCCCGACGAAAGGACTTTCCTGAGGAAAGTCCTTTCCCCACCCTCTTCCCAAACCCCAAAAATCATGGTATAATAATACAATGCAAAAAATATACAAAAAAATCGCTATAAGCCTCGCAATTGGCGCCCTAGCAGCAATCATAGCTATCGCGCTATCTATTGTAAATCCTTTAAATAATTGGCATTTAAAACTCGCTGACTCACTTTATACTCAACAAAATCCTTCTGATCAAATTGTAATAATTGCTATTGATGAAAAGTCTATTTCAAGCGAAGAACTCGGACGCTTTTATGATTGGCCGCGAACAAATCATGTTCAAGTTCTCGATAATCTTCAAAATACAAAGGCTATTGGAATCGATCTTTTTTTCACTGAGGAACAAGAGACCATAACGCGCCAAGAACTTTTAAAAACACAAAATCTTGAAATTTATGATCCTTTTCTTTCTCATCCAAATGATCTAAAACTCGCAGAAGCTCTAAATGATAAAACTACAATTGCGCGAATTGAACAGGATCCAAACTTGAAAATATTTGAAGAGAAAGCCAATATCGGCACCGTGAATATAGCTGCTGATGCAGATGGAATTGTAAGACGCATGAATCCAAAAGACTCATTCGCCTCGGTTATCAGCGGTGTGAATCCACCTCAAGAAGAAATGCTTATCAATTATTTTGGGGATCCGAATTCATATAAAAGGATCTCTTATTCTGATGTTTATAATGGAAATCACGACCCGCAAGAGCTCCAGGACAAAATCGCTTTAATCGGCATAACAACGCCAAAAGTAGCACAAGACCACAAGCCAACTCCAAAAAATACAGCTCAACCAATGCCAGGAATTGAAATTCATGCGAATGCAATTCAAACGATGATGGACGGAGAATACATTGAAAATCAGTCAACAACTTCACAAATTGCAATCATAGTCGCTATCTCATTAATACTCGCTTTAGCCCTGTCCTTCTTAAATATCTGGATCGGAATCGGAGTAACGGTTGCAGTCTCGACAATTTATTATGGATCCGCTCACCTCGCATATAATAATGGATTAATCCTTAATTTGATCTACCCATTTATAGCAATCGCACTTACTTATTTTGGAGTAATTTTGTACAGATATTTTGCAGAATTACGCGAGAAAAAGTACGTAAAAGGCGCATTTGGACGGTATTTAAGTCCATCAGTAATGTCGTCAGTTTTGGACAATCCAGAACATTTACATTTAGGAGGGACCAAGCGAGAAGTCACTGTTTTCTTCACAGATATTAAAGGCTTCACAACAATCTCAGAACAATTTGAACCAGAAATTTTGATAGGAATAGTGAACGAATATCTAACTGCAATGACCGACATAGTTATGCAAAACGAAGGCACTTTGGACAAATATGTAGGAGACGCGATTGTGGCTTATTTCGGCGCTCCAATCGACCAACCAGACCATGCAAAACGCGCTTGCGAAACAGCCCTACAAATGAGAGAAAAACTAGCAGAATTAAATACAAAATGGAAAACAGAAGGAAAGCCTGAACTCGACTTCAGAGTCGGAATCAATACAGGACAAGTAATCGTCGGTAACGTTGGATCAGAAAAAAGATTCGACTATACAATAATGGGCGACGAAGTAAATTTAGGATCAAGATTAGAAGGCGCAAATAAAAAATACTCGACCAACATTATGATTTCAGAATCAACTCGCATGGTTGTCGGAAATGGCTACGACATGCGGGAATTAGACATTTTGAAAGTTAAAGGAAAACAAAAACCAGTGCGAGTTTTTGAATTAATGGCAAGGCCAGGAATGCTTAGCGAAATCGGCCGAAATCTAATGGCTCCATATAATAAAGGTCTGGAGCTATACCGCGCGCGAAAATTTGACCTTGCAGTCGGCGAATTCGATAAAGCTCTACGAATTTACGCAGAAGACGGCCCTTCTAAAATATACAAACAACGCTGCGAAGTACTGCGAGATTACCCTCCGCACGATGATTGGGATGGCGTGTTTGAGATGCATACGAAATAGCTTGACTTTTTATCTAAAATATGTCACAATTCACCTCTTGATAGGCTCTTTGGCAAATCAGGGTTATATTACCCTGGAACGGAAACACACACCCTTATTAGCGCATTAGGACGCGCCAAAACGAGGATACGATGAAAACCATGAAGATGATCGCAGTGCTGTTCTTGCTTGTTTCTGTCGGCTGCGGATCGCGCAGCGTCGGTCACAACAACAACGTGAACGACAATAACACCAACGAGAACACGAACGTCAACGACAACACTAACGTCAACACCAACACCGGCCCCGAGTGCCTCACCTTCCGCATCATGGTCAATGACACAGTGGAGGAAGAGCTCGAGTATGAGCAAGACTTCACTCGTCCCTGTCTGCTCGACTACCTGGACGTCGAAATCAGCCCCGAATGGCACCGTCTGTGTCACAACATGATGATCCTGGCTGACATCAGAGCCCCGCAAGAAGGCTACCCCGACGGCACGCTCAAGCCGGACGAATGCATGCTTAAGGCTGAGGTCTGGCACATGCAACTCCGTACCCTCGGCCTCATCATGTTCCCACAAGGTGCACCTGGTGACGACGTGGACCAGAGCGACTGGTACGCCGGCGCCATCGGCAACTTCGCCCGCAAAGGCTTCATCACGCCCGATGATGACAACATGGTCTACCCCGCCGACATCATGACCCTGGAGGAATGGAACGTCTGGAAATCGCATATGATCGCCTGGCTCAACATGGGCCTCATCCGCATCGACTTTCTGGAAGTCCTGCTGACCTCCCTGCTGAGCGGACCCACCTACGACGTGCTCGACTGCGTCAGTGAGGAATTCGACGACATCGAAACGAACTCATTCGAGTGCGTGCTCACCAACACCGCTATTGACTACGGTCTAATTGACGGCTACCAGATGAGCTTCCGACCCCTCGACTCACTCAACTGGGCTGAGATGGTGAAGATGTCGATGCAAGCGAAGAACATCCCCGACTCCGAAAACTTCACCTGCTGGAATCACTGCGACGAAGGCGAATGGTACTGCGGATCGATTAACGCAGCCTGCGAACTAGGCCTGCTTCCTCCCGGCCTCACCAACGCTGGCGACATCCCCACCCGCCTCGAAGCGTTCAGGTTCCTCCAGCTGATGGAGATGCTGAACCTCTAGCGCGAAGCGCCCCCCTGTGTTTCCCTCCTATAACACCTGTCTGCCTCCCTACCAAAAAAGACCCGCCATCAGAAATGATCGGCGGGCTCTTCAATATATATTAATCTAAGCTCTTTCCACGTAATCCCCAGTATCTGTATTCACTCGCACTTTTTCACCTTCAGCTATAAATAAGGGTACTTGAATCACTTTTCCAGAATCCAAAGTTGCAGCCTTTTTTCCACCACTAACTGTATCCCCTTTAACTCCAGGTGTTGTTTCAACAACTTCAAACACCATTTTTGGAGGTAATTCGATTGAAATCATAGTTCCTTCAAAAAACACACCATCAACTGTTGATCCATCTAACAAATACTCAACCGAGCCCTCAATAACGTCTAAAGCAACCTCGAATTGCTCGTATGTTGATTCATCCATAAAAAAGGCTGCAGAGTCGTCTTTGTATAAATATTGAACCTTGCCGCGATTAACCTGCGCTATTTCAAAATTTTCACCAGATAAGAAAGTTTTATCTAAAGTTGCACCTGTTTTAACGTTCTTTAATTTCGACTTCATAACCGGCTTTTGGGCTTCTTTTCGCTTAAATTCGCTCCAGGTAATAATATAAGGATCACCATTTAATTTAACAATTCGGCCTTTTGTAAGATCAGTAAGATTTCCCATGATTTGATAGTTAATTGCATGGGAAATATATAGAAATAAGCGGAAAAATGCAAATTTGCCCCAGGTATGGCAGGCATAACTGTTTACCACGCAATAACAGTTACGATAAATATTACAACACAAACCGCACAACGCTGCAACATATAGAGGTAATGGAAATTAAGCATTTGCCTTGTAAGAGATGAATAGACAGAATGACCCTTGACAAGTTGGTAGAAATTTGTTATAAATAGTACCTTTTTGTATAAACGCAAACTAAGGCCAGTATTTATGACAAATGCACAAGACCTAGAACAAGAAAAACGTCTTATTGAGGCGGCACAGCAGGATCCCGATGGGTTCCTGGATCTGTATGACAAATATTTCGACCAAATATATAGATATATCTATAGAAGAGTTGGTGGAGATAAAGACGTCGCACATGATATTGGCAGCCAAACTTTCCTTGATGCACTTGAAAACATCAAATCTTTTACGTTTCAAGGCTATCCTTTCTCTTCATGGCTATATAAAATCGCACATAATAATGTAATTAAGTGGTATCGAAAGACTAATAAACGTCAACATGTACCTTTAGACGAAGCATATAATCTAAGTGACAAAACTCAAGATACAAAAGGCGAAATGGAAGGTGTACTAGCACAGGAACAAATTAATGAAATGATGCAGAAACTGGACATGGAAGAACAAGAAATTTTGAGACTAAAATTCTTTGAAGGACTATCTAACATAGAGATCGCGGATATTATGGGATTATCCGTTTCAAATATTGGTGTGAAAGTATTTAGAACTCTCAAGAAAGCAAAAGGTCTTCTCCCAACTAAACATGATTTAAAACAATTTAATTAATATGGATAAAAACTACTTTAGCGACATAACGGAACTGTTCATTAAAGCGAAAAAGGCTGAAAATATTGATGTGAATCCTCACAGCAAAGCAGCAATTCGTGAAATGCTCGCGTACAAAGTTGATGAAATAAAATCTGCTGAAGAAGCACCTGAAAAAGGATTCTTCTCTAAGTGGAAATTCCAACTTGTAGGTGTTCCTGCATCAGTATTTGCTGTATTTATGGTAGTTTTTGCTTTCCAAAATCTTCAAATCACAATGCCAAAAGAAGATTTTGCTCCAACAACAGCTTCTGAGGTTGCTACTTCAGAATCTATTTTTGGTGAAACAGAATTAACTGAAGATGTGGATACTCCTGTAATTGAAGATCTCCCAACTGAAGTTAAAGAATCTAAACCAAAACCTGAACTTTTAGTTATTAATTATGGAGAAACAACTAAAACTGGAGGCGGATATGTACCTCCTTCATATACTCAACCTGTTGTTCAACCAGTTGAAACAACAGTTGAATCAGCGGTTGAGCCAGTGCCTACTCATAAACCTTATGTAGCTCCAGTTTCAACTCCAACATATATTGCACCTGATAAACAAACGGAGGAAAAGGAAACAACAACTAAACCTGGAGTATCAACAGGTGGCGCATTCTCTGTATACACTCCAACTGAATCAAATGATACATACACTCCACCTGCAACAGAATATACAGCTCCACAAACTGCACCTACTTTTGATATTTACACACCAACAACTGAAAATGGATATACAATGATAAGCGATGACTCATTAGACTTAGGCGAAATTCCTAGAATCCCGCTTCCTGAAGTTGATATTCCACAATACGATTTTAATCCAAATGATGTAAATAGTATGATGGATGGAAATATTCCTTTACCTAAAACAAATGCTCCAGAAGAAGGAGGCACTGTTAATGAATTTAGAAATCCTTTTAATCCTCTTGTTCATACATTTGATGCAGAGGCTTTGAATACAATTGAAAAACCTGATACTCTGGACAACGTAAATGTTCACTATTTAAATAGAGATCAAGCAGCAGTTGAAGTTAATGATGATGATGGGTCAACGAGATGGTATATGTTTGAAGATAGAGGTGGAAGCTGGACAGTTACGCAGAAATTCGATTAAACTCAGGTGATGCAAAAACTGTTAATTGCAACTACAAACATAGGCAAATTTGGTGAGATCAAGGAAGTTATAGGCGACCTTGATTTTGAGTTATATCATCTACATTTTGAGGATTTTGCTAAGGAGATGGAAGCAGATGATTTTGACGAAACCGGCGATACTTTTGAAGAAAACGCTGAACAAAAAGCAGTGCATTATCATGAGCTTTTTGGTATACCAACTATTGGTGAGGATTCAGGAATTATTGTGGATGCTTTAAAGGGCGAACTTGGAGTTAAAACACGAAGATGGGGCGCAGGAGCTGAAGCAAGCGATGAAGAATGGATCGAGCATTTTATGAAAGTTATGGAAGGGAAAGAAGTGCGAACTGCACGGTTTGTTTGCTGCGCAGCATTTATTGATGGACCAGCTGAAGTTGTGATGTTTAGAGGAGAGACCGAAGGAGAAATCACACACAAATTAGAAGCACCTTTGATGCCAGGGATCCCTTTAAGTTCATGTTTTAGGCCAAAAGGATGCGACAAAGTATATTCAGCCTTAAGTGAAGCTGAAAAAAATCAACTAAGTCATAGAGGAAAAGCTTTTCATGAATTAAAAAACCTCCTCATAAACCTTTAAAGTATCGTCAGCGTATTTTTGCCATGAATATTTTTCTGCCTGTTTCAAACCACGAGCAACTAATTTGTCATAAAGCGCTTCATCTGAATGCAACTGTTCAATCGCATCAGCGATACTCGTTGGACTAGTCGGATTTGCATAAACCGCAGCGTCGCCGAGAGCTTCTGGCAAACTTGCACGATCTGAAGACACAACTGGAGTTCCGCATGCCATAGCCTCTAAAGGCGGCAATCCAAACCCTTCGTAGAGTGATGGGAACACAAAAATATGAGCCATGTTATAAAATGCCACTAGCTCCTCATCTGGCACATTTCGAATAATATGAACACTCCCTCCAAGTCCCATTTTGGTGATTTTTCGCGACAGAGAGTCAATTCCACCCTTTAAAGTTGTGTAACCAACTAGCAGCAAATGAGTATCCATGTGCTTACCCCTAAACAGTTTAAAGGCTTGTAGAAGCTTACTTACGTTCTTGCGTTTTAAGTCTAAGGCTCCCACATATAATAAATATTTGCGGTCAGCAGACAATCCTCGATTATGATAAAACGAATCCGGAGCTTCTTCTTCAATCTTAAACTGAGCCTGAATCGGAGGATATGCAACTGCAATTTTTTTCTCATCAATTTTTAGATATTTCATTATGTCTTTTTTTGTATATTCAGAATTCGCAATGATCTTTTCTGCCTTATTCATGCCCTTATAAGCCCATTTTGCAAACCACCTGAACTTTGCTGAAGTCTCACCCTTCATTGCCAGCGGAATAACATCAAGACAACTGACAACAGTTTTTTTGCCAGGCAAATAATTTAACATGAAAGCTTCTTCTCCAAACATAATATGCTTCACGCGATCTTTTTTAAAATCCTCTTTAAAATAAAAAGGATGATAAAAATGATTCAACAAATGTCGCCAAATTGAATATTTACGACCTTTCAAAGGATACAAATAACGAATTTCAAAATTCACTTTATCCTCAAGTCGCTTAAAGAAAGGCCCTTCGTAGTGCCTTTTATAACCCGTTTTCGTCTTGTCGTCGCCGGTTTCAACGAAATTTTTCTCTCCAATAAAAAGAGTAACCGGAATTCTGCTTAAACATGCGCCTGAGCGAAGCGAAGCGGATGGTTTAGTACGCATAGCGTTGTCAGTCATTTTTTTTAAAACAATTGCACTTCAGAGTATAACATATTAAAATATCGTGGAACTAACTTGATCGATATGCCTCCAAGAATTGGAATGAAAGACTTAAGAGAGTGCAAAACTTTCCTTAAAAATCCAGATACTGAAACGCCTAAAATTCTACAAACTTTAGAAATAAGAGAAATTAGGCTACTATTGCAGGCAGCTGCAGAATCAATAATTTTAGATGATAATCCTGATGAAATGCGAGCTTTACAAGGAATGCTTGTACTAATCAATGATAAATATCCACTTAATAAACATGAAGAATCCCCTACAAGATGTAAAGAAACGTTTAGAAAAGGAGCGCCAGAACAATGGCAACAAGTACTGGACAATCGATCACGAAACCGGACAGTTTTTATACAACCTGATAGTAAAAAATGATTATAAAAAAATCCTTGAAATAGGAACTTCTATTGGATATAGCGGTCTTTGGTTTGCAAAAGCCCTTCGGGAAACAGGCGGCAAACTTTACACAGTTGAATCAAATAACGAGCGCTATGAAATAGCCCGTGAAAATTTTAGCGAAGCTGAAGTTTTAGATATTGTGAAGCAATTAAAAGGCCATGCTCCTGATGTTCCGATCCCGGACATGGTTGATTTTCTCTTTCTGGATGCCACAAAATTCGAATATAAATATTATTTGTCGACTTATTTATTTCACATGAAAAAAGGTGGCATGATTGTTGCAGACAATGCAATAAGCCATGCTGAAGATATGAAAGTTTACATCGACATGGTTAATAATTCAGACCAACTCGAAACCAAATTAGTAGAACTTGGCACGGGTCTTCTTGTTTCCAAGATTAAGTGAAAGGCCCTGCATCTTGCGATACAGGGCCGGTGAATTCATGGATCGTTGGAACCAAATAGGCCCATTGATCTCGTTTTTGGAGGCGGGAGGACTCGAACCCCCATACTAAGAGCCGAAATTTTGATGTGCTTACTAAAGTGAGACGGAGGTCCCGATGCCCAAGAAACACATCAACCAGGCACAACAGAAAGGAGGTTGGGATGAACAATCCCGTTCGGCTCTATAATAGCGTCCTACCGTGTTAGACGACGCCCCCATATGTAAAAACATAGAGCTTATTATACCTCTATATAGCGGGTTGTCAACCTATTTCTTTAAAATCAAATAAAAGGCTGAAGCAAGCCTGTGGGCTTCTTTTCGCTTGCGGAAAAAAGCATCGAAATACTTAATTGGCGCAGTGAAGTAACTAAAAATTGCACGCCAAAATTTGTATGCTTTTTTTGAATTAAATGAAAATAATATTGCTAAATATTCACGTAAAAACCATGCCAATGCACTTGATGGACCAACTGAAATTCCTTCATCCACAATTTCAAAATCTTTAAAAAATTCATGTAGGCCATTAATTGAATATCTTTGATAATCATCAGGAACTGCATGAAATGGCTGCATAAAAGGTACTTTCGCATAAATCTTCCCGCCTGGCTTAACTACACGTTTTAATTCTTCACGAACCTTTAGAGGATTTTTTAAATGCTCAAATACATTTTTAATAATTACTCCATCGAGGCTGCCATCTTTAAAAGGCATTTCGTGCGCGTCAGCCACAATATCAATATTTGGATAATATGCAATATCGAGATTATAAACGCCTTTAATTTTCTTTGATAAAGATCCAACATTTACTACAACATCATCGTCATTGAATTGCTTGAGAAATTCCTTAAGCTCTGGGCCTTCTTCGTATGAACTGTGGAGATTTTTAAAATAAACAGAGTGGTGTGGTGGCTTAAGAAAGCGTAAAGCGCGTTTTAAAGCATTAGGTTTTTTCTGATGTTGCGAAACCGCCCCTACTTCCATATCATCAATAAAAACCGGCACACCTTCGTGCTTTATATATTGTTTGCCACATTCAGAACATTTGAGCTCGTTGAGCTCTTTTCGACATTTCGGACATGCTAAAATATTATGTTTCATCTTCTTCTGGAATTACAGTTGGTTCTTCAACTGGTTCAACTGGTGTTGGTTCTTCAACCGGAGTTGGCTCCTCATCATCTTCAGGAATCACATCAGGCCCTTCTTTTGGCTTATCATCTTCTTTTTCTTTACCCTTAATTTTCACTTCAACAGATGACTCTGCAGTATAGCCATGAATATCAGTTAAAACAGCTCTTATGGTATGGACTGATCCAGGCTCAAGAAATCTATTAACTCTTAATGATCCTGAGTAAGGTGCGATTCGTGAAGTATCCTGGAGAGATCCATCAAAATAATATTGAACTGATTCAATTTCAAAGTCTGATTTTGCATTTACCATAACTCCTAGCACTCCTGTGTCGATTTTTTCGTAACTACTTGGCTCTTTAATTTTAAGTGATCGTTTCGCATTTAAATGCTCTTTTGAACAAAGAGGACTAAATTCAGTTGGCGGTGTACCTGCAACATTAACTGGCGCTCCTTCTTCTTGAGCTTTTATAGCAATTCCTGCTGCCCAAGCTTGTACTGCAGCTTCCCATACACTATTTGTAGGATCAATCGAATGATGCTCCTGGAAAGCTCTTTCTTCAACTTCTTCGCGCGGACACCACTCATTTGCTAACAAACCATTTCGTTTATCAACTTTAACTGTTGCAAAAGAATTATCAACTTCTGTTGGCACTCCAAAACTCGCGAAAATATCACTGCGCACCCCTCCTTCGGCTGTATTTCCACCTGGCAATTTACCAGTTGCAGCGCTTACTGTAACTGTTTGAATTCCAGGAGGCTTTGGGAATTCTTCACGAGAGAATCCTTTTAAATTATGAGCTTGTGTCATGAAGTCTTTCCAAATCGGAGCAGCTCCTTCATACCCATTTGCATAAACTGAAAGATTTCCACTTTTTCTATCATCACTATTTCCTGCCCAAACACCTGCTACTAAATGAGTTGTATAACCCATTGTCCAAAGATTACTCGGATAATTTACATTCGCAATTTTCTTATTTGAAGTTCCTGTTTTTGCTGCATTTACTTGTCCTGGAATTGTCATTGCAGGTCCAAGGCGAACACTTGTATCAGAAAGTATACTATTTATTAAATATGCAATTTGTGGATCCAACACTTCTTCATAAGTCTGCTTATCTTCTTCCCATTCCTCTAAAATATCTCCCTGTGAATTTGTAACTTTCATAATACTAACCGGCTCAACACGCTTTCCTCCGTTTGCAAAAGTCGCAAAAGCTGAAGTGTGATCCAAAAGCTTAACTTCGGCTGTACCAAGCGCTAAAGGCCATCCGAAATCTCTATCTTTTGTAATAAAATTGATACCCATTTTTTCAGCAAGATTCAAAATCGGTTCCTGCTCACCTGCTAAAAAATAAGCTTTAATCGCTGGAATATTTCGCGACTGAGCAAGTGCTCTTCTGATATTCATAGGTCCCTGATATGTTCCATCGTAGTTCTCCGGAGGCGCTCCTCCACCAAATTGAGTTCGCACATCATACATAACTGAAGCCGGAGCATATCGATTATAAAAAGCCTGCGCATAAACATAAGGTTTAAACGATGAACCAGGTTGTTTATAAGAAGTTGCAATATTCACATTCCCATCAATCTCCTCGTCATAATAATCTTTCGAACCAACCATAACTAAAATCTGCCCATTGTCGGGATCAATTGCTACCAAAGAAGCATTTGTTGCATTAAATCGACCATTGTTTGCTGCTCCATCTTCAACTGCTTTTTCAGCAATTTCCTGAAGTTCTCCATCAATAGTTGTATAAACCTGAAGTCCACCCTGCTCAACCACTTCTTTACCATATTTTTCTTCTAATTCTGCAATTATATGAAACACAAAATGCGGAGCAGTAATTCGCGAAACATGTTTTTCCAATTCCAAATTCTGCAATTTGCTCCAAGCTTCATCCTTTTCATCCTGAGTAATCAATCCCTCTCCAAACATCTTTCTTAAAATTATATCTGCACGCCCAGGAATATAAACTCCATCACCATTTTCATATTGATATCCTTTTCCAATAAGTCCCATTTTATAATCTTCTCCACTTATTAATGATGAAGAATCAGTGACGTTTCTAGTTTCTAAATCCTCTAAAGCAACCAAAAGCTCAGATCGTTTATTTGTACCATAAGGATTATAATAAGAAGGTGCATTTGGAAGACCTGCAAGCATTGCACTTTCAGCTACGTCGAGGTCCTTGGCATCTTTATTAAAATAGATTTCTGCTGCCTTTTGGATACCATATGCGTTATTTCCGTATGGAATTTTATTTAAATAAAGTTCTAAAATTTTCTGTTTATCATAAGCCTGCTCTAACCGAACAGCGAGTATCAATTCTTTAATTTTACGTGTATAACTCCGCTCATTTGAAAGGAAGGCATTTTTAACATATTGTTGAGTAATCGTTGAACCTCCACGCTTCGCTCCAATACCAAACACATCATTCAAGCCGGCTTTAATCAAGCCAGGAATATCAAATCCTTTATGTGTCCAAAATTCATCATCCTCAATTGCAACAGTCGCATTAACCAAGTCCTCAGAAATTTCATTGTATGGAACATATTTTCGATTTTCTTCACCATGTTTTACATAAAGCACTTCGCCATTACGATCAAATATCGTTGTAGATTGAGCAACACTAAGCTTATCAATATCTCGAACATCAGGCAGGCCAATGCTGAGGATAGCAATAAAAATTGTCAAAGTAATAATCCCTAAAAGGATGAGTGCAATACCCCCTGAAACAATAAGAATCGCTAATTTTTTAATTGAAATCTTACCTTCTTGTTTAATTTTAAGAAGAGATTTAAATTTTTGATGGATGTTTTTCATATAAATAGGTGAGACTATAAAAAACGGCCTTAAAATTCTATAGGAATAGGCCTAAAGTAGCAATATTATTCGAATAATCTTGGCGGCACTATGCTAGTAGATGAATGTTCTTGATTTTCAGCATCTTGCCAAGTAATTGTGATAGTTCGTGCTTCGACTGGATCTTGAAATTGCATATCTACGCCAATACCATTTTCAGACGGGAGTTGGCCAACCGAAGAATTCTGACTATGTATAAGACTTCCATGTGCATCATGAACTTCAACAAAAGCATTATCAATTGTATAATCGATATCATAAGCAACACGAAGCCCAACATATTGTTCATAGTCAGGGCTCATCAAATAGGACATATACTGAACAGGAATTGTCTCTTGTTTTTGAACTTCTTGTGGTTTTGGCTTATCTTGAGCACATGCAGCTAATGCAGGTGAAGCGATTCCTACTGCAAATACTAGTTGAACTACTTTATTTTGAGCAAAACTCCTTAATTTTTCTAAGGTTGTTTTATCTGGAGTATCTTCTCGTTGCTGGCTTATCTCTGCGGGATCCTGTATGTCTCTTGTTTCATATAAAGCCATATTTAACATATTAGCTCTAAGTATTGATATTGTCTCTGATTAGCGAAAAATGTCAATAGAAAGTTGCTTGTGCAGTTCGCCCAATCGCCGTTGGTGACCTTTCGCGATTAGATGACCACCTCCTTGACTTTTCGAATAAAATATTGCCTTGTATTTTATTTTGAAATCATTATAATTGATAGCCTGAAACAAATCGCGCTCTTTTAAATGAAGATTTTTTCTTCAGCGTTAGTATACGTCTCGTAATACCCCTTATCACATTACGGTTCGTAGCTGACGCTGAAGCGGGCTCCCAGGAGCCGCGTACTTACAACGAAAGTGGAGGTAGTCGAATGCGACTAATCGAAGCAGTAGCTGTAAGCGGGCTCTTCACCCTGTTCTCCGCCAATGCGTTTGGCAACCCGCGGCCCAAAAACGGAGACGATCCCGTCTCATGCGTTCAGGTGGTGGGCGACGGCGAGTATCTCCTTAGCATGCCCGAGGGGGCTGCACTTCCTTGCCGCTTTGTGGCAAACGAAGCAGGGACATTCGTACGGTTGGATTGGGGCGAGATGATCGTCACACGTGAGAATAGCATCCTAAAGCGCGGTGCCGCCCGCGTGTATACAGCCGGGATACCTTTCTCAATCATGGGGGACCAAGTTCACCTTATAGAAACTGATAACACTGTAGACGTGGTAGTCGACAGCGACCTCACGTATATCCTCTCGAAAGAGGGGTGCGCAGAAGTAGTCAGTTGCTATGAGGCAGGTACAGAGCAAGGCGAATCCTACTTCCTCGAAGAGGGAGATCTTCTCGTACTACGTCGGAGTGGCGCGGTTTACGCGTGGGAAGATGTAGAAGGGAAAAGCCGCGTTCCACGCGGAGGATGTTCGACTGCTCATGATACGAACGTTGGGACTGTTCCAGAAGGTTTCACATGGTTTCTCTTTTTGGCTGTTTGGCTCTGGTTTAGGCGACGAAGCTCTTCGGAGTAAGTCAGCTGAAAGCCGGGCACCTACTAGTTAGTAATATTTGCTCTTCGGATTGGGGTTTTAAGTGAAATCCGGAGAGCATTATTTTTATACGCCTCGAATTACACCACCAAGTTTTTCTAAATTAGCAAAAATCTTCTTTTGAACTTTTGACATTTCTTCATCAGTCAAAGTTCTGTCTTTAGCTTGTAGAAGCACTCTAAACGCAAGCGCTTTTTTGTTATCTTCAATATTTTCACCTTCATATATATCAAATAATTTAACTCGTTCGATAAGTTTTGAATCTGCTTCATTGATAGCCTTTTGAATATCAGCGACTTTTCTATCCCTACCAATTACTACCGAGATATCTAAATCTAAGCCTGGGAATTTTGGCAGAGCTTTATATTTTACAAAGTCACGACCAATTGCTGCAAGCTTTGTGAAATTGATTTCAAATCCAGCAACTTTCGCATCAATATCCCAATTTTTCAAAACCTGAGGATGAATTTCTCCAACTCCACCAACTGCCTCTCCATTAATTAGAATCTTCGCAGTCCTTGAAGGGTGAACAAATGGCGGAGGCTCAATAGCTAGTAAAAATTCTGCATCCTGACCAGTGAAATCTTTTAAAAATCCTTCAATAATTGCTTTTGCTTCATAAAAAATTTCATTTTTTGCTTTCTTTGGCAAAACTGTCATTCCTGCAATCCATTTTTCTTCAACTGGGAAATAATCTCCTTCTTCAACATAAGTTCGTCCAACTTCAAACAATCTAAATCCTTCAAAATATCTCAAATTATCAGCTACATTTTTTAGAAGATTTGGCATAAGAGCAATCCGTAAATGTGTTTGATCCGAAGATAAAAAATTGTCTAACAATACGTGCTTTTCCTCAGGCATAAGGCATTTACTTAATTCGTCTTTTCCATAAAAAGAATAATTGTAAACTTCACTCATTCCATAAGTTTGAGCAAGGATTTTTCGAGCTTTATGTTTTAAAGTTCTTTCAATATTTGGCATCGGAGAAGTGATCGGAAGCTCAGGCATTGTCTCAGGCACATTTTCATATCCATACATTCTAACGATTTCCTCAACTAAATCATCTTCAATATCAACATCTTTTGTAGCGCGCCAGGTTGGTACAGTTACCTCAAGAGTTTTTCCTTTTCCGCTTACTTTAAATTGAAGGGATTCTAAGATTTTTTTACATTCATCAGAAGAAATTTCAACTCCGATTTTAGAAGATACCATTTCAGTATCTAGTTTCACTTTTTGCTCTTCTGGAAGCCCGTTATTGACATCGTTAATTGGACCTGCGATCTCTGCATCAGGGCAAAGTTGTAAAATTAATTCACAAGTTCGTTTAATTGCAGTTTCAGCAAGAACCGGATCTAAAGCTTTTTCAAATCTCTGAACTGCTTCTGTTCGAAGTCCGAGTTTTGTTGAAGTTGTTCTAATAGATTGAGCATTAAAATTCGCTGATTCTATTATAATCTCAGTTGTTCCTTCCTGGATTTCGCTGTTTTCACCACCCATAACACCAGCTATTGCAATTGGCTTTTTATGATCAGCGATTACCAACATTGAGTCATCGAGTTTTCTTTCTTCACCATCTAAAGTTGTAATTTTTTCACCTTTATTTGCTCTTCGGACAACAATCCCACCCTGAATAAACGACTCATCAAACGCATGCAAAGGCTGACCAAGTTCTGCCATCACATAATTAGTAATATCAACAATATTTGAAATTGGACGATATCCAACTGCGATTAGCCTATCCTGAAGCCATTTTGGAGACTCCTCAACTTTTACATTTTTTACAATCACTCCACAATATCTTGGACATAAATCATAATCCTCAATTTTGATATCAACCTGATCTCCTTTTGAAGGGAAGCCAAGGCTTAGGTCAAATTCTTGCAAATCTTTTCCATAAATTGCTGCAAATTCACGGGCAATTCCATAATGCCCCCAAAGGTCAGGACGATGAGTAAGGGATTTATTATCAACTTCAATAACAATATCGTTTGTTCCATATATTTCCGCCAACGATTGACCTGGCTGAACATCCATTTTAGTCATATCAACAATTTCATCGCCGGTTGGAGCGAGACCAATCTCTTCACCAACACAAAGCATTCCGTTACTTTCAACTCCTCGTAATTTAACTGTTGAAAGTTGAACAGGATCCCCTTCTCCATGCCATTTAACCCAAGATCCAGGCATAGCAACAGGACCCATCATTCCTTCATATAAATTAGTTCCTCCGCAAACAATCTGAGTTTTTTCTTTACCAATATCAACTGTGCAAACTTTTAATTTATCCGCGTTAGGATGATCTTCGATTTTTTCAATTTTTCCAACAACCATTCCATCATAAGCTTTCGACAAATCTTCAAATCCTTCAATTTCAGCAGTTCTAACCGTGAAAAGATCACCAATTTCCTGGGGATCTAATTTGGGATCCAAATCAACAAAGTCTTTTATCCAATTGAGTGAAATATACATTTTTTAATTGAGATTAATATTCGCAACCTGCTAAACCAGCAAGTTTAGCTAAAGCCGTGTTTCCTTCTTGCACAGTACCATCTGCAAATATCCAAGTTGGAACAGATGTTACGTCAGCGTCTTTACAAGCCTGTGCCCATCCATCACCATCTGCACATTCTGTGTGATCTAAATATTCTAACCCATCAGCAAATGCTGCTTTTTGATTTTTACAATGCCCACACCAACTTGCTGTATAAAGTTTTGCTCCATTTTCTGTAAGACATTTTGCAAGTACTACTTCTTTTGATTCTGAATCTGCTGCTGCATCTTCAGGAGTGTCTTCAACCTCAGGTACATCAACATCAATGATTGGATCTTCTACAACTGGATCTTCTGTAACTACTGAATCTTCTCCTGACGGAAGTTCTGCAGGTGCTTGAAACCAGTTACATCCTACTAATAAAAATACTGAAATTATTGAAATTATAGCTAATTTTTTCATATTAAAATTGGTTAACAAATCTAAGGTCGCCACTTAAATTGTGACGTATATCATCGATGCCGTGACGCATCATTACTAAGCGGGTCAAACCAAAACCAAACGCCCAACCTTGCCATTTTTTAGGATCAATTCCACCAGATTTAAGTACATTTTCATGAACCATTCCTGCTCCCATAAATTCTACCCATCCGGTTTTCTTACAAACTCTGCAGCCTTTGCCTTCGCAAATTAAACAAGAGAAATCCACTTCTAATCCTGGCTCCACAAACGGGAAATATCCAGGTCTAATTCTTACTTTCACCTCTCTGCCAAATAATGTTGATAGGAATTGTTTAAGTACACCTTTAAGGTGTGAAATTGAAATATGTTTATCGATCATAAGGCCTTCTACCTGATAAAACGTTGTGTCGTGCGATGCATCTGTTGCTTCGTAACGGAAAGTTCTTCCAGGAACAATAACGCGAAGAGGAGCACCATACTTTTCCATTGTTCTAACCTGAACCGGAGATGTGTGAGTGCGGAGAACCATTCTTCCGTGCTTTTTATCCTCTTTATCCTTGATGAAAAATGTATCTTGCATGTCTCTCGCTGGATGCCACGCAGGAATATTAAGGCCTTCAAAATTATAATATTCTGATTCTGCTTCCGGACCATCCATTATCATAAATCCCATGCTTGTGAAAATGTCTTCAACTTCTTTTTGAACCTGAGAAAGCGGATGGATATGCCCTTTTTGACGATCAGGGCCCGGGGCAGTCACATCAAACGTTGGATCTTCTAATTGCGCATTCAGACTTTTTGATTCGATCTGATTTTTTTTATCTGCGATCGCCTGTTCAAGTTCGTTTTTGATTTCATTTGAAAGTTTTCCTATAACTGGTTTTTCAGAATTGCTAAGATCTTTAACTCCTCTAAGGATATTTGTTAATTCTCCTTTTCTTCCAATAAATTTAACTTCAACTTCCTGAAGCTGGGCTGTGTCAGTAGCTTTTGAGATTGCATCAAGGCATTCTCTCTTTAATTTTTCGAGTTGTGGGATCATGTTTATGGAATTTAGATTCGCTTCATAATTTAGAGGTTTTTTGTAGGATTTGCAACTGAATTCGGATGACCGAGTCATGTGGGATGACCGAGTCATGTGGGATGACCGAGTGATTGTTTGACAAATTAGCGATTGGTTTATAAAGATCCCGGTGAAGGTCTTTTTCTTGACTTCAAATATCTTAATATATATATTCTTCGACTGGTGCTTCTATAGTAATCAAGGCAACAACCACGTTGGCGCTTGATTACACAAGCGCTGACAATTGACACATGGGAGATAGAACAGTGAGTGACATTGCATACAAACACCTTGTTGGAGGCGTTCATGGGCAATCAGCCGTGGACGCCATAATAAGCAGAGCTAATTTGGCGATCATCCCAGGGCGAGAAGCTCTGGAAGCCAGTAAGCTTATGGTTCGGATCGGCGCCAATGAGTGGCGACTGAGCCTGGTGAGCGCCCCTAATGCCAAGCAGGCCATTCAAGCCGCAAGACGTAAATGCGGCAAAAATGTGGTCACTCCGGAATTTCTGCTCAAACAAGACGAAGGTCTGTTCTGGAGTATGAAGTTCCACTACACGGACGAGTTCCGGCGATTCCTTGCCGGCGACATCGGCGCGCTTTAATCCTCCCTCCCGACCCCTCCCCCCACACTTAGCTTGAAGTCGCACAAGTTAAGGGGGGAGGGATCGTTTTCATATCCGAACTCCAACCCAGGTTGCAAAGCATGTCAATTTGAGGTATAATAATATGATCAAATTTTAACATTTTCAAAATGGCACACACAGGTGGTACTCCAGATCCACGAGGCAATGTAAGACAGCCTGAATACACTGGGGATATCGAAAATAAAAAACTAAATACAGGTAAAGCACTTGACGAAGTAGGAAAAACTGTAGACGTAGAAGGACAAACTCCAAGAGAATCTAAAAATAAAATTGCAGAATTTTTAGTAGAAGCTAAAGACAAAAAATTAAAATCAGAAGCAGCACTTAAAAAGAAAGGGTTCGAACCTTTAGAGCTTGCTGCTTTTTCTAACTTCGACGATTTAGTTACTGAAGATGGCAATCTTCAGGGTGGAGCTGCTAGCAGCTTTACTGCACAATATGTTAAAAACTTTGGAATTGACGATCCAAATTATGAAGTTGAAGTTGGAGAATATGGTGATGGCGATTACACGGTTTACTTAAAAAAGAAAAATTCATAGTGCCCCCTTTTGATAAATAGAAAAAGCCGATCACTATGGATCGGCTTTTATTTTTTCTATAAGTCAGTCAAAATTATCTAACTGCATCTTTTAGAGATTTACCAGCTTTGAAAGCAGGTAATTTCATTGCAGGGATTTTGATTTTTTGACTTGGGTTTCGTGGATTTACACCAGTTCGAGCTGCTCTGTGTGAAACACGGAAAGTTCCGAATCCAGTGATAGTAACGTTTTTACCACCTTTAAGACTTTTAGTGATCGCACCTAGAACTGCTTCTAGTACTTCACCAGCTGCCTTTTTTGTAACACCAGCTGTAGAAGCTGCGTGGTTTACAAGGTCTTGCTTTGTCATAGCAAAGAGAGGTTAAGGATAATAATAAAATTGGTTTGAAATAGGAAAAAGCCCTAAGACGACAGCATTATAGCCACCCCACCCAAAAGTGCAAGATGATTTTGTCAAATATGCCCCTTTTTAAAGCCGTAAATCATTGAAAATGTCCAATAAATGGCTCAAGAAAGCCAAAAAACTTTGACTTGCACAATAATCCCTTTTATTTCCTTTTTATAAGCCAAAAATCAGTTTTTATGGCATTAATATTAAAACCTCGCCCTTGACACATCCTGTAATTGGCGATAGGATTCAAATCCTATTATTAACTTTATAATCATATGTCTCCGAAATTAAATGAATTATTTGGTGCCGAATTATCAGATGAAGAACTTCAAAGAGTCAACAAAGCTTTACCTGAATTAATTAGTGAGCAATTAATGCAAGTTTATAGAATGGTACAAGCTTTATTAAGCGATGGATCAGATTTTAGTGAATATTTTACAAGAAGACTTGCGCTTTCAGAATTATTAGGTAAGCAACTTGAAAAAGGGAACATGACCTCAAATGCTTTATCACCAGAGCTAATTCAAGACGCTATAAGAAAAGGACATACACTTTTACTCTCGCCTGTTGCACACGATCCTAATTTTATGTCAGTTGAAGCTAGGGAAACATTCGGACCAGAAAATGGCAGAGATGCTGCCTGGCTTGAAGCACATAAATCTGACTTGCTTAAACAATATGAAGGTCAATTTATAGCAATTCTTGATTGTGAAGTTATTGGTACTGGAGATGATTTTGAAAAACTTCATAATAGTTTAGATCCAAAATATCATGAAAAAAATGTATTTATTATTAAAGTTACAAAAGAAGCATTATCTGAAGCTGGATTTTAAAGTTTTTTTGACAACTATATGATTAAAGTGTTAACTAAAGAGATGTGACACCAATTCACAATTAACACTTTATTATATATGAGCAAAAATCTAGTAATAGTCGAATCACCTGCAAAGGCGAAAACAATTGAACAATATTTAGGAAAAGATTTTACTGTGACTGCATCAATGGGTCATGTGCGTGATCTTCCAAAATCTAAAATGGGAATTGATACTGAAAAAAACTTTGAACCATCATATACAGTCCCCCAGGATAAAAAGAAAACAATTGCTGAGCTGAAGAAAAAGATAAAGGCAGACACTAAGATTTGGATCGCTACCGATGAGGACCGCGAAGGAGAAGCTATTGGTTGGCACTTATTAAAAGCTTTAAAGGTTGATCCAAAAAAACACGAGGTTAAAAGAATTGTTTTTCATGAAATTACGAAAAGCGCGATATTAAAATCAATTGAAGAGCCGCGTGAGATTAATAATGACCTTGTTGATGCGCAGCAAGCACGTCGTGTACTTGATCGTTTAGTTGGTTATGAACTTTCGCCACTCCTTTGGAAGAAAATTAGATATGGATTATCTGCTGGCCGTGTTCAATCAGTTGCGGTTCGTTTAATTGTTGAAAGAGAAAGAGAAATTGAAGCATTTAAGCCAGAAGAATTTTGGAAAATGATTGGAAATTTCTATGGAGATGCAAAAAAAGATTTCGAAGCCCAATTAGCTAAAATTGATGGAGATAAAGCTGAAGTTGGGGATAAAAAAACAGCTGACAAAATCCTGAAAGACTTAGAAGGTGCTGATTATAAAGTAACGAAAGTTGTAGAAAAGAAAGCAAAGCGAAATCCTGCTCCTCCTTTTATAACATCAACCTTGCAACAGGAAGCTTCAAGAAAACTTGGATTTTCTGTGAAAAAAACAATGGTGATTGCACAGCAACTTTATGAAGGAGTTGAAACATCAGAAGGACAAGAAGGTCTTATTACATACATGAGAACTGATTCATTTAATCTTTCTAATGATGCTATTGCACAAGCGCATAAAATGATTGAAAAAGAATATGGAAAAGAATATGTAGCTGAAAAAGCCCGTGTTTATAAAAAATCAAAAGGTGCGCAGGAAGCTCATGAAGCAATCCGTCCTGCAAATATTGAAAGAACACCTGAGTCTTTGAAAAAACAACTTAATAAAGATCAATTCAGATTATATGAACTTATTTGGAAAAGAATGATTGCATGCCAAATGAAAACTGCTCTTTTAAATCAAATTAAAGCTTCAATCGAGGCTGAACAATACACTTTTGAAGCAACTGGGCAGACTGTAGAATTCGCAGGATTCATGAAAGTTTACATTGAAGATGAAGACGAAGAAGACGATCCAAATGCAGAAAAAGATGAAGAGAAAACAAAGAAGCACGAGAAATTCCTTCCACCTTTAAAAGAAAACGAGTCACTGGATTGTAAGAAACTAGATGCAACTCAGCATTTTACTCAACCTCCTCATAGATTTACTGAGGCAGCACTTGTTAAGAAATTAGAATCTGAAGGGATTGGACGTCCATCAACTTATGCTCCGACAATTTCAACAGTTCAAACTCGTGGATATATTGAAAAATTAGGGAAAGCTTTAAGGCCTACAGATACAGGAAATGTCGTAACTGATTTTTTAGTTAAATATTTCCCAGATATTGTTGATTACAAATTTACAGCTGAAATGGAAGAAGATCTCGACTTAATTGCACATGGGAAAAAAGAGTGGGAGCCTATTATTAAAGAGTTCTATGGTCCATTCCACGACAATATAGTGGATAAAGAAAAAACTGTAAGCAAAGCAGATGTTGTAAATGAAGAAACTGACGAAGTTTGCGAGATGTGCAAATCACCAATGGTTATAAAACTTGGACGATTTGGGAAATTTTTATCGTGCTCTAACTACCCGGAATGCAAAAATGCAAAACCTTTGCCTAAAAAAGAAGGAGAAGAAGAACTTGAACGAGAGAAACCAAAAATCGATCCTGAATTAGAGAAAAAATTAAAAGGTAAAAAATGCGACAAATGCGGAAACTTAATGGAAATTAAAGTTGGTAAATACGGACATTTCTTAGGATGCTCAAATTATCCAGATTGTAAGAACATTCAACCTATTGTTAAATTTAGCGGAGTAAAATGTCCTCGATGTAAAAAAGGTCAATTAGTTGAAAGACATGCACGCCGCACAGGAAAGGCATTTTATGGATGCAACCAGTTTCCTAGATGCAAATTTGCAACCTGGGATAAACCTCTCGTAGACAAATGCAAAAAGTGCAAAGGTATGATGGTTGAGAAAAAAGACGGCGAAGTAGTTTGCAATGATTGTACAAAAAATGACAAGCCGAAGAAAAAAGCTGCTAAGAAGAAAAAATAGGAGTACTCGGTATACTTCGAGGTACTCGGTACTAAAAGAGGCTGACACTCCTTGATTTTTCGCTGAATAAATGGTATTATAGTATGAAAAATAAAAACAAAACATGCGCATTTTCACTAGATATTGTTATAAAACATACGTTAAAGACAGAGCTTGGAAACAAGTAGTTCAATGGTTTGTTATTGGAGCTACTTCAATTTTATTCCTTGGAACTTTTGCTGTTGCAGACGCTTATGCGGCAGCTGTTACAAGAGATATCGAAGGCGAAACTACAGCAGTTGGAGATCCGGATGAAGGAGAATTAGATTTTGAAGCTGATCCAGGTACTGGAAGCTTTGAAGATTATAGTGCGCGACTTTATTTCAGTGGAAATTATACTGGTGACGAGCCTGATGATTTTGAACTTAGAGGTTGGGTATGGAATCCACAATTTGGATGGATTAGTTTATATTGCGGACCTACTCAGACAAATCAAGGCGTTCCCTGTGGAGATATTGAGTATGGAGTAAAGGTTAATTTACAGGATGATGGACGAATGTATGGATGGGCATGGGGAGATAATGTTGGATGGATAAGTTTTAACTGCGAAGGAACAATAAATGAAACCTTGGAATGTGGAAGCTCAGAATACGGGTCGTATCTTGCTATTGAGGTTAATACAGATTTAGGAACAGTTGAAGCACAAGATTCAACTCGTGAACCAATGGCCTGGGCTGATACTGTTGGAAAATTTAGTTTAAATGGGATCGGTTCATCTATTCTCGATTTAATGATAAATCCGGGAACTAGTGAATCTCAGGCAGGAGTTTGGACAAAAGTTGAAAATTTTGGAAGTGGAAATCCGGATGAAATCCCAACAAAAAATGTTATGCCTGCTGCTGATAGTAAAGAAGCATACGTTTTGTTTATTCATATAGCTGATATATTAGGCAATCCAATTACAGATCCTTCTGTAACTGTTGATATAAGTACAAATTGGATTGATACAATTCAAAGAGATCAAACAATTGATGATCAAAGCGGATTAAATTTAGCTACTTCAACTTATCCACGGAATACTAACGGATTTACTGTTAATACAGGACCAGCAACAACAACTGGTGGAGTTATAGGATCATATTATGCACCTATAACTTCAAATGCCCCAACAGATGAAGGCAATTGTTACGATCCAGATAATGATGGTTGCGATTTTTATTATAGAGAATTCGCAGATGTAGATATCCCAGAACAAAAGCTTGAATACCTGGGAGGTAGCGTAACTATAACTGTTCCAAGTCTTGGATCAGTTACTGTTGATCCTATTCCTTTTGTAACTTCAGATATAAGAAATATGGATTTCGTAGCACCGATAGAAATTGATAATTTAAGCTTCATGCTCCCAGGAAATACGCCTGAACCAATTGGTGTGATCCAGGCAACACGAAATAAAATTGATACATTTAATATTACTGCAAAAAAGAATGGTGATGCATCAAATGAATCAATTACACTTGAGCTTACTAGCTTAGAAGATGATGTTAAATATAATTTTATTGATACTATAAATGATAATCCTTTCTTTGGTTCCAATATAAAAACTCTTACTTATAATACAATTAATGCGCTAACAGACAATGAAATCTATGCAATTCCTTTTACTCCTAATTTAGAATCAGCTGAAGATTTATTAAATCTTGTTGCTGGTGCAGAACTTAGATCAACGATAGAGTATGGATCAATAAAATATTACAACAATGGTCTTCCTCGAACAGATGATTCGGAAATTATCAACCAGACAGTAGCAATTTTAAGTGGAAGTGTGTTCTCGCCAGGTGCAATTCAGGCTTCTTCTGAAGCTGAAGTTACTATATATGGAGACGTAGCTGTTTATGAAATGCGAACCCGGGTATTAGAAGATGTTAGTAGCCTAATAAGAGGAATAACTATTCCAAGTGTTGGAACATTTACAATCGATGATACAACAACTGAAACTGAACTTGCTAATCATTCGCTAAAAAAAGGACGCATATATTTCTTTGAAGATACTGATGTCCATTTAGAAAGCATGGCTCTTTTACCAGACTATGCTCCTTCAACGGACTCTCCTATTTCAATCATTCTTCGTGGTGGAGATTTATATGTTGATGGAAATATAAACGAATTTGGCGATCCTACTCCAATCGGACTAATCGTTCTTGAATCAAACACAGATACAAATGAAGCAACAAAAGGTGGACATATTTATGTTAAAAATAATGTAACTGATATGGTTGAAGTTAGTATTTTTGCAGATGGCCCAATGTATAGATATGTGGATGGCATTTGCTTTAATTCTACTGATGGCTTACGAGAACCAAACTTTGTTGATGGATCATACGGATGCGATACACCGGGTGATTACAAAGAACCAATTTCTTCAATTCCGAATACATTCTACTTAAAAGGAAACATTGCAACTTCAAACTGTCTTGGATGTTCAGTTAGCGCTGCACCAACTCGAGGCGATGGAACAATAATTCCAGGCGGAACAACTGCAAAAAACTTTGCAATTGCCCGACTATACGATTTTAATTACTTCAGTTACTTTAGACTTCATCCAGAAACAAGCGCACCAATGGGTGCATTTGCAACAAACGTTCCTGCTTCAGCTCCAGCGAACCGACCTGTGTACATTGAATATTCCCCTGCTCCAAGCGACATGTTTGGATTAAGAAGCTTTTAAAGTACTCAGTCATCGCGAATGACTCGGTCATTTCTTTCTGGCTTTTTCAGTAACCTTGTATTCGAGGTGCTTGCCGAACATAAGCCTTGTTTGTGCATCAAGTGCTGGGATTGCACTAAGGAAAATTGAAGTGACTGGCACAAGAAGCCATTGAATGAGAAGCAAAAATCTACCCCATAGAGATTTTTTTTCGCGCTTCGGTACAACAATCACACTTATGATTCCGCACATTATTATTCCGACAGCTGCGATTGTTAAAATCTGCGAAGTGATCTGCGGCAGATTGTAGGCAAGAACTGATCCTCTGAATTCTGCATTCATTAAAGATGGCCAAAATCCCGCTGTCATTATAATTATTGGACCAGTTGCCCAAAAAAATGCATTTTCTAAAAATATAAATATCCGCTTAACTTTTTCACCAAATTTAATTTTTGGATGTCTTGAAATGTTCAATGCCATGAATGGAAAATCCACAACTCCCCATGCCCATCGACGCAATTGAATATACTGACTTTTAAAAGTTTCAACATAAGTATCTGACAAAACCGCATCCATATAAACCGGAGTATAAATCCAACTAACAGTATGCTTTCCATTATATTTCATAAAAGCTGTCCAAAACTGACGTGAGTCTTCAGGGATAATTGAAGGATCCCAATAGTTGGTATCAAGCACAGTTCTGAATCCCATTGAACGAGATGAAAAACTCTTATATTTATTTTTATCAAGAGCTTCAGCCATTCGCCAAAAAGTACAAGAAAGCGCAACCATTCGAATCATTATCGGAACATCCCAGATATTATTATGAAACATGTGGGTTGGTTGATATACCTTTTGCGTTCGATTTTTTGTCATCAAATATTTGAAAGTCAGCTCAGAAAAATATGCCGGATGAACTACGGTATCAGCGTCAAAATTACTTAAAATCACATTATTATAATCAATGTCTTGAGAGTCCACATACTTCTTAAGCTCTTTTGCAGCAAAAGTTGCATTCGCGCTTTTCCCAGGGATTTCTCCAGGTATTCCCTTTGGATGAACCGTTGTAATAACTTTAAAAAACTTATGTCCAAATTCTTCTATGAGCTTGTTAGAGATTTTTTTGAAATTTTCCTGATCCCCTTCTTCACCTCCAAGCACAAGTATTAGCTTTTCATGAGGATAAAAACTTTCAGTATAAGATTTCACTGATTCGCGAACTAATTCGAAAGACTCTTTAAAAGTAACAACCAAAATTGCATGATAAATTTCACTCGGCTTCAAATATTGCTCATGTTTTTTCATCCAAATATATCTATTTTTGAGATTTTTTAGTTCAAGATTGAGAATTCGCATTGGTTGCAAAAGTGGTTTCTTAAAATCAACCTCACTTACTGCTTGGTCGATCTTTTCTGGGTGCTCAACAAGGTCCAAAAGATAATTCCAATTCACTTTCATAGCATTTTGAGTACGTCGATATCCTCTATATAAATTGATACTCAAACGGATAGATCTAAAAAGCCAAATCAAAGCATACACAATAGCCAAAAGCGCAATCGCAATCGGGTAATAAATTGCAATAACTATCGGCAATAAAAGTGCTGACCAGGCAATCAAACCTGGCACCATTTCAAGCAAGCGCCAATATTTATGTTTTGTGATTAATTCCATCGGACACGAACGTTAGTGAGTGTCTCGCGAGCGAAAACTTATCGCGAGCCAAGCGTGAGTCCGCCTTGGCGGACGAACTCCTTTAAATTTTATACCAATCCAAGTTAACTTCTGGATATTTCTTAAGTTGATCAACCATAATTTCCTGAATCTCAGCTAACTTTTCTTCAGACTCGGCTTCAAATCTTAATGTAAGATTAGGAGATGTATTCGAACATCGAACAGCTCCCCACGCTGTGTCTGAAAAATTGATTCGGACACCATCTAAAGTTGAACAATCATAATTTTCAGTAAAATAATCTGTTAATTCCCGAACAATACCAAACTTTCTATCGTCTGGTGTGTGAGCTTTGAATTCGGGAGTCATAAAAGTATGCATAACATCATCAAATAAATGACTAAAGCTCACGTCTGACTTTGATAAAATTTCTAAAAGCTTTGCAGCCCCTAAAAATGCATCATCAAATCCATAATAATCTTCTCCAAAAAATAAATGCCCACTAACTTCACCAGCTAATGGCGCACCAATTTCTTTCATTTTTGCTTCAATGAACGAATGACCAGTCTTACACATAACTGGCTCACCGCCGTGCTTCTTAATATCATCAATAAGAGCAAGAGAAACCTTAACATCGAATACAACTTTTGCTCCAGGTTGCCGTGTTAATAAGTCACGCGCCAAAAGCATTAGTAAAAAATCTGCTGAATAATGATGTCCTGTTTCATCAACCACACCAACTCGATCACCATCTCCATCAAATCCAAGACCAATGTCTGCGCCGACCTCTTTAACTTTTGCAATTAGGTCGACCATGTTTTCATACTCTTCTGGATTCGCCTCATGATTTGGAAAATTACCATCAAGTTCACAATAAAGTTCAGTGACTTCGCAGCCAATTGCTCTTAAAACTTCTGGTGCGAAAGCTCCGGCAGTTCCATTTCCTGCATCGACTACGACTTTTAAAGGCTTTTGCAGGTCAACTTTCGAAGCAAGTTCTGTTTTGTAATCTTCAAAAATATCACGTTCGGTTAGCGTGCCTTCTCCTTCTGCAAATTCTCCACTTTCGATTATTTTAACAACCTCTTGCAAGTCATCTCCACAAACTGAATGAGCATCCTTGCTTACGATTTTTATTCCATTATATTCTTTTGGATTGTGGGAAGCTGTGATATTTGCTCCGCCATCGAATCCATATTTGCATACTGCATAATAAAGCATTGGTGAAGGAGATATGCCAATATCTGTCACATCACATCCGGTTTCTAAAAGGCCTTCGATATATGCTTTTTGAAGATCCGGCGAATGAAGACGATTGTCTCGTCCAACAACTAAATTCTTGCCACTGATTTTTTGAAGATATGTTCCTGCTCCTTTTCCAATTAATTTACAAGTTTCTGGTGTTAGGTCTACTTCCGGAAATTGTTCAGTTGCCTGTGCGATTCCGCGAATATCATACGCACGAAAAATATGAGAATTGACTTTCATGTGTGTCTGTTAAATTTTGGAGTTGTACTATAGCAGCATTCTCCGCTTTAGGCAATCATTTTCAAGCGCTCAACGCCTTTCCATTTTTTAATCAATTCTGCGACCTTTGGATGGACGTCGTCGACCCAGGTCTTATCGCCTTTGAGCATTTTTTCACGGACCAAAGTTCCATGAACTTCGAAGTTGAAATCGAGTGATGCGATTTCGTATTTTCCATAAGATTGATAAAGTTCGCGGACAATTTGAGAACCTGTGTAAACCTTATAAACTGGAGGGATATATTGATCAACATGCGCAGTCCAAAGCATGAAATTTTTAACATTTCGCACAGGAATAATTACGTATTTATCTCTATCTATCCCAGAAGCGCCAAGTGCAACTTCAATCATTTGAAATCGTTCGCCGGCAGTGAATGGATTTGCAGGCTCATTGTTTTCTTCGGCAGATCCAATTACAAGCACCACGCGGTCTTCATTTTCAAGCATCGACTTAATAGCATCAAGATGCCCATTATGGAATGGCTGAAATCGTCCTACAAATAAAGCTTGTTTCATTATCTAGGGATTATGAATGGTACTTCTAATTTATGTGCATTGTCGCGAATTCGTTTAAACACCGATCGAACTGTCATCGGATTCATTCCCTTTTCAATCAAAACTTCTTCTCCTTCTTCAAGTTTACCAAGAATCATATCGAGATCTTTATATGATGCTCCTAGTTCTGCTTCGTCAGTTTGGCCAGGCCATAATTCAGCTGATGGTGGCTTTTGAACAATCTCTTGAGGAAGTTGCAAAAATTCAGCTAGTTCAACAACTTCAGTTTTATATAAAGAACCAATTGGTAAAAGGTCAGCAGCGAGATCTCCGTGTTTTGTTCCGTATCCAAGCATGAGTTCGCTTTTGTTTGAAGTACCGAGTACTAACGCACGATTTGAATTTGCATAATTATAAAGAAGGTTTGCTCGCACTCGGGCCTTAGTGTTTGCGAGTGCGATGTCTTGTTGTTTCCAAGGCACAGTTAGATAGTCGACTAAATAATTACTGATCTGAACTTTATAATTTTCTGTTCCTAAAAATTCAGCTAATCCAACTGCGTGCTTTGTATTTTCTGAACTCGTAACTCCACTTTCCGGCATTACTAAAGCACAAACATTGTCTCCTCCCAATGCATCAACAGCGAGTTTTAGTACTACTGCAGAATCCAATCCACCTGAAACTCCTAGAACTCCTCGCTTAAATCCAGCTCCACTAAAGTATGCTTTTGTTCCTTCAACCAGTGTTGTGTATAGTTTTTCCATGTTGTTATTTTCGTTTAAGGGCGCGTGCAATGTCAAGATTTTGATCGCGTTTTTTTAGATCCGCTCGTTTATCATAGAGTTTTTTTCCTCTTACCAATCCGATTTTTAGTTTGATGAGGCCTGCTTTTGTGTACATTTCTAATGGTACGCAAGTTGTTCCGGTTTCATTTAGTTGTTTTAAAATTTTGAGGATTTCTTTTTCGTGAAGAAGAAGTTTTCGTTTTCTTGTTGGATTTGGATTGCTTTTATTGGCGAATTTATATGGAGAAATATGCGCATCGTTAAGCCAAACTTCATGTTTTGAATCAATATCAACATAACTCCCTTTAAGATTGCAATTTGATGCTTTGCAGGATTTTACCTCAGGTCCAAGCAGCGCAATTCCAGCCTCGAAAGTGTCGAGAATTTCATAATCGTGGAAAGCCTTTTTATTTTTTGAGAGAGAGGGCATATGGAAATTTATAAGTTGCGTTTTAGTTTAGTCATTTTTTGGCTTTCAAATCAAGAGGATTATGCATATAATAGCTTCCCAAGCTTCGCTTGACTAAAACAATGAGCGAAGTATTGCTCATTGAAAAAATACGGCCAAAAACACAAATGAAAACTGATCGAAAGAAGGAGGACTGTTATTATGAGATGTTTTGTTATGGCATTTCTGGTTGGCATCATGATGCTGGCTGGAGCAACCACGGCGAGAGCGGACCTTCCGCCTGCGCCTGAACAGTGTGCGTCGCAGGGATGCTTCGCAATCCAGGGTCAGACCCATCTCTACCTCGACCGGAAAGGAGTCGAGAAAGGACCGATCGCCCTGCCCGTCACTGGTGAAAACACCCTCAGGTATTCAAACGGATACCTCGTGGGGACTTGGAATGTCTCCAATGTCATGTGGCTATATCACGTCGAAACTGGTACACAGTGCACTCGTGACGTTGGGATAAGCTGCAAAGAGGGAGTGGTGTTTGGAGGGTATGCATTCGCTGCCTGCCCAAGCAATTCCTCCACCGTGAGGATGGCGCTCGACTGCACCTCGCACGACACGTTCCCTGGTGGAGCCTTCCAGAATCCTGAGACCTTGAGCTTATCTAGCACCGAAGTGATCTTCGGATCCAACGGGAATAACCGCGTCGGACACTTCGATCCGGTTAACCCGAGCCTGGCCAACGCCTACGGCACCGGCCTGACAAACCTCATGTACGTCAGGTACCATGCCGGAACTTCGAAGGTGTACTTCAACGGTAACGATGGTCTCCCCGGGATCTTCTTCAAGGACTATCCCCTGACCGGAGTGTTCACTTCGCAGAACCTGCTCTACCTACCAGTCAACACACGGTTCCTGTCCATCAACGATACACACCTCTTCGCCTCCTCGTATATCTCGGAAGCCTACCTGGTGGACATCGTGAACCAGACCTACATCACGCTCGCCATGAGCGAGTCGCGTGCGAACGCACTGTCTTCTGACACCGCGTATGTCGTGGATGTGGGCATCGATATCGTGACCCGTGCCTACGACCTGCAAGGTAACGAGAAAAGTTACTCACCCTTGCCGGTGGCTGGCTACTCCATCGCTTACATTGAGCCCCATGTGGCACCGGTGTGCAACAACGGGCTCATCGAGCCTGGCGAGATCTGCGATGGTAGTGACTTTGACGGCGCAACTTGCGCCGACCATGGTTTCGATGGCGGCGAGCTCGGGTGCAACCTGAGCTGCGACGCGATCAGCACCATCAACTGCTACGGCTGTGGCGACGGCGTGTTGAATGCCAGCGAAGCCTGCGATGGTAGCGACCTCGGACCCGAAACCTGCGTGGACTACGGTTACGCAAGCGGCGACCTGAGCTGCAACTCAAGCTGCGAGCACGACACCTCCGACTGCTACACCTGTGGCGACGGATTCATCGAAGGCGCCGAACAGTGCGAGTCCAACGATCTCAACGGCGGCTCATGCACTTCCGAGGGATTCGTCGCTGGCACAATTGCCTGCGGCACCGACTGCATGTACGACACGTCCAACTGCACTTCCTGCGGTGATGACGTGATCAATGGCAGTGACATCTGCGACGGCAACGCCATCAACGACGTCTGCCAGACTCTGGGCATGGGCTTCACCGACGGCACACTCGCGTGCAACAGCACTTGCGACGACTACAACACTTCCGGCTGCACCACGTGCGGTGACGGAAATGTAGATCCCGGCGAAGAGTGCGACGGCAACGACCTCGACCAGGAGAACTGCCCGGGCCTCGGATTCACCGGCGGCAACCTCAACTGCTACGCCAACTGCACGTACGACACGTCTCAGTGCAACGGCGCACCGATCGAGATCTGTGGCAACAACGTCATCGATCCCGGCGAAGAGTGCGACGACGGCGACCGCCTGAACGGCGACGGGTGCGACGAAAACTGCATGAACGAACCCGATCCCGTCCTCTGTGGCAACAACATCATCGAAGGCATCGAGGAGTGTGACGGTACCGAACTGGGTGGCGTCAGCTGCGAAAGCCTGGGCTACAACACTGGCGTGGTGTACTGCGAGAACAACTGCAGACTCAACGTCAACTGCAGCTTCAACAACTTCCAGCCCGCCAGTCTCAACGTCGAACCTGGTGCGCAACCGCCCCCCGGAGCCTTCACTCCGGAGCAGACGGAAACCTTCGAAGAGATCACCGATGGTCTCACCGAGTCCTGCATCCCGTCCATGGATGGCAGCGACCTGATCATGACCACGCCCGAAGACGGCTACTGCCCGATCGAGCTGAACTTCGGAGGCATTGAGCCTTCCCTGAAGTCCAAGCAGGGCAAGGTCTTCATCATGATCTACAAACCTACCAACTCGCTCAACAACGAGAACGCTGTCGTTCGCATCAAGCCGAGCGGCGAGTTCAACATCGAGAGCGGTGGACATATGAGAGCTCAGCTCTGGGTGACGCCGACCATCACGTTCGACAACAACGCCCTGACTGAGACCACCGAAGCAAGCATGAGCCTTCGCATGGAACTCCTGTCGGTCCACCCGGATCCGCCGGAGGACACCGATCCGAATGGCCGCTTCCTTCTCGTCGAGATTGCCACGGGCCTGGGCACATACTGCTCCAGTTCCGGCACCTGCGCTATCGTCCCGAGTGGCGGTGTGCATGTGCTCGATCTCGACAACCTCGACGACTCCCTGGGGGACATCGGCCGTACCCCCAAGAAGTCCAGTGGCTGCTCCATCGCGGGAAGCAGCTCCAACAACTCAGAAATTCCCGCGTTCATCATGGTGATCATGCTGATCCTGGCCATTCGCATTCGACGGCAGAAGAAAGCCGCGAATCGATAGGCTCAGCACCAGCTGAAAACCTATAGATCACGCCTGGTCTCAATGCAGTATTTTATTGCAGCGAGACCAGGCTTTTTTTTACATATTTACCTTTGTGTTTTTTGGCTTTTTCTGGTATAATAAACATAGAAAAAAAATAAAAATAAAACGCGTTTATATATATGGGGAATTCAAAAAACTGGCTCGTAGCTCGAGCTAGGAATAAACAGCTTATCGAAAAGGCCAAAAAAGTTGCTGCAGGAGGGCTTATCTCTGCAGTTATTATTGGGCCTCTTATTTATTTTGGAGCAGTTGCTGTTCCTGTTGAACTTCGAAATGCTAAAAAAACGAGTGACGAGCTTGTTCAAGATATGGCTGCTACCCCAGAAATCGCTATTGATATACCTGCTACCCCAGAGGTAAAAACCAGCGAAAAACCAATCGAATTCCCTGAAAAAAAGGAGAAAAAAGAAATAAAAGATCCGAAAGTTGAATTCTTATTAGCTGATCTTCCTGTAGTAAAACAACAAAAAGAAGATGTTGCTACAGGTTATTCAGAAACGGTTGAAGATCGATTTATTAATACATTAAAAACAGAATTTAGAGACGAAGAAAAAGAAGTTGAAATCAGGACTACAAAAAAAGAAATAGAAGGACAAGTAGAAACGTTGGTAGTAATGCAAAATCTTGATATTGAAGATGGGCCAAGGAAAGTGCAAAAGAAAGAAGATGCCGATATTGTAGCAAGAGCTACACTTAGAAGATATCTACAAACAAATCCAAAAGAAGCTGATTTTGACATTTACAAAGATACAAGCAAATTAAAAAATTCTAAAAAACAATATCAACTTGTTGTTGACAGTATAAAAACTAACAATGACAAATGGTATATAAATTTCCAACAATACAAAGAAGCACTTCCTGTATTTGATGGAAATGTAAAAATGATATTTACAGAAAGAAAACAATTAATAGCTTTAACTGACAATCTAAGAACTGAATTACCGGAAACAACAGAATTCCAAATTTCAAACATTTCTGCAACAGAATCAACTAAAGAAATTTTTGATTGGGATGAACAAGAAGACAAAATTGATTTTGTAAACAAAGGTTACTACAAAAATAAACCAGCTTTTAAAGTAGATGTTGAAAGCCATAATCCATTAGGGGATTATGAAGTTTTTGTTAATGCTATTGATGGAGAGATTGAAAATATTGGAGGAGATATAAGGCTCGCAGATGAAACAGGCTTTACAAGAGAAGAACTTCAACCAAATGGTGTTCTTCCTTATAATCCTGTCACTGATATAGTTGACCCTATTCAGTATGCAGTTGGGGAACGGCGTCCAGAGGATGAAACACAGGTTTTCCCAACTCCTGAAGAACTTGAATTAATACAACAGGCTAATGATGTAGAAGCTGCGAGAGCAGAAGCAGAGATGAATGGCAATATTGAAATTCAGAGAAGTGAAATTTTTGAAAAAATAATAGCTCCTGTTTATGCAGAAGAAGTAATTGAAATTCCTACTCAGGAAGTAACTGGCCCATCAATCGAAGTGTTGGAAGAATTCGCAGCTACGAGTGATGTCTCAGCTACTCCAGATGCCTCAGCAACTCCTGAGCCTAGCATTGTGGTTCTTGATACTATATTTAGCAGAGTGCTTGGTAAAGTTTATCCTCAAAATCCAAATCAAGAACCAATAATTACACCTCTTGCTGATGCTTATGTTTATTATAATTCGCAACAATTCACAACCGATGAAGATGGATATTTTGAAAATAAAGATGGAGACTGGTATAGCGTTTTCTTGGATGGTCCATATGTAACTGTCTACGATGACGACGCAAGTTCAAATGCAAACATCAAAGACCGGACACCTGAAGATCCTTTTATATGGGATGAAAACAGTGCGAGCCTTGCTGCTACAAATGCTTTCTATCACGCAAATGAACTTCATGATTATTTTGTTGAACTTCACGATTATGATGTAAATAAAAAAATCCCAATAACTGTTAATTCTGAATTAGTTGATCAATATCTAAATGGATGTGGTGCATGGTTTGACAATTCAGACAAATCAGTTGAGATGGGTAGAGGTGGTACAGATGCCTGTCCTGAAGATTTAAATTATGCACTTTCAAGTGACTTCATATATCACGAATATACTCACTTTATTGTTGAAGAAATCACCCACCTTCCAAATATTGCAGGTTCAGAAGCTGCAGCAATGGGTGAAGGTCTGGCAGATTATTTTGCAGCTTCAAAAAATAACGACTCTATTTGGGGAGATGTTGTTGCACCTAATAGTACTAGAAATTTAAAAAACACTTTACAATATGGAGTTGATATGACTGGGGAGTCTCATCAAGATGGCCAAATTTTTGCTGGTGCTTTATGGGATTTAAGAACTCTGATCGGACCAATTAATACAGATAAATTAGTCTTCAATACTTTATATCAAGACAGACTACATTTCGAAACATTTATGTATGGACTGCTAATTGAAGATGATGATAATAATGATTTTTCAGATGGAACTCCTCATATGTTGGAAATTATTGCAGCATTTGAAAACCATGGCATTGGACCAGGAATTTTAAACTTCGAAGGGCTTCCAGTTGATCCTGAAGCATGGACAGATTTAGTTGGAGAAGAAGCCCCAGTTGGAGAAGAAGCAGGTGTATTAAATGCTTTATATAATACTAGTGGTACTACGTGTGGCAGTTATGATAATGGAACGACTATCTGGATTGATGCGAATGTTAAGTGTTATTGGGTTGGATCAGGAACGCGATCATTAATTTATTTATCAAATGGTGCTGATTTATATATAGGGGGAAATCCTGCTGAAACTGAGGCTGTGCTAAAAGCAAGTGGAACTCTTACAACTACCGGAGATGTTAGTGTTTATGGTACTAGTGCTTATTCAACTATACAGATTGGTTGGTATGGTACTTATTATGGTCGACTAACAGTAGGAGATGAATTACAGCTAATAAATGGTGGTGAAGTAGATGTTGGATACGATGGAGGATCTGCCGCAAATGTAAATACTTATCTTCACGTTACTGGTAGTACACAGATATATAAAACTGCTGCAACGTATACTTCAAACTGTCACGTTGACATTTGGAATGATGCATCAAGCGATAATAACTTTGGAGATTTATTTGTAGGGAGATCAGATACATCAAGTTCACAATATGGTAACCAATCTTATGTATATGTAAATGGTAGTAATCCTGGAAGAGTGAATATGGACTCTTTTAGATTAGACAATGGTGGTTATGTAAATACTTATGGATATTTTACTTCAAACGGGGCTTCAGACATCCTAAATGGGGCGTGGATGAGGGTCCATGATTCGGCCGGTTACTTTTACAATAATGGATACGCTCTTTATGTTTGGGACGATTCTTATTTTTACAATGATGATTATGTCCATTCTGGTATAATTTGGGATTTAAGAGATACTGCAAGGATAATAACAAGTAGCACTGGCTCAACTAATGGACAATCCGCTACCTTCGGGAATAGTTCATGGCTAGATTTAAATGGTGGATCTTTTAATTTGGTCGGAACAGCAACATTTAATACTTCAGCATATGCTGATCTCGACGGGGGAACATTTAATCCTGGAACTGCAACCTTTAATAATTCAACCTATGTTGATGTAAATGGATCAGCATACTTTAGTCCAGGAACAGCCAATTTTAATACAAGTGCGGAAATGCGACATAGAGCAGTTGGAACTGCTTCAGATGGTAATGTGACAATGAATAATAATTCCCTTTGGTACCATTATGGCGGGACATCAAGCATTGGGAATTTCAACATGAATGATACTTCAATAATGTATGCGCATGGTGGCACTATTACAGCAACCTCTTTCTATCTTAGTGATAGTTCGCGACTTGATAAAACGTACTATGATGCTACCCATACAGGTAATGGCGCAATAACTGCAACTAACATTACTCTTACAGAGACATCCCGTGTTACTCATGCAAGAACAACAGGTGCAGTTACTGTAAGTGGCAAGCTCATGATTACTAATGATGCATATTATACTCAAAGTGCAGGTACAGTGAATGTCACTGGAGCCGCAGGGACTGAAGTTTTAGGAACAACTTATACATCGCAAAGTGGAATGTTGCAAGTAGGTGGAGGGAATTTCAATTCAACGGATATTACGTGTTATGAAAACGGATGGATAGACCAAAACGGCGGAACAATAACTACTTCTGGCACACTAGATATACAAAGTAATGCTTGTTTATATGATAATGATATTGGAACTGGGACTTTCAATTCTATCAATATGACAAATAATAGTGAGATTCAAAACGATGGAACAATAAATGTGAAAGCTGGTGGAGTTTATATGGAAGACACTTCATTACTAACTAATAATTATAATACAAGTGGATCTGCATACATTTATATGAATGAACCCACTGTAGGACATAATAGTTTTTGGACTGTTAGAGAAAGTGCGGATGTTGAAAATAGAACTGGAGGATATATAACAGCCCAAACCGGTGCAACATCTGGAGATCATTTAGCTGTCTACGATACTGCGACTTTTACAAATAGAGGTGACGTTATTTTCCATGATGGATTTATTGGTTTGGATGGTGGTGGAGACGCTGATCAACTGGGAGGTACTTTTGTTAATGAATATATAAATGGTCCTGGATATGTAGATTTCTATGGAGACTTACAAATTACTCAGGGCGCTTTTGTAAATAAATCTGATAGACCTGCTTCGTATGGAGCATATATTCGAGGAAATGTTGATATTACAGGATATTATTCATCTTTTTGCGATATCTCTGTATTGCAAAATCAGGGACATATGCGAGTATTAGGAGATGTGACAATGGGAACACATACTGATAGTCCAAGTTATAGTTGTTCAAGGGTACATACTTTAGACACTGCATCATTAACAGATAATGAGCTTTATGTAGATGGAAGCTTAACAGCTACAGAAGATTATTCAGAGATTTATGGGACTGGTGGTCTGAATGTTAGAGAAACACTTAGTATGACTGCCCTAAATTCATATATTGACATTCAATCAGCAACTCAATTTGAAACAACAGTAATTGATTATTATTTCAAAACTGCAAATTTTTATGTGGGAGATACGCTAAACATCGGTGGTTATCTTGTAAAACTTGTTGCGCAAACCGACTTAGGTGGTGGTACTGGAACAATAACTATTGAGCATTATCCTACTTATACTTTTGCACACAACGCTACAATTACAGGTAATTATGCAGGCTCTGCAAATATAAATGAACCAACTGGAGTTACTTATGGTGGTTTTTCTTTTAATAGTGGCCACCTTTATGTAGGAGATGATTTAATTATAAATGGAACTGGTGGTAGTGCTCCATACATGGAAAATGAAGGGACTGTAGCTATTGGAGGCGCCGGCTCAATTACTACCAGTTTACAATTAAATGGAAATTCAACAATATTAAACAAAGAAGATCAATTACTCACGGCTGCTTATAGTAGTCAGTCAGGTAATTTTACCCTTGGAGAAACGGTCACAGGTGTAACAAGTGGCATTACTGCTGCTGTTGCCTGGGATTATGATAATGGTTCTGATGGACTACTGCTATTAGATGATCCTACAGGCGATTTCCTTGCAGGAGAATTTATAAGCGGTTCAGTTAGTGGCTATGCAAAGCTTTCTCTTGCTCCTGTTCAGTCATACTCTGATGCAGTTATTACTGTTGACACTGCTTGGCCAACTGTTGCTACTCATGGCCAATTTCAAATTTATAACAACGCTGCAGTAACAAATAACGGAACAATCAATGCAAATCGCATTCTTGTAGGAAATGGATCAACAGTTGGAGGAGCATGGACAAATGCTACCAAAGGGGATACTAATGTTACATACTCAGGTACTGGTACAGCGATGTATTGTTATAGAGCTGCTTGTGCACATAATAGCGATGCAACAGATTTAACTATTGCCGGAAATTTATCTATTCAGGGTGTTTCACTTGATCCTATGAATTTTTACAGTGATCAAACTGCAAGCGCTGTAGGTGTAACTATATATAATTATGGAAATTTACATGTTGATAATGAATCAACTTTTACCTCTACTGGAACTAACTATATATATGATGACTTTACAGCTACCCCTGCAAATGATGGCTTTTTGACAATTTATGTAGACTCAACATTCGATGCAGCTACAGCAAATATGAATTTAGGTCAAAGTGGTCTTTTAACTGGTGGAAAAATTTCCAATAGTGGATTATTTAAAATAAATAATTTATATATGAATGAATCTTCTGAGTTAAATAATTATATTAATGGAGCAGTGTATTCATATAACTTAATAGAATTAACCCAGGATTACAGTACAAACGACTACATTCGCCAATTTAATAATTACGGCTATGTTGACGCAGTGGATGTTCATGTTTATGGAGACAATGCTTGGATAGATAATGAAAACGCTGCAAATGCAGCCTTTATAGCAAGCGGTGATTTAGTAATCGATGGTGGGGAATTTACAAATATAGATGGGAATCTGGGAGTGGATATTAGTGGTGATACCTATGTATTTCATGAGGGTTCAGCTACCTACACTGATGGAGAATTGTTAAATTATGATGATTTTACTACAGGGAAACTTTATGTTGGATGTTCAACCATAGCTGCTACATGTGCTTATACTGGCGCTGGAGGGTATGTTAAAAATGGTCTTTTTAATACAGACGAAGGAACGATTACGGTTACCAGTACCTCTGGAATAGAAGACATGTACATATATAGAGGAGGTGATTCTCCGGCAACTACAGGTCTGGTTTATAATGACTGGGGAACGCTTTCTGTTGGGGACGCCACAGGAGGACAAATGGTGTTACAAGGTGATAATACCTTTGCTGCGCCTGGTGTTTATGATGAGGCAATCTTGCAAAATTCAAGCATCACTCCAACTCCTCAGGTCAATGCAAATGAAATTTATTTGTTGAGCGCTGCGGAAGTTCATAATGCCGGTGATTTAAATATAAGTGATAAATTGTGGACTGAAAACACTCTAATATTTAAAAACATTTATAATTATGGGCCGGGTGATATTGATATAACGGGTGATGGTAATTTATGGCTTTATCAAAATAGTTATCTGGAAAATTATAGTGGTGGAGATATTGATACAACTGGAACCTTGAAAATATTTGCAGATACATTAACATCAACAGTTGATAATCATGGTCATATGGAGGTAGCTGAAATTTGGAATGGAGATGAAGCAGAATATTATGGTGGAACGTTTAATAATGAAAGTGGTGCAGATTTTTCTGCAACAAGTACTGTCAATGATGCAGGAAATATTTTTGGTGGAGATATTTATCAAAAAAATGGTTCAAATACATTTGATATTGCAGGAAGATTAACAACTTATAGTGACAGCTCTACTAATAAAGGTAATGTATTTCAGGCTGCAGGCAGTGGGAAAATTTCTCTTGGGGAATTATATATTGATGAAGATGGATATTATGAAGTTAATGGTTTAACAACTGATCCTGGAACACATATAGTCGACACTACAACCACAGGGAATTTAAAATTAAGTGGATTTTTTGGTGATCCGGCAACTCTACAAATTAATGGATCTCAGGTAGAGGTTGATGGTACAACTGGAGTACATCAAGTTTCTAATATCGACAATGATGCCATAATGGCAAGTGGCGATGGTGGATTTATTGCTCATGGACTTGCCACTGTTTATGATCTTGGATCGATTACTTCTGATGAAACCTCAACCTTTATGTTTAATGATGGTTTAACTGTCGATGATGGCTTGGCCTCAATTTGGGACAATATGCAAGTTACAGGAGATTTCAATATTATTAATGATGGTCAGGCCCAATTAGGATATGACGGTGTTATTTTAGACAACGTAGGTGTTGTAGTAGTTACAGGCAACATTGCTTTAGACAATACCGGAATAACAAACAATCTTTTAACAAATTATAGTCAAGTATTAGTTGGTCTCTCTGTTCATATTGGTGGTGCATCCGGCAATACTGCAACTTTAGATCATATAGGTTTCAGTGATGGTGTGCTTGCTTCAAATTTATTAGTTTCAGACAACATGGATGTGTACACAACAGGAACGCTTACAAGTGATGGCTATATAGCAATTCTCGATAATATGCTTGTTGATCCTGGTGGTACTGCTGATCTTAATGATGATGCTTCAGATACATTCTGCGAAACATATGTAGGATTTGATGGCACAGGCGATTTGACTATAAACCAGGATGCAACCAATATTGGAAAATTAACAGTAAATTGTACTCGAACCTCTGGAGCTATTACAGAATTATTAGTTTTTGGAACATCTAGGGTATATGGTGAATTAGAATTAAATTCAGCAATGGGAACAATAGATATGGTAGTAGGTGAATCTGGTACTTCTTACCCAACATTGGGTCTTGTAACGCATAGATTCTTGACGTATATAACTGGAGACAACGCTCCAACAATCGTCTTTTTATTAGGAATAGTTAATGATCTGACGGTAAATATTGAAGGTGAAATTAATGTAAGTGAATTAGTAAATGAAGAAAGCAGCGGAAGTGGTAGGCCTCGAGGTGGTACATTTGGCGGGAAAGGAACTTATAGTTCAGGTGTTACCGGCGTAGTTGAACATGGTCTTGTCGAAGTTAATTCACAAAACTATGGACGTGCCGGCGTTGATCCTGAACGTGACTTAGCTTATGGTGGTGGAAAAATTGAAATTGATATATTCGGTAGAGCAACTGTAAATGGAAACATTCTAGCTAATGGAATGGATGGTGATGCAAACACAACTCCTCCAGGAAGTCCAGGAACTCCAGGTGATGCAGCAGGTAGTGGAGGAAGCATTATTTTAAATATTGCAGAAAGTTTAAGTGGTAGCGGTGACATCAGTGCGAATGGAGGAGACTCTCCTGATACAAGTGCAGCAGGAACTCCATTGGCTGAATCTGGTGGTGGTGGACGAGTTTACATCGAATACTATGATAATTCTGGTTACTCAGGCACAGCGAGTGCTTATGGTGGTGCAGCGGACAGAGATACTAGTGGAAGTACAAATTTATACTATGCCGCACCTGGAACAGTGTTCTTAAAATGGCTAAATCCTTGGGCAAATCAAAATGATGGAACGTTGGTTATAGATAATAACAACCAATACCAGGATGTTAATATGGACGGAAGTACAAATTTAACTGATGCAACGACTCTAAATAATATTTCTGATAAATATCTTGGTGTTGAAAGTGTTCAAATTGATGGAAAGGCAACTTTACACTTACCAGGTAACAACTGTGCCGGCGGCACCTGTTCAGAAGTACAGCAATGTTTACTAAGTGCTGGATCAACTTTATATTTAGACACTCCAGGTGAAATTTTATATAACAGAGATCATGGTAGTGGAACAGTAATAACTAATTTATCTCCAAATCAATGTATCGCAACTCCTGATCCTCCGGATACCTTATATATAAACAATCCAACAGGCGCACAATCAGCAATCAATGCTGAAGAAGGCGACCCTCTTGCAACTCTTGTAACGCTTGTTCCAAAATTCTCAGCGATTCATTACGACGGAAGGTTTGATAGTGATGGTACTGTAGCTGATACTGGATCAGAAGATCCTGCGGAGTACTATCAATTACAAATCTATAAAACTGATGGATCATATCCTACTAGTCCGCAATATTTATTTGATGAAAATGCAACTTACGAAATATGTGATATAGATGTACAAGCTTTAAGTAATTCGCCAAGTGGTGAAGTAGCACATAGTGCAAGAATGGCAGATGAACAAGTGGATTATACAGCTTGCGGTCAATTCTTAAATACTACAGAAGGTGTATATTACTACAGAATGAGATTCCGAGAAGAAGATCCGGCAAATAGTCCGTATTGGGGGTTATGGAGTCAGACAAACCAATTTGAAATTGATGAAGGTGGAACAATAACTATTACTGACTGTCCAAGTGGAACTGACACAATTGATATTGGACCATTTGATACAATAACTGGATCTAATTTCTTTAAAGGTTATTGTGAATTAGAGGCTGATTCAACTGCTGCTATCGATATAAGTTTAGCTAAAAATCAATTACTCGAAAATACTGATACAGCTGGTGTATTCTTAAGAGACATGAACTCAGGTGATTTTGATGCAACACATGCAACTCCTTCACTCAGTGTGATGGATGGATATGATGATAATACAAATATTAGAAATGAGGTTGGATTCTTTATTTCAGATCTTCTAACACCTGCTTATTGGGATATACAACCAGAAGATGCTGGTGCTCCTCCTGATACAAACCATACATATGATGATTGGTGGACATATATTCCAACAACAACTCCTGAAGTTATAATGGATTCAGAACCGCAAGGCGGTATTGTACAAGAAACATTCAACTTCTGGATTGGAGCATTCTTACATGGCTTGGTGCCTAGTGATGCAGTTTTACCTGCAGATGTAGGAAAAATTCCACCTACAGGAACATGTAATGGTGCAACATTAGAAGATGGATGTGTAACATTAGGTGATGATGGAACTGGTGCTCCAGATGAAAATGCTTTCTATAATGCAATTGTTACTTTAACAGCGTCTCTTTCAAGTCCTTAAAATAAATATGAAAAAAACAAAAACAAAAAAATTCAGATTAAATAAAAATATACTATCACTAGTAGTAATCTTAGCTTCGTTAATAATTGGAACGCTTACTGTTAATGCCGTAGCTGATATTACTACTGAGGTTGAATTTGAAGAAAAAGAATGTGTTTGGTCGGATGGCGAAGGAACTGAGCTTTATGTTACAGCTGGTAAAACTTGTGTGATTTCTGGTACTGGTGCAACTGCTGCTGATGATACGGGCTGGACTGATTACGCAATAATTGTTTACCCAGGTGGAACTCTGCAAATAGGAGACGGTACTGCGGCAGCTGACCTTGCAGCTGATGGAAAGGTCTTAGTAATGGGAACTCTTCAAATTGGTTTTGGAGATGTTTATGATTCTACTTTTGCAACAATAAATAGTGGAAATTTAGAAATTACAGGAGACTCAGATGCAACCGTTACTGTACCGAATAATTCAGGCGCAGCAAATAAAATAAGCATTTCCGGAACTGTTGATATTGGTGATACAACTTATTATTCAACTCCTGCAACATCAACTCCACTTTTAGATATTCATGATAATGCGGGTAGTGCTCTTGGATTTACAACAAATTACGGACATTTGATAGTTGAAGACAATACCACGGTTGATATTGCAAGTCTTGAGCTTATGGATGTTTCAGGTGGAAAATCAAACACCATGATTCAAAATGGATCTACAATAAATATCTCTTCTTATGCTGGTACACCTGCGACTTCTTTAGCTATTGGTCGCCAGGCTTCTGGCGGACAAGCTTTAGTGGAAGTATTTGGAATATTAAATGTAGCTAATTACGGAATTATAAACGATGTTAGTGTAATAGTAGGAGATCAAAATTCAAATAGTAGTTTATTGATACGGGATGGTGGTCTTGTTAATATTGATAGCACAACAAACGGTTATATTGGCGATATGCCTGATAATTCAATAGACGTGCGAAGTCCTGATCCTTATGGATTAATTGTTGAAGGAACATTAAATACGGACATGGCTTTATATAATAATGGTGGATTTGTAACAGTTGATAGTGGTCTTGGTACTGCTATTTTAAATGTTGGTAGTGGAACAGTTGATGAAAATTATATACAATCTTCAGCTTTATATATTGCCAATGGAGATACAATGACAATTTGGGGTACTGCTGATATTGATGGTATTGCATATATTGCAGGAAACTTAGAAGTTAAAGAATGTACAAAAATCCGAAACGCTTCCGGTGAATCCTTTGAAGTTGCATCAACTGGTGTATTTCAGACAAATACTGACAGTGTTGGTTGTGATCTTACAAACACAGAGGCAAATGATGGATTAAATGTTCAGGGTACTGATACTGCAGTCAGCATTTTTAACAATGCAGATGTTGATGTTGAAGATGATTTTAGAGTAACAGACGAAGGAAATGTTGATTCTAACGGATTTATGACAATAAACGGTAACATTTATATATTAAATGATGGTGTTGTTTCGTTCTCAGACGCTGGCGATGCATATACTGCAATTGATTTAGTTGTTGAACCTGAATCTAGTGGTGCTGGAGACGCAACACTAACCATTGAAGGCGGTGGTGAACTGCAATTGTCAGGGGCTGTTAAAATCGGAACAACTGCCACATCTACAGGTGATGCGACTGTAATTGTAAATGGAACTCTTACAACCGCAGGATCGCCTAATGCTAGTGATTTCAAAGTAGGTAGATATGGAACTTTAGATATTAATGGAGATGCTGGTCAAGAAGGTGTTGTAAGTCACAATGCAATTGGTCCAGGTATATTCCATATCGATGGTGGAGTAGTAATAATTTCTGGAACCAGTGCATTAAATGATGGAGATTTAAATATTACAGACCAAGAATTACAAATGGATAACGATACTTCAACTGCCGCTCTAACTGTTCAACAATATGGTGCAGTAAATAGTACTGCAACCCCTTCTTCAGGACTCGGCTTTGATTATGATGACGGAATACTTCAAATCGATTATCTGGGTGAAGCAACTTTTGATGACACAGTAGATATTGATACTACTGGTAATATGTATATTAATGGTCTCCTTAAAGGAACTGACTATGTATACATAGGTTGTACTGGTACAACATGTAAAGTTGGGCCTTCAGGTGAAGTTGAAGTTGTCGACAGTGCTACTGATGGCTCTTTAATAACTGTTGAAAGATCATTTGATTTATTAGGAATGTTAAATGGAGATGGTGGTGCTGGAGATATTTTAATTGATGATACCAATACTCCAACAGTTAGTAGTCAGGGTGGTGCCACTGAAAATTCTTATGCTTATATGCTTGCACAAAATCTCGATCTTGAGGCAGGTGCAACAATAGATGTTTCAAATTTCCAAAATTGTTACGTCGAAACTGGGGCGACTTATGGTGGTAGTTATGGTGGTCAAGGACAAGGTCCTGCTGGTCCAACTACTTCAACTTTTGGTGAAATATTTGCGATATTCAATCCAGTCTACTCTGGGACCCCATTACCTGTAGGAATGTGCGGATTTACAAGTGCTTCTGAGGATGTCAATAAAAACGGTGGTGGTTCTATATTTATAGAAGTAGAAAAAGATATAACAATTAATGGAGATATCCTTGCAAATGGTGTAAATGCTGTAGATGGAGATACAGGTGCTGGTTCTGGTGGTTTAATTGTAATTTGGCATCAAGCTGGTCATGTTGATACAGATGCAAATTTTGCAGGAAGCGGAACAATTCAGGCTAATGGTGGTGATGGTGCTGTCGCGAGTAGTTATGCTGGTGGTGGCGGAAGAATAGTAATAGGATCAATCTTATTTGAAGATCCGGATGATGAAAATCCAGGCCCAGGCTTCCCACATTATGAATTTGATGGAGTAGTAGAGGCCTTTGGTGGTTCGAATTTTGGTGCTGCTACATATGCGGCCTCAGGAACTATTGTTTATTTTGGTGATTTGAATCATGATTCCCCTACATTAATAGTTGATCAGGCAAATAGAACTATTGGTGGAGGCGCAGAAACTGAATTACCATTAGGTTCTTATAAAGAATTTTCAAGAGTTGAAGCAAGAAAAGATGCACAAATTACATTCAATACTCCTCTGACACTTGCTCCTGTTAGTTGTTTTCAAGTAGGGGGAGGCAATGTTGATGAAAATGGACTCTTTACTTGTAGTGCAAATCCAGATAAACCTGACACTCTATATATAAACAATTCTGTGGCACAAGCTCAAACAGGTGATGAGCCATGGACACGAACTGGAACAGGCGGACCAGGAACGTCTGTAGATGTTGCTGATATCGATCCTGTATTTAGTTTAATTGTTAGAAATCCTGAAGATGTATCTCAAGAATATACAAAGGTTGAATTCGAAGTTAATTCTGCTAATGATTTTGCCCCAGGAACAATGGTTTGGGAATTTGGAGACACAAACAATCCTTATACTTTAGATACACCTGTTAATAATGGTGATCGAACAGAAGATATTGAATACGCAGGTGATCCTTTAAGTACAGGAACTACATATTATGTTCGTGCACGATTCCTTAATCCAAACCTAGGAGATGCTCCTGGTTTATGGACTCACATGGATATGGGGAACGAATACAAATTTACAATCCTTTCAGCCTACTATGATATTGAAAACGCTTGTAGCGATGTGCTTACAATTACACAGGATGGACTTGGTGTAGATAATGTAAATATTGCGGATGGACAAAGATACGGATTTGGCGATTGTGAATTTACAATAAATTCAACAACTAATGGTAATTGGCAAGTTCAATACGGAATGGCACCTGGCGAAACTGATCTATCCGGAACTGCATATCCATTACAAACAATAACTCCAATTGATAATGCAGGTGGTGACTATACTATAAGTTCTGCAGGAATAGATGATTTAGAAGAATATGGATTTAATATTGATTTAACTACGAGTGGACTAACTGGCTCAAATGTACCGGCAGACCTTGAAGACGCTGGTGAATTCTTTAACACAAGTTCAATCTTTGATATAGAAGCAAACGGTTCAGAAGATCCGATTTTAGTAGATGTTTCTACGGCTCCTGTTAGTGACGACTTTGTCTTACAAGTTTTCTTACATGTCGCTGAGCAAACTTATGCTGACGACTATTTATTAGATACATGGATGATATTAACCCAAGGCGCACCATAATATGAAAAACCAAATGACTAAAATTTGGGTAAACAGAGAAGTTCGTCCGCCTAAAGCGGACTCACGCTTAGCTCGCGATAAGTTTTCGCTCGCTGGAGTCTCGCTTATGCTCGTCTCTGCTGGAATTTTGCTCCTAAGCATTAGCACTCTGGCTATGTTTATTCCTAGTGCTGTGGCGCAAGATGCTAGTAATGTTCAAATTGATGCAACTGTTGAAGATGGTTGTAGCTGGTCTGCAAGTGGGCAAGTCTTCCCTCTTCCAGAATTTAATTTGGATGTTTGGGATGATGAAATTTGTGTAATTAGAGGACTTGGACGAGAAGTATATGAAGTTAATGTGCATGAAGATGGTGTGATTGAACTTGGTGGCGGATCAGTTGGTGGACAGGCTGGTGGTAGATTAATCATTGGTTCTCAAACCTTAAATGAAGATACTGTCTTCACAATGTACGGACCTATGTACTTCGATGGAATTGTTGAAGTTGGGAATGGTACGGGTCATGATAATTATGCAACATTAGCAACTGATGCTGTTAATTTTAATAATGTAAATATTTCCTCGACTTCTTTAAGAAGCGACGGAACTCTCACTGTTATTGAAAACACTACAGCAGGTGCTCACAATACTATAAATTTTGATAATTCGCAGGTATTTGTGGGCAATACAATAGGCGGAACAACCGGAATCTTTACTCACGATGACGACTCTACAACAAGCTCTATTTATAGAAGCAGGGTAGAAGGTGGCGCTTTTAATAACTTGCAGGGAACATTAACTTCTAACCAGGAAATTGATATTAATGGAAGTTCTACTTTTAATAATGATGGTATTTTGACAATTACTAATGGTAACTTTCGACTCAGCGATACTTCAAGTGGTACTAATGGCGATCCTGGAGTAATTAATCTAACAAATGGTAACTTCCGAAATGGTGATTCTACTACAAACCCTACCTTCAACAATTCTGGAGATATTTATCAGCCAAATGGAGATTGGTTTGAAATTCAGGGTGACTTCACAAACACAAGTACTGGAACAGTAACTGCTCAAAACATTGTACAAATGGCAAATTCAGACGTTGTTAACTATGGAGCTTTTACAGCAACTACAGGCGGAACAACTGGGATATATGCTTTATATGACGATGATGGCGATGGAAATATTTCGACATTTGAAAATAATAATGGTGCTACATTTACAGCTGATAATTTCTGGGTAGTTGCTGGAAATTATAACAGCACAACTAAGCCAGTCTTTAATAATAATGTCGGCGGGACTATAACTGCTGACAATATCAACTTAGGATTTTTCGATGCAGGTGTAACTGAACTTGGTGCTCCGGGATTCTGGGGTGGAATCTTAAATAATTACGATGCAATAACAGTTTCTGGTTCAACAGGAATGGAAGTTTATAGAGGAGGTAAGTTTAATAATGAATCAACCGGAACAATTGATATACAGGCAGGGCCTTTAACAATGGGAACGGATTTTGACAACTCAACGCCAGGAGATGTTACAGATGATGGCATGTGTTTATCTTCAGGTGATGCAGATAATTGTACAGTGACTAATGATAATACAACTGACCCTGGAAGCCCACCTCCACCAGAATCTCCATTTAAAGTTTATCAGGATGTAAATATGTATGGATATTCATATCTTGATAATGATGGTGAAATGCGAATTAGTACAGATGCAGCATCAGACAATTTTGATATCCATGCAAATAATGCAAATATCTCAAATGGATTGGTTAATGGATTAAACAGTACAATTCACTTGGAAGGTGGAGATGAAACTTTTGATTTTGATGTAGCTGTGGATAATGATGGTGAGATTATTGGTTCAGGTCCAATTTACTTTAACGACACTGCTTCACTTGATAATGCAAGTGGTGCAGTATTAACAAATAATACAGGTGGTGGTGGGAGCATAATTATTGATGGTAGTGATGCTCATGTTACCAATGCTGGAACCGTTACACTTTCAAATTTATTACAAATTTTAGATGATGGATATTATGAACAATCAGGTGCAGGTAGTAGCGTTTCAGGTACACTTTTATACTTAGACGATGTAACTGCCCCTGTTTCTCCATACTTCACAATGACTGATGGTACAGCGACGTTTACTGGCGAGGTTAGAGTATACGAAGGCAGTACGATTAATGTGACAGGCGCAACCGACGCAACTTTCACAGGTGCAACTTTATATCTTGGTGTAGTCTCTTCAACAAATGGTGGTGTTTTCAATATTGACCAAACAGGTTCAGCCTCATTTACAGGAGCTGCTGCCAATAATGTATATCAAGGAACATTAGACATTAAATCATCAAACACAGCTACTACACCTTTATCAATTACATACGATTTATTTATAGATGGTGATGTTAGTGAACAAGGTGTTGTTAATCATTATGGTTCAGGAACAGTATCAGCGCTGAGACTAACCCGAGTTTACGGATATGGAGAATTAAATATCGACAACGGGACATGGAATCAAAATAACCAAAACTTTTATGTATATGCTGACGTTGATCCATATGAGGGGTCTGAGGATCCAAACGATCCTTTAGAAGCTCATTACGATAATGACAGTTACGGAAAAATAAATATTGGATCTAATGGAACTCTTTATAATTTGAATACAATTTTAATAGGTGAGTCCGGTACCAGAGGTGGAAGTATAACAAATGCTGGGACTATTAGCACACCAGCTTCTGATATTATATATTTGTATAATGGAGGAAAACTCGACAATTCAGGAACAATTAATATAGGAATTTCAGGTGGTAACCTTAGGCTTCGTGTTAATGAAGGCTTTAATAGAAAAAGTTATGTAATAAACAGACCTAGCGGTTCTATTACTACTCAATATTTATATTCTGATCACAACTCTCACATTATAGATAACTTAGGATATATACGTGTCACAAACTACATGATTTTAGGATATGCAGGACAAGGAGGAACATTCAACAACGGTGATGCTGCCGGTACAAACCCAGGAGAATTAAATGGAACAGCTAGGCTTTATATCCAAAATGGAGGAGTGGTTAACAATAATGCTGATTCCCTTATTTCTGGATATAATAGAGGAGAGTTATGTTATTACAATAATTATCCTGCTATAGCGTTTGATAACCAAACATACAATTACAATATAGGACACACTATTGAAGGTGCTGATTCAGGTGCAACAGCGGACATTTTAGTTGTTGATGATGATGGTACTCGTGGAACCCTTTTCTTAACAAATATTTCAGGAACATTCCAGGATGATGAAATAATCTTTGAACAAACTCCTTATTTAGGTTCTGCCCAGGCAAATGGAGTAGTAATATCCCCTGCTGCGTTCTCAGTTGGTGATACAATCACAGGTCAATATTATGGGTCAACAGCTCTCATTGATTCAATTGATGATGATGGGCCAGGAGGAAACCCTGATTGTTTAACTCTTTCAAGCGTAACTGGTAATTTCAATAACAACGACTCAATTCTTGGTACAACTCAAGGTGCTGCAATGACTACCTCAACATTCTATCCAGGTTCACTCGGTACATTTAGGATAGCTGGCTCAGGAACTCTTGGTGATTCAACATTCAACCAACTTGAAGGGACTGATGCTCCTAATCAATACCCAAAAGTTCTTGCTACTGCTATAGAAATTCAAACTGATGGTGTTGTTAACAACTATGACTATATAAAACTTAGTAATCTTAATATGTCTCAAACCGGCACTACTTATAATGGTCTTCTTGGAACTGGTACTGTAGGCGATCTCCAGGATTCAAAATTATTACTAACTTCAATGGGTAGTAGTATGAATGGGGATATGTTAATTGAAGGAAATGATGTTGATTATGCAACAATTGAACCTTCAAATACATTTTCGATTTATAGTTCAGGTGTAGTGGATCTTTATGGACAATTGCTTGCTCACACAGGTAGTGCAAAAGTGTCAGTTGGTGGTACATTTAAATCTTATGCTGATTCATATATATCATTTGATACAGATTCAACAGGATTTGATTTATTCAATCATCTTAGTGGAACTCCTTTTGCAGAGTTGGGAGGAACTGTAGATGCATACAAAATTCAAGCTACAAGTACACAAAATACTTTGGATGGTGGATATATGTGTCTTGGTGATTACGTAGGTGGTTTTTGTGTAGATTCAGGAAACACAATTACAATAAGCAATCTCTTATATGCGAAAAATGAAACTGGAACAGGAACAACGGTCGTTGATATAGCAGTAGATCTTGATCTAACTACAAATCTTAAAGTTGAATCTGGAACAAGTACTTGGAGCACTGAGGTAAATCAACTCCCTTCAAGTACAATTACTCTTACAGATAACTCAGGATTGGAAGTAAGGCATCAAAACTCTACTTTTAATTCAAATGGTCCATTAATTATCGATGGGAATAGTGCTGTTACAGATTATGATTATATTTATATGGATGGTGGAACCGTGAATTTAGATTACACAACTGCACCTTATGATATTGGAGGTGTAAAATTATTTGCGCCTACTACAGGTACCGGAGATTCGGTTTTAAATCTTGCTGCTGGAGCGGTTTTAAATCTTGATGATATTGAAAATTGTACAACTACAGTTGGTGATTGTGCGATACTTCTACATGACAATGCTGCAAATACTGCAAACAAAGCAATATTTAATGTAAATGGAACTGTTAATACCGTGGCTGGAACAGAACAATCAATTCAAATAGGTTATATTGATAGTACTGACGGACACGGTGAGCTTAATATCGGTGCAACTGGTACAGTCAATTTAAATAACACTACAGGTGGAATCATCCAAGTTGATGATTCAGGTAAATTAGTAATTGCAGCTGGTGGCGTATTAAATTCTGACAGCCCAATGGATGTTGATGGAATGTACAATGATGGAACTGGAGATCGAGGTGCATATATTGGTGGTACAGCAACTGTTGATACTTCATTAGACATCGAAGCTACCGGAACTATGGATGTTGGATCAAGCGGAACAATGACTGTTTCAGGTTCAACGACTACAGTAAACGGAAATATGGAATTAGACGGAACTTTAAATCCTGGAGACTTAACTGTAACTTCAACTGGTGTGATTTCATCAGGTGATGGTAACCACTTAACTACTGGCTCTGGTTGTGGTGTTGGTGGAAATTTCGGATGTGGATATCAATCTAACTTCTTTATAGATGCAACTTCTGTTAATGTTCAGGCAAGTGGACAAATCGCTTCTGATGACGTAAGTACAAGAAGAGTTTGTCCGATTGATGCAGACGCAAGTGGGCCAGACGGTGGCGCTTATGGTGGCGAAGGATTATCTCCACCTTGTCCAACTAATACTCATGGAACTCTAAAAATTGGTGGATCAACTGCAAATCACGGAAGCGCAGGTTCATACAATACCCCATATGGAGAAGCAGGATTTACGAATGCTTCTACTTACACTGAAGCTGGTGGAGCTGTATATATTAGATCAACTGGAGACATTACAATTAATGGTGAAGTCCGAGCAAATGGTGGAACTAATAATATTGGAAGTCAAGCTACAGGGTCAGGTGGAACTGTTATTATTGAGCAAGACATTGATCATACTGATACAACTGCTGTATTTAATGGAGCAGGATATATTAGAGCAAACGGTGGTAATTCTTCTGGAGCCGGCAACACTGTTGGTGGAGGTGGAAGAATTTTAATCGAATCTATTTTATTAGATGAACCAGGTTCAAGTTCAACTGAATACGACTTTGATTTATCTCATATCGAAGCATTAGGAGGTGCAAATTCAGCTGATTCTGCATACGCTGCAGCTGGTACAATGGTTTTCATAGGTGATGACAACAATCCAAACGGAACATTGATTGTTGATCAAAATTCTAACGGACCTACTAGTGTAGAAACAGAAATCCCTTCAACAACAACCGCAACGCTTGACTATGATGCCCAAACTGCAAACTTTAATATTGGTGCAACTTTAACAGGAGGTCTTTCAACTGCAACAGCAACAATCACTGCTGATGTTGATAATGGAACTGACGGAACATTAACCCTTACTATGCTTACTGGTGCATTCCAAAATAATGAAACTATTACAGACGATGGTGGATCACCTGGTAGTGCAACTTCAAACGGAGTTGAATTATATAACGATACTGTTGATCGTATTGAAGCAAGAAATGGCGCAGTAATAAGTTACGTAAATGATACTAACGCTCCAACAGTTTGTTATAGAACTGGAACTGGAACACCATCAATTACTTATAATTCGTT
>JBHPJE010000006.1:0-67642 GCA_042568205.1 Patescibacteria group bacterium
AACAAGTCATCACGGAGCGGTAGTTCAGTTGGTTAGAACGCCTGCCTGTCACGCAGGAGGTCGCGGGTTCGAGTCCCGTCCGTTCCGCCATTTAGAAAATGGCCGCCCAACGAGGCGGACGTTTTTTAAATTTGTGTGAATTGAAAGGGACGAGAACCACAGGTTCGGGATTCGAGCGAACGAGACAAGCGATTCGCCAAAGGTGAAGCATTTGCGAGTGAGCGATGAAGCCCCTGCCGACGAGCGTAGCGAGGAGGGAAAGTCCCGTCCGTTCCGCCATTTAAATTCTACTTGCTACGAGCGAGGCCTCCTTGAGGACTCGTCGAGTAGGGCGTTGATTTGATCTCGAGCTCTAAGAGCGAGAGGCAACCCTAATTGACAATTTTGGGGTTTTTGATATAATCACATCCTTTAAATTTATTGCATGGGTGTAGAGCATAAAGACAACGAGCCGACAACAAATCAAGATAGAGAAAGAATCCGAATGATTAGTGAAGTCGAAGCAATTATTATTGTGTTTAAACAATCCACACAGCAATTATTAGGTGGGCATAAAAATGCAATTAAAACTGTAGAACGACTTCGAAAAAGCTTAATTAGAAAATGCGGGGAGGTTTATTTAGCTTTAGATAAAGATAGTTCGGTTTTTGATGAAGTGAATAGAATTATGATGAATTATTTTGAGTTTAGATCCCAATATGATGCAGAAAAGCTTCGACGAGAAGTTTTAAAAAAGATAGGGGATGTTTATTAAGATTTTTTCTTTACCAATGCCAATTTTACAACATAGTAAGCTGAGAATGCCGCAAAGAATGCATTCAGCCAGAAGAATATCCAGCTCATTTCGATGTAGCTAAAAATCGCAATTAATAAGCCACCTAGCATCAGGGCGACGTTTCTTCGAATGCTTCCCATTTTGAGAATATAACCTAATCCAACTCCAGTAAGACCAATTATAAAAAATACAGTATTATATCCTTCAAATAAATAAAGAGACCAAATTATCAATGCAATGCCTGAAATAATGATTGCAGGTATAGAAATTTTTTCTTTAGTATTTAGCATCATTAAAACACTCGCAATCACAACCAAACTTTGTAGAAAAATAAAGAAAACCGCACCACCAGCAAGATATCCAAGAATAGAATAAGTAAGCATCACACCACCACCAATTGCAAAAAGCCAGTTTTTTGTAGACTTCATTGGATGTTTAACTTTTTTCACAGGCCACGCAGCGCCTGTTACCAGAATTAGTGCTCCGGCTAGTCCAACATAAAAATTGATATCCATATTAAAATGGGTTATTTAATTTTCTCACCTTCTATAAAGACGTGTTTAACCATTGATGCATCACCTCTGTAGATTAGTTTTGATAAGATTTGATCCGGTTTCATGTATTTGCTTGTAGCAGCCATTGGATCAGCTTTTTTATGGTCGATTATTAAGAAATCTGCCTTTTTTCCTTTGTCCAGACTTCCGATTTTTTTATCCATTGATAGCACTTTTGCACCTCCGAGTGTGGCCAAATAGAAAGCTTCAGATAAAGTCAATGGTTCGCCTGATTTGAGATAGAGATTTGCGAATTTTGAGCTTTCGATTGCTTCTTTCATTTCATTTATCATTGATAAGCTATAGCCTCCTGCTACGTCTGTTCCGAGTCCCATGTTTAGGTTAAGTTCGCGATATTTTCTAAATGGCATAATTCCACTTGAAAGGAATCTGTTTGAAGTCGGGCAATGTGCAATCTTGGTTCTTGTTTTATTGATAAGATCGAGTTCAGCTTTTTTCATATAAACACAGTGCGCCATAATTGTTTTTGGACCCATGATTCCAGCTTGATAGTAGACATCAGTGTAGTTTTTGCATTTAGGAAATAAACTCATTGTGAAATCAATTTCATTTTTATTTTCTCCAAGATGAGTTTGAATATACGCACCTGTTTTTTTCGCAAGTTCGCTAACTTTTTTCATTGATTCAAATGAGCAAGTGATTGCAAATCGAGGAGTCAAAACATAATAAAGCCGGTCATTATGGCCATGCCATTTTTTAATTAATTCTTCAGATTCTTTTAGAGATTTATTAGTATTTTCAGTTAGAAAATCTGGACTATTTTGATCCATCATTACTTTTCCAATAATAGCTCTGATTTTTGATTTTGCCGCATGTTTAAAGGCAATATCAGTTGCTTTTTTATGTATAGTTACATAAGTGAGAGTTGTGGTTGTCCCATTTTTTATCAGATCTTTAAAGAAAGTTCGCGCTGAAGCCTCAGCAATTTTTTCATTCTTAAAAGTTTTCTCCCGAGGGAATGTATATTTTTCAAGCCATGGCAATAATTCCTTTTCCCCAATCCCTGAAAACGCATATTGAGGAAGATGATTGTGCACATCTATAAATCCAGGACAAATTAAATAATCTGAATAATCAAGGAATTTATATCCTTTATATTTTTTTTTAGGATTGGATTTTGTGATGGCTTCAATTTCACCATTTTTATTTACAACTAAATACCCCGGAGCATAAATATTAAGAGTCTTTTGATTCTTCGCAGAAATTATAAGTGCTTTATAAATAGCTTTCATGCCGATATTGATTATTAAAACTTTAATTATTATACCATGAAATAATTTAAGAAATTTTTAGAAATATTTTAAATTATTTTGATAACATGATCGCATTAGCCGGAGTTGACTATGGGGACAGCTAGGTGCAACGACAGTCTTGTCAACCTGATCGTTAGGAGTTCGATTCTCCTTGTCTCCACCATCCGGCTAGTGTATAATATTAATGACAAGTCTGTCGTTGACGAAGCTGTATAAAAACTCTCCAATTCCTGGGGAGTTTTTTCTTGATTAATCAAAATTCCCCACCTATAATGAAGTCCCGATTAATCAAATTAACCTCTTAAAATCATGGCACAAACATTCCTGAGTATCCAAGAAGCAGCTGAAATTTCTAGCAAGTCTATCCAAACAATTCGACGTGCTATTAAGTCAAAAAAGCTTAAATCTCGAAAAAGAAAAACTCCACAAGGATACAATTACATGATTGATAAAGAGAGTTTAGTTAGCTTATATGATGTACGTTCAATTTTTGATGAACAGGTGAAAGAAAAAAAGAAAGATCAAAAAGATAAAATTTCAAAAACTCCAAGAAAACTTTCAAAATCATATCTTACAAAAGATGATTTAGGGATGTTCAAAGACACAGTTCAAAAATTAATTGACCAACACGAGAAAGATAAAGAAAATCTATTCCGATTAATCAAAACTTTTCAGGATAGAGTAGTTGTTTTAGAGAATCAGGTTAAGTTGTTAGCTCAGCCAAAAAAGAAGTGGTACGAAATTTGGAAATAGGGTACAATCAAATACCGTATGAGAGCAAAAAAACTACGTAGAGAAATTTTACGAAAGCTTTTCCATCTGTATCAACTTCCAATGATACTTGGTTATGTTGTCCTTAGATATTATTTTTCTGAGCGTATAGCGATTTTTGCAGTAGTGATAGTTTTAGTTTTAGTTTTAGAATATGAATTTTTACGTTTGGATTTGAAAGTAAAAATTCCTGATCCTTTTGGCATTCTTAGGACACACGAAAAAAAAGGCCTTAGTGGAATGCTATTTATGACTCTTGCAACAATAGTTGTATTTACGGTTTTTGATTTTAAAATAGCAATTACTGCACTTTTAATTACTGTTTTTGGTGATTTGGCATCTGCATTAGTTGGAATAAAGTATGGAAAGCATAGAATTAAAACAGGCAAGTCCTGGGAAGGTTTTGCCGCCGGACTGGTCATGAATTTAATTGTCGCCGGAGTATTTTTATGGGAATATCCATTGATTGCAATATCAATGGCTGTTGTTGGAAGTTTTGTTGAGATGTTGACCTACAAACTTGATGACAATTTAACTGTTCCTATTGCTTCAGCTTTTGCAGGGCATACAGTCGCCTTTATTTTAGGAATTAGTTTGGTGCAACTGACTAATCCTATAACAGATTTATATCAATTCTTGACTTCTTTTTTATAAATGGGTAAAGTTTCGGTGCTCTTCTTTTAGCACTAACCAACTACGAAATGTCACTTTTTCAAAACACTCTAAAGCAGATCAATGAAGCTGCTGAGATTATGAATCTTGAAGAAGATATTTTAACTATTTTAAGCCACCCTAAACGTATTATTCAAGTTAGCCTTCCAATTAGAATGGATGATGGAAAGGTTAAGGTTTTTGAAGGATTCCGTGTTCAACACAATGATGTTGCTGGTCCATTTAAAGGTGGAATTAGATATCATCAACAAGTTGATATGGAAGAAGTTAAAGCACTTGCAACATGGATGACAATGAAATGTTCAGTTGTAGGAATCCCTTTAGGTGGAGGAAAAGGTGGAATCATTGTTGATCCAAAAACATTATCAAAACGAGAGTTAGAACAATTAACTCGAAAATATATAGACAGAGTTCAACATAATATCGGACCTAACATGGACGTGCCAGCTCCTGATGTAAATACAAACGGAGAGATCATGGCATGGATGACTGATGAATACATGAAACTTGGAAACATCAATAAACGTGGTGTTGTAACTGGAAAACCACTTGAATGTGGAGGTTCAGAAGGTCGAGCCGCTGCAACTAGTCAAGGGGGATCTTATGTATGGGAAGAAATTGCAAAAGAAAAAGGAACTAATCCTGGAGAAACTAAAGTTGTAATTCAGGGATTTGGTAATGCTGGATCTCACATGGCTCGAATCATGGGAGAACAAGGTTACAAAATCGTAGGTGTTTCTGATTCAAAAGGCGGAGTTTACTGCGCTGAAGGATTAGACGCACCTTGCGTACTTAAATGCAAAGTAGAAAAAGGATCAGTTACTGAATGCGAATCTCAATGTGGCGAATGCAAACAAGTTACAAACGAAGAATTAATCACTGCAGAATGCGATATTTTAGTTTTAGCTGCTCTTGAAAACCAAGTTACTGAAGAAAACGCAGCTAACGTTAAAGCTAAATATATTATTGAGTTAGCAAATGGTCCAATTACTCCTGAAGCAGACAAGATTCTTGAAAAGAATGACGTTTTAGTTATTCCAGATATACTTGCAAATGCTGGTGGAGTAACAGTTAGTTACTTTGAATTAGTTCAGAACGAAGCAGGATATTATTGGACAGCAGACAAAGTTCAAAGACGTCTTAAACCAATCATGATCAAAGCTTATCAAAGAGTTAGCGAAATGATGCAGGAGCACAAGTGTTCAATGCGTCAGGCAGCATTCATCTCTGCGATGGACAGACTCGGAGTTATGTTGAAGATAAGGGGTTTCGAGTAAAATATTTGCAAATTAAAGAAAAGGCCTTCTCAGTGCGAGTGGGTCTTTTTTATTGTCAGATCTAGTCTGGCTTCAAAATAGGTATGCCTTCAAAATAGTTATGGCGCCAAAACTATTATGGCCTCAAAACTCAACTACCCAAACACCTCAGTAATCGAAGCATTTAGTTTCGGATAATTTTTGATACTATCTTGAAAAATCTCAATGTAAGCCAATTATTCAAATTCTCCATATTCATTTCTTAAGGATTGCAGAGCCTCCCCCCACTTAATTACATTTGTTGTTTGCAGTATATTAAATCCATTTGGGTATTTGATAATTTCAGCAGCATTCTTAACTGCAAGTATTGTTGAAAGGTCAATTTCTTTTATTAATTTATCTCTATATGCTTGCACTTCAGCTCTCATTTTTGGATCTTTAATTTTATTTATTCGTGAATTGTTGAAAACAGTATATTTATAACTATTTTTAATCCGATTAAATAGCCCTACTACTCCTCCAATTCTTTTTATTTCAGCATCTCTTGTAAATGACATTGTTTCATCTGAAAAAAGTTGTAACATATATTGATATTGTTCTTTAATGAATTTTTTATAATCCTGAGTGGTTCTTAAATCCATATCTTTGGAGATAGATTTATATCTATTTCTGATTCCCAGAAATTTTGTAAAATAGTGAGTAGCTTCATGTACTTCAATTGAACGGTCTCTTACACCTTTTTGTTTTCTATTAACAAATGTAACCAATCCACCTGCTGTATCGCAATTAAATCCATCTACCGCAGTGCTTAAATGTTTAGATTTTTCATTAGCTGATAAACTATCCCAGTTTGGAATTTGTTTGCTTATTTGCACACTTAATTCTGGTGATATATATATTATTAATTGTGGTCCATTAGTTTGTGTTTCTGAAGTGTAAAGGTCAAAGTCTATATCACCTTTTAGTTTTATCGCACCTTGGCTCGCATCTTCAATAAATTGTCTTACCATATCAGTTTGATCTTGTTTTGACATTTCTTTTACACCATCAGTAAGCCCGCGATCAGATTTATATTTTATGAGCATATCTTGTATTAGTTTTCTTTGTTTTAAACTTAAAGATTGTCTTTGATTTTTTGACATATTTTTAAGTATTTTTTTATGTAACTCATCTACTGATAATTTTTTTCTATCTTTAACTGTTATCTTTTTAAAAGATCTAAGAGCATCTGCCATCAATATGCTATGTTTTATACTTGGTAATTCTTTACTAAATGGATTTTCACTTAAGATACCTTTGTAAACATCTATTTTATAAACATGTGCTAAAGCTGTGATCATTGCATAATTAGGATTATCAGATGCAATCATCTTTTTTATTTGCTCTTTCATTAATTCAATTTTTTTGTTTTTAGGGATTTTAAGAACTTCCATTATATTATTAAATGATCTTAGTTTGTTTTCTAAACCACTTACACTCGTAGAATCAAACTCTCTATGATCGTTAAACAATAGCATTTCTTCATCGATTTTTTTTGAAACCAATTTTTTCAATTCACTAGTATCTAGCCCTGCTTCTTTTGCTTTTTGCATTAATGCTGTTATTGTTTGTTGATCAATTGTAAAATTATTCTTTAGCATCGTTTGAAATGTATTAATAAGTTTAGAATTATTGATTTCACCTATAGGAAAAGAGAATTCTGGAAATGTTCTTTTCATTGTTTCAACATGAATGAATAAATTAGGATAACCATGTTCACCATATTTTGCATATTTTTGCATTACCATTGAACAATTATCAATAAATATTTTTTTAATATTTATATGGTTTTTAAGTTTTTCATGAAGGCTTTTTGCTAGAACAGCATCAGTGATTTTAAGATAATCTGTCATTTCTGCAATTCTTTTAAACATATGATCATGATTTTTAAAAAGCTGCGCTAATTCTGCACTATTCAAACTTAAAAGCATTTTAAGTGCTTTTTTCTCACTTTTTACATTATCTTTATTTTCAGGTTTGAATTTATTTGCAATTCTATCTACATGCGATTTAAATGTTTCTTTTTTATGTTTTGGTCTATTTTCTGCAACTAAGTATGTTTCAGCTTGATGTGCCTTTCCCTTCATCCCTTTTAAAAATTTCTTTGCTTCTGCTGAACTTAATCCCTGCTCTATTAATTCACCAACAAGCAAACCATATTCATGTAAAAGTTTTGGATTATCTACACCGTGCGATTTTGCATATTCATATGCCAGTACAAAATTTACTGATTTTGGATTACTTATTAAGTTTTTTATTTTTTTTATTTGCTTATAACTCAAATTACCACTTAATATTGTTCCAAGTTGATTTACAGAAATTTCACCTTTATCAACCATCTTATTAAGTATGTTTCGTTTTTTTGGATCTTTTATTTTATTCACACTATCTCTGGTCTCGTAATCGTGGTCAGCTTTAAATAATGCTCTTCCTGTTGCACCATGAAGCATAGACATAGATGCTTTACTTGCAAGCATTGTTCCAAGAGCTCTACCATATTGTTCGAGTATAGATCCTTCTGATTGCCCAAATAGTGCATTAACCCCCATCATACAAGGGGCTTCAAGCGCTGCAATTGAAATTGCATGTGAAGCTATTTTCCCAACCATTCCTTGTTCTGCCACTTTTGCTAATAGTTTTTGACCACCTTGCGATGTATATTTCATACTTCCGTAAGTACCTAAACTGTGGGCTAATAGTTGAGATATATCTAAAGGAGGATTTTCTCCTCTCGCAATATATCTCATAGTTCGATCCACAATTTCAGAAATTGCAAGATCTGCTACAAAACTAGTTCCTCTTACACCTAATCTAAATGCAGCTGATTTAAGGGTTTGTTTAAGTGCTTCTTTTGTTAAAGTACGTTTTACTAACCATTTTGCCCCCTGCTGTACACCTATTTTGGCTAATTCTCCGGCACCTGCACTGGCTGCCATAATTGGGATTTCACCAATAAGACCTTCTACAAAATCCCATCCTTCATCTGATATAGTAAAGAATTCATTATTAGGATCGAAAGCTTTATTGAAGTCATAGGCAACAGGATTTGATGATTGAGACATATCACCTTCTTCTGACATTACCCCTTTTACATATCCTTTAACGTTAGTTTCATGCTCTTTATTCTCATGTTTTGCTATTAAGATTTTGAGTCTTGCTGCTTCATAAAATTCCTTCTTTTTTGCTAAAGGAAGCGCTTCATATCTTGCATATCCACCGGCATCTTGAAATGCTCTTTGAAAAATGCCGGCATTTTTTTGTTCAAATGGTGAATAATCTTCATATTTTGATACTGGTTCGTCTTCGTCAATAAACGTCTCATGAGGGCTTATAAGATCTGTTACTGTGTCAGCTACCTCATTAGCTACTCTTGTAACTCCAGGCACTTGGTGTAAAAGGGCTGGAATTCTTGGTGTAGCTACTTCTAATAATTTTTCGAAATCTTTAAAAGATATACTTCTATTATCTTTAAATTTCCAAAATCTATTTCTGTTTTTTTCTCTATAAGCCGGATCTTTCATCAATTTTCTTCTTCTCTCAATTAATTTCCTTTTCATAGTTTCTTCAAAAAGAACTCTGGCTCCTCCTCTATATTTGTCTTCTCGGGCTATTTTCCCGAATTTGTGTAATGCATCTTCCTGCTCATCACTTTTTTCTTTCGGACTAATTGTCGTAATCATTGTTTTAACAAAACTGTAATGTCTTTTTAAAAAATCATATTCCGTATTACCTCTTGCTCCAAATTCTTTATATTTTAAACCTATTTCCCCTTCAGGTTTATCCTTAAGCATTGCATATGCTTCTTTTAAATTAGCAGCTTTACCCGAATGCATATTTGCTCTTAGCTGATCAAATACTTTTTTTAATTTTTTAATAACTTTTTTTCTAAAACCATCACTTAAATGAAATCCATTTTTATTATTATTAGGTTCTTGTATACAAGCCATTGAGTATCTTTGAGCTAAAGAAATCACATATTTACTTGATTCCTTTAATCTCTCTTTTGCGTGCTTTACCTGCTTCTTTACTGCTTCATCTTTATTTTTTTTAAATTTATTAATGAAGAATCTAAATTTACCATACGCAGATAAATGCAGGCCATTTTGAAAATCAATTTCTGCTTTTAAAAAATTCACTTTATCAGGATCAGTTTCTTTTTTCTCCTTTTCTTCTAACGACATTCTCATTCTAATTCTTTGAAAACCACTCAACATAGCCATTAATTGTTTAACTTGCAGCGATTGTGTAAGCGTTTTATAAATTTTAGTTGGACCAACTGTCCCATCAGCATTTCTATCAAAATATAAACTCATTGTGGCCAGGTTTTCTTCTAATGCATTTTTTAAAATCATTTTTTCAGCAGGGCTTTTTGCGAATTTTTCAAGACCACCACTATAAAAAAAGTTGATCTGCTTGAGCAATTTAAGTTCTTGTATATTCGCATCGCTTTCAGCAAGTTTAGGATCGATTTTAATATCAATATTTTTGCCGCCTTTTGATAATATAAATTTTTCTTCAGGGAATTTCCGCAATATTGAAAGATAACTTTCATTTTTATAGTCGCTGTTTTTCAATTTGCTAATTTGCTTATCTTTTATATCTGCGTACATCACTTGCCCTCCTGCAGCAGTTCCTTGAATATATATTTTCGAATTTCTGGTTTCCAGGACATTCCCTTTCACGAATAATTTTGAATGATAATGTTTTTGTTTTTTTAATTTTATTACCGCTTCTTCAATTTTCTTATCTACTCGTAAATAAGCTTCTCCTATATTCCCGCCTTTATCTGTTCGGTTAAAAGGAGAGAGATGCATATGTAAAGCAAGCATATTATTGATTGCTTCGTCAAAATTAGCCTTTCTTACTAAATTAATATTTTTTTTACTGAGTTCATCGTATTTTTTATTTTCTTGCTGTTTAATTCTTTCTCCAATGGTTTTATGGAGTTTGTCAGATCGAATGTCTAGATTTATTGAATAAAGTAAAAATTCATTATACCCACCTTCTTTTTTTAGAAAAGTTTTAGTAGATTCTTGAATTTGTTTTAAATAATCCTGCTTATCTTTTTCATGACCATTGTATGTAGCATGTCCAATATACTTACTTGCTTTTTTAGTATGCGAATCAAATTTTTCAAGTAGAAGATCATAGGCAGCTTTCAATACGAAACTCTTACTCTCCTTTATTTGAGGAGCAATCTTCTTTTCTATATGTTGTTTAGCTTGTCCAAACGGCATTATTCTTTGTTTTTATTTTTTGCTTTTTGTATATAGATTTTTGCAAGTTTATCCATCCCTTTCATATAAGTATCTTGAAGCCCATACTTAACAATTAGCTTCAATTTAATCTCTTTTTCTTTGTCTTGTCTTTTAATAAAATGATTATAAACTTGTTTGAGCTCTTTTTCATCCATATACTCAATAAGATCAAGCCATTCCTGCTTTTTTTGTGGCGACTTGAAACTTATCTCGTCTAAGAGATTTTTTAAGTCTATCTTCGATTTTTGTTTTTGTTTAGACATATTTTGGGTATAATATATCAATATATTATACCAAAAAAATAGCACAACGTAAAGGTTGTGAAGAAGTATAATTTTTAGTTGTCAGATCTAGTTTAGTTGGTAGATCTAGTTTGGCTTCAAAATAGTTTTGGCGCCATAACTATTATGACCACATAACTTCCTACCCAAACACCTCAGTAATCGAAGCATTCAGCTTTGGGTATTTTTTGAAGTATTCAAGTCGTTCAGTTTTCAATTTCGCCACCATTGAGTTGTATTCGTCCATTCGTCCGCAACGTTCATACAACTTCTTTGGTTGAACGATTTCCATGTCGTCTAGCCCAGGCACTTCTGAAGCAATCATGTAGCCGAAATCAGGATCTTCTTCCCATTTGATTGTTCCTTCTGCGATGCCTTTAACACATGCAGATGAGTGTGGGATTTTTACTTTTTTCGATTCTTCAATTGATTCTTGTCCACCAACTCGTCCTGTGTTCATAAGGTAAACTTTCATGTCGATTTTTTCTAAAAGCTCTTCGACTCTGTTTCCTTGTTGGTCATCTAATAGCGGGAAGAAAGGATTCGTTCCAGGGATTCTAAGGGCCTTTCCTGCTTCAGCTGCGCCTCCTGCTGATGTTCCTGTTGTTTCACCTAGCATGAAGTAAGCAGCAGCTTGTTCTGCGTTTAATTTTGCTACAGATGGAATTATATTTTCATTTCTATTTAGGATGATTAACGCGTCAGCTTGTTTAATTTCGCTAGCTTTTCCGGCATTAGGAATAGCCTTTAAACTAAACACTGATCGCCCATTTTTCGTGTATGAAGTATCAAAAAAGTCTACTTCTCCTTCTTCGTTCATTGAAACATTTTCTAAGTAAGCTTTTTGATCAATTGTCGCATTGTAAATTGCTTCTTCAGTCTCAGGATTTAGTCCAAAAGTCTTTGCAAAACATCCAGCTTCAGTTGCCACAACTTTTCCATCAGGCATTAAAGCTAAAAAGTCATCTTGCACTGGTCGACTCTCATTTTGTGAAGTAAAAGTTGTTGTAGTTTTTCCTGTCCCACTTAAACCAATAATCAACAAAGTTTTTTCACCTGAATCAGTCGGAACAATCTTCGCCCCAGCATGTAAAGGAATTCCACCTCGATCATAAACCATCTTATTCCACATTCTAAGTCCGCTTTTTTTCGATTCCCCAAAATAATCAGTATTGAAAACACGGGTAACCATACAATCAACATCACTAGCGATTAATCGATCATTCGCATACCCAGGCGCCTCTAAATTTGGAGTATAGATAACCGTTACTTCTGGCTTGTAGCCTTCGTTTTCGTAAGATTCCAAAGGATAATACATAGTCTTTTGCATAGCCGCAATATTCGCGATCGATTTCTCACAAATTAGCCGCGCTTTCACTCTAAATTCAGGATCATTCCCAATATATCCATCAATCACAATCATATCCTTACCGCTCATATATTCATTTTGCATAGCTGCCATTTTGTCACCTTCAGCTTTTGAAATACATTGAATAGTGTGCTCTTCAGGTTTATCGCTTACCATAAAAGTCGAAGGACCCGAACGAGAAACAACCTTAGTTGCAACGTTCCAGTTTCCATATTTAGTTTTCTTTGCGTTTGGCATTTGCTCGATCATTTTGTCGAGTTCTTCTAAAGAAGGATTGTAAATAAGATTCCAATCAGTTGGGAGGTTTGCGTAGTTAGACATGTTTTAAAAAGTTAAGTTCAAAAAGCCTTCGGGGGTATTTTAGTGGGTAAACGTTTTAATGTAAAGTTCTCACACTGGTTGAACTTCCAAGAGTTCTATTAGAATGAATTACTGTAATGAAATCTCCATCTCTTCTTATTGTCACATTTATTTGAGAACTGGAATCTAAATTAAATCGATCATAATTAGATTCATTCCCAAATTGAGTAACCTCTTTATTTCTGAGCGCTTTAAATTCTTGTCTAGGATTATAAGGATTTACAATCATGAAGCCGTATTCTGGATGAGGTCTAATATGCAAAGTAGTATCTCCAAATTTTACTTCGATTCCTTGATTCTGTCGTGTGTCAATTGTAACTCTATTACCATCATATTCAATCCTTGTATTAACATCTGCTACAGCAATTTTTGAACGATCAATCCCTGTTCTTGGTCGGATTCCTTTTGCCCCTAAATACTCTTTAACAATAGGGATTTTATGTGTGTAATTAGACATATCAATATAACTACCCCCACCTTTTCGTGGTGTTGTTGGATTACCATATGACCCATCCTGGCCAGTATAGTCATATATAGGGGTGGTTAAATCTCCTCCATCAATCCAGCCTTTTCTCAAACCAACAGAACTTAATGGAGAATTTACTTCGATCGCTTTACACCATGCTTTTGGATTATCTCCTGGTATCATACCCATCATGAAACGCAATTTCCCATTATGTGATTCAAACACTTCAATTTTATAATTTCCATAAATTGGACTATATGCATCATATGAATCAACTACCCTACTAAAGTTAGGTTTACTTTGTGGATCATGTAAATCAACTGTTTCAGGTCTTACTTTTCTTACCCCTTCAGATCTTGAATCTTTTACCCCATGTTTTAATCTATTTTCTGGATGACTTAAATTTCCTGGCTCATACTCAGGATGAACTCCAACTTCTCTAAAAATTGTATGATTTTGCCTATCTAATGAATCTGCGGTATATTTGCGGGCAGTCCCTGCAAATGATTTTTCCCAATTAGGTACATCTATTCCTTTGTAACCATGATGTTTATAAATATCATCAAGCGCTTTCTGTACTTCAAAGGGGGCACTTATTGCATCTTCTCTTCCTAAAGTATAGCGATCGTGATATTTCCCATAATGGGCAATTCTACCATCAGCATTTGTATCGTAATTAGGTAAGAATTTCCAAAGCGCATGCGAATTACTCATGTAATAAGTTCGTGCAACAATTCCTCCTTCACTTTGAACATACATTACATATGCTGGCCTGCCACCTGCATCATAGGGTTTTGATGCCCAGTACGATCCGCCGTCAGGTGTTTCAATTCTATATTGAGGACCTAATCCATTTTGAAGTAGCTCGTAACGGGTGAGTCTTTTTCCCATATATTCTCCTCCATGTATTTCAGCATTATTAAGTATTCCCATTGATAACTCAGTATCAAGTGTTTCAAATCCTGGTTTTACTTGTTGAATTTCTCTTACTGCAATTTTTTCTGCTTGTTTTTGAGTGATATTTGGAGCTTCATTTCTAATTTTAGCAACAAAAGTTCTCCACAATTTTAATAATTTACCTTTAAATCCTTTATGACTACCTCCAAAGTTTTTTGCTAACTCTGCTACTAAATCTCTCGTATCACCCTGATGAAGAGCTTTACGTAAACTTTGTCCTTCTTCAAGTGTAATATTAAGTTTTTGATATTTTGCTGCATGTTTTAATAATTCTTCAACTCTATCAAAACGTTGATCAAAAGTTTTGTAAGTATCGCCTTTATAGTTTGTTAATTCAGTTGCTAAATCTTTAAAGTGAGGGGCAAGAAATTCGATTTGTTTTCTTGCAGCGTCTAGTTTTAAATGTGATTCATAAATTCCTTTTGCTGCGCCAAGTCTTACTCCAAAATCAGGTAATTTAAGTTCAAAATATGGCAATTCTTTAGCACCATTTTTTAATTCACGGGCAACATCATGCAAACCAACACTTTCAAGATTTTTTAAAGCTTTGCCAAAATCTACCAATTCTCTTACTGCTTCTCGCATTTCTGTTATACTTCTAACATTATGTCCAGTGCTTAATTTAGAAGTATTGTCACCCCCAACTAATTCAGCTGCTTCTCTATGAAATCCATGTTTTCTAAGTTGATCTGCAAGTGAATTTTTTTCTCTAATTTCAGCAGGATCAGTATGTTTATATTCTGCTAAAATCATATTTTTCAATTTTTGTCTAGCAGTACCATTACTATTTGAAACGATATAAGGTCTCCCATCTGGTAAAGTCAAATGAATATGACCAAACTTAGGATCAATTTTACCAAGTTCTACAACTTGATGAGAACCATCTGTAAATTCAATAACATATTTTTTACCAACATAAATATCAATATTTTGAGTTTCATGGACAGGCTTATATTGCATTAATCCCATTAAACCAATCCCTGCAGTTGCACCTAATGCAGATTTTAAACTTGAAATATCAAAATTTATCCCCGTCCCAGCTGAAATCATGCTTAATCCAACTGCTCCTAAAGCTCCTAATCCTAATAATAAAGGTAAATTTTCAATCAATTTTGCCATTTTTGGGTGATCTTTTGCATATGCATCAAAATTACCTCCGTACTTAATCATATAAACAGCAAATGCATTTCTCACATTTAATCTTCCTAAAGTAGTTTTAATTTTATCTAAATTTGTAGTTAGTGTTTCTTTAGCATTTCGCATTGATTGTTCTCTCATCGCGCTTTTTAATTCAATTGTCACATCACTTCTTTGCTCATGTCCATATTTTCTAACTAAATCTTCTAAAGTAATACTTTTAGCAAGTTTCTTTGCCTGAGATTTTGAAAATCCTGCTGCAACCAATTCTTTCATTTCCTGATCGAATTGTTTTCTAAGATCATCTGTCATTCGGCCTTCTTTTTCAGCTAATTTAAATTTCATTAAAAATCCTGCATTTTCGGCATTATTTAAATAATCATGATAAGCCTTGATTTGTTTAGTGGACATGTCTGTGCGAAGCATTTCCTCAACATTTTCTAAAGGTACTTCCCTACTTGCTAACATTCTTTCAAGTAATGCAGCTTTTGCTGGATCCTTTGCTTTAATCGAAGATAATTCTGCTTTTACATCAAGTTTCCTTTCTAAAGTTAAAAGCCTTCCACCTGCAGCTCCGTGAAATAATTTCATACCAGCCCTAGATGCCATCACTGTCATTAATGCCTGCCCGTAACTGTCTGACCAACTACCTTTAAATCCACTAAATCCCCAGTTTAAAGTTCCCATGCAAGGTGCTTCAACACCAAAAGCAGAAGAAACGCTTGCTCCAAATTTAACTAATCCAGCATGTTTTTGTAAGCCCTTAACTTTCATTAATTTACTTACCATTTTTCCGTGAGCTGCTGCTCCTCCTCTTAATACACCATAGGTTGCCAAAGAATGTTTAATAAAGTTTTTTAGTTCTTTTTTACTAAATAAACCTGTTTGGCCTTGCAATACAGTTCGCATAACTCTATCAATTGCTTCGGAAGCTACTAAATCTGTTGCAATACCAACACCACTACTAATCAATTTCATTATTGTTTTCTTTGCAGCTCTTTTTGCCGCAAGCATAATTCCTGCTCTTACACCTTTTCCTATAAGATTTCCAATCCCACCTGAACAGCCGAGAATAATTGCTTCACCAGCTAATTCTTTAACTGTGTCCATGCCTTCATCAGAAAGATTAAACCATTCATCAAAAGGATCATTCATATCAATATATTTAGATGCAGCTTCATCACCTTTATTGGCTGCAAGAAATTTATTGAAATATAACTTACCAGTATTTTTTTCTCCTGCAGCTTCGGTTAACATAAACCGATATTTTTCTATTAATGCATCTTTATCTGCCTGAGGCATTTTTGCATATCCTTTACCTGCAGATTTTTTTGCTAATTTTTCTGCTTGATCTTTTATTTTTGAAATTTCCTTCCAGGCTTTTTCGTCACCCTGATTATAAGCAAGCCTTTTAAATTCTTTTCTTTTATTCACCCAATACGAATCTGTTTTTTTCTTCCCATCAATAAAAGTTTTCATTTTTCTTAACATGGCTTCTTTATAAAGCACATTTGCAACTTTTTTGAATCCAGAATCTCTAGCAATTTCAGCATGTTTTAATAATTCAGCCCTTTGATTTTCAGGTTTATCCATCAACGCAGTGTCCTGAAGCTTAAAGATAAAAGGCATATAAGTCGCAATTATCTTTGTTTCTCTTAAACCTAATTTAACTGTACTAGGATGGTTTTCAAATGGTCTTCCTGCTCTCGCATATGCACCACCTAAATCATATGCTTTGCCTGCTTTTAAAGCTTGCCGCATTAGATTTAAGGCTTTACTTGTCTTTTTAAAAGCTGTATTCCGAGTATAGGAAAATACCGCCATTGATTTAGTTTGTATTGCAGCAGCAATAACTTTTTCAGCGAGATTAATAAAATAATATGAACACTCTCTTATTCTATTTTTTGCATGAGTTATTTCTTTACTTTTTTCATTACCCTTATTTGATAAGAATTTTTTATATTTTGCATAAGCTTGGTAAGTATCATTTTGTTTGAATGCAAGTTCAGCTTCTATGAAAGTTTTTCTATCCACTGCACTTTCAGGTAATTTAGCCAATTCTTTTGTTAATCCTTGTTTTTCAAGTGAGTTATGAACATTTTTAATTGCCAGACCAATGATTTTCATTCTTTGAACTGGTGGAGCCATGCTATAAACATCTGTTGGTTTTGCTATCCCATTTGCATCTTTCTGAAAATACAATCGCATTGATTGATAACTTTCTTCAATAGCGGTTTTTAACATTTCGCGTTTTCCCGGATCCTTCATATATTTAAGTGTCTCGCCGGAATATATTCGTGCAAGTTCTTTTAGTTTTTGAATTTCTTGAATTTGTGCTTTTTCCTTTAATAAATATTTTGGGATATTGATTCCTTTGGCTTTCCTTCCTTCAAAAACAAGTTTTGGTTCAGGGTCCATCCCAGAGTGAATTTGACCTGTATTCAATTCTTTACCTAATCTAACTGAATCAGATTCAGACAAACTGCAATGCTCTTTTGCCATAAGTTTTTTAAACTGAACCCAATGCATTTTTTTAATTTTCGTGTATTGATATCTTGGAGTGGTTTTGTTCGGATCATCTTCATCAAATTTAATACCAGTTATTGAGTAATATGAAATCATCCCATCTTTATTTGCCTTAACTGTGTAATTTTTACTACTTGGGCCTAAGTATTCACATCCTTCTGAGAAGCTTTGCTTATATTTTGCCTCTAATATTCCTACAGCTGCAATTTCTTGCTTTATTCGCAAATCGAGTCTTAAATGTTTTTCCCCGACATCCCCAAAACCACCAATTTCAAATCCTTTAGTTGTGTTTACAGGTGACAATCTTCTCTCAAGATATACTAGCCTATCTCTTGCTCGTACAAAATCAGCTTTAAATATATCTTTTTCACATTCTTTCTTAATTTTTTGAAATTCCAATTCTTCTTTTGCTCGTTGTTGATTGATTAGACGTTCTTTTAAATTATCTGTTTTTGTATGAATTTTGCTTTGAAATGTTAGAAATTCATCCAACACTACTTTATCATCTGCCAATAAAGGCTTCATTGCTGATTTAACTTCCGTAATATAATCACGCTTGTCTGCTTGATTCCCTTTATAATTAACTTTATCAATAAATGTACTAGTTTTATTAACAGCTTTACTGAGCTTGTCTTTTGTCACCTCATATGACGCTTTCAGCATAACCTGGCGCGCCAAACCTTCCGGTGATTCTTTCACCTTCTTATCCAGCTTCGTCTCTATGATTTGTTTCGCTTCTTTAAAAGCCATATTTATTTTTTATGTTTTTTTGCTTTTGCGTAGTATTTTTTTGAGATTTTTACAACTTCTGAAAGATATTTTTTTTCTTTTCCATGTTTAACAATTAATTTTAACCTAATATCATTTTCTTTTTTAATTTGTTTATCGAAATGATCATATACTTCATTAAGTTGCTCTTGATCCAATGTCTCTACGATTTCTAACCATGTAGCTTTTTCTTCTTTAGATAAATAATCAACTTGGTTGAGTAGTTTTTTAATTTCTGTTTTTGTTTTATTTTTAGACATAATTCCGGCATTTAACCATTAATATATTATACCACAAAAATGGCAAATAGTAAAACGCCTGAAGTGTTGTTTAAATATGTAAACCTACGGTTTAAGGAGTCTCTGTAATTCTTTATATGCTTTTGTAAACTGTGCTGAAAATTCCTCAAAATCCTTTTCATCAGCCCAAGGAGTATCTGAATCATACTTGACTGTGAACGAACATTTTTCTTGTATTTCTTTGGGTAAAAGTTTTACATGAGCTGCAGGACCTATTGTCCCATAACCTGTACTTAAGCCAGTTTCTTTGTTTATAAATAGTCTATATAAATATCTTCTCTTATTAATACTTTCATCGCTAAAAGGAGATCCAAGATCATTACATGGAAAAGTCGCTAATTGCACAAAAGATCCTTCAGGGAAGTAGCTTTTTAATTTATATAAATTGTCTTTGTAATGTTGTAATTCTAGTTCCAAATGTTCATCCGATAAAAATTCTGGTTGGATATCTAAAAATGCTTCTTGATATTCTTCTAAATCAATTGGATGTACACCTTTAGTTGTTACCTCTTGGTTATCATCACGAAGTGTATTAGCTCGTTTTGATTCCGAGAATAATATCTGTGATATCTTATCAAACATTTCATTTTGGTTACTTTGTTCCATCTTAATAGTTGTTTAAATAGTATATTTATTACATTTGTTTTGCAATTGTTGCTAATGTATTTGGTAGATCTTGTAAAGAAACATAGTTTGGGTCTAATCCTTTACTTGGGTCATTGTCTATATATTTATATGGATGAGATTCAACATTTAGTAATTTATTAGCTAGATCAGTTAGCTGTTTTATGGTTTTAGGAGACATTACTTTTTGGCCTGGATAATTATGATGCCTAACCAAAGTTTCTATTGATCTTCCAAATGCGTATTTATCTCCCATATCAAGCGGACGACCTTGGTTAACACTTTGAGCAAGTAAATTTGAATCATTAAAACGTGCATCTTGTTGTACCCAATGATGCTTCCCGGCGTCATCAATATAATGTGCACTTCCAGTTTGTCCACGTCTAGCACCGCGTACTTGTACTTTTGTACCAATATCTGTCTTTTTCACTGCAGCTCCAAGATCTATCAATACGCCTCCATTTGGTCCTACAACAATATTCTCAGGTTTAATATCATTATGAGCGATACCGTTTCTGTTCATATAAGCAGCACCTTTTACTCCACCAATAAGTTGTACTAGCCATTCTTTTGGTTTCATCTTGCTCAAATTTTCTCCTAAATCCCCTTTCATACTAATTTTTTCATATATGATTACTCTCCCAGAAGTAAACAACGGTTTAACCAAATGTTTTGAATCAGGATGCGTATCATGTAAATGTATATTCATAACACCTCTTGCAGCATCAGCTTCAAATTTCATATTAGTTCTTGCATTGTCAGAATCATGAGGGGTTTTAACTACAGCTCCTTTTTTTAGTACTGTAGAGCTCCCTTCAGTATAATAAACCTGATGAACTGCACCAAAACAACCATCCGCTATATGTTCACCTTCATACATTCTTACTGTTCTACCACCTTCAGAAACCGTTTCTCCACCTTTCTCAATAGCATCTTTCATGTCAGGTGTCATTTGTTGGCGATTTGTTTCAAGAACTAAGTTATCATAATCCTTAGGTGAAATTTCTTTATTTGGGCCCGCACTATTAAGCTTTAGAATATCCTTAACATTTACTAGTCTAGCTTTCCCTTTAGCATCCATAACATAAACGTTTCCTTTTTCATCAGGACTTGAGGCGATTCTTCTGTTTTCAAGAGTCCCATCTTTTTTTACTACAACTATATTGTCATCAACTTTAAATTTATGACCATTGTACCAATGTATATTTCTCGCAGTATCAAGTTGTGTATCTTTCGCTTTTGATTTAGCTCCTTTTGGATTATGTGAGTTGATATCTTTAACAGGTATTTTTTTTGTTGATCCAATCTCACCCCCATTAATTTTTATTACCTGAACATATTTCATCCCAGGGTGTACGTAATCAATTGCCCACCCTTTTTCAACTTCACCTGATCCACGTTTTACTAAAACTTCATCACCTCTCCTGAATCCTAATTTGTGAAAAGTTACGTTAGGATTTTCATCCGCTGGACGAGGTTGATTTGTTTTTCTCAATGCTGGTGTTGGGGGAAGTGTGCCTTTTTTAAGTGGGCCATTGCTGTTTAGATTAAGTAAGTCTTTTATTGCTATAGGTTTCCAGCTTCCTTCCGGATTCATAACTTTTATTGTCCCATCGGATTGTGGTTTCCCTGCTATCATCCAATCACTTTCAATTTGACCATTAGTCCTTTTTACATTCACCGTATCACCTTCTTGAAATTTATAACCGTGATACCAACTGATATTTCTAGCAATATCTACTAAGTCATGATTTGCTTTTGATTTTGGACCTTTTCTATTTCTATTAACAATATCTGAAATTGGAATTTTTTTTGATGATCCAATTCCATCACCTGAAATTTTAATAACTTTAATTAACTTTGAACCAGGAAGTACATAATCAATAGCCCAACCTGTTTCCACTTTTCTACTTTTTCGTAAGACTGCAACTTCATCACCATTATTAAATCCCAATCTTTGAAATTCGGTGTTTGTATCAACATCACCTTCTCTAAATTCATGACCTTGTCTTCTTTTAGCAGCTGCTCCTCTTTTATTACGTTCTGTTGCTCTATTAATTGTTCCTTCACCTATTGTTCCACTTGCTTCATTAGTTTTAACTACACGTCCGTTATCTAGCACTAATTGACCTGATTGCCTTCCTGCAAGGTCATCCACTGCAACAAATCTTGCTCCAAGAATTGCAGCCATTTGAGGAATGGGAATAAATCTAATTTTCAATAAGTCTTTTGGTAATAATTTTGCTAGTCTCGGACTTTTATCTAAAAAAGCTTGATATTTACCATTAAATTCAGTCATTAAAGTAACAAATGCGCCTCTTACTCCTTCATTATGAAGGATGGTTCTATATTTACCTTTATCTTTGTTAAGAGTCATTTCAGCAGTTTTAATATTTTCCACATCCTCATAATATTTATGTTCTGCCTTCATCAGCCTTCCTCCTGTGGCTTTATGCATCAATCCCATAGACACTCTACCTTTCAACATATTAAATACCGCATGACCATATTGTTCACCTAACGAGCCTTGAGCTTCACCCATTATATTTGTAATTGCCATATTAAAAGGGGCTTCTATCCCCAATAATGAAAAAACACTCGCACCTTTTCCTCCTAAAGCTGGTCTTAAAAGTTTTTGCCCTCCACCAGCAACATATTTCATCCCCCCGTACATTCCAATACTATGAGCTAAAAATGAAGTTAGTTTAAACGGAATATCTTGCCCTAATACAAATTTTCTAATGGTTTGATCTGCTATTTCTGAAACTGCCATATCTGCAATAATCGCCCCTGCTCCTATTGCATAACGTAATAATTTAGATGCTTTATAAAGCTTGTGTATCGAATTGGCAAATCGTAGTGCTCTAATCCCCGTTGCTGCCCAGTTTCCTGTCACAGCTGATGCAGCCATGACAGCTATATCAATTGGTAAGTCTTCTCCCATTTTCTTTAACTGCTCTGTAGTAGCATCGGATAAATTCCATGATTCATTATTTGGATCGTACATATCATTATAATCATAAGCAGCCATATCAGCTCCAATTGCATATTTTTTACCTGTAATTGAACTTCCTATTGATTCTAAAAATCCTTCTTTTCCACCTTTATTCTTTTTTACGTATGAATTGAAGGTATCTTGTCCATCTTCACTTGAAACTGCATCTATTGCTACTTTAGAACGCAGCATTTTTATTAAAATAGCTTGTTTTTCTTTTGAAAGTTCCTTAAATTTTTTCTCACCACCAGCAGTTTTGTATGCTAATTTGCGTGCATTTTCTTTATTATCTGCGTTTCTCCATTTGTCTGTACTTTTATTAACAAAATCACTTACAACACCAATTCCATCACTTACTTTAAAAGATTTATCATCTTGTCGGGAGTCACTTCAGTTAAAAAGCCTAAGCTTCCCATTTATCATCTGATTTATTTCTTTCTTTTTGTCTTTTATTTAATCCATCTCTCATATATTCTCTGTAATAACTTGTAGCTGGACCTGTCCAGCCATCTTCTCTTGCATCATCAGCTAAATCTAAAATTTCATTTTTTTGATCCTCTCTATCAGTTTTTGCAGCAATATCTGCTATTTTTTTAAAATATGTATCCCAATTATTTCCAAAATCCCCTAATCCCATAGCATCCATATTGTTTTTTTTGAAAATTGCAATATTTGGTGGATTCTTTTTTAGAGCATCATGTAAATCAATAGCTTCTCCACTTATAATCAATTTATTTAATTTTAACAACAAAGCCTTAGACCTTTTAAGCATTTCCTTTGCGTAACTTTTTGACATGGAATTACCTTCATTCCCTTGTCTTTGATGGAAGTATGCAGTCATTGATTGATATCCAAAATTTAAAACATAAATGCTACATTTTTTCAGCCTCATTTTTGCAATAGCAATTTCATTTTTCAGCTTAGTATTACCTTCGTTTCCTTTAATAAATTTTCTAATTTTCCCATATGCAAACATGTAACTTTTATTTCTAAATGCAAGTTCTCCTTCCAGGAAGAGCTTCATTTTTGGATCTTTTTCATCATCGATTGAATCTTTTAAAAGATTATTTTCAACAAGTGGCTTGAAACCATTTTTCAAAGCTAGAAGTTTTTTAACTTTTATTTCCTGAGGACATTTTCTATAAACTTCTGTAGGCTGAATTATTCCATTATCATCTTTTTGAAAGAAGAGTCGTAAACTATTGTAGTTTTCTTCTAATGCACTTTTAAGTGCTTCTCTTTTTTTAGGATCCTCAATTTGTGCTTCTAATTTTCCACTGTAAACATAGTTAATTTCTTTTAGAAGTTGAATCTCTGCAATTTGACCCATTGTTTCTGCCCACTCCTTGCCCTCTTCTGGTTCTTTGATATCTTCATGAACAAGTTGAGTATGATTGAATTTCCTAACCAGTTTAGCCCTAGTTGCAATATTTTTATAGAAGTCCTGCCAATTCATTTTTTGAGGATTCTGATAATCTATATGTCCAGATCCTTCAAGGGCATAGCCATCATTATCTCTATCGAATTTGTATTCATAATTTGAAAAATCTACATTACCTTGTTCATCAACGTCGTGTATATAATAACCATGTTCTGCATAACCTTTATCAAAGGTATTTCCAGGTTTAATATAAGTTTCAAAAATCTTTTTTTCCTTAACTAAATCCCCGATACGTTTTTCAATTACTAAACTTAATTCCAAAGAGGGCTCTGCTAAATTTGCTTTTATCCCATGTTTATTTGTCCCGACTTGATTTAAAGGAGATAGATTTTTTTGAAACTCTCTTAAATTTTTAACAGCTTGAGTAAAATTTCCTGCTCTTATCAATTTAGTATTCTTTTTTCTTTCATCTAAATATTGTTGTTTTTCATGCTGTTTTATACCCTCTTTAATTTTATTTTGAAGTTGATCTGATTGAAGATCTAGATTTACTGAGTAATGCAAGAATTCATGGTATTCGCCTTTTTTTTCTAAAAATGTTTTAGTAGAATTTTTAATTTGTTTTAAATAATCCTGCTTATCTTTATCGTGACCTTTATATTTAGCATGTCCAATATACTCACTTGCTTTTTTTGTATGTGAATTAAACTTATCAAGTAGAAGGTCATAAGCAGCCTTCATTGCGAAACTTTTACTCTCTTTTATTTTTGGAGCTATTTTCTGTTCAACATGTTGTTTTGCTTGTCCAAATGGCATTATTCTTTGTTTTTATTTTTTGCTTTATTGATGTAGATTTTTGCAAGTTTATCCATTCCTTTCATGTAAGTATCCTGTCGTCCATACTTAACAATCAGCTTTAATTTGATTTCATTTTCCTTTTCTTTGCGGTTTTTGAAGTGATTATAGACTTCTTTTAGTTCTTTTGAGTCCATATGCTCAACAAGCTCCAACCATTCTTGTTTTTTGTCTGGTGTTTTGAAGCTAATCTCATCCAAGAGATTTTTCAGATTTTGTTTTAATTTTTGTTTTTGTTCAGGCATAATTCTTGCATTTAACCATCAATATATTATACAATAAAATCGTCAAAAAGTAAACCGCATTGCCAAGCCCGTTCAGATTGCTATAATCGAATACAGGCTTTTCTAACTTTTACTACAATGCAATTGATTTATTCCTTTAAAGAAGGCAACCGCGACATGAAAGATACACTTGGCGGTAAAGGTGCTAATTTGGCTGAAATGACTAAAATCGGAATTCCGGTTCCACAAGGTTTTACTATCACAACTGATGTTTGTGATCTTTATTTTAAAGAACATGGATATCCGGTTGGTTATAAAAATGTTCTTGAAAAATACGTTTATGAGCTTGAACAAGACACTGGGAAGAAGTTTGGAGACTTTGATAATCCACTATTAGTATCTGTTCGTTCAGGTGCTGCTGTCTCAATGCCAGGAATGATGGATACTGTTTTGAATCTTGGTTTAAATGATGACACTATCAAAGGTCTAATTGAGAGAACAGGAAACGAGCGATTTTGTTATGATGCATATCGTCGTTTTGTTCAGATGTTTGGAGATGTTGTTTTAGGTGTTTCTCATGAGAAATTTGAGCATCGTCTAGACGAAATGAAACAAGAAAAAGGTGCTTCCAAAGATCTAGACCTTGATGCTGAAGATCTTAAGCAATTAGTTAAAGATTTTAAAAAGATTGTTGAAGATGAAATTGAAAAACCATTCCCAGAAGATCCAAAAGAGCAACTAGACATGTCTATTGAGGCTGTGTTTTCGTCTTGGCATAACCAAAGAGCGCAAACTTACAGAAAACTAAATAACATCACTGGTCTTCGTGGAACTGCAGTAAATGTTCAGACAATGGTATTCGGAAACATGGGTGAAAATTCAGGTACAGGAGTTGCGTTTACACGTGATCCTTCAACTGGAGAAAATACATTTTATGGTGAATATTTAATGAATGCGCAGGGTGAGGATGTTGTTGCAGGGATTAGAACTCCTCATAAACTTGTTGAGCTTAAAGATGAAATGCCAGAAATTTATAATCAATTAGATGACATTCGAAAAACTCTTGAGGATCATTATAAAGAGATGCAGGATGTTGAATTTACAATTGAAAACGGGAAATTATTTATGCTTCAAACCCGCACAGGTAAGCGAACTGCAGCTGCAGCGTTAAAAATTGTAGTTGATCTTGTTGATGAAGGAGAAATCACAAAAGAAGAAGCATTATTAAGACTTGATCCTAACCAATTGAATCAACTTTTACATCCGATGTTGGATCCGAAAGCTGAAAAAAATATTATTGCAAAAGGATTGCCAGCTTCACCAGGTGCAGCAGTTGGTAAGGTTGTATTCACTGCTGACGACGCTTATGAATGGGCAGAAAACCGCGACGAAAAAGTAATATTAGTTCGTAAAGAAACATCACCAGAAGACATTCATGGAATGCACGCAGCTCAGGGAATCCTAACTTCAACAGGTGGAATGACTAGTCATGCTGCTGTTGTTGCCCGAGGAATGGGTACTTCATGTGTTGCAGGGTGCGGAAATGTTCATGTTGATTATGTATTTAAGAAATTTACAGTTGGAGATATTGAGGTTAAAGAAGGCGATATTATTACTCTTGAAGGTGCTTTAGGTGAAGTTATTTTGGGAGCTGTTCCAACTATCGAACCTGAACTAACTGATGATTTTACAAAAGTTATGGGATGGGCAAAAGAAGCAAAACGTCTTGGAGTTCGAACAAACGCTGAGACTCCAAAAGATTGTCAGGTTGCCCGTGATTTCGGAGCTGAAGGTATTGGATTATGCCGAACTGAGCATATGTTTTTTGATGAAACCCGAATTAGAAATGTTAGACAAATGATTTTAGCTGAAGATTTAGAAGGTCGAAAACGCGCATTAGAAAAGCTAAAACCTCATCAAAAAGAAGATTTTATTGAAATTTTTAAAGTGATGGATGGACTTGGCGTTACGATCCGTTTACTCGATCCACCTCTTCATGAATTCCTTCCGGAAAAATATGACCAAATTGAAGAACTTTCAAAAGAAATGAATGTTTCAACAGATAAACTTAGAAAAAAAATATCTTCACTTCACGAAATGAATCCAATGCTTGGACATCGTGGATGCCGCTTAGGAATCACATATCCTGAAATCTACGAGATGCAAGTTGCAGCAATTATTGAAGCTGCAAAAGAAGTTTCTGCTGCCGGAATTAAACCAATGCCAGAAATTGAAATTCCACTTGTTTCATCAGTAAATGAATTCACACAATTAAAAGATCGTCTTCAAAAAGTTATCGATTCTTACGGAGATCTCGACTTCCAATACAAAATCGGAACAATGGTTGAAACACCTCGCTGCGCCCTAACTGCTGACGAAATCGCAGTACATACAGACTTCATGTCATTTGGAACAAATGACCTCACACAAATGACATTTGGATTCTCGCGTGACGACATTGGAAAGTTCCTTCCAGATTACATTGAAAGCAAAATCCTTGAAGTTGATCCATTCGAATCAATCGACCTAAATGGAGTTGGAAAGCTGATGAAAATGACAGTAGAACAAGGACGATCTAAAAACTCAGATCTTGAAGTTGCGATATGCGGTGAACAAGGCGGCGAACCAAAATCAGTCGAATTCTGCCATAAAATCGGCCTTGATTATGTAAGCTGCTCACCATTCAGAGTGCCAATTGCAATATTGGCTGCGGCGCAGGCGAATCTAAAATAAAATTTACTGCGCCCTTGCCCAAAATACCATTTTGTGGTATAATTTAAATGAAAATAAACACAAATAATATGTTTAAAAAATTATTCTTTTCAGAAAACCGTTTAGTTTACATGGGTCCTGAAGGCGGTCCTGGCCAAAAAGATGTAGCTGCTGCAGTCAAAGAATCGAAAGAAGCTAGAGAACTACCTTACAATAAAGAGAAACTAGATAAATTTGTTAAAGATGAATTGAATGTTGTTGATTCTACAAAAGTTGAAGATTTTGCAAAGGAGATTAAAGGGAAACCTAGTAGTGAAGCAAATAGAGATTTTTTTGTTAAAGTTCTGGGATTTAAAAGTGATTATATGGCAAAGCAAAGTGATCAACGTATAGCTGTTGTAGTTAAAGGATTCCAAGAACAATTAAACAAAGAATTTTCTAAAGCAAAACTTAAAGTTGATGGTAAATTAGGAGGACAAACGCTAAGTCAAATGGCTACATTGGCATCTGTTGAAAATGGTGATGAAATGACTGATGAAGGTGATTTAATAGGAATTGCTGGAGTCTCTATGAGTGATTTATTTACTTCAATTGACGCAGCAACATTGGTTAAATGTAAAGGAATAAAAGGGACAGAACAACAAAATTTATTTATGTGGAATAAAGTATTAGGTTTAGAAGAACCTTCGACTCTAGGCAAAAAAGGAATGAATAAATATATTCAAAAGCAATTAAAGTATTTACAAAAATATCTTGTAATGAAAGCAGGTGCTAAAATAACTGAGGATGGTAAATTCGGTCCAAAAAGTATTGCAGCATTTCAAAAATATTTAGCTACAATAAAAGTAAAACAAGAAGAATCAGTTACAGATAAAAGGCCAACAAAGGTAGGTAGAGATATTGCTGGTGTTGGCGATGATGGTTTCCTTGATTAATTCTATAAAACTAACAAAAATAAATATGAACCCTCCAAAAAATAATCCCAGACAATCCCAAGATCATCCTGGTTATGATAGCGTTAGTGATAATCCACCGCCTCAAAACTTGCTTCAACGTGACCCATTAGAAAGGCCAGAGTTGGTAAGTTTAATAGACAACAAAGGTATTGATGCTTTTTTAACTAAAGCTATTCCAAAAATTGATCACAGCTCTGTAGAGACATTTAGTATACTTCATGTTAAAGGGAAAAAATGGACTCAAGCTAGAAATAATAAGTTTGTAAGCGAGTTTTTCAAATTAGGTGAATTAAAACCAGCTTTGGTAAATAAAATTGTTATGAGATTGCAAAAAAAACTTGGAATTAAGAGGCCTGATGGAAGAATCGGGGCAGGCACTTTAAAAAGATTATTCTTCAAAACAGCTATATCAAATATTGAAAATGAAGACAATACTATATTAGATGGTATTAGATACGCAGATACAGACAACATTAAAAAGTGTAAAAAAATTCGCGATAAAAATAAAAGAAATAGATTTTTCTTAACGCAAGTATTAAATCAAAGGGCTGCTACAGGTGGAGACTTGATCGAGGCTGGAAATGAAATGAGGGGTACATGGGAACCGAGTACTAAAGCTGAGATAAGTAGTGCTGAAAAAGCTGCAAAAAGGTTTATGAAAACGCAAGTTTTAGTTATTCAAGCATTTCTTGCAGCAAAAATTAAGAATAAAAGTAAAAGACCAAGAATAGACGGTTATGCTGGCACATCCACTTTAAACGCTCTACTTCAATATCAAAAAGAGAATAAAAAACCTAGAGGAAGATTTAGTTTTTACGATCGGTAGAATCAATCTCCCCAATGTAATTTTTGCCGTAGAACTTTATAGTATCCTTCTCCGGTGATTCTTATCATATCGAACCATCGTGAAGATTTTCTGATTTTAATCTCGTCTCCGTATTCAAGGTCAAAGGTTTCTTGTCCGTCTAAAGTTAAGCCAACATGTTCTTTTACACGATGAGTCTGAACGATTAATTTAAGCTGTCTGTCGTTTGGAATGATGATTGGCCTTACTGAGAGTGATTTTGGGCAAACAGGCACAATTACAAACGAGTAGACGCTTGGATGTACAATTGGCCCGCCTGCAGAAAGTGCATGACCAGTTGATCCGGTAGGCGTTGCAACAATTATTCCGTCTGCTTCGAATTCAATTATTTTTCGTTGGTTCACTTCAAGTCGCAGGTCGATTAACCTCGCAAATAATCCTTGATTAATCACAGCATCATTTAATGCCATATTTGTGTATATTTTTTCACCGTCTCTATAAATAGTCACACGTAAAATAAATCGTCGGTCTAATACATATTTACCTTGAAAAGTCCTATCTAAGGCTTCATACATCTTGTCGGGAGTCACTTCAGTTAAAAAGCCTAAGCTTCCCATGTTTACACCTAGAATCGGCACTTTTCTTTTGCTCATTCTTCGAGAAGTCTTTAACAACGTGCCATCTCCTCCTAAACAAATCACCATGTCAGCCTTTTTCAAAATTTTACTCTTTTTCATTCCTTCTTCACCTTTAAAAAGTGCAGCAGAATTATTATCAAAATAGATTTTTTTATTTTTTTTCTTTAGATATTTTACTAAATCAAAAACGACCTGTTTACTAGCGATTATGTTTCGCTTAGTTATTATGCCTACAGAGTCTATTTTTTCGGGATTTTTAGCTTGTGTCAAAATAGTTGGTAAACTCATAACGACTTTATAATATCAAGAAATCGGTCTGCACTCAATTTCCAGGAGAATTTTCTTGATTGATTGAAGCCTTCTCGAATTAAATCCTGCGACAATTCAGAATTTTTTAATACATCGATCATTGCTTCTGCAAGCGCTTCTTCATCATTCGGATCAACTGTGATCGCTCCTTCTCCAACAACCTCAGGAAGTGAAGAAGTATTTGAAGTAATTACAGGACATCCACTCTGCATTGCCTCTAAAGGAGGGATTCCGAATCCTTCATATAAAGATGGCCAGACAAATACAGTAGCCATATTATATAAATATACTAAATCTCGTTCAGGAACATATCCTAAAAATCTAACATTATCTTCAATTCCCAAATCATGCACAGTTTTATAAATTTCATCGTACATCCAGCCTCTTTTACCAGCTATTAAAAGCTTTACATCAGGAAATTTATCAACAATCAAAGCAAAACTTTTTAATAATGTAGGATAATTTTTTCGAGGTTCTAAAGTCCCTGCACAAAATATAAATTTTTCAGGAATATTATGTGCATGACTAAAATGTTCGTAGATTTCTTCAGGAATTGGCTCATAAATTTCAGAAGCAGCATTTGAAACAATATCCACTAAATCATCATCACATTTAAAACGTCTAATCAAATCACGTTTAGTATTTTCAGAAACTGACAAGACCTTAACAACTCGATTTAAAGCTTGCTGTAAGGTTAATTTTTCTGTAAAAACAGCTTTTTTATTATGTTTTTGAGGAAACATGAAAGCCACAAGATCATGTACGGTCATAACGACTCTAAGCTTTTTTGGATTATGAAGTGCTGGAATTATGTAACTTGTTGGAGAAAAATAAATATCTAGATCTTCTTTATAAGCATTGTTGAGGACCGCTTTGTGCCAGAATAAGCCCTTTCTTGAGATAAGGCGGGTCTCTGCATTTTCAAAACTACGATATATTTCAACTGGACAATCTGTATATAAAATATACTGATTAACTTTATCCTGCTTTAAAATCTCATCCACAAGATGAGCTGCGTAGTAGCCTTTACCGGCTTTTTCATGCACGGTTTCCCTAATGTCTATGCCTATTTTCATGAGCGCTGGGACAAGGGCCATTAGTATACCTACGACATCAGCAAAACGTCAATAGTCAATTGTCAAAAGCACCCTCCTATGTTATCTTTTTTATGTTTATTACTAATCCAAACAGCGTGCCTGCAAAACAATTAAAAGATAAATTTTTAAAGCTTGCATTGCCTCAAAAAATTGTTGGTATCGGAGCTTTAATTGCCCTTATTAGTGCGATTCTACCATGGTATTCTGACATCGACATGTATAATACAGGTGAAAGATTCCTTGGAGTCACAGGACCTCTTTATTTAGTGGGATATATCATTATTGCACTTAGTATTTTTTCAATTATTCTTACAGGATTTTACCTTCTAAATAAGAAAATTCCTACTTTGCCAATGAAAGAATCAATGGTTTATATATTAAGTGGAGTTGTGAGTCTTTCATTATTGATTATTGCGAATTCAGTTTATTTTCATCCTGAATTTGGTGTGAATATTACTTCAAAAGAATATGGAATCGGGATGATGCTTGCATTAATTGGTTCTGTAGCAATTTTAATTGGGGGGATTTTACAGCAGAGAGAAAGCGGAACCTCAAGATTTGTTAAAGAATTCCAGGAGGAAACAGGAGTATTAGAAGAAGAAACTATTGATCCTGTTTTAGAACTAAATAATTTCCAAAAAGAACAGATGCAAAGAGAGCAAAAACTTGAAGAAATTAATAAAAGTGAATTTGAACCAGAGCCAGAACCAAAGAAAACAACTGCAGAAGAAAGATTTGAAGGTCATAAAGGTGTGAGAGAATATAAAGCTAAATCAGAATTTAAAGCTAGTCCTACGTCTTCTAAAGTTAGGCAGGAGCCTTATCCAGATCCTTCATTATTGAAAAAAGAAGCTTCACATTCGCCTGCTGAAATAAGTAAAGAAGAGGGAGTGAATCCTAATACTGTAATCCGAATGGACTTATAATATGATAAATCCAAAAGACAAACCGTTTGGCAAAGATATTCTTTATTATTGTAAAGACTGTGACAAGATAGTTGATGCACAGAAAATTGGTCGAAAATATGTTTTTAGATGTCCGATTTGTAAAACTAAAAATGTTGCATTCGGAACTGAGAAAAGCTTGAACAATTTTTTCCACATTGAAGATAATAAAAAAGAAAAAGAACGGAAAGAAGCTAGTAGAGCTCGAAGGGCGAGCGCTAAAGAAGAAGTTGAAAATAATAAGTAAAAAGTTGGGCGGAAATAAGCCAATTTAGGATTTATTTATTTTATAAATATTTTAGATTTTTCTTAAGTTTATGCGCTATAATGAGTGTAGAAAATTTTCTATTGACAGGTGAGGACGCACTCACCTATACTTTGTTTAACGATCAGGGACAAGAGTCGAGCGAGTCTCATCAGATCAATAAAATATTAATTAACTAAATTCAATATGACAGAACAACAAGCAGAGAGAAAAAAGGCGATTGATCTTGCTCTCACACAAATTGAAAAATCATATGGAAAAGGTTCTATTATGAAACTTGGAGATGCTAAGAAAGTTCAAATAGAAACAATTCCTACTGGATCTCTTTCATTGGATCTTGCTCTTGGAGGTGGAATTCCAAAAGGAAGAATTGTTGAGATCTATGGTCCTGAAAGTTCAGGAAAAACTACTTTAAGTCTTCATATTGTAGCTGAGTCACAAAAGCTAGGTGGGCAAGCTGCTTTCATTGATGCTGAGCATGCAATGGATCCTCAATATGCAGAAAAGATTGGAGTAGATACTACTAACTTATTGGTTTCACAACCTGATTCAGGTGAACAGGCTCTTGAAATTGTAGAAACTTTAGTTCGTTCAAATGCACTTGATATTATAGTAGTTGATTCAGTTGCAGCACTTACGCCTCGAGCTGAAATTGAAGGGGATATGGGCGATGCGCACATGGGTCTTCAAGCTAGATTGATGAGTCAGGCGCTCCGAAAATTAACTGCTGCAGTAAGTAAGTCTAAAACAACGGTAATCTTTATTAATCAATTAAGAATGAAGATTGGGGTGATGTTTGGAAATCCTGAAACTACAACTGGTGGGCAAGCACTTAAATTTTATTCTTCTGTGAGAATGGATATTAGAAGTATTGGAAAGATTGAAAACGGAGTTGCTGAGCAAAAACAAGTTATGGGTAATCGAGTTCGTGTAAAAGTTGTGAAAAATAAGATTGCACCACCATTTAAAATGGCTGAATTCGATATTATGTACAATCATGGTATATCAAGAATAGGCGATTTACTTGATCTTGCAACGCAGTATGAAATTACACGAAAATCTGGTGCATTCTTTAGCTATAAAGAGTTAAAGCTGGGTCAGGGGCGCGAAAATGTTAAAGATTTCTTAACTAAAAATGCTAAAGTAGCCACTCAAATTGAAAAAGATGTACGAGAAAAAATCGCAAAAGCCTAAAAATTATGATGCAATCATGTACTATGCCCTTGGATTGATTGCACGTAAAAGGTATACACAAAAAGAGCTCGAAAATAAATTTCGGGATAAGAAAATGGGTCTTAAACGTGATCAAAAGAAAGTAATAGCACGTCTTAAACAGTTAAAATATATTGATGATAAGGAGTTTGCAAAGGATTATATCCAGACCAGACTCCTTATTAACCCTAAGGGCCCAAACTTGTTAAAACTTGAACTTAAATTAAAGGGTGTAGACAGGCAGACTGTAGACAAAGTAATTGAGCTTGCAGATATTGATGAAATGAAAGTTGCTCTTGATGTTATGGAGCGCAAGAAAAAGGCGATTAATAGAGCTGAAGGTCAGAAGAGAAAAGAGAAAATAATGCGTACTTTGTCCTCTCGTGGATTTAAATTAGATACTATTTACAAAATACTGGAGAAGTGGTAGGATCATCTTAGAGAATAAGTAAGCAGGATAATAAATATCCTGTTTTTTTTGTAATTTTAACTAAATGCAATATGCAATCACAATTTCTTGCCGCAATAAATCAAATTTGCGATGAAAAAAATATCCCAAAAGATAGAGTTATTGAAACTATCAAAGCTGCGCTACGTGCTGCTTATAGAAAAGACTGGGGGAATAAAGATCAAAATGTTGATGTTGAGCTTAATGACTCAGGAAGCTTTGCAACAATTTTTTTAATTAAAGAAGTTGTTAAAAAAGTTGAAGAACCTGAAATTGAAATCACTGTAGCCGAAGCAAAAAAGTATAAAAAGAATCCAAAAGTAGGTGATGAAGTTAAGATCGATGTAACTCCAATGGAATATGGACGAATCGCAGCACAGGCTGCAAAACAAGTGATTATTCAAAGAATACAGGAAGCTGAAAGAGATGTTATGTATGAGACATTTAAGGATCGTGAAAACGAGCTTTTAAATGCATTAATTCATCGTGTAGACAATCAACAGGTTTATGTAAATCTTGATAATAAGATCACTACAATGCTTCCTCCGGATCAACAAATCCCAGGTGAGCAATATTATGGTGGTCAACGAATCAAGCTATATTTAGATAAAGTAATTAAAACCACAAAAGGTCCTCAATTAGTTATTTCACGAACACATCCGAATCTTGTTAGAAAACTTCTTGAACTTGAAATTCCTGAAATTAAATCTGCTGTTGTAGAGGTGAAGGGGATTGCACGAGAAGCTGGCGTTAGATGTAAAGTTGCGGTTTCTTCTAATGATGAAAAGATTGATCCAATTGGATCTTGTGTAGGTCAAAAAGGTGTTCGTGTTCAAAATATAATGGATGAATTGAATGGGGAAAAAATAGACATTATCCCTTGGACAGAGGATATTCAAGACTTTATTAAAATTGCTCTTGCACCTGCAAAAATCACTTTTATTAAATTAAATGAAGATAATAAACGTGCATCATGTTATGTAAATCCTGATCAACGTCCTTTGGCAATTGGTAAAAATGGGCAGAATGTACGTCTTGCTTCTGAACTTACAGGCTGGGAGATTGATATCTTAGATATTGGCGATCTTGATGGTAAAGATGCTGAGAAAGCTAAAGATGAAGTAATTAAAGAAATGACTGTTGAAGATCTAGAATTAGATGCGGAAGTTGTTGAAAAACTTAAAGCAGCTAATTTAACGCTTGTAGAACAGCTTAAAGGTTTAAGCGAGAAGGATATGGCATCAATCGATGGTATTGACGACGAAGCTGCAAAAGCTGTTGTTAAAGCTGTGAAAAAGCTTAAATAGCAAGAATAAATTAAGCGCACAGGTCCATCAAGGGCTTGTGCGCTTTTTAAATATATTGTATAATTATATAATGAATAAAAATAAAAACAAATGAACGAAACTACGCCTGAAAAAGCGTCGCCAGCAGCGAAGCCTGCTCAAAAGCCTCTATCAATAGAAAGTAAATTTAGGCATATTAAAGAAAATCTGAAATATATATTTTATCCTTTAACTAAAAAGGAGACTAAGCTTTTTAAGCCAATGCTTGATAAGTTAAAAAACAATAAAATCCTTAGTGAGACTCAAGCAAAAAAAATACTAGCAGACCTACAAAAGCCTCCTTATAGTTTTTTTACACGGTCATCTGCAATAAGAGAATTAATTATTGGCCAGATTATTGATCGTTTGAATAAAAGTGCCAGTAAAGAATTCAAAGATAAACTTCTAAAACACTTTGAATCAGCTACTTCAACCACTGACAGCACTTTAGAAGATGTAAAACAAACAATGAAAAAATATGGTTTGACCGCAGGTTTAAAAGCTATCACAAGCAAATCGAAAGTTACAGGAGATCCTTTGTTTAATTCACCAATTGGAATTCCTTTAGATAAAAAATTCTATGAAGGCAGAAATGACAAAGCAGTTCTGCCTGTAGGTGAAAGATATGCAAAACATATACCGGAATTTTTTTGGAATGAAATTAAGGATGGAGATCCAATTAAAATGTTCGTATTCCAAAGTATGTCTCATTATTACAAGTTTACAGTAAATTTTTATAACGATATAAAGAGTGACACAGTTAAGAGTTTGATGTATTACGGATTTGTAAAACCAATGCAGCTGGCTATGCAGGGTATATTAAAAATTATGTCTGCAAGCAACCTTCAGAAAGCAGCAGATGTTGGAAAATTTGTTTCTAAATATTTAGGTAAATTTGTTAAAACAATTAGCTCTTTGATGAGTAAAGGTAATAAAATATTACAAAAATCTGGAGCTAGTTTTGAAATTAAACATATTTTTTCTACCCTTACTACAGCCATGCAAAGCTTAACTAAGGACATAGGAAAAATGACAAGTCTTCTAAGGATTGTAAGTGGAGTTTTAGGAATTGCAAAAAGAAATCCAACCAGTGCTAGGCAATATAGAATTAAGAACAGAGCAAATTCTTTTTTACAAAATAAATTATTTTTAATTGTTTTACTTGAACACAAAGGTGCAAATAGGATCGATAGGTATTATATTCAGTTAGTTGCACGTATTATTGCTAATTTTAGAGGGGATGATGATCTTAGAAAGCATTTTAAGGCATTGAAGCCAAATATAATGCATTTACTAATGAGTCCTGGTAGAGGGCAGCGATTTCTAAAAAGTATAGATCAAACACTTTATAAGCGATATAAAGTTACAAGTAATTTAGCTAAAAGAAGAGAGATTATTGAAACAGCGTTAGATTTGCTTTTACCTGTAAAAATATTAAATCAAAAAGAAAAAAAGAGTCCGGAAAACAAAAGACTACAAGCATTACATAAATTATTTACTTACAGTTTTGCCGCTGTAACAAGAGGAACAAGTTTTAATAAAGAACGTTCTCAACAATTATTAAGTATAACTTTATTGTTAGATAATGTCAGAGTTTATGTAGTAAAAAAAGATTTGGTAAAAGCAAATAAAATTTTGAATCTTTTAGTTAGTGGGATAAAAATATTTAATAAAATGCTATCTACTAAGGAAAAGAAAATAATTGCAGAAAATTATCCTGAATTAGCAGATTTCTTGAATCATCCTGATAAAGTAAAAAAACTAATTGATGCAATCAGAAATCCAAAACAAGCTGCTAAAGACAGCATAGTATTAGCTAAAAAAATTAAAGATTTATTAGGAGTTAAACGTAAAGCTGAACGTGATAAGCATATTAAAAAAATTCAAAAATTTGTTGCTGAACTTAATATTGTTAAAAGTAGATTAAAACGAAACAAACATTATAGAAGAGTAACAGCGAGATTATCGCGACTTAGGAAAAAATATGACAGTTTAGAAAAATCTTATTCCAGTTTAGACAAAGAACTTAAAAAACTTTATGCACAATATGGAAAGATTCGTACCCAATTTGGAACATTAAATTCAAAAATAAAGTTAGAAAAGAATCCAAAGAATATAGCTGAATTGAAGAAAACTGCAATTGCATTAATGCGCCAAGGCAAAAAAATAGAAAAGCAAATTGCAGTGGTGCACGTTAAGATTAAAAAGATCAGCAAACAGTTATCGCCTCTAGATAAAGCAGTTAGAGTTGCTTCTATTGCACTTCAAAGAGTAACTGCACCTCTAAGAAAAGTTCAGGGAAAAATTAGCTATGCCTCGCATGAATTGGCTAAAGTACATAAAGAACTACAACAAATGAAGGCTTTACAAGCTTTAATGGAAGCTACTGGTACTAAAGAAGCTGTTGCAAAATTATTAACTTATACAAAAAGATTATTATTAAAGGATATCCCTAAACAAATAAGAGCAAAAGCAAAAACTGGGGTATTACGTGAAGTATATTCAGGAGCAAATGTTCCACCACTTTTAGCTAAAGCAAACAAGATGTGTGATTATATTATTACTAAAAGTAATTTAGCACCGATATTTGGTAAAAAAGCACCAGCAAAATCTTTATTATTCAGATTACTAGTTTTGAACCGTGTAAAAGCTGAAAATCCAAATCCTGCAAAACTAAAACAAATTATATTTGAAAGTATTATTACTAGTCTGCAAACGACTAAGTATATTGCTTATTTAAAGCGCACTGCAAAGGCGAGTTTATCTGAAGCTCAAAGAAAGAAAAATATTAAACGATTAAAATTCCATATCAATAAAGCAGTCAGTTCAATTGCTTAATGGCTTTCCCCTTTTAAAAAAGGCTTTTTTCTGCTATAATATCTAGATATTTTTGTATAAATACTAATGGCAAATATTAATCAAAAAATACAGGATTCGCAGAAAGCAGCTGCAAATGCAGAAAGTCCTACTGCAACAGCTCCAAAACCAGGAGCTCCTATGACTGCTGGTTTAAAAGCAATAGATAGAGACTTTATTGAGCAGGCAACTTTAGACAAAGCTCGTAAATTAGGCGTGTCTTATATCAATGTTTCAAAAACTCCTATAAATCCTGATCTTTTAAAACTTCTAGAACCTGAAGCTGCAATTAAAGCAATGATCATGCCTTTCTTTAGTGTTGGTAAGCGTTTAAGAGTAGCAGTTGCTGATCCAACAAATCCTGAAACACAAAAAATTATTGCGAATCTTAAAGCAGATAAATATCTCATAAATGTGAATCTTGCATCAACCGAAGGACTAAAGGATGCATTCAAATTATACGAATCAGATCAGTATATGTTGAAAAAAGAAGTAGAAACTCAATATGCTGAAAAAGATGTACAAGAATACGAACAAGAGCTCGCAAACCTAGGTACACTCGGCAAGAAACTTGATGACGTAACTGCTCAGGATGGCGTTCAAATGATTAATCTAGGTGCCTTAAAAACAGGTGCTTCTGATATTCATTATGAACCAGAAGAGCAGGCAGTAAGAGTGAGATTCAGAATTGATGGAGTGCTTCATAAGGTATTTGAGATCAGCCATGCAACTTACAAAAATATTGCGAATCAGCTCAAATACATGTCGAAGATGAAGCTAAATATAAACAATGTTGCTCAAGATGGCCGATATAACTTCGTTGCAAATAAGCGCAAAGTTGATGTCCGTGTTTCTGCCATTCCTACTCACTTTGGTGAGTCGTTTGTTATGCGTCTTCTTGATTCTACAAAGTCACTTCTTCAATATGAGGAGATGGGATTCAGTGGATCATATCTTCAAAAGATGAAGGACATCGAGAAATTGAGTCACGGAATGGTTTTGTGTACTGGACCTACTGGTTCTGGTAAAACAACTACTCTTTACTCGATTCTCGGAAATCTAAACAACGAAGAAACTAAAATTATTACCCTTGAAGATCCTGTCGAATATAATCTTGCTGGTGTTGCCCAATCTCAGATTAATGAGAAAAGGGGATATGGCTTCGCCGATGGTTTAAGAGCCGTTTTAAGACAAGATCCTGATGTAGTGATGATTGGTGAGATCCGTGACCTTGATACTGCTCAAACAGCGTCTCAGGCGTCTTTAACAGGTCATGTAGTTCTATCAACACTTCATACAAATAGTGCTGTTGAAACGATTCCTCGGTTAATTAATATGGGACTGCCGCCATTCATGGTTGCGCCTTCACTTCACACAATTATTGCGCAAAGACTTGTACGTCGAATTTGCCCTGATTGTAGAAAGATGGCACCTATTCCAAAGTCAAAATTAGAAGAATTAACAAAAGCAGTTGAAAGAATTAATAGAGTTCGTCCAAATCTTAAGCTTGTTATGCCAAAAGAACTACCTGAAATAGTTGGATGTGAAAAATGCAGCCACACTGGTTATTCAGGACGTATTTCAATCGCTGAAATTTTAAAAATGGATTTTGAAATTCGAGAATTAATATTAAAAGAAGCAAGTTCTAACGATATTCTTCTCGCGATCCGTAAAAAAGGATTCTTATCTTTGCGTGAAGATGGAATGGTTAAAGTCGTTCAAGGCCATACTACTCTCGAAGAAGTTTACCGTGTGACTAACATTGCGATTTAAGAAAGTACTTTCCGTTTCTACCTCTTTCAATGAGGTTTTTTAGCTCTAGCTCAGTTAGAGATGATGTGAGTTTTGCCGCAGGTATGAGGATTTTATGCATAAGGCAGAGTTTTGTTTGCGCTTGTTTTTGAAGCTCGTCTACGATGAATTGTTGGTAGGTTGGCAGGGTGAGGATCGGCCGTGAGGCTTGTTCGATGCCGAGTTTTTCATAGATATCCTTGGTTCTTAAAAGAGGTTCTGCTTTTGCATCTTTGATAAGCTGGTTTGTTCCAATTGATTTGTCATTATAGATCTCCCCCGGCACTGCAAAGACTTCTCTGTTTTGATCAAGTGCGAATCTCGCAGTGATTTTTGCTCCGGATTTTAATCCTGCTTCAACAACAATCGTAGCTTTCGACAATCCTGCAATTACCCGATTTCTCTGAGGAAAACTCCATTTGTCCCCAGGCATATTTGGAGGAAATTCCGAAACTAAAACAATCTGCTCAGCAAATTTATTCAAATATTGCGGAATCCGATTAAGTCCAAATCCCAAAACAGCAACAGTTTCCAAACCATTTTCAATTGCTGCCCGATGAGCAGTTGTATCAACACCCCTGGCAAGTCCACTCACAATCACAAAATCATCATTCAATTCAGAAACAATTTGCTTAGTTGCCCTTTGACCATATGCTGTCATATCCCGAGTACCTACAATGCTCAAATAATGCTTGTTAAAAGAGGGCAAACGCCCTTTTATGTACAAAATCTCAGGAGGATCATGAAGCTCACGCAAAACATACGGATACACTGCATCGCGACGAGTCAGAGTGACAATCTGATCATGTTTTAAAGATTCATATTCCTTAAAAGGGGCTCCCGAAAGCCTGTGCTCTTTCAAAAGCTCCACAGGTTCTCCCCGAATTCCAAGTCTGGCCAAGTCAAATTCATTTAAATTTTCCCATGCCTCCTTCAGATTGTTATGCTTGTCAGTTAATGCCTTGAAAAGCTTAGGTTTGGCTTTAAGGACACAATTCCACGCATGATAATATTCATTCATGCACGAATCCTAACAAACAAATCTAAAATCTAGATTAAAAAAACTTAAAATTTTTCTAAAAATCTACCTCCAACTCCTAATTTCAAAATCTTTTGGATTTGCCCTCATTTTTTCTATCTGCCTATCGATATATTCTTCTCCATCTTTTTCATACTCCTCGCGATCTTTTGTAGTTAATCTGTGAATTATATCCGAACCAACACCAATAGTAGATGGAACTATTAAATAATAAGAGCCATCTTGTTCTTTCAAGATATATTTCCATCCTTTCTCAACAACGACTTTTGATTTTTGGAAGTTGAATTTAGTCATCAGACTATTTCTTACCTTTGTAGACTGAAACACCCCAGAATACTCCTAATCCAATAAAGAAAACTCCTAAATTAGATAGAATTTCTGTAGCTAGTACTGCATTTTCCATAATAGATTTAATTTAAAGATTAGATTATTACTACCCCTGGCTCTTCAACAATCTCTCCAATAACCTGAGCCTCAATATCATGCGCCTTAGCAATCTCAATAACTTTGTCCACATCTTTAGAAACAATTGCCATTCCAACACCCATATTCCATGTTTTGTAGGCTTCTTCATCGCTTACATTTCCGAATTCTTTAATCTGAGTCATGATTGGATTTGGCTCTGGTAAGTTGTCTAATCTAGCTCCGAATCCTTTTGTTACACGTGGGATATTTCCTGGAAGTCCTCCTCCAGTTATATGAACAACAGCTTTGATTTCACATTTTGCTGGTTCTTTATATCGTCCAAGCATTTCTAAAACTGCATTGTGATAGATCTTTGTAGGAGCAAGCACTGCTTCTCCCCAAGTCATACCGTCTTTATATTCTTCTTTTGTCCAATTTTCTCCAAATTTTTCAGTCATGATATGACGCACTAAGCTGATTCCGTTTGATCTGAATAATGTCGATTTTAAGCCAATAATCGGATCTCCAACTTCAACTTTATCACCTGTTAAAAACTTATGTTTTTCAACAATTCCAACAGCAGTTGCATTCCAAACATATCCATTAACCATCTTTCCAAGTTCTGCAATTTCTCCTCCTGGAATTACGATTTTTTGTTCAATACAAGCATCACGTAAACCTTTCATTAATGGCTCGATCACACTTGCGTCAACTTTCGAAACATCAATTGTATTCGACATTGAAACAACTTCAGCTCCAACGCAAATTGCATCATCGCAAACCATTCCAAGTAGGTCATAACCCATTGTGTCATATTTTCCAGCTTGCTCAGCGATAATCATTTTCGTACCAATTCCATCGTCATTTTGAATTAAATAAAAGTCTCCAAAGTCCATTGCTCCGGCAAATCCACCTTCTAAAACCACTGGTTCACCAATCATGCCTTTTCGGCTAGCAAAAGTACCCTTAGCAGCTTCGTAGGCTATCTTTGAGGCAGCATCTCCTGCTTCAATGTCTACTCCTGCATCTTTATAAGTTGCCATTATATTAAAATGTTAAAATTCGTAACCACTATGAGCTTTATCACTTTTAATTTTCCCATTTTCAAGTCGCACTACTCTTTTTTGAAGTCCATCTACTAATCCGGCATTATGAGTTGCAAGTAAAACAGTTGCACCTCCTTTATTAATTGTTTTTAATAATCCTAAGATTTCATCAGCTGATTTTGGATCAAGATTACCAGTTGGCTCGTCAGCAATCAGCAATTTTGGATCGTGAACTAAAGCTCTTGCAATAGCTGTTTTTTGCTGTTCTCCGCCTGAAAGTTGATACGGATAATGATCTTTCATATCAGCAAGTCCAACCATTTCTAAAACATCATTTGTTCTCTTGATAATATGTTCTTTTGGAGATCCAGTAGCCTCCAAAGCAAAAGCAACATTTTCAAAAACACTCTTTCTTTGTAAAAGTTTGTAATCCTGAAAAACAATTCCAAGCTTTCTTCTATACATTTGCAAAGCCCGTTCAGACATCACATTTACATGATAATCATCAACATGCACCTTGCCTTTATCAATTTTTTCAGCACCAATAAGCGCATAAATCAATGTCGACTTACCAGCTCCACTTGGCCCAATTAAAGACACAAATTCCTTAGGTTCAACTTTAAGAGAAATGTTGTTCAGAACTTTTCTGTCACCAAATGCTTTTTGTACTTTATCAAATATAATCATAGCACCCTCAATATAGTTTTATTAACTTAAGTATTCAAGCTTAATTTGTAAGGAAATTAATTTTACACAATTATAAAAGATGATACTAGTATAAATTTATTTGATGAAAAAAATTAGAGAAGCAAGTTTTTCTCCAATAATCAGTACAGAAGTTCCAAAGCCTGCTCGTTTTAAATTGCCAAGGGTATGGAATTCTGCAAAATCGATGCGCGAATCATATTTTCGTGCTGAAGGAGAACGTAAATCAGAAAGAGAAACACAAGTTGTTATTGATGCAGATCTTGTTTTTGAGAATCCAAACTTAACTGGTGGCGAAGCTATTTATGTTGATGGAAATCCAATAAAAGCAATTAGAGAAGCTTTATTTTATGGCAATGGGTGGTTTAGGAATCTACTTTATAATGATGTTTTCAATCAGGTTTGTAATGGATCGTTTTCTGATCCTAACACTCTGCGTCATTTTTCTGCTGGTCTAAGTGTTGATACAAAAAGTGCAACTTTCGTGTTTATTTCTAACGAAGTTATTAGAATTAAACTTAAAGTTAAATCAATAATGGACTTTATGAGCAATCATAAAATGACACCAGAACAAGCATACGAAGCTTCACAGCAAATTGTAATAGATGAAATAGTGAATTCAACAGCAAAAAATTTAACTCAAATGTCAAAAAATGGACATGCAAGTTCATTAAATGGATCACCTTTGAAAGCAAAAATGGCTTTAAATAGAAAAGCTCAATTTAGAATAACACCCGAACCAACTGATATTGATAAAGTAGTACTTCACGCAACAAACGTAGTACTTACACCCTATGATAATGAATGAACCCATTCTTTAAATTTTTCACCTCGCTCTTTATAGTTTTTGAACAAACCAAAGCTTGCACATGCAGGGGATAATAAAACTATGCTACCCTTCCATGCCTTTTCTAAAGCCAAATCAAACGCATCATGATAGTTTAAAACTGTCGCTATATCGCATTTTGGCTCTCCATATTTTAGAATTGCATTTTTAATATTTTGTGCTGTATCACCCATTAAAATCACATCCTTTAGATTTTCTTTTTCAAAAATTATACGACCTAACTCTGAGTAGTCAGAGTTTTTCTCTGATCCTCCAGCAATTAAAATTAATGGCTCTTCAAAAGAATTTAAAGCTGCAATACAGGTTTCTGGAGTTGTTGAAAACGAATCATTGTAAAATTTAATCTCATTATGCTCACCAGCAAATTCAAGTCGATGAGGTAATCCTTCAAAATTCTTTACAGATTTAGCTATATGATTTTTTGGAATTTTAAGAAGAAATGCTGTCATTATCGCTGGCAAAATATTTTCAAGATTATGAGGACCGATCAATCCAACTTCATCAGTTTTACAAATTTCTTCATCTTCAACAAAAATAGAATCATGGCTTACGTAAGCCCCATGTTGGACTTTCTTGCGAGCGCTCACAAAATACTTTTCAGCCTCTCCAAGCTGTTCAAATCTTTCATAATATTTGTAATCCAGATTTAAAACTGCAAAATCTTCAGGCCCTTGAAATTTAACAATCGCTTCTTTTGCTACCTGATATTCTTCTGAATCTTTATGATAATCCAGGTGCTCACTAGTTGTATTCAAAACAACTGCAATGTGTGGACTCTTCTCTAAATCATGAAGTTGAAAACTGGAAAGCTCCAAAACAACAAGTGATTCTTTCCAAATGTCCTTCATTAAATCTAAAGTTGGGACTCCAATATTTCCGCCTAAATAAACATCTTTTCCAGTGTCTTTAATAATTTCATAAATCAAAGTTGAAGTCGTTCCTTTCCCCTTTGTCCCTGTCACTCCAATAATCGGACACGGACAAATATCAAAAAACAGCTTAGTCGAAGATGTGACATTAAGTCCTTTAAGTGCTGGATGATCTTTATGGATGCCAGGACTTCTAAAAATAACATCAAAATCTTTCAGTTTGGTTAAATCCGACTCAAATTCATCTAGTTTTTCATCAAAAACAGTCAGATTTTCATATTCATTTTCTTCTAAAAATTTTTTTGTGCTTTTTCCTTCAAGTCCAAAGCCTAAAATCGCTATTTTTGCTGTTTTTTCGAAAGGGATATTCATGCGTTAAGCTTATCATAAATTCACGATGGTCTGTAGTTTATATTGCTAAATTTTTTAATCAATTATTGAACTGTGGTCAATCTACCCATTAGACTTTTCCCTGAAGACATGGTATAATGTATGTGAACTAGACTAGGACAAAAATGAATTTGTGTAACTAAAATTATGAACAAAAAGCTAGATCGCTGGATTGAAGAGAAACTTCAAAATACTGCGAACCCAAAAAAAATAAAAACCTCTTTCTCGAACAAGAAAAAGAGGAAAAATCGAAAACCTACAAGTCAGAATCAACCTTCTGTTGTAGATCAGGTTCCGCATCCGCATCCAAAACGTGCGAATGCTAAACAAACGCATAAGCCTCAACAAGGCCAAAAGCCTAAACAGGCTCATAATCAACCGCGAAGAAAGCCTACAAAAGGTGAATTCGTTAATAAAGTGCGAATCATCCCTCTTGGAGGTCTTAATGAAGTAGGTAAAAACATGATGGTCATTGAATATGGCCGCGATATCATGATTATTGATATGGGATTTGAGTTCCCTTCTGAGGATATGCTCGGGATTGACTATGTCATTCCTGATATTTCTTGGCTTAGAGAGCGAAAAGATCGTATTCGAGGTGTGATTTTGACTCACGGACATCTTGATCATATTGGTGGAATTCCTTATATGCTCCCTGAGCTTGGATTTCCTCAACTTTACGGAACCAAACTTACAATGGGGCTTGTAGAAAAGCGTGTTGAAGAGTTTGGAATTCAAAAAGATACTGTGATGAATGTGATAGATCCAAAAGATACTATTCAATTAGGTGCGTTTAAATGTAATTTTTTCAGAGTAAATCATTCAATCCCTGATGGAGTTGGTGTGGTTATTGAAACACCTGAAGGAAGAATTGTACACACCGGAGATTTTAAGTTTGATTATACTCCTGCAGATGGAATTCAGGCTGATTTTGATAAAATTTCAGCTCTTGGTAAAAGTAATAACGTAACAATAATGTTTTCGGATAGTACAAATGCAACTAAACCAGGTCATACTGTCTCAGAACAGGCGATTGGCGAGACTTTAGACATGTTAATTCGAGATACTGATGGTCGTATAATCATTGCATCGTTCTCGTCTTTAATTGGACGAATTCAGCAAATTTTGAATGCTGCACAAAAGTATAAAAGGCAGGTGTTTTTAAGTGGGCGAAGTATTATTGATAATATTGGAATTGCAGAACGACTTGGTTATATAAAAGTACCAAAAGGATTAATACATGATCTTAGAAAAGCTGATAGAACTCCAGGTAAAAGAGCGATGATTTTAACTACAGGAAGCCAAGGCGAAAGTATGTCAGCTTTGACTAGAATTTCTCTTGGAAATCATAAAAATGTGAAAATAAAAAAAGGTGATACAGTAGTTATTTCAGCAACTCCAATTGTTGGAAATGAACGAGCAATTTATACAGTTATCGATAATCTAACGCAGCTTGGAGCCCGCGTGATTGATAATAAGATTATGGATGTGCACACTTCGGGCCATGGATCTCAGGAAGATCTTAAAATGATGATAAATATGGTGAAGCCAAAGTATTTTTCGCCTATTCATGGTCAATATTTTATGCGAAGTAGACATATTGAACTTGCAATTGAAGAAGGTGTCCGTAAGGATAATGCAATTATTATTCAGAATGGAAATATTTTGGAAATGAAGCGTGGAAAAGTAACTGTTTCAAAAGAAAAAGCAGATACTAATTATATTCTTGTTGATGGACTTGGGATGGGTGATAAAGGTTCAAAAGTTTTGGCTGATCGTCAGATGATGGCTGAGAATGGGCTGATTATGGCTACCTTAAAAGTTCGAAAGAACAATAAACGTTTAGTTAGCAATGTTGAACTTGTTACTCGTGGATTTATTTATCAAACTGAATCGAACAAGATTCTTGAGGATCTAAAGAAAAAAGTGAAATCTCAATATGGGCAATTTATAACAAAACATCAGAACCCTGGGGATCAAAACATTCAACAATTTGTTGCTTCCGTGATCGACAAATTTACACACAAGACTTTGGCACGAAGGCCATTGATTGTGGTAAATGTGGTACAGGTTTAATTTACTTGCGAAAATATTAGAAAAAAGCTAATTTTATACCTTAAAGTTAGCTTTTTTATTGTTCATTGAAATAATAAACAGATAGGAATTTCTTAAGACCAATAGTTTTGTGTCGTGGGAAAAACTGTCTGTTTGTTGTTGGGAAATTTTAACAAGGAGGAAAGTTCATGGCCGAAGGTTACCATCCTGTTCATGTTAGTCAGATTAGCCAGTTTTTGGCAGAGTGTCGAGTGGCACGTCAGGTTACACCATTCCAGGAGCGCGGCAGCGCCTTTATGGCGGCAGTGAAGCGTGGGGAAGTGGTGTATCTGGTCGATGAGGAGGGTTGTGCTCACCTCAATGCCGGGCACAATCTGCGCGAGGCGTTGGTTGAAGCGAATTGGCAAGATTGCGTGGAAGCCATCTTCAGAGTTGGTACGCGGCAGAGCGTCACTGGCGAGCTGAGCTGGGCTCCGCACCTTAGCCATACGCAGTCGATCCCCATCCGCGTCCCTGACTTCACAGCGACCGCCGAAGCTCCCGAAGAGCCTGAGCTGGCCCCGGTCATCCCCCTCGTCCCCCAGCAGTAAACAAAAGGTCCTTATTCTAAAAAATTTGCTTCGCTCGCCGTACTAGTACGGGACCTATAACCAAATTGCCGTCAATTTGGGTAATGGTTAATGACGGCTCTCTTCAAAAAAGATCTTTGCGCCTGCTAAACTCGCACCAATCATTAAAAGCACTCCTTTTTGGGTTTTGGTCATTTCTCGACTTGCTTTAAAAAATAAGTCAATATTCATCATCGTCATCGATATCGATATTACAGCCATGTGGTGATGCTATACCATAGTGTTTTTGAACATGACCAGTTATATCAGGCAAGGGTTCCAATGAATCAGCGTCAAGTATTTCGGCAATACGTTTGCGTTCTGCTGACGATAAAGCCCCCAGACCTGTGTCAGGCCTAGGTTTGTCGGGGTTTTTAGCAGTATTTATAGGTATTTCTTCTTTTGGTCCCACCATAGTTTAGATTTATAGTGGTGGGCAGGGAGAGATTCGAACTCCCGTAGACATAAAGTCGTCAGATTTACAGTCTGATGCATTTGACCGCTCTGCCACCTGCCCGTAATCAATAAAAAATGTGGAGCCACCTGTCGGATTCGAACCGACGACCCACAGTTTACAAGACTGTTGCTCTACCAACTGAGCTAAGGTGGCTTAAAAAGGTCTGTTAAAGATCACAAAAGATGATATTGTAATTTTTTTGTGATGTCAATAAGATTGAGATATGAATGAATTAGAAATTCCTGGTATAAAAATTAAGAAAAATGAGCTGTTAGCACCTTATACTGCCTATAAAATTGGCGGACCAGCTGATTATTTTGCTGATGTTCGTAGTTCTGAAGAGCTCGTTAAGGCAATTGAAGCAGCAGGCAAAGCTGAAATCCCATATATTTTGCTTGGTGGGGGCTGCAATACTGTGTTTTCTGACAAAGGATTTAGAGGATTAGTGATACATAACATGGCAAACAAGATCGAAGTTCATGGAAGTCAGGTTGTTGTTGAGTCTGGAGCAATGCTTGGAACAGTCATTAATAAAGCTCGTGAACATGAGTTAGGTGGAATTATTAAGCTAATTGGACTTCCAGGCACAATTGGAGGTGCTATATATGGAAATGCAGGTGCCCAGGGCATCGAAATTGGTGATTTTGTTATTTCAGTAAAGATTTATAGAAAAGGACAAGGAATTGTTGAAGAGCCAAAAGAATATTTTCAATTCTCATATCGGCACTCTTTTTTGAAAAAAAGTCATGAAATTGTTTTGGAGGTAAAATTAGACCTTCCAACTTTAGATCCTGAAGATATTTCAGCTGAAGTTATGAAATTTAGAGCAGAAAAGCAGCCAAAAGGTAAAGTTGCAGGATCTTTCTTTAAAAATCCTACCGCAACTGAATCAGCAGGATTTTTAATTGACAAAGTAGGCCTCAAAGGGCTTAAAATAGGGGATGTCGAGATTTCGCGGCAACATGGCAATTGGCTTATGAATCTAGGCAATGCAACTCAAAAAGATGTCCTAGAAGTAGCTAAAAAAGCCAAAGAAACAGTTAAAGATAAGTTTGGATTTGACCTTGAACCTGAAAATATCCTTTTGGATGAGCATGGTAATAAAATTGACATATAGCAGTATTCTTTGACAAGGGTATTGATTTTTTGTCAAATATTTGGTAAAATAAGATGAAAACTAAAAAAAATAAGTTTTCAAAAAACTATATATAACCCAAACAAAATGACTAAAACTGCTCTTAGAAAAGGTCTAAAACAAGGACTAGTTGTTCTAGGTCTAAGCACAGTGCTTCTGTTAATCTTTACAGCACTAGGCGGAGTTGCTTCAGCACAATTGATTAACACTAGCGATGTTCCTCAGAATATCCAAGGTGGTGGAGGTGACTTTAGAGCCATTATCCTAAACATTGTAAACTTCTTTTTAGGATTCCTCGGACTTATTGCGGTGATTATGGTTATCTACGGTGGTATTACTTATGTAACTGCTGCAGGAAATCAAGAATCAATCGACAAAGGAAAAAAAGTCATTATGTACGCAGTAATCGGTATCGTTATCGTATTGATCTCATTCGCATTAATCAATACAGTTATCGGTGGTGCTACAGCAGGAACAGACGCAGGAGTTTAATTAGAGAACTATAAAAATCTAAAGCTCCGGCTTGAAAAAGTCGGGGCTTTTGTTATGCCATATCTGGATATAACTTTGCTACCCTTTCTTCTTCTTCGTCATACACTTTTGCGCACTTATTTTTTACTACAATAAGGCCTTTTTTAATCTCAATGATGTCTCTGGCTGAAATAATCCTATCCTGACTCTTAAATAGCCCTAAAAGTGATTTATAAACGATTATTTTAGTTAATCCAAAGGCTTTGATGTTAATTAAAAAGTTTTGAACATTCCCCAAATATTCACCTTTTTTGGTCTCAACTCGGCTTTTAAATATACGAATATCACTATTCAGGCATTCCTGCACCTTAATAACATCTTCAGCATCAATAATATCCTCTCCATCACGAATAGTAACTACCTGACCAAAAAATAGGATATCCAAAGGAATTAGAATTTTCATTTTGCCTTGATCAACAAAGAAGCAGCACACTTTTCCACTCTTGTGATCAATCAAAATATCAGTAATACGCGCGACTTTCCCTAATCCTTCAACAACTATCGGCGTACCAATGATTTGTTTGTATGATTTTTCCATATATTCATCATAAAGCAAAAATTCTTTGACTTCAAAAGGATAATTCAATATATTGGTAAGGCCGTCTCGACGGTATCTATGAATTTATTATCGGGGCATAGCGTAGTCCGGTTAGCGCGCTCGCTTTGGGAGCGAGAGGTCGCAGGTTCAAATCCTGCTGCCCCGACCATTAAGTACTGCTTGCTGTGAGAAGAGCCTCTTTGAGGATCATCGAACAGGAAGAGGACTTACTTCGAGCCGATAGGCGAGAAGAATCCCACTTGCTACAAAGAGGTCTTTTTAAAAGCTGACAAAATCCGTTCCAGTAGTTCCTTCAGTAGGAGTTATTAGATTTCCATCTTCATCATATTCAGCAGGAGCTATTGGATTCCCATCTTCATCATATTCTACAAGTCCGAGGTCGTCAGTACCATATAAATCTAACGCACCTTCATCTGCTACTTCCCAATCTCCCATTGTAGTTAAGTCAAAATTTTCTGGGATTCCAGTGTGCCCACCATATGAATTAAAGCCTTGATACACCTTGTCTAGATTTTGTAATTCAATTGAATCATCAAGAGTATCTACATAATCTGCCTTTATTAACTTTAGCTCTGCAACAGTTACTCCTTCTTCTTCAGCTTCTAGATTTACAACTCTGGTCATTTCATTTCTAAATAAATTTGCTGCTGCTTTTTTAATTGCCTCAGCTCTATCATCACCACCTGTTAATTTTCGTAATTCAGTATTAATGTATTTGCAATGACTTAGATTGAAAGTTTTTAAAATATTTGCAGCTTGATAAACATCGCCGGTAATAATAGTTTCTAAATTTCCTTTATTTGATAGGAAAATTTTTAATGCGTCTAAATTTTTAGGCGCAAATTGTACTTCCCCACCACCTTCAGTTCCACCACCTTCAAGACCAGCACCTTTACCACCACCTTCAAGTCCTGCAGCTCTGCCAGGAGGTGTTGTCCCAAGATTTCCAGTACCTTTAGTAAGCCCACCTTTTGCCCCAGCAGGAAGTGTTTGAGGTTTATTTGCCCCTCCTTTTGCTTTGTCTGCAGCAGCACCTGCAAGTTTTGCTTTGTCTCCAGCACCACCTGTAAGTTTTACCTTATCTCCAGCTCCTTTTGCACCTGCATTAGGACCGCCTTTAGCATTCCCTTTACCTTTCGGTTTTGGCACTCTCCCTTCAAATTGCCCAAATAAACCACTAATAGCCCTTCTAGCTTTTGCTTCTTGTGGACTTTCTCCTGGTTTTCTTGGTGTTAACGGTGGAGTATTGACACCACCAGTTTTTGGTCGAGTAGCGCCTTTTTTAAATTTATTTAAATATGCACCTTCTTCTTTACTATTTTTAATTTTATCCAATATTTTTTGAAATGCTGGAATTGTAATTAATTTTTCTAGTGGAGCTTCTTGTTTTACTAAATCTGGTAGGGATTTGATAAATGCTGCTAAATTTGCACTTCCTCCTGCAAAAAATGCTGAAATTTCTGATTTTATCATGCCTTTCACACTTTTTACCATATCTTTGTCATAACCTGGCGAACCTTCATCATCAAATTTAGGATAATCTGATGCAAAATCCACTAATACCATGTCATAAGTATCTTTCTCAGCTTGTTCATTAAAATATGCTTGCACTTTTAATGAATCTTCAGCATCGGATTTAACTAAAGCTTCTGTTTTAATTTCTCTTTGAAGTGTTTTATACATTCGTAGGATTTTTTTCATTTGTTCAACATTTGGTTTTGTATGGCGTAAAAGCAGACTTAATTGATCAGTACGAGTAATAATCGTAAAAGAAAAAGTTGTTAATTTTGATGATATTTTTGTTCTATCGTTAAGATTTGGAAGAGTAGATTTTAATGTTTTAGTTCTATCAAAATAAGTTGATGCAATACTGAAGACATCAGGATCTATTAAATTATTTGCATTTAATATTGAAAGAGCTTGCACATGATTATTTGCAGTTATTGCTTTAGAAAGATCATCTTGCAATCGTTTATATTGATCTGCTCTAATTTTAAGGTTTTCATAACCTTGTTTTACAAGAAGATCTTCTCCTTCTTTCCCTTCTTGTTCTTTTGCTTTTGCCTTTGGACCTTCTCCACCAGGAGCCTTATAAACCAACTTAGAAGGTACAAATAGAGTGAAATTGTTTAAATAAAACATATTTTTGGTTTTTATCTTTACCTAGCTTTGATTATACCATAAAATGTAGCATTTGCCAAGCGGTAGGATTGCTCTAGGATCAATTTTTGTATGGAATTATTTTTGATTTTCATGTAGTTTATCGCTGAAATTAACCTTATCCTATGCAAATAACTTTAGACAAAGCACGCGAAATCCTTCCTAAATATCTCAAAGATCCAAATAACCTAACTCATTCACGTGAAAGTGAGGTTGTTATGGCTGCTTTAGCAAAACGCCTCAACGAAGACTCCGAAAAATGGGCAATTGCTGGCCTTCTTCATGATCTTGATTGGGAGCAGACATCTGAAGATCCAAGCAAACACGGCCACACAACTTTCGATATTTTAAAAGAAGAAGGAATCGAACTTCCAGAAGATATGGCTCACGCAATCCAAAGCCACAATGAACAATATACAGGAGTTAAACGTGAATCTAATTTTGATTATGCCCTTGCTGCAGGCGAAAGCGTGACTGGCTTAATTTACGCCTATGCTTTAATGCGTCCAACAAATCTCGAAGGAATGAAAGCAAAATCTCTTAATAAAAAGTTTAAAGATAAGAAATTTGCAGCAAATGTTAGTCGTGAATTTATAAATGATATAGAAAAAACCGGTATTGAAAGAAGCGAATTCTTTACAATCGCAATTGGAGCGATGAATGAGATTTCAGGAGAGATTGGATTTTAATATACCTCAGCCAAATAGCATTTCTCGCAGTATACTTTTTCCGGTCGATCATCCGAATATGATGATTGTATCTCATCACTACACTTATCGCAGGCCCTTTTAAAAACTCTGCGTGGATTTCGGATTAACTGTCTTTCCATATGTCTTTCAAAAGGAGTGAGCCGAGGTAAAGGCAATCCAAAACGTTTATAAAATTCTAATTCTTGAGGAATAATTTTAAACAATTCTCCGCTTTTTTCACTACTTATTGCCCATTTCAAAATTTCATCATCTACTTCTTCAATGCCAGGTAAATCGCTAGCATTAACTGTTTTTTCAATATCTGGCATTTTAAATTCACGATCTCGCCACTTCCAGCCTCTTTTTTCAACTTCATTTTTATCAAGTGGATGGAATTCGTAAGCAAGTGATTCGTTGTAGCCATAGTTTGATAGTGTTTGAGGAAAGAATTCACCCCATTCGCCTGTTTTTTTCATATGTTCGATGATTTTATCACGCAATTTTTTATATTCTTTTTCGCTGTATTGTTTGTTGAGGATGCAGTATTTTTTTCGCTTCAATCCTACACATCCAAAAAGATCATTTGAGTAATAGCAAAGGTCACTATATTGAACATTATGACAATAAAATATGAACATTGAGAACTGTATATTATTCACTCCGAGGTTACTTAAAACATCTAAAAGAAGCTCAGGACTGTAATAAATATTATTTGCATCGTATGTTGAAATAGCATCACCTTCTGCGCAATAAGCACAATCTTCAGAGTTTTGCATATCAAAACAAAGATTCATATTTTTATCATCTTTGAGATTATCCCCAGTGCAATTTTCACAATTGATTATGTTTACTCCTTTATGAATTGCATTTTTTTTCATCATCTCTACACACATTTCGTATGCTTTTTGATAAGCGTTGTAATTGTTTAAATTTAATTCTTTTAATTTAGCTTCATATTCTTCTTTAGTGTGTTGTTTGTTGAAAATATAATATTCTTTGTTTCTTAAGTTGTATGAGAATAAGCAATTTTTACATCCTCTTAAATCAAAGCAGAAGTGGCATTCGCTACAATTCTCTAATTGATATGAATTAATACAATGATAGCATTTACTTACATTTATACATCCATAACAAAGTTCGCAATTCCAAATATAATCTGAATCCATTATGTTGTTATTGCTTTGGCATAAACGGCTATAATAACAGTCTTCTGATTTTTCAGCAGCAGAAATTAAATAACAGTTTTTACAATTTCCAATATAACTGTTGTAATCACAGTTGATTGAATCAATGATCACCATTGATAATCTAGGTGCTTTATCTCTAACCTCTTTAAATTGTTCAATAAAAGGTCTATTAAAGTCGAAGTCCCGACCATATTGTATTGCATCATCTTTATCATCAAAAAAACAATCACTACATAAACTTTTAAAAGGCGAATCAGGAGCATAGGAGGTTACTATACTTTTTTCACAAAATCCACATTTGGCTTTATAAAGCGAAGTTTCATTTCTAAAGCTTAGCCTTCTTTGCTCACGACAAGGCGGACAAAGTTTAGGGTCCGGTGCGTCAAATTTCTTATAAAATTCATGATCCTGTGGACGAATTTCAAATTCTGATGAGCATTGTTTGCAGTTGGACATGTTTAAAAGCCTTAAAGTGAATTAAGTATAAATATATTTATTAGTTAAGGCAAATTACTAGATTATCCTTTTTTCTAACAATCCCTTACCTGTATTAATATCAATTATCTGATCTTCTTCACCAATTCGTCCTTCTTCAATATCCTGAATTGCTAAAGCCATTCCTGCAGCACCTGATTTTTCAGCTTTAATACCTTTTTCTTTGAATAGCCGATGTGCTTCTTCTAAATGTTTTTCATCAAAATTTTCAACTCCTGTTTTGTCACCAGTAAGCTGAAAAGGAGTACAAGTTTTAACTTCTTCTCTTTGATATATTAAAAATGGTTTATGAGGTGCAGTTAATTTATCAGCTTTACTATCCAATTGTTCAGGCTCAGCACCATGTAGACTCGTTCTAAGTAATAGCATTGGATCAATTTTTAATCTTGGATCTGGAGATAGACCTTGAAGATGTCTTTTTATTGATTGTACTTGCCAATATAGTAGAGATTCAAATAAACGACCTGATCCATATGGCATATAAATATGTTTTTGTGCCTCAGGATTTGGATCAAGTTGATTAAAAACTTCATGTGCTAACCAATCATAGAACACAGCCTGTGGTTCAATTGTTTGATCTGAAGTAATATCTTTTCCTTCGGTATTATTTGTTAATCTTAAAATTTCTTTACCACTTAATTCACTTTTTAGTTCTGCTCTATAAATATTCGCATATAATTTTTCTAATTCAGTAATAATAGCTTCATTAGTCCCTTCTCCTATTAAAATTCTAGGAGGTGGAAGATCATATTTCTTGAAAACTTCAGCAACTGCTCTTCCTGCATTTCCTGAAGTAATAATGCTTAAAGATGGGACAGACATTTGTCTGATTTCAGATTCAGAGAGACCTTTTAATAAACAAGCTCTTGCTAAATCCCTATATAAACATGCCATTTCCCAGGCTGGTCTGTCTTTCATTGTTCCAGTAGGATTTGCAGATTCATCTTTAACAAGGATTTTTCGTCCTTTATATTGAACTTCATGCGTTGGAGTTGCATTCCATTCCGGATGATCAGGATCATTTTCGCTTAAAAGGGGAATTCCTTTTGCCCAATTTTGTACTAATTTTGGATTTAATGTACTCGGAAAAGGTAATTCTTTTACAACAAAAATATCGCTTTTTTTATGCCTTTCTTTTGAATGAATTTCAGTCATATATATAAGTTGATTGTTTTGGGGATCCTAGCTGGCGGGAAGTGTGCTAGGAAGGAAAGGAGGCTAGTAGTTCGGGTTGAACCACAAGGGGGGCTGGTCCGTGCTGATGTCGTTGTAGACGTCGTCGCCGTTCTCGGTGTGGGCGTAGATGCTGGTGAGGACCAGCAGGTGCCACGGGCCCGTGATCGGGAAGGGCATGGCCATGGTTTCGTTCTGCTCGAGCCAGATGTCCGTGCAGTTGACGATGAGGACCATCTCGCTGGGATCGTCGCCGTACATGAGGTTGCAGTTCTCCGGGATCTCCATGTCCACATCGTCGTCAGCGACCATGGTGAACCGGAAGACCTGGACGTTGACCGCATCCGGGCCGATGTTGGTGACCTTGACCTCGGGATCGTCAGTGATGCTCCAGGAGTCGCCGGGGTAACCGACTTCCAGGAACGCCCTGAGCCGGATCGAGTCGTCGCCCGCACCCACGGAGTTGTGACAGCCTGGTGCGGTCAAGAGGATGACCGGCAGGAGGATGGCCACCGCGCCGATGGCGAGGTAGAGGCTCTTGTTGGTGTTGTTGTTCTGCATTGTCGCGTCCTTTCGCCCTTATTTCAGGGACTTGGTTGGGTTCCTTACAGATGAGCAACCTATAAATTTTTATAAATTGGTTACCTGTAAGGCTTCCGCCAGCTAGTTGTCAAATTGCAAGAGCAAACATACTCAAGAAGAGTCATTTACTCTATATATACAAGAACACAATAATGACAGAAAGTTGTGGTTTTGTCAAGTGGTTATATCCTCCAATAACCTTTCAAACTCTATATACCCAGCAGCCTGATTGAAATGTCCGGCTCCTTTAACTAAAGTTACTTCAACATTAAATTTATTAGCTAGTTTTTGAGCTGTTTCAACGTTCACATAAGGATCATTGTCAGATTCGTAAACCATGAACTTTTTACAATTTTTTCGGATTAACTGCCAATCAAACTCTTTATGTGAAAAAGTCTCCCAACTGGCATCATATTCATTTTCATCTGCTGATCCATAATATCCAGCCACCAAAAAAGCAGCTTTAACGCGATATTTTTCAACAACATTTAATGCAAACGGAACACCCAAACTATGCCCAATCAAAATCGTATCTTCATTCAAGTAGTCGTGGTACTCATCTAATACTTGAAGCCAATTCTCCAAAGTTTGTCCTTCAGGAGTCGGAAACTGAGGAATAATCACATTATATCCACGGCTCGAAAGCTCTTTTTTAAGCCAAGGAAACCAGTTTTCACCTGGATGCCCTCCAACACCGTGAAAAATAAATATGTTTTGCATAAAATTTAATTATTTTTCCTCCTCTTCAACCTCTCCTCTTGAAAGCAGGCTCCAACCTGGATCAGCCAAAACCCACTCAACTCTTTCTCCAAAATCAAACCATTTAGGAATTGGCATGCCTTTTCTTCGACGTCTAAAACCACATAGTGAACGCTCAGCCACTTTTTTAAGGACCTCTCCGTCATTTAATTTCTCAGTCATAATTTTTTTGGTTAAGTCTTATCCAAAAACACCCTACTCCCAACGCTCTTATCTTGCCCCTGGTATTTTCCGCGGTATGGATTTTCAGCGACCTGGTCCATTTTCGCAAAAACTAATTGGCAGATTCGCCGCCCTTTTTGTAATTTAATTGGCAACGAATTAGCGTTATAGAGCTCTAAAGTTATCCGGCCTTCAAATCCAGGATCAACCCATCCTGCATTTTGAATAAACAGACCAATACGCCCGATTGAGCTGCGGCCTTCAACAAAAGCAGTCAGATCATTTGGCAATTTAACATACTCAGCAATAGTTGCGAGCATAAAAGTATGAGGAGGAATCGTAATCGAATCCCCCTCAATTTCTCTATATTGAATTTCGCTATCCAAAGTCAAAATATCCATTCGAGTATCATCAAGCATTAAATAATGATCGCCAAGACGACAGTCAATTGATGCAGGCTGAATCGATTCGTCAGTGATTGGATCAACTACAAGCGATCCATCAGCAAGCATTGCTCGTAATGTTTTGTCAGATAAAATCATTCTTCATTTTCGTTATCAATCAGTTCCATTGGCGCCATGCAGCACATTAATTGTCCGCCACCGACTTCAACTATTTCAACCATGTTTCCGCAGATGTTGCAGCGATATTTTTGGTCTTTTTCAATCATTTTATAAGTTGATTAGGATTGCGAGTGCAGCATGAAATGTTGCAAACAAAACAGTGAACGATGATATCATAATATGAACCTTCAATCCACTTTTCATTTTACCTTTAAAAACAAAATGTCCGATTATTGCTGAAGAAATCAACAATAAATAAGTGATAATTCCCAGCCACACTAGAACTGAAAGTCCTAAAATTTTGTAAATAGCGATTTGTACAAACATAGTTTAGTCGTTAGATGAATATTTTCCCATATACATAACCTTGTCAATTATATGTCCTTCCATGCGAGATTCAAGTGAAGCTTTATCGCCTTTTGAATCAAGATCGATCTCTGTGTCGAGCGCAAAGACTTTAAATAAATATCTGTGTGTTCCTGAAGGAGGGCAAGGTCCGCCGTATCCAACAGTTCCGAAGCTCGTTGTTCCTTCTGTTCCGCTTGGTTTTGAGTTTTCCTGGATTTCTGTTGTATCTGGTGGGATATTCCAAACAAGCCAATGAACCCAAATTCCCACAGGAGCATCTGGATCATCTACAATTAATGCCAGAGTTTTTGTTCCTTCTGGAACTTCTTCAATTAATAATGGTGGATTTACGTTTACACCATCACAAGTGTATTTTTCAGGGATTAGGCCTTCGCTTTCAAAGGCGCTAGAAGAGATTTTCATATTAGAGAGGTTAGTACATGCAGTTAGGGTAATGACAGCAAATAATATTATAAGTTTTTTCATGATCTATAAAAATGAATTAGACAATTTGGATGATTCATCAGATGCCTAGCAGGGAAGTCATCAGGATACACAGTCTCATCTTCCATTTTTTGAATCACATCCCACTTTTTTTCGCCTTTCATTAGTACAAGAATTTTTTCACTTTGCATAATTAGGGGCATAGACATAGTCATTCTGTCCTTAACAACATTTACATCAGTTTGAGTATGCAAAATCTGTTTTTCGCGTTCTTTTAAAGCATCAGAATTTCTAAAAAGGGATCCAAAATGACCATCAGAACCAACACCAAGCACAGTTAAACTAAGGGAACTCTGCAAATATTCAGCAAGCTTCCCCTCATAATCTTTAATACATTCATCAATAGGCAAAGTTGTGTCATAGGAATGCAATTTTGCTTTTGGAAGATTATCCACGATCATTTTAAAATTTGAATTTTCATCACCAGTCGGAACATACCTTTCATCAACCATAAAAAAGTCGATCTTATCGAATTTAATATAATCGCGCTTGTTAAGAGCACTATAAATCGGCCTAGGCGTCGAACCGCCACTAAGCGCAATCTTCGCACCCTCATAAGAACACTCCGATGCAATCACATCAGTGCTTTTGGTTACAAATTCTTCCTCAGTTGTGAAAAGTTTTAGATCCATAGGCTTAATGGAAAATAAGTGAGTTGATTATAACATAAAATTTTGTTATAAAGAGGTCTAATTAACAAATATCAATATGTCGTTTGGTACATTTAAAACAGGACCTGACCAATATATAGATGCAAGATCAGAGAATACTTATTCTAGGGAATGGTACGGTGAACAAGATCTTGTTGATTTAGGGCATTTTGGTGGTCATGACTTCCCAGAAGGAATTCGAAAAGGAGTAAATAGAATTATTGGGGATTTGCTTGCTGATATTCATGATGCAAGTTTTGTTTCAAGAAAAACATTAGATACAGTTCAAATACCTAAAGATGATATACCTCCTTTTGATTTGGATAAATTCCCAAGAGCCACTACGCTCCCCCTACATCAACTTGCAAGTGTTATTCATAACAGATCTGGCGATGTAGTTAGACAAATGATTAATTTATCTGGTGATGAAGAATTAAAAACACAAGCAGCAGAAATTGAATCTAAAGAAGATAGGCAGGCCCCTACTTTAAGCGGCTTATTTTTAAGTGATGATTATTTAGGAGATCCTCAAGAAGAGACAGGAATACCTGGTATTTATAGGACTGATACCTTTAATAACGTATCACTATTAAATCAGGAAGCTGTTGAATTATTAAATTTGCTTGGAGAAGGTACTTCGGACGTTATTCGTGATTATGTAGGACTTATTGCCAGAAGAATTTTAGATGCAGCTAGCACAGAATATGCAGAAATTTATTTTACAGTTAGAACGCTACGCCGAAGATTTGATGAAATAGAAGTGCCTGATGATGCTGAATATTCAACTATTACTCATGAGGGTTTAAAACGTGTATTAGAATTCAATATAAAACTTCCAATATTACATATTTTAGCAAGCTTACCTGAAGAAACAAGGAAACGACTCTCTAAGAGAATTTATGGAGTTGATGAGCCGGAATTAAGTGAGGAAACTTAGTGTATATCAAACCACTCAAATTCATTATGATATAATTTCAATAATTTAAGATTAACTGAAATTATTTATGTTGATAATAAAAGGAATCATTACAATATTATTCCAAGCAATCTTCTTTGGAATTATACTGCTAGTTCCTGCTGGTTTATTGCCAGGCGGAACCTGGTACTGGGAACGAGCTATCTACTTTTTGGTCGGATATTTAATCCTAGTGGAGATTTTGGTTGTCTGGCTCGCTATAAAAGGGCCAGCCGGATTAGAAGCTAGATATAAAATAAAAGCCAAAAAGAAAAAACAACCTACAGTAGACAAGATTCTATTACCTCTTCTTTCAATCTCCTTCTTAGTGGGACTTGTCATCATCCCAGTGGACGTTTTTTATATTCAATTTCTTCCAAAACCAAATCTTATATGGAGTATTATTGGAGCTGTATTAATCGTCTTAGGTTTACTTGGAAATGTTGGTTCAATCTATTCAAATGCTTTCATTACACCAACTGTTCAAGACCAAACAGACGATGGACAGAAAGTCGCAGACACTGGTGTATATAGCATTGTTAGGCACCCTATGTATGCTTCTCTGATTCTTTTATTTGGCGGTATGGCTCTTTGGTTAGAAAGCTGGCTTGGAGTGATCGCTTTACTTCCTATGATACTGATAATGATTATTAGAATTGGAATTGAGGAAAAAACCCTAAAAACAGTTCTGCCAGGGTATCCTGAATATACTAAGAAGGTGAAGTATAGGTTGCTGCCTTTTGTTTGGTAGTCCTAATGTATATCAAACCACTCAAATCCATCCATTTCAGTTAGTTTTTCCTGAGATTTTGGTCCCATTGAACCATCTTTATAACTTTCAACCCTTACGTTGTTCTTACGCGCAAATTTAAGCACAGAATCAATCAATTCCCAGGTTGTTATAACTTCTGGGAAGCTTAAGAAGAATTTTTTGCGGCCATTTAAAGCATCAAGAAGCAAAACTCCATGTTCTGGCATGCAACCACCACCTTCGCAGGCGATTGAGTCAGAGGTTGTAATATCTTGGTATGAAGAAGTCTGGCCGTGTTTATTTACTAACTTAATATTTAGCTTTTCATCAGGGAAGAATTCAATTATAACGCGGTTTGGTTGTTCTGATTTAGGTTGAAATTCATGTTTTTTAAGCTCAACTACAATGTAAGTGTGGTGTTCGTGGAGTTTTTTTCCTGTTCGAATATAAATCGGAACCTTGTACCAACTTTGGCGATCAATAAAGAGTCGTAAAGCTGCGAAAGTATCAGTCATTGAATCTTTTGGAACTTCTTTTAACTTCTTATAACTTTCATATTGCCCCAAAACGATATTTCTTTTCGACTTACTAAACTTTAAAGCTGACAAAATACTGTATTTTTCACGATGCAAACTCTCATCAGCATTAGTAACTGGAATCGACATCGTTATTAATGCCAAAACCTGCAAAAGATGCGACTGAATCATATCTTTAAGCGTCCCAACCCTTTCAAAATAACCAATTCGATCTTCAACTCCGACTTTTTCAAACGCTGAAATCTGAATATTCGCAACTTCAGCTCCTTTAAACATCAAATTCAAAATCCGATTCGTTTCTCTTAAAGTTAAAATCGACTGAACCACACTTTTTCCAAGATAATGATCCAATAAATAGACTTGATCTTCTTTAAAATACCTCGACACAAAGTGGAACAAATCGCTTGCACTAGACGCATTGTCGCCAAACGGTTTTTCTAACACCAATCTAATATCTTCATTTTCGTTTTTTCGAGTTTCTGCCAGATTCTCAATAATTGGTTTAAAAACAACAGGCGGAACCGCAAAGTAACAAACATTCGCAAGCTTCTTTCCTTTTGTAATTTTATTTAAATGTTTATGATATTTTACAAAATCCTCCTTATGATCATATTGCCCGTGCGTATAATGCACATGCTTTAATAAAGAGTTCAAAACAGCATTATCAACCTTCTTTTTATAATGCTCTTTTACATGCTGCGCAAAATATTTTCGAAATTCATCTTCGCTCATATCTGAACGAGCATATCCAACAATATAAAACTCTTTTGGAAGTGTTTTATTTAAATAAAGTTTATATAAAGTCGGGAAAATCTTAATCTGTGCAAGATTCCCTGATGCTCCAAATACTGTAAATATAAACGGTTTATTGATTTTTTTAGACATAATTATTTGTTACCATTCTGTATGAAACGATCCTTCTTTGTCGACTCTTTCGTAAGTGTGAGCCCCGAAATAATCGCGTAATCCCTGAATAAAATTTGCTGGCAAACGCTCACTCGTCATACTGTCATAATATGATAGCGCAGTTGATAAGCCAGGTAAAGGAATTGCTTTTGAAAATCCAAATATAGATATTTTTCTTAAAGCTGGAATAGCCTGATTAACCTTTTTTGCGAGTTCTTCAATTTCAAATAAATGACCTGTGCTTTTTTCAAATGCCTTATGTAATGTTTTTAGGATTTCCGCTCTGATAATACAACCACCTTCCCAAATTCGCGATACTTCAGCCAAATCAATGTTCCATTTATCTTCATCAGAAGCAGTTTGAATCAAATGATAACCCTGCGCATAACTAATTAGCATAGCTGCATACAAAGCATCTTCTAAAACTTTTACAAACTGATCCAATTCAATTTTAGTATCAGGATCACTTTTAGTATGGTTTTTTGAAAGTTCAACTCTGAGATCCTTATAACTTGAATTAACTCGCGCATAAACAGCCTCAGTAATTGTCGACAAACCAACTCCACGATCAAGAGCATCCATTGCTGTCCATTTTCCAGTTCCCTTTTGCGCTGCTTTATCCAAAATTACATCTACTAAAAATCCTTCACCTTCTTTTTTACTCAAAACCTTACTAGAAATTTCAAAAAGATAGCTTTTCAATTTTCCTTCATTGTATTTTTTGAAAATCTCACTAATTTCTCCTGCATCGAGCCCATAGACATCCTTCAATAATTGGTATGCTTCAGCCATTACTTGCATTACTCCGTATTCGATTCCATTATGAACCATTTTCACAAAATGTCCTGCTCCGATATCACCAATATATGAAACACAAGGACCACCATTGAAATCTTTCGCTGCAATTGACTCAAAAATATCCTTCAATTGATCCCATGCATGCTTCGTTCCACCCGGCATCATACTCGGACCATGCAAAGCTCCTTCTTCACCACCACTAACTCCACATCCAACAAAATGAATACCTTCTTTTTCGAGTTTTTTAAAGCGTTTATATGTAACCTGATAGTGTTCGTTCCCCAAATCAACAATAACATCATTTTTATCTAATAAAGGCATCAATGATTCAATTACCATATCAACTGGATCTCCAGCCTTCACCATAATCAAAACTTTTCGCGGAACTTCCAATGAATCCACAAACTCCTCAAGAGTTTCAAATCCAACAAAATTCTCTCCTCCAAACTCTTCAACTGCTTTCTTCATTACCTCAGTCGTACGATTGTATACTGAAATTTTATGGCCTTTGTCAGCGATATTTCGGGCAACATTAGTTCCCATCACACCAAGACCAATTAGACCAATTTTAGACATATTAATCGAGTTTATATTTTTTATAATTCAGGCAGTAGTTTTCGCCCTCTTTTTCAAATACTTCGTGCGCTTTATTAATAACATTCATTGCTTGATCAATACTTTTAACAACAAAAATATTATGAAGATCTTTAGGATCGGCTCTGCCTTCATCAATGATTCGTTTTTTAACCCATTCAACGAGTTCTTCCCACATTTCACCAACCAGGATTATTGGCATAGCGCAAATGTGTTTAACCTGCGTTAATTGCCAGGCGTAAAAAAGTTCAAGGCAAGTGCCAAGGCCACCATAAGTTACTACGGCAACGTTTGATAAGATCATAAATGTGTCTAGCCGCTCCGAGAATTTGTCGAATTTTTTTTCAACATCTAAAAATTCATTTGATCCTGCTTCCCAAGGTAATTTGATAACTAATCCAACAGAATCAGAGTCAGTATCAGCTTTTCCTTCCTGATGTCCTTCATTTGCAGCTTTCATTGATCCAGGTCCGCCTCCGGTTACTACGTCGTAACCTTGTTGACCACATTTAAAGGCTAATTTGTGTACTGCGTCATATTCTTTGTCATCTTTTTTTGTTCGAGCAGATCCGAAAATCGTTACTCTAAAATGTTTTTTTGCGAGTTCTTCCTCTAAATTGAATGTCATAATAATTCGTTAGCAATTTTAACAATATTAGCAGCATCGATGCCTGCTTTTGCATATAATTCTAATGGTTTTCCTGAAAGTTGATATTCAGTTACTGCCAAAGATTCAAATTTCTCCATTTCAATTCCTTTTAATACAAGGTGTCTAGCAAGTCCTGCAGAAAGTCCGTTATATGGATTGTGATCTTCAACTGTTAGTAATTTTTCTGTTTTATCTACAGATTTTTCAATCACTTCATCAAAGTCTTTGATTGTAGAACATGCAATAACCTCAACAGATCTCCCTTGCGAACTTAATTCTTCCTGAGCCTTTAAAGCTTCGATCACACAAGCGCCGCTTGCCGCAATTGTTAGATCGCTGCCTTCTCTCACAACATCGCATTTTCCGTATTCATAAACGTAATCTTTGTCGTAAAATGGTGTTCCATCTTCTTTTGCAATTGGATTGAATTTGTGACGTCCCATTCTTACATAAAAATTTCCGTATTTGCTCGCAACATATCTGATTATTCGATCAGTTTGATTTGGATCAGCTGGTTCGATTACTCGAGTATTTAAATGACCAACCATAATTCCCTTATCATCAATTGCCTGATGAGTAGGTCCGTCTTCACCCACGCTTAAGCCACAATGAGTAGCAACCATTTTAACGTTTGTGTTGTTGATATCGTTTACGCGAGCCTGATCTTTTGGACGACTAGTCAAAAATGCTCCGAAAGTCGAAGCAAAAGGAATGTGTCCCATTAATGAAAGCCCTCCAGCCATTGAAATCATATGTTGTTCGCAGATTCCAACTTCAATATGTTGCTCAGGTAATTCTGCCGCAACAAATTTTGTCATAACACTGCCTCGCAAATCTGCAGTTGCAGCAAGGATTTTCTCGTTTCGCTTAGCCAAATCTAAAAGTGCATGTCCATATGCTCCTCGACAATCAGTCACTTCATCAACTGGATATACAATCGGCTCACCAGCATCAACTTCAACATTTGTTAGAATTTTTTGATACTCAGAATGATTAGGCTTCCATTGAATTGATGGCAAAAAGTCATCAATCAAAGCACGTTCTTGATCGCTAACAACAAGACCTTTTAAAATCTCATCACATTCATCTGGTTTTGGAGTTTTTCCATGCCAGGTTGGTTTATGATGACGACCATCATCTTCCATAAATGGCACACCCTTACCCATAATCGTATGTCCAACAATCACTTTCGGCTTTCCATTATTTTCATGAGCTTTAGCAATTGCATTCCAGATTTGATCATAATCATGACCATCGCATTCAATAACATCCCATCCACCAGCTGCAAAAACAGCCGGAATATCAATCGGCATAGTTTCTTTCAAAGAATCAGTTAATTGAACCTCATTATAATCCACAAAAACAATCAAATTATCTAATTCATATTTTCGCGCAAACAAAATCATCTCATGAACCTGACCTTCCTGCGCTTCGCCATCTCCCATCACACAATAACTATATTTCCCTGTCTTATTATGCTTTTCACTCCAAGCTTTTCCAGCAGCAACTGAAACACCAATTCCAAGTGGGCCAGTTCCATAATCAACTCCATCAACATGACGCGTGATATGACCTTCATAAACACTGCCAATTTTTCTGAAAGTTTCAATAACATCATCTTTAGGAATTATCTTTAGTTCAGCCAAAGTTGAGTAAACAGCAGGGGATATATGGCCATTTGAAACAATCACTTTTTCGCTTGTTTGAGCGATAACAAAGGCATATAAAGTAGCCAGATAATCAAGCGATGAAAGCGATCCTCCCGGATGCCCTGACTGTGAATTCTTAAGCATTGCAATAATTGAATGTCGACAAGATTTTGTAAAAGCTTGCAAGAATTTTTTGTGATCCTCTGTTAGATTTTCACCTATTTTCGGGATTTCCATCGTTATTTAGTTAAGAGTTCTTTAGTAAATTTTTTGGAAAGCTCAACTCCTGGTTGATCAAACGCGTTGATACCATAGAACTCTCCTAGAAAAGCTGTTGCTCCTTCAAAGAGCATAAATAAAGCACCAAGATTATGTTCATTAACCTCTGGCACATGTAAAGTTACATTCGGTTTTTTGTTGTGTGTAAGCGCATCTGTGGTTCCTTGTTGTTCAGTATGCATCAATTTATTAAAACTTACGCCTTCTAAATAGTCGACTCCTGATTTTGGGATCATTAATTCCTTTCCCAAATTTTCAACCTTAATCATGATGAAAAATTTGTCATCCGGGCCATCCATATAAAGTTGTGATTGTGAATGTTGATCAGTTACTCCAAGAGCATTTATAGGAGTCAGTCCAACATCTTTAGACTTACCAATCGACTCAGCTAGAAGTTGACGATACCAA
>JBHPJE010000007.1:0-64251 GCA_042568205.1 Patescibacteria group bacterium
GCGAACCATAAAAATTGTTGTTAATGTTTCAACAACTAAGTTTAATGACTTTCAAAATCAAATCAAGAGCTTTTGCATTGCTCAAAAATGTACGTTATATATAATAGTCCTGCATTTAATGAATATTTATGAAGAAAAATACACCTAAATTAAAAAAAGGACTCGCTCAAATGTTTAAAGGAGGAGTAATAATGGATGTTGTAACAGCTGATGAAGCAAAAATTGCTGAAGATGCTGGAGCATGCGCTGTGATGGCTTTAGAAAGGGTTCCTTCGGATATTAGAAAAGATGGAGGAGTTGCTAGAATGAGTGATCCTAAATTAATTAAAGAAATACAAAAAGCTGTGACGATTCCAGTTATGGCAAAAGTTAGAATTGGTCATTTTGTTGAAGCACAGATTTTAGAAGCGTTGAAAGTTGATTATATTGATGAAAGTGAGGTTTTAACTCCGGCTGATGAAAAATTTCATATAAATAAACATGATTTCGATGTTCCGTTTGTTTGTGGATGTACTTATTTAGGTGAAGCTTTGCGTCGAATTGATGAAGGTGCAATGATGATGAGAACAAAAGGTGAGGCAGGAACAGGAAATGTTGTTGAAGCAGTTCGTCATGCTCGCACAGTTAATGATGAAATTTTAATGCTTCAAAAAGCCTCAGCAGATAAACGAAAAAAATGGGCAAAGGCTGAGCGTGTTCCAGTTGCACTAGTAAATGAAGTTTGTAAATTAGGTAGATTGCCAATTGTAAATTTTGCAGCTGGTGGAATTGCAACTCCAGCAGATGCAGCAATGATGATGCAACTTGGTGTTGATGGAGTTTTTGTTGGATCAGGAATTTTTAAATCTTCTCATCCAGAAAAACGAGCAAGATCAATTGTTGAAGCAACTACTCATTTTAATGATCCAAAAATATTAGCGAAAGTTTCTGAAGATTTGGGAGATTGTATGGAAAGTAAACAAATTTCTGACTTAGAACATCGTTATGCCGAAAGAGGTTGGTAAATTAAAGATAGGAGTTCTCGCATTACAAGGTGCATTTGCTGAGCATGTTGATATTTTAACGAATATTGGTGTACAAACTCGTGAAGTTCGCGTTAAAGATGATTTAAATGGTTTAGATGGATTGGTGATTCCAGGAGGAGAGAGTACGACAATGAATCTTTTGATTGGAGAGATTAAAAAAGCTATGAAAAAGCTTCCGATTTTTGGAACTTGTGCAGGTGCAATCATTTTAGCTCAGAATTTTATGGATATTGAAGTTGAAAGAAATGCTTACGGAAGCCAACTTGATAGTTTTGAAGATGATTTCCAGGTTTTAGGTCATAATTTTCATGGAATATTCATTAGAGCTCCAAAAATTACAAAAGTTGGACCAGATGTTGAAGTTTTGGCGGAAAATTCCAAAGATGAAATCGTTTTAGTTCGCGAAAAAAATTATTTAGCATCAACTTTCCATCCTGAATTAACGGAAGATACAAAAATTCATGAGTACTTTTTAGAAATGATTACTCAAACTTCTTAATAAGTTTACTTATATCAAAATGTTTTACCTCATTTGCTGGATTGCCTTTGTAGTCGCTTAAATAAGGCAATTTGTTAACGTAAGGAACTACGTTTTTATTTTCATAAAAGACTCCAAGATAAACATTTTTCTCAAAATCTTTAATATATTTTTTAGCTTTTTCTAAATCATTAGCTTTCCAACCTTTAATATCTTCTAAATATTTAATTCTTTCCCAGTACCATTCTTGCGGAGTCACTTTATTATAAGTTGGGCAAGTTTGAAGTACTTCAACAAATGCAAATCCTTTATGATTAAGTGCTCTTCGGAACATTTTAGTCATATGTTTCACATCTCCACTAAATGATCTGGCTACAAACGAAGGATTTAAATTTAAAACAAATTCTGAAGGATTCATTGGTTCTAAAAGTTGTCCGTCAGGAGATCCATTCATTGGACGACCAGGCAAAGTACAAGAAGAACACTGACCAGTTGTAAGCCCGTAATTGTGATTGTTATGCAAAATAAACATGATTGGATATTCAGAACGTACACAATGTACTAAATGATTAATCCCTTCACTCATTGTTCCACCATCTCCAGCTGAAGCAATAATCTTTAAGTCAGTATTTCCCATTGCAGCACCTGCCGCGAGTGGCAAAGCACGTCCATGAAGTCCGTGAAAAGTATTCATAGCAATTTTATCTGAACCGTTTCCATTACATCCGATATCAAAACTCATCATCACCTTGTCCGCAGTGTATCCTTCTAAAGTTAACGAACGTTTTAGAGCATTTTGGATTTGATAATTACCGCATCCACTACACCAAGTTATCACTTCATCATTAACATATCTCACATAAGAATCTTTTTTCTGTGAAAGTCCCTGCATTACTTTATTTATATCGTTTGTTGGCATATTATTTAATTAATGAGTTCGCTATCGCTCACACTTGGCTCGCGATACACTTCGTCGTACTTGATCATCCGATTCGCTACGCTCATACGCATGCTCAAGCATTTTTCGCTCGCTGGAGATTCGCTTTACGCTCATCTCTGTTTATCAATGTAATTCATAACATCTTCAAAATAGAATGGTCGGCCATCATATCTTAAGAATTTAGATTTAAATTTCTTTCCAGTTTCAGCTTCGATCAATCTTCCGAGCTGTCCGTGAAGATTTCCTTCAATTAAATGCACATTTTTATTCTCTTTAAAGAATTTTAAAGCAGCTGTTTTGTTGATTGGCCAAACAAAATCAAAGTGCATGTAGTTTACTTTCTTTTTACTTGCCTTGATTGCATCTCTCATTGCATTAATCGAACTTCCCCAACCAATAAATGAAATATCTGCACCTTTTTTTACACCAAATACACGAGGTGCTGGCAAATTCTTTTTAATTGTTTCTGCTTTTCTAACATGACGTTTATGAATCATCTCTAAAACAGGTTTTATTTCTTCAGTTAAAGTTCCATCTGGTTCGTGTTCGTCAGAATTCGCATGATAGTGCGCTTTACTAGCTCCTGGAACCCATCTCGGAGACACACCTGACTTTGTAATTTTAAATCTATCTGCAGGAGTTAATTTTGCTAATTCAGATTTATTCGTAATTAATCCTCGTTTTATTGGTATTTTTTTATGTTTAAATAGATCAACTGTCTGATGACAGTCGTAAACATGTTTTGAACTTAAAACCATTGTTGGTGTTTGATATTCTTCCGACCAATTAAATGCATGTTGTATTAATTCATATGAGCTTTCCGGGTCTGAACATGCAAGAACTATTCTTGGAAATTCTCCATGACCTGAATTTATTACTAAATCTAAATCACCCTGACAAGTCCAAGTAGGCAAACCGGTTCCAGGTCCTGGTCTTTGACCAACAATGATAACTAGTGGAGTTTCAGTAACTCCAGCGCAAGAAACTGTTTCTGTCATTAAATCAAATCCACCACCTGAAGTTGCAGTCATTGCTCGGCATCCAACATGCATTGAACCCATTACTAATTGTGCTGCAGTAATTTCATCTTCTGCTTGTTTCACAATCACTCCAGTTTCATGAGAAGTGTTTGCTATATAAGTTAAAATCCCACTTGAAGGACTCATTGGATAAGCATAATAAGCACGCATCCCAGCCTGAATTGCTCCAAGTGAAATTGCTTTAGATCCATCAATTAATATCTTTTTAAGTTTCGTTGAATTCTTCTTAAGTTTCATTACTGGAATATCCTTCAAATGTTTTTTAGGATTAAATCCATATCTAATACATTTAAGATCAATTGCTAATAGTTTTGGTTTAGATTTGAATTTTTTTCTTACATCATCTTCAACTTCTTTAAGATCGAATCCTAGCATCTTCCATAATAGTCCCATTAAAACCATATTCACCATTAAACTGCTTCCACCTAGGCTGTAAGCGATTTCTCTAGCAGGTAAATAATAAATTTTCACACCTCTTGCTTTACATTTCTTAGCAAGTTCAGGAACCATTTGATGTTTTTCATATCCATGAATTAAAATTCCGCCTTTTTTAATATCATCAATGTACTCAACAAGACCATGACGATCTAAAGCCACACAAATATCAACTTTTTCACTCAGACTTCGAATTTCCTTTGTACTAAAATCAATTTGAACATTTGAATATCCACCTTTAATCAGAGAAGGGAACTCACGATCAGAAACTACATAATATCCTAAATCTTTAAGAGCATTAGAAATTATCTGACCTACACTAAGTAGTCCCATTCCACTTTCTCCTGCGATTTTTACAACTGTTCTATCCATTTATTTAAGTAGTTTAGATAATTTTGTAGCCCAATTTTTCACTGTAGTGTTAAGGTGAGGAACCGGAGATTTAACAATTCGTAAAGCAGTAGTTAAAACTTCTCCGTGTTTTTCTTTAATCGAATTTTCTAAAAGTTTTGCTGACTCAACAACATACTCAACATTGTATTTTGGATCTCCTAAACCAATGGCCGCACATTTTTTTCCTTTCAATGACTTCAAATAGTACATAAATTTCAGCATGTGTTCTTGTAAGAGTCCCTGACCATATGTTGAAGAAGCAAAAATAATATATTTATATTTTGTAAGATCAGATTCTTTTGTTGATTCTGCTCGTTGAACTTTAACTGTATGTTTTGTCGATAAAACCTCAGCAACTTTGTCAGTTACAAGTTCGGTGTTACCTCCTGTGCTTCCAAAAATAATTAGAACTGAAGACATTAACTTTGGTTAGTCTTTATTTATAATAGTGTTTCAATGTGATAAGGTCAAGTTTGATAAATTTATACTTGTAAAAAAATTGATCATAAACTACAATCTTAATTGAGAATGATTATTAATATCTCGAATTATTATTTAACTAAAACAATTATGGGATGTCACGATTCTGAAGGAGAATACTGTGGAGCCGGCGGATGTTGTTCAAAACTCCAAATAGGTCACCCTGCACCAAACTTTAAAATGGAAGGGTATTTTAGAGGAGAAAAAAAGCATTACCACTTAGAAGACTTTAAAGGGAAGTGGACTGTTTTATTTTTCTACCCTTTGGATTTTACATTTGTATGTCCAACTGAGTTAATAGAGCTCAGCAAAAAACACAAGGACTTCGAAAATGAAAATGCACAAGTTTTAGGAGTAAGTGTTGATTCAGTTTACTCTCACGAAGCATGGGCGAAAGATATCGGTGATTTAAACTATCCATTATTAAGCGACATGACTAAACAAGTTAGTTATGACTACAATGTTTTGATCCCAGAAGATGGGATTAGTTTAAGAGGAGCTTTCATTATTGATCCTGATGGAATTCTAAAAGCTTACATGGTAAATGATATTACAATCGGTCGAAATATCGATGAATTAGTAAGATTGATTAAAGCCTTCCAAACTGGAGATCTTTGTCCGGTTGGATGGAACGCAGGTGATAAGACACTTGGTAAAGCATAAATTTTTAAGTAAGAGGCACAGATCTTTTACACATATATTGCTACGTGAAGTAGTGATAATATAGAGGTGTGATCTGCGCCTCAACGTATAGCTCAGTAATCTCCGATAGTGCCTCATCAATCGCTTAACGCAACTGGGACTCTGTGGGACTAAAGAGCGGTAGCATCAGGTTCGGCTAGAAGTCCTGTTACTAGTTGGCACTCTAAGTAACTTAGAAAAGTGCCAGCTCCCTACCGTTCTTTGGATGGGTTATTTATAATGACGGTCCACCATCGTCTTTTTGTTTGTTTTTGTTTTTTTTTGTTGCCCATATAAATATGGAGCAATTTTGTTTTTTGTTTCTTTTGTTTTTGATTTTTGAATCAAAGAACCTACCATTCAAAAGTCCTAAAAGGGCTTAAGGAAGGAGGGTACTTTAGGTGGCAGTAGCCGACTGCCATCGAAAAGTAAGGAGGGGGTGATCATCAAGCAATTCGTTTTAATGGCTTAATAATCGGGACACTCCCGGCTCATTCGTTTTTATTTCTGTTTTTTAATGAACTTTTTATATTTGCTTAATTAGAATATTATACCATTAATAAGGGAAAAATTCAACCCTCAAAGTAATGAAAATTTATTAGATAATGGTAATTTTCTAAATATTTACTATAATAGTTAAGCTTATCTTTAATCCTTTTTAATGAGCAAAGAACAGGAACTTACAGGAAAACTAATAATAATTGCTGGACCTTCAGGAGTAGGCAAGGGGACTGTAATATCTCACTTAAAGGAACTTTATCCGGATTGGGAATTCCCAATATCCGCTACTACAAGGGAACCGCGAGAAGGAGAAGAAGATGGAATTGTATATCATTTTGTTGAAAGGTCTGAATTTGAAAGAATGATTGAGGACGGGGAGTTATTAGAATATGCAGTAGTTCATCAGGAAGAATATTATGGAACCTTAAAAGCACCAATCATTGAAGCGCTTAAACAAGGCAAAATCGTAATTCGTGAAGTTGATATGCAAGGATTGGAATCAATTCAGGAAGTAATTCCAAAAGCGAATTTAGTATCGATTTTCTTAACAGTTCCAAATAAACAGGATTTAATCGATAGAATTCAAAATAGAGGGAGTTTACCAGCTGAAGAAATTAAAAGGCGTATGGAGAGCGCTGAGAAGGAATTCGAAAAAGGCGGAGAAATAAGCGATTATCAGGTGCCAAGCTTAACAAATCAAATTGCAAAGTGTGTTAGCGATGTTGAAAAAGTCATTCTAGACGAAACTAAATTTATTGGGGTGTAGCCAAGTGGTAAGGCAACGGGTTCTGGTCCCGTGACTCGGGGGTTCGAATCCCTCCACCCCAGCCAATGCTTAAGCATGCGTACGAGCGTAGCGAGTCGGATGATTAAGTACGACGGAGCGATAGCGGAGTGTGCGAAGTAATTAAATCGTTACTACGCTTTTTTATAGAATGACATGCATAATTAACACCCTACTTGCTAAAAGTTTGTTTTTGGTGTATTGTTATCTTTGCTTGTTAGGTTCGCATTTTCATCTTCGGGGAAAAACGGTGTATTTGTTTTCACTTTTGAGCAATTGCCATATTTTTTAATATATATTTATGCACTCCACGAAGAAAATCAACAAAAACATTGAAATTGTTGTAACGGGTATTGATGGATTGAACCTTATGTCAAAAAGAACTTGTAATATGATTTATGAAGTTCTAATAAAAAATTATACAAATGTTTGTATAACAAAGATAGAAAAAGAAATTGATTTAGAAGAATTAGTTAAAAGATCACCTGATTTAGTATTTTCAAGTATTAAATGTGTGAAATTTAAAGATAAAGATGGTAAGAAAACCAAGAGAATTTGGTTATCAGAATATTTAGATAAATTTAATATTAAATACACTGGCTCTCCAAAGGAAGCTTTAAAATTAGATTTTGATAAAAGTAAGGCTAAGGAAATACTTCAAAAAGCAAATATTGATACTTCTATATTTTTTATTGCTGTGCCTGATCAATTTTTAAAAAGCAAAGATTTGCCAATTCCATTCCCACTTTTTATCAAACCTTTATGTCAGGGTGGGGGAAAAGGAATTGATTTTGATTCTATAGTCAATGACTTCGAAAGTTATCAGAAAAAAGTTAAAGAAATTTTTGGACAAACTAAAACGCCTGCTTTAGTGGAAAAGTATTTAAGTGGGCGGGAATTTACAGTAGGAATAATTGGAAACGACTATAAAAATCTCACAGTAATGCCTATAGAGATAATTCCTGTTCCAAATTCTGCTCAAGAGAAAGTACGTGGCTCACTAGTAAAAAAAGCAGACACTGAAAAGCCTCTTTATATAAAAAACAAGAAGGTATGGAAGAATGTGTCTAAGCTAGCGGAAAATGCTTTTAAAGCTCTAGGAGCTCACGGTTATGGTCGAATTGATATAAGGATGGATGGAAAAGAAGTACCATATTTTCTTGAAGCAAATTTAATACCAGGTTTGGATAGAAACTATGGCGACCTTCCACGGTCATGCAAAATAAATAATGTTATGACTTATGAAGCTATGATTTTAGAAATTGTTAATCTTGGATTAGCATGAGTGAAATAAGAATAAATCTTAAGAAAATTGCGGAAAATTATCTTACGTTAAAAACATATTTAAAAGCTAAGAAATTAAATATTACACCTGTTGTAAAAGTAGTTGCAGGTGATGTTAGGATTGTAAAAATTATTGAAGAGAATGGTGCCGACTCTATAGGCGACTCAAGAATTAAAAATATTAAAAAATTTAAAAAGGCAGGAATAAAATCAAAATTTCTTCTTTTAAGACTTCCATCTAAAACTGAAATTGATGAAGTAGTTGAATTCGCTGACTATAGCCTTAATAGCAGTATTGAAATTATTTCAATGATCGATAATGAAGCAAAAAAACAAAAAAAACATCATGGGATAGTATTGATGATTGAAATGGGAGATCTAAGAGAAGGAATTGATTCTGAAAAAGCATTAGAGATTTCAAAAAAAATATCTAAAATGAAGAATGTATATCTAAAGGGGATTGGTGCTAATTTTGCTTGTTATGGGGGAGTAATTCCTTCAGATCAGAAAATGCGGATGCTAAGCTCTATTTCAAAAAGTTTCCCTAATATTGATTGGGTTTCTGGTGGTAATTCAGCAAATATCAGTTGGGTGAGAAATTCAAAAGATATGTACAAGATAAATCATTTACGATTAGGTGAATCTATAATGCTTGGTTGTGAAACTTTGCTCCGAAAGCCAATACCAGACTTAAATCTTGATGCCTTTGTATTAACAGCTGAAGTTATTGAATTCGAGAAAAAAAAGTCAGCTCCTGATGGAGAAATTGCGCAAAATGCTTTTGGTGAAATTCCACAAATTCAAGATGAAGGGTTAATTTATCGAGCAATACTTGATATTGGTAGGCAGGATATTGATTGTGATGGGATTACTCCCTTAAAGAAGAATATAAAAGTATTAGGTGCAAGTAGTGATCATTTGATTATAAAGAGCGATTCAATCCTTAAAATAGGAGATAAAATAAAATTCATCCCAAATTATTCTGCTTTGCTAAGGATTATGACGTCACCTTATGTTAAAAAGGCGTATACTGTATAATGTATTTCAAGAAATATAGTATTAACAATAATTACAATGGCAAAACATTTCGATGACAAACCAATGCGTGAAACTGATGCAACTGCAGGTTCTGCTGCGGATGATCGTTTTGAAGAAATTATTGAAAGAGTAAAAGCTTCAGGTGCCGAAATTATGAATGATACAACTGGACCTCTTTATATTGATTTTGATCGGGAGGAAATTGAGATCGGAGAACAAAGAATTGTTGAATTCAATCTTAATAAAATGGACTTTCAGATTATACGTAACGTGAAAAATGTAAGAATAACTGGCGATGGATTTAACAAAAGTCTTGAAGACCTTGAAAGGCCAATTAATGAAATTAAGTTAAAACGTAAGCCTGAATTAGAAGATGATTGGGTAGTTATGGATTTGGATGATATGTTTTAGTTGACACGAGCTGAGCGGTTTTTATTGTTTATTACAGCGTTTTTTGTTATAAAGATATATAGTAATTAACCTCATTCTTAATGAAGAAATCTCAATTAACAGTTCCAAATTTTGCAGCATATTTTTTGTTGGCAGCTTTGGCTTTGTTATTTTATTTACTTTATGTTTTATATCAACCGTTTTTAACGGCTTTGATTTTCGCAGTTTTCTTTGCGACTATTTTCTATCCTATGCATAAGTTTATATATAAAATTATAGGAGGGCATAGTAGAGTAGCATCGTTAATATCCTGCTTATTAACACTTTTAATAATTGCAGTGCCATTAACATTTTTTGTAACAGTATTATTAATTGAGGCTGTTAATGCATCTTTTGATATAGCTATTAAGTTTCAAAGTGGTTTCTTTAATCAATATTTTGAATGGTGGAAAGAAGGAAATATATTATATGACCAGTTTATGGCTTTTTATCCAACAATTCAGGAAAAAATGGGTGGTAATTTATTAAACTTTGATGTTATTGGAAAAATTGCTCAAACAGCTCAGGAAGTTGGTTCAAATTTATTAACAGTAATTAGTACAATTTTCAATAATATCTTAATGTTTTTCTTAGGTATTGTTGTGTTCTTCTTTGCACTTTATTATTTTTATAAAGATGGGGATGATATTTTAGATAGAATAATGTTCATTACTCCACTTCCAAGAAAACACGATAAAGCTATTTTTAAAAAGTTTAAAGAAGTAAGTTTGGCCATGTTATTTGGTATATTCTTTACAGCAATTATTCAGGGAACTTTAGCAGGTATTGGTTATGCAATTGTAGGAATTGATAATCCAATTTTTTGGGCTACAGCAACTGCTTTGTTCTCACTGGTACCTTTGTTTGGAACAGCAATAATTTGGGTGCCTGCTTCTATATTTTTACTTATTTCCGGAAATGTTATTGGAGGTGTTGGTCTGTTATTATGGGGAACATTAATTGTAGGAACAGTTGATAACTTTATTCGTCCTTACTTAATAGAAGGACGCGCACCTGTTCATCCATTATTAACATTTTTAGCAGTTTTAGGTGGAATCTTTGCTTTTGGTTTAAAGGGAATTATTTATGGTCCAATAATTCTTAATTTACTATTAGCATTTTTACATATTTATGAATTGGAATATGCAAAAGTATTAAAAGATTAACCTATTAAATATGCAGATAGAAGTTGATCAAAATAAATGTATAGGTTCACAGCCATGCACAAAAATCTCTCCTACTGTATTCAAACTTGGTGATGATGGAAAAGCTTATATACTTGATCCAAAGGGAGATACAGATGAACAAATTCAAATTGCTGCAAAAGCATGTCCTGTTGGTGCAATTATTCTAAAAGATGAAGATGGGAATGTTGTTTTTCCTAAATAAAACTCTTTTTAAATTTAGAATAGTAATAATTTATACCAAAATAACTTAGGATGTGAAATCCTACAGCTTCTATTGGGTGTAAAATTAGGCCTGTAAAAGGCGCAAAAGCACCAGCTGCAATTGGTATCAATAAAATATGATATAAACTTAAAACAAAAATAGTTTTTTTAGAAAAGTCAGTAATTAATTTTGAATTTTCAAAAACATTTTTAATTTTATTAAGATCATTTTTAATAATAGTTACATCATTTTTATGTTCAGAAATATTAATTGAGGCACCAACGGCAATTCCAACATCAGAAGCATCTAAAATTTCTTTATCTTTTAATCCGTGACCAATTGAGGCTACGATTTCTTTTTCTTCCTGAAATTTATTAACTGTTTCAACTTTTTCTCTATGTTTTAATTCTCCAATATATTCTTTAATGCGTAATTCATTAGCAATTGCCCTTGTAATTATCTCATTATCTCCAGTTATTAATGTGATTTTAAAGTTCTTGTTTAAGTAATGCATACCTTCTTTAGCATGATCATTTATGCTATCTGCAATGCCGATTAATCCGATTAACTCGCGGTTACGAGCAATAAAAACAGGACTTTTAATATTTCGCGACATTACCTCAGCTTTACTAACAAGTTCATCTATCATTTGAACATTAGAATCTTTCATTAATTTTAAATTTCCAATAATTATTTCCTGATTATCCACTGTTCCAATTATTCCGTGTCCTTCGAAAAATCTATGATTTTGAACTTTTGTTACAGCTATCTTTTGTTCTTTGCAAAAGCGTGTAATTGCTTCAGCAAATGGGTGAGGGGATAAACTTTCTAAAGCAGCAACAAGTATTAAAAGTCTTTTTTCGTTATATCCAATTTTAGGAATTATATTTGTAATTTCCGGCTTACTTGCAGTAATAATCCCAGTCTTGTTTAAAATTAATCTATTTACACTGGATAGTTTTTCAATTGCTCTTCCACCTTTAAATAGTATTCCATCTTGTGAAGATTTATTAATTCCAAATCTATAATATCGTTTTATAATTGTATAAAAATTTTCAGGTGAAACAATTAATAGTAAACTAACAAAAATCATTATCGAAGAATGTACTGGACCGTTTAGCAAAATCCAAACTGTTAGAACCAATAAAGATAAAATTAAAAACAACAATGTTAGAATCTTTTCACTCTTTTTTACTTTTTTTTCTGTATTACTTAAATTCTCTGTTCGCTTTTTAAGAATTGAAATAATTTGTGAAATGCTGGAATCTTCATCAATTTGTGTGACTTTAATTAGAATTCGGTTTTCCATATTTTTAGCACCTTCAACTATTTGATCTCCGACTTTTTTTTCTGTCATTGATTCGTTCACTAATGTGTTCCCTTCAATAATAATTCCATCAGCAGCTACCATTTCACCTGATTTAACCTCTATTACATCCCCAATTTTTAGTTCTTCTAATTTAAGTTCATGGATTTTATCATCTCTAAGTATTCTTACAAATTCAGGATGTTTAAAATCAAATGAATGTATAAATTTCTTGTATTTATTCTCCTTAACATACTTATAAAAATCAAATCCACATAAGAATAAAATAATTAAAGTAATAGTTATATATAGAAATGGTCGAGAAACCTCCTCAACCATTGATGGAAATAAAGTAAGTGTAAAACTATAAAAATAAAGAGTTATAATTGCAAAACCATTCAAACTTTCAGATACAAGCTTAAGCCTTCTAATACTTTTAAAAGTTGTTTTTAAAATTCCAATACTTCCAAAAGCAACAATTAAAGTAACAAGCAAAAAAGCTGAAATAGATTGAATTAATAAAGGAATACTTTCAATTTGACTAAAAGTAATTAAACCCGCAGCTAATATTGCTGTTAAAACAGCTAAAATAATCACTTTATTTCGCAGTTTTTTTTTCGATTTTTGCATAGCTTAGTTATTCAAGCTCGCTTTCGATCAAAGCCTTAAATGATTCATAACTTTGTGGTACACCTCTAATAATTTTTCCATTCACAAACAGTGTTGGAGTACCTTTCGCACCTGAAGCAAGTGCATCAATTCTATCTTTTTCAACTTCTTCTAAATACTTCTCATCATTTAAACAAGACGAGAATGTAGCTTTATTAAGCCCTAATTCAACTGCATATCCAATTAATGTCTCGTTTAATTCTACAGCACGACCCCATTCGCTTTGTTTCTCAAATAATAATTCATGCATTTCCCAATAACTATTTTGATCTCCAGCACACTGCGCTGCCTGAGCAGCATTTTTTGCAGGTGGATGAATATTTAAAGGGAAATCCCTATAAACGTATTTAACTTTATTAGTATCTAAAAAGTCCTTTTTAAATTCAGGGAAAATATTTGTATAGAATTTTTTACAGAAAGGGCACTGGTAATCACTGAAGTCTATTATTACAACTTGAGCATTTTCAGGTCCTAAAAAAGGATCATCATCAACCGTTGCATCTTTTAACTCTATCTCTGGAACTGTGTCAGTTTTTTTATCTTCTTCTTCAACATTAGTATTCTTTGTGGTTTCATCAGAGATACTAATTGTTGTAAGTTCGAATCTGCCCACCATATAGCCTAAAAGTGCTCCAATTAATATTAGGGCAACTGTTTTCCATATATTAGAATTCATAATTATTGGGTTAAATAACGTCAATAATTATGCCCTATTTTCTAAGCATTCACAAATTTAATTAAATTGAACTTCTTAATTCCAAAATAACCTCCAACGCCAAGCCCACACAGTAATAGAAAATAAATAATATAACTATAATTAAAACTTTCGTGATTTTCTATTGGAGGTTCAGAAATAATTTTAAATTCATCAAGAATATTTTCGCTATTGGTTGTGGCACTAATAATTGCACCCTTTTTAAATATTTTTCCATACATTGAAGTACCATCATCAATATATTTTATTGATATTTGCTCTTCAGAATCAGCTTGTTTAAGAGAAACATATGCTTCTTTGTCATTTATTTCAATAATTTCTCCTTCGTATATATATAATTTTGGATTTTCTTCTCCTGGAGTTATTTCCGAAGTCCATTCCCATTTATAATCATCACTTTCATTAAAATTTATTTTAGAAAAAGACGAGTTTTCTTCAGATTTTTCATATTCAATTTCATCAACTAAATTTTTTTGGAAATCCAGGAGTCGCACCTTCCCATTTGAGTTTTTTAATGAGAATCCCAACTCTGCGTCATTAATGAGAAGGTGCATTTGCTTTTCTAGGGCCCTATTCGGAAAAATATATTTAGTTTTCGTATTTTCACCAGTATCTAAAGTCCAATTTCCTAAATTTACAGCTTCATCAGATTCATTTACTATTTCAATCCATTCTTTACCTTTATCTGACCCTTCAGGATTTGGAAAAATTTCATTAATTTTAATTTGATTTGAAAGATCTCCATTTGGAATCACGATTTCCTTTTTTTCTTCCTCTTCTTCCTTTTCATCTATTTCTTCTTCAAAATCTTCTTCGATTTCAATTAAATTTTCGGTTAAAGGAGTGATTGTTTTGGTCCAGACAAAGCCATCTTCGGCGCTTGCAAAGCTCTCGTCTTCAGAAGTTTCTTTATATATTATTTCATCAATTAAATTTTCTTCTGGATTGAATAATCTCACTGAATCATCTGAATTATTTAAATTTATTTTTGTTTGCCATGATGGAAGTATAATAAATCCATTAGAATTTATTTCATGTATATATAATAAAGTATAAGGTTTGCTTCCATCTTCTTCATCATCAATTTGCCAACCTTCTAAGCTACATTTTTCATTTCCGATATTTATTAGCTCGATCCATTCCTGTCCGTTATCTTTTCCTTTTGGATTTGGATAGACTTCATTAATCATTATGTCTTTTTCGCATATATTTTTATTTATTTCCTCTTCAATTATAGCTTCACATTCCTGTTCAGGCTCGGGTTCTTCCTCTTCGGGTTCAGGAAAATCAAAAACTAGTTCAGGTAGTTCAACCTCGGGTAATATTTCTTCCTCAGGCTCTGGTTTTGACGCTTCTTGTGAGAAATTTTTTGTTCCAGGAGTAGGAATGTTTAAAATTTCCCAATCATCTGGTGAATTTGTATCATCAGAATCTTTTCGAGCAATTGAATCGGTTTTTAAAACCTGATCACTATTAATACAACTTTCAATATTGCCGAAAGCCCAACCTCCATTACTAGCAAATTCTTCAAATTCAGAGACCTCTCCAGAAGTAGGGGAGGAATTTCTCCAACAAACCATATCAACAATTTCATTATTTGGATTTTTTATTACAACTTGTTCTGTGGTGCCTGTTAAGCCTGATTTTGCATCTTGGATAATTAAAAGATCATCATCATATCCAATTAAATCTTCATCAGCTTTGAAATAAATTAGAATAAAATCACCTGAATTAATCTGAATATTATTTTCAATTTCAATAAATGCTCCATCGTCAAAAATCTTCATGCCCTGAATTGAGCCGCTTTCTATAGCTAATATTTCAATCCAATCATGTTCAGTGTTTTTAAAACTCACTTCGTTGATCATAATTTTTGGAAAGGGGATGATAGTTGGATCAGGAGTAGCAGGGGAATCCGCTACTACTTTATTAATAAAGAAAATATATAGAATCAAAATAGATAAAAGTCCGTAGATTTGTGCCTTATTAAGCATAAAAAAATATTAAGGACTCCAATCCTATCAAACACTTTTAAAATTTTTCTAAAAAATTCTTAAAAAAATATATTGATTTTTGTAATGAACAAGGTAAAATCTCGTTTTGTAATTAGATTAATCAAAAATAATGTTTGGAAGAGTTTTTCAAAAACCCTCAAGTGCGATTAAAGAAATTGAAACACCAGATACAATGGTGTCAGAATTACTTATGGGAGAACAAGGAAGAGATTTTTTTTTCAGCAAATAGGATTCAAAGTTTGGTAAGAGGCACGAATTTAGTAAGAATGGCAGGTCAGAAACTTTATTATCCAATCAAAATAACTGATTTCCCGGAAAGAGTTCTTTGCGAACGTTTTGAAGTTTTACAATTATTAATGGCAAACTACGAAAGGCTTCAAGCAGTGGTTTCAGATGCCTTGGTTGATCTTGGTTGTGATCCTTATTGTGTTATAGATCCTGAATTCGAAAGGGAAGATCTTTTGGGCACAGGTTTTTCAAGAGTAAGAGGAAAAAATAATTTATTATTAAAAGAAGGAAAAACTGAAAATGGTATCCCTGAAAAGGATTTAGTAATTCCTGGATGCCAATATTCTGTACAGGAAAGACTTGTTAGATGTTTAGGTCCGAGAGGAGATTTGAAATTTTTAAAAATTGTAGACAATTTAGCAGGATGTGAATATTTAGGAGAAACAAGCCATTATTCATTAGAACAAAATATGCAGGTATTATTAGATGCAATGAGAAAAAGTGAAGAAGATCATATGCATGGTAAAGTTGATAGAGATATTAAAAGCGAAAATATTTTAGTTCAGCCTGATCCAACAAGAGCCCTGGGAGTTAGAGGAAGGCGTTGTGATAGGGAATTGCAATTAGAAGAAGGTCAAATTCCATGTGACCCTGGAACAAATATGAGAATATGTAGAGGAACTCCTTCTCACTTTGATATTGCATATTATGTATATCCTCAAATTGAAACTCTAAGTGCTAGAACATCTGTTGATGTTTTTGCCTATGGAATAACTTTATTAACGCTTTATTTAGGTAAAGGATACGATGATTTTTTAGAGGAATTTCATAAAGAGATAAAAGATGATGAAGGTGAATTTACAACTTTTTTACCTTATGAAAAAGCTATAACAAAGGAAGATATTTTTGGTGCAATGAAAAGAGCTAAAGTTGAAGCTGATATTCCTGAGAGAATGTTATATTTAATTATAAGCATGTTAAAAAAGAATAGAAGTTTAAGACCAATACTTCGGGTAGTTATGAGAATTTTAAAAGAAGAGTATAATTTAGAGTAGCGAACGTTGACTTAAGTAGTGAATTTCCAGTATAGTTATATTGATCGAAAGATTATGAAAACTGGTTTAAGTTATTACGATTTATCGCTTAATATAAAAGAAATTAGATACATTAATATATACTAAAGCTCGGCACTAGAATTGTGCTTCTAAAAGCGTGTATGACTTAAGTCAGTGTATAACACTAACTATTTTTTATGGAAACACTAACAATTTTGCTAGCATTAGTAGGATTGGGTGCTGGAGTGGCAGTAGGGTATGTCTATCGAAAAAAACTTGTTGAAACAAAAAACAAGGATTTATCTGAAAAAAGCCAGAATCTAATCAAAGATGCGCAAAACAAATCAAAAGAAGTTTTATTTGAAGCTAAAAATGAAGCATTTAAGGTTTTAGATGAAGCTAAAAAAGAAGAAAAACGAAAACGTGAACAATTACAAAAAATTGAAGAACGTTTAGTTTCAAAAGAACAAGGTCTTGATAAGAAGTCTGAAGATGCAGATAAGCTTAAAGAAGAGCTTGAAAACAAAGTAACTTCTGTTAAACGTCTTCGAGAAGAAGTGCAAAAAATTCAGGAATTACAAGAAGCAGAACTTGAAAAAGTTGCACAGCTTTCAAAAGACGATGCAAAAGAAATCCTTCTTAAAAAAGTAGAAGAAGATACAAAAGAAGTATTAGTTGAGCAGATTAGAAAGACTGAAAAAGAAGTTAATGAACAAGCAGCAGATAAAGCTAAATTTGTTATTGCTGAGGCAATTCAAAAATATGCAGCTGAAACTACAGTTGAATCAACTGCAACAATGGTAACTCTGCCTTCTGATGATATGAAAGGTAGAATTATTGGTCGCGAAGGTCGTAATATTAATACATTTGAAGAAATCACTGGTATTGATGTAATTGTTGATGATACTCCAGGTTCAATTGTTATTTCTGGATTTGATCTTGTGCGTCGATATGTTGCTAAAATTACACTTGAGCGATTAATTGAAGATGGACGAATCCACCCTGCAAGAATTGAAGAAACTTATATAAAAGTTAAAGAAGAAGTTAGCAAATTAATTAAAGAATTAGGTGAAAAAGCTGCATTTGATGTAGGTGTTGCAGGACTTCATCCAAATCTTATTAAATTATTAGGAAGACTTAAATTTAGAGTTAGTTATGGTCAAAATGTTTTAAAGCATTCAATGGAAGTTGCGCATTTGGCTGCTAACTTAGCTAGCGAACTTGGTGCAGATGCTAATTTATGTAAAAAAGCAGCATTACTTCATGATATTGGAAAAGCTGTTGATCATGAGATTCAGGGTCATCACGCTGCGATTGGTCGTGATATTGCAAAGAAATTTGGATTAGATAAGAGGGTGATACATTGTATTGAAGCTCATCATGGAGACCCTCAGCCAGAAACTGTTGAAGCTATGATTGTTGCTGCTGCGAATGCAGTTGCAAATGCTCGTCCAGGCGCTAATAAAGATAATTTAGATAATTATGTTAAGAGACTTGAAGAGTTAGAAAATGTTTGTACTTCATTTGAAGGTGTTAAAAAAGCCTTTGCAATTCAAGCAGGAACAGAAGTGAGAATCTTTGTTAATCCTGAAGATGTTGATGATTTAGGAGCAGTTAAAATGTCTCATGAAATCACTCGAAAGATTGAACATGATTTACAATATCCTGGTCAGGTAAAGGTTAATGTGATTAGAGAGACACGTAGCGAAGAGTTTGCAAAATAGAGAGGATAGAAATTGAATCTGGCAATAAGTATATGTAATAATGTATTATATATATCGTTTTAATTAGTGAACTTACCCTTTAACTACAAACGCATGAAAAAACTCATCGCACTCATTGCTTCAGTGGCGGTTTTGGCAGTATTCTTGCCAACAACTTATGCAACTGACATCTGTGCTGCTGAACCATTAACGGTTCGGAATTTTAATGCAGAAATTACATCTGCAGTTCATTTAAGAACTGTATCTTGTATGCAGGAATCAACAGTGATTACTACTCTTTCTGGTGGAGAAATTGTTCAGGTTATCGGAACAACTGAAGGTTGGCATAAAGTTAAACGTGCTGACGGTACTGAAGGTTGGATTTGGGAAACTTTCCTAACACCAACGGATAAAGCATTTAATCCTTCACAACCAGATCCTGAGCCGGAACCGGAACCAACACTTTATGTTGAACCAGAACCTGTTGAATACGTAGCAATGCGTGATATTTCTGGTCATAAATATGAAGACGCGATTTGGTTTGTTTATAATAATGATATTGTTCAGGGTTATGATGATGGATCTTACAAACCTGACCAAACAATTAATCGTGCAGAATTATTAAAGATTATTGTTGAAGCGAAATATACTAATGAGTTTGAAGCTTATGATGATAAAGGATGTTTTACTGATGTAGCTGCAAGCCAGTGGTATTCAAAATATGTTTGTTTTGGAAAAGATAAATACGTTGTAGAAGGATATACTGATGGATCTTTCAAGCCAGCTGATGATGTAAATTTTGTTGAATCATTAAAGCTTGCACTTATAGGATTCGGAATCGGTTATGAAGAAGGGGATCCTTGGTATAAAAAGATCGTCGATGAAGCTTCAGAAGCTAATTTGATACCTTTAGATGTTGATAAATTTGATGATATTTTAACAAGAGGTCAGATTGCTGAAATGATTACAAGAATAATGAAATATGAAGATGAAACTTTAGAGGATTATCTTGGTGCAATGGCAAGCGCGAAAATTACTTATGAGATGTTGGAGAATTAATGTAATGAAAATTTAATAATTTCTTTATAAAAAGCAGGGAATAAACCTCCTGCTTTTTTTTTAAAATATTATGTTAGAAAAACAGCCAAACGGATTAGTAGATATACATGTATTACAAGAGCAAACTGAGTATTTGCTTTCTATTGAGGATCCGGAAGAAATTGAAGAACACAAAGAACTAGCAATTGAAGTTGAAAGTGCTTTAAGAGAACACGCTAATTTAATTCTTGAACGACTTAAGGATGAAGCAAATTCAATTTTTCTTTTTAATAAAGCAAGTTTAATTAGACAAAAGTTTTTAGGATCTCAAGATAGATGGAGTCAAAAGAAAAGAATACATTATTGTGGTGAATTTTATGATCCCATTAAAGTAGATTCATGTGATGCAATTGACGAAGAGGCTCCATTTAGAATTATAGGATGTATTTCTGGTAGCATTTTTCAATGCTTATTTAGGAAGAAGATGACAGTTGTTAATGGAATTTTTGTTGTAGCTTCACATGACAGGGACGAAGAAGATAGTAAAACATATTTTTTTGGACCTCCTCAAGATAGATTTCGAAAGAAAAGTCATAGAACTATTAGGAGTGATTATGCTATTGGGCATTTGTTAAGGAGCGGTATTGATGCTGGGATAGTATCCCCTAAAGGGCAAATACATATTTGTGAGACTTTTGAGGATAGTAAAGGATATTTAGATGAAGGTAGGCTTACTTTTAATCCTGAATTGAGAATACCTTATGATCCTCAATCCCTTCTTTGTTGTCGACCAGAAGCAATTTCCGCTTATGTTAAAGATGCTTTTTTAGATAGAGTTGAAAAACTGGAAAGATTAAAAAAAGATGAATTGTTATCATCAATGCGTGAAGCATTATTAAAAAGAGGTGGATTTTAATTATTAATTTTTCTCTTGACTCTATCTGCTAGCACTTTATAATGTCGAGTGCTAATTTAAGTTATTTAACCTTATACAAATGGCAAATATCCAACCAACAGCTGATCGAATAGTGGTGGAACCTCTTGAAGAGCAAACTACTGCTTCTGGAATTATTATTCCTGATACAGCAAATAAAGAAAAACCCCAAAAAGGTAAAGTTATCGCAGTAGGACCAGGAAAAATCGGTGATGATAACGAAAGAATTAAAATGGAAGTTGCTGAAGGGGATACTGTCCTTTTCACAAAATATGCTCCAAATGAAATTAAAGTAGAAGGCAAAGAGCTTTTTGTTTTAAATGAGTCAGATGTACTCGCAATCCTTAAATAATAATCTAACCTAAATTTAAAATGGCTAAACAAGTTCAATTTAGTGATGATGCACGTCAGGCTTTGTTTTCTGGTGTGACTCAACTAGCTAAAGCAGTTCGAATTACTTTAGGGCCTAAAGGTCGTAATGTGGTTCTTGATAAAAAATATGGATCTCCAACAATTACAAACGATGGAGTGACAATTGCAAAAGAAATCGATCTTCCAGATGCATACGAAAACATGGGTGCACAGTTAGTTCGTGAAGTTGCAACTAAAACTAATGATATCGCAGGTGATGGTACAACTACTGCGACAATTCTTGCACACGCAATGATTGCTGAAGGATTAAGGAATGTTACAGCTGGTGCGAATCCAATGAAATTAAAAAATGGATTACACAAAGCAACTGACGCTGTTGTTAAAAAATTATTAGAAGGAGCTGAACAAATCGGGAATTCTAAAGAAAAAATTGCTCAGGTTGCAACAATTTCTGCGCAAAGCCCTGAAGTTGGAGAAATGATTGCAGAAATGATGGATGAAGTTGGTGCTGATGGAGTTATTACAGTTGAAGAGTCTCAAACAATGGGTTTGGAAAAAGAAGTTGTTAAAGGAATGCAGTTTGATAATGGATATATTTCACCTTATATGGTGACTGATCCAACTCAAATGATTGCTGAGATGCAAAATCCAAAAATCCTTATTACTGATAAAAAAATCACTTCGATTCAAGAGGTTCTACCTTTGATTGAAAAGCTTGTACAAGCCGGGAAGAAAGATATCGTGATTATTGCAGAAGATGTTGAGGGTGAAGCTCTTGCAACTTTTGTTCTTAATAAATTACGAGGAGTATTTAATGTTTTGGCAGTAAAAGCTCCTGCATTTGGAGATCGTCGAAAAGAAATGCTAAAAGATATCGCTGCACTTACAGGTGCGCGTGTTATTTCTGAAGAAGTTGGTCTTAAATTAGACTCTGCTGATCTTGGTGATTTAGGAGAAGCTGGAAAAATAATTGCTGACAAAGATAAATGTACAATTATTGAAGGAAAAGGTTCTCAAGAAGAAGTTGATGCAAGAATTGGAGAAATTAAAGTTATGCTTGATAACACTAAGTCTGATTTTGATAAAGAAAAGCTTGCAGAGCGTTTAGCTAAGTTAGCTGGAGGAGTTGGGGTAATCAAAGTTGGTGCTGCAACTGAAACTGAACTTAAAGAAAGAAAACACAGAATTGAAGATGCACTTCAGGCTACAAAAGCTGCAGTAGAAGAAGGAATTGTCCCAGGTGGGGGAGTCGCTCTTTTAGAAGCATCAAAAGTTCTTGAAGGTAAAGAAGGAGACACTGATGAAATGACTGGTTATCACATTGTTAAAAAAGCATTGCTTTCACCACTTACGCAAATTGCTGAAAATGCAGGTAAAGATGGGGCAGTAATTATAGATAAAGTATTAAACAGTAAAGCTGGCGAAGGTTACGATGCTGATAAAGACGAATATGTTGATATGGTAAAAGCCGGAATTATTGATCCTGCAAAAGTTACACGAAGCGCATTGCAAAACGCTACATCAATTGCTTCGATCTTCCTGACTATGGAAGGCGCAGTAACTGATATCCCATCAGATGATAAAGATGAGCCAGCAATGGGCGGAGGAATGCCGGGAATGGGTGGAATGGGAGGAATGATGTAGGCACAAAGTTTTAAATTAAAAAAAGGGCCTATTTATCTGGGCTCTTTTTTTATTGAACAGAAACTATAGTAGATGTTATAATGACTTGGAAATTAACGCAGAACAATTATGGCTAGAACTAAAAAAGAAAAATCCATTGATGGACCATCTAAATCAAAAGGTAATAATAATCTTTCTCTGAAAGAAGAGGAATTTGTTGTACATCACATTGATGAAGAAGAAGCTGATATTAGAGGAACAGTTGTTGATAAAATGCCTACCGTAGCTGAGAAAGTTACTGTAAAGTTTGGTAATTTTGTTAACTTAGTTGCAAATCATGATTATGATAGCATTCTTGATAAGAATAGTAATGAAGAAGTAATTATGAGTAGTGATTTGTTGGCTGATCTTGCAAATGCGCATGAACAAGGTGAAGAAAAACGAATTCCTGCAATTTTCATTATTGGAGTTGTACTTGGAATCGTAATAACTTATATTCTGTTAACTTTTGATTGATGGCTAAAGTAAAATATAAACGTATTCTCCTCAAAATGTCAGGTGAAGTTCTGCAGGGGGATCGCAGTTCTGGTATAGATGCAAAAAGAGTGAATGAATTAGTAAAAGAAATTGCTGAAGTTAAAAAACTTGGTGTTCAAATTGGAATTGTTGTAGGTGGAGGGAATATCTGGAGATATCGTGACTTTAAAGACACTGGAATTGAAAGAATCATGTCAGATAATATGGGAATGATGGCAACTGTTATGAATGGAAGTGCTTTAAAAAGTGCTTTTGAAAAAGCTGGTATCGAATGTAGAGTTTGCTCAGCATTAAGAGCAGAACAGGTTGCTGAAAATTATGTTCCACCAAAAGCAAGACATCATTTAGATCAAGATAGAGTAGTGATTTGTGTTGGAGGAACTGGGAATCCATATTTCACAACTGATTCTGCAGCAGCTTTAAGAGCTCTTGAATTAAATTGCGATGTTTTATTAAAAGCAACTAAAGTTGATGGTGTTTATACAGCAGATCCTGTGAAAGATAAGAAAGCAAAAAAGTTTGATAAAATTTCATATAATAAAGTATTATCGATGGATCTTAAATTTATGGATCTTGCATCGGTTGCGCTTTGTAAAGATGGAGGAATGCCTATCCTTTTATTTAATCTTAATAAAAAAGGAAATATTAAAAAGGCAGTTATGGGAGAAAAACTTGGAACAATAATTTCTTAACTTAAATATTATGCCAACTACACCTCATTTTAATACTGCAAAAGATGAATTTGCAAAAGCTATAGAACATTTGAAGGTTGAATACGGAAAACTCCAAATTGGACGTGCATCATCTGCTTTGATTGAAGATGTTAAAGTTGATGCTTACGGTACACAGCAGCCATTAAAAGCCTGTGCTTCAATTTCAGTACCGGATCCAAAAACAATTCAGATTCAACCATGGGATAAAGGAATTTTAAATCAGATTGAAGCTGCAATTCAAAATGCAGGTCTAAATTTGAATCCTGTTAATGATGGAAACTTTGTAAGAATTAATATTCCACCATTAACTGAAGAAAGAAGAACTGATTTAACTAAACATGTTCACAAATTAGCTGAGGATGCGAGAATTTCTGTGAGAAATGCTCGGCAAGTTGCACATGAAGCTTATAAAAAACTTGAAGGAGATAAAGCGATTTCTGAAGATGACATGCATCATGCAAATAAACAACTTCAAGACGAAGTTGATAAGACTAATAAAGATATCGAAGAGCTCGCAAAGGCTAAGGAAACCGACATAATGACTGTTTAATCTTGATATAATATGGATTTAATAATTTCCGGAATTGCGTTTGTTGTAATTTTTTCCCTTATAATTTTAATACATGAGTTTGGTCATTTTTATATGGCGAGACGTGCCGGAATTAAAGTTGAAGAGTTTGGTATTGGATTACCTCCAAGAATTTGGGGTAAGAAATTCAAAAAAAACGGAATATTGTGGTCAATAAACTGGATTCCGTTTGGAGGATTTGTGCGATTATATGGTGAAGATGCGACAGATGAAAAAATGATTAAGGATAATAAAAGTTTTGCTAGCAAACCTTTAAGAAAAAGAATGGCAGTTGTGGTTGCAGGTGTATTTATGAATTTCTTATTAGCATTTGTTTTACTTGTTATTGGATTTACAGCTGGTATCCAACCATTAATTGTTAATTCAGATGACGTTTTGTCAGCTTTAGACAGCGGTATAATTGAGCTTGGCTATGATAAGGATTTAGCAAAACCTTTATCAGCTGAAGAAAGAGAAATGGAGCAGATTATTAATTTGCCAAGAGTTGTTATTAGAGAAGTTGAAGAAGGAAGTGATTCTAAAGTTGCTGGTTTGGAAATTGACGATGTGATTTTAAAAATGAATGGAGAAAATATTTATTGGGTTTCTGATTTTCAAACAATTATTAATAGTCAGAACAAAATAGATTTTGAGATTTTGCGGGATTTTGAACCTATGAATATCACTGTTGATTTTAGTACAAAGCAGAGGGTGATTATTGCTAATGTTGTGCCTGAAGCCCCTGCTAGCAAAGCAGGATTTCAAGAAGGGGATATTGTGCTAAGTATCAATGATGAGCCAGTTTATATAGCTCAGGATTCAATAAATATGACTGCGGAAAATATTGGAAAAAATCTAACTTACAAAATTGATAGAAATGGAGAAGAACTTGAAATTGTAGTTGCTCCAAGTGAAGAAGGACGGATTGGCGTTGGGATTATTACAATGACATCTTATAAGAACAATCAGCTAAGTGTTTATAATCGTGATGTTCCTGCAAAAGTAATAAAAATAAATGATGTTCAGTATCCTTTTCATCAAGCAATAGGCCAGGCATGGAATGAATGTGGAAGATTGGCTCTGTTAACTGTTGATATGTTTGGAAATTTGGTTAAATCAATATTTAGTAAATTTACTGTTCCTGAAGGGGTTGCTGGTCCAGTTGGTATTGCAACAATGACTCATATGTTTGTTCAGGAAGGATTATTAGCATTACTAAGATTTACTGCGCTTCTATCATTAAGTTTGGCAGTGATTAATATTATTCCTTTCCCTGCATTAGATGGTGGAAGGCTTTTATTTCTTTTAGTTGAGGCAGTTCGAGGTAAACGAATTCCTGCTAAATGGGAAGCATTAATTCATGCATTTGGATTCATTCTTCTAATTGGATTGATATTCTTTATAACTTATAGCGACATTCTTAATATTTTTTCATAAAATTTTTATGAAATTTTCATAAAATAAGTTGCATGGGTTTTGATAATGATGCATAACCTCCATTGCGCGGTATTTCATTATGTTTTGTGGGAGTGTATGTATAACTACATCTAGTAGTGTATAGGCGATGATAAATCCTACATTTAGGATCAAAAAAATTGAACTACTTACCCTTGTATTAGTCTCAAAATACAAATAGTATGAGGTTCCACTCGCAAGGGTGAACAATTTTTCTAGGCCCCCTAAACTACATATCAAATGTCCCACAAAGATCTATACAGAAATATTTTGTTACGCTTAAAACCAACATTTAAACTACCTTTATTTAAAACTTGGTTTGCAGATACAGGAATAATTGAAAAAGGGGACGACTATATAGTAATTGGACTTCCAACTCCATTCGCAAAGCAATGGGTTTTAGATAAATATCATATTAAAGTTTTACAAGCTGCTCAGGAAGAAGATCCATCAATAAAAGAAGTACAATATAAAGTACATTCTGAATTTGCTAATGAAGATTCTCCTCATAAAGTAAATCTTGAAAGTATTTTAGGAACTGACGATATTAAACAGGTAAGAAAAGTAAGAAATAAAGATAATGAAGTTCATGTTGGTAAAAAAGGATTGAAAAGCCGAAAATTAAGCATCAAACATACTTTAGACAACTTTGTGATTGGTAAAGATAACAAACTTGCTCATACTGCTTGTCTTGCTGTTTCAAATATGCCAGGAGGTATTTATAATCCTTTATACATCTTCTCAGGTGTTGGGCAGGGTAAGACTCATCTTTTACAGGCGACAGGACGAGAGATCTTAAAGAATGATCCAGATGCTCGAATTGTTTATATGACTGCAGAACAATTTACTAACGAAATTATTGAAGCTATTGGAAAAAGAAGAACTAAACAGTTTAAAGATAAATATAGAACAGTTGATTGTTTCATTCTTGATGACATTCAATTTTTAGAGAATAAAGATATGAGTCAAATGGAATTCTTCCATACATTTAATGATTTATATGACTCTAATAAGCAGATTATCCTTTCATCTGATACTCCACCAAAAGATCTGAATGGATTTAAAGAAAGACTGATGGGTAGATTTGGAATGGGTACAGTTGTTGAAATTCTACCTTCTGATTATGAAACGCGCTTAGCAATTCTTAAACAAAGATGCTCTGATCTTCAAATGATAATTGATGATGATGTTTTAGAGTGTATTGCTTTCCATGTTGAAACTAATGTTAGAGATTTAGTTGGAGTTTTGATGCAAGTAATTTCACATTCTAATTTAAATGGGGCAGATCCTACAAAAGAGCTGGTTGCAACGATTTTAGAAACTCAACATCAGATTCAGGTTACACATAATGGTGTTTCAGTTGCTTCGATGAATGCAAAAGGTAAAACTATTCAGGAAATTATTGATTCAGTTGCTCATTATTTTCATATTTCAAACGATGATCTGATTGGACCTCTTCGAAAAAAAGAAGTTATGATGCCTCGTCAAGTTTGTATGTACCTGATTAAAAGAGAGCTTGATCATTCATATGAAAAAATTGGTGAAGTTTTTGGTGGACGGAATCATTCAACAGTTTTACATGCTTTCAACACCATTTCTAGGAAGATAAAAACAGACCCAAGACTTTTGCGTGATGTACAAGCCATAAAGCAAGGTCTTGGATTTTAAATGTATAAAAAAATTATACAAAATTTTGGGAATAAACTTTACAATAAATCAAATGGTTCTTATACTGTTCGATGTCTTTTCTACAAGGCTTTTTTTCAAAATTAGTTAATCAAAATTATTATGCCTCGATTACCTCGTAAACGACCGATTGATTATATCCTTCCATTTTTAATCATGATTTGTGCAGGAGTTATTGTTGTTCTTGCATTCCAACTTTTTCAATCTTTGAATCAAACTGACGATGATAAGGAAATGTATATGTACATGGCTAAAGGTAATGCCAAAGTACTTCAATGGGGATCAGGAGAATGGGAGAAAGCATATAATGGTACAAAAATCCTTCAGGGAGATTCTTTAAAGACTCAAAGAGGAGGAAGATTAGTAGTTGAATTGTTTAATGATCACTATTTAAGAATGGATCAAAGTTCTGAAATTGTATTTAGTGAAATAAAAAAGAATGGAGATGCTTATGATATTAATTTGATATTAAGAGAAGGTAAGGTTTGGATTAATAATGATGAAAATTCAGAGACTCCTGTTAAATTTATGGTTAAAACTGATCATACAATTGTGAAAACAGTTTCAACTATATATGAAGTTGAGCAAGATGAAGACGAAGAGGTTATTCGCGTAATTAAAGGAAGTATTGTAGCTGACATTATGGTTGAAGAAGATGGTGAAAAACGAAATGTTGAATCTATTCAGATTGGAGTTGGTCAGGAAGCAGTAATAAATGATTCAGATGTTGCAGCTTATGCTGACAGAGAGAGTCCTTCTGTAATAGAAGCAATTTCTAATAATTTTAGAGAGACAACTTTCTATAAATGGAACATGGCAGAGGATAAAAATCCTACTGATTATTCAATTAAAACTAGTACTGACGATGAATTTGATTTTGATGAAGAAGAAGATGAGGAAGACGGAGAAAGTGACTTAGCTAAGCCTGAAATCGAGACTCCTTCTACTTTGAATTTTACAACAAATGAAGATTCTTTAACTATTAGAGGTACGACTTCAACAGAAACAAAGAAAATGATGGTTGATGTGGTAAGCGATGGTGTAGACAATACTTATGAACTTAATTTATATGTTCCTGGCGGAACTGATTGGAGCTTTGCTATATCAGAAGATGCTGGAACTCTTGCTGGAGGTGTTAACACATATGAATTTTATTCAATTTCTCAAAACGATGCAGAATCAAAGAAAACTAAGCTTACAGTTAATTTAGGTGATGTTCATGCCGAAGATGAAGATCCAGAAGACGATGAAGAAGAAGATGATGAGGAAGAATTAGATTTACCACCTTTAGTAGCTCCAACTGTTGATACTTATAATGGAGGGGAATCAAATGAAGATGATACAGGTTCAGTAACTGTGTTAGGTTCAGTTGAAGGTGCAGAAAAGATAATCGTAGATGGATACACATTGTCTGCATTTGAAGCCGGGGATACATCATGGAGTTACAATGCTCGTGAAGCTTTAGGAAATTTAGAAGCAGGTGAAAATACTTATGAAGTTGAAGCAGTTGCACCAGATGGATCAACTAAATCAACTCAATTCACAATAATCTACACTCCTTCAGAAGAAGAAGAGGAAGAAGAGCCAGCTGATGATGAACCTGTTGAAGATGATCCTGCTACTGAAGAGCCAGCAACTGAATAGTTAAAGATACTTCGCTTTATTCACATTATGCTCATCATTATTTCGGGCATATTTAACTTCGCCTGTGTCTAAAGTTGTAAGGTAGTACCAATATTCAGAATCTTCTGGGTGCATTGCTGCTTCGATATGCTCAATATCAGGATTTGAAATAGGCCCAGGAGGCATTCCAACATATAAACGAGTATTATATGGAGAATCCAGCTCAAGGTCAGCTGCGTTGATTGTAGTCTTTTTAGTGACGTAAAGAATTGTAGCGTCTGCACCAATGTGCCAGTTTGAATCTAGGCGTTTCCATAAAATCCCAGAAACAAGCCCAAAATCTTGAGGAGTTCGTACTTCTCTTTGAAGGATTGAAGCCATAGTTATAGTGTCGTGCATAGAATTTCCCCAGGAATCGATTGGAGATTTTAAAGTTTCAATTTTTTTCTGAAAATTATCTAAAAGCAATAGAATAAATGCATCTGAATTAAAATCAACAGTATCAATAAAGTAAGTGTCTGGGTAAAGATAACCTTCTAAAGGCAAATCAAGCTCAGATTGAATTTCAGGGCTTAAAAACCAATAATCATCGTAAGAATCAAAGTTTCTTACTGCTTTTTCAAATTCTCCATCATGAATAACATCCATTTCAACTAATTTATCTTCAATTTGACTGATTGTGAGTCCTTCCTGGATTGTAATTGTTGCTTCAGATGATCCTATTTTTGAAATTTGTTCAATAATATCGGGAACATTCATTGATTTATTGAGGTCATAACGACCTGCAATGATATCTTTGTCTGCACCGATGATTCTTGTGTAACCGTAGAACAAAGTTCGATTTTTGATTAGCCCGTTTTCTGTTAAAATATCAGCCACATCATTGGCATTTGATCCCTTTTTAATATTTATAGAAATATTTTCAGAATCAGAAACATCAACAGGATTATAAATTGAATTATGCACATAAAATCCGCCAATAATTAGCACAACTAAAATAAGGAATAAGAATTTTTTCATATATAAAGTTTTTTACATTCCAGGCATTCCACCAAGTCCCATATCACCCATAACATCTTTCATTTCTTCTGCTCCGTATTGTTGAGACCTTTTAATTGCTTTATTCATTGCTTTTTCAATGCTATCTTCAAGTTTTTTCTTGTTCCCCATAGCTTCATCAGTAATGTTGATTGAAACAATTTCCTGTTGTCCGTCTACAGTCACAGTTACACCTTCAACTTCGGCTTCAATATGCGTATTTTGAAGCTTTTTCTTGATTTGTTTTGCTTGCTTTTGAAGTTGATATAAATCTTTAAATTTATTCATTATTTTTGGATTATTTATTACACGAAAAACATGATACCGTCATACGGATTTTTAGTAAAGATAGACTTGCTTTTAGGGGTCTTTTTAGCTAAACTTTCACAGCAATATTACTAATTTAGATAAAATGGAAACGATAACATTAGAAGTAAAGACTCGTGATGCAGGTTCTGCTCGCGAAATTAGATCTCAAGGAGCAATTCCTTGTAATTATTATGGTGAAGGCAAAGAAAACCAAGTTTTCGCTGTAGATTATCAAACTTTTAGAAGAATTTTCGAAAAAGGTGGAGGAAATACTGTACTTGAACTTGATATTGATGGGAAAGAAAAGATAAACGTGCTAGTTCATGATGTTGATTATGACCCAGTTTCAGATCTTTTTACTCACATTGATTTTAAATTTGTTGATTTGGATAAAGAAGTTACAACTGATGTTCCACTAATTGCTACTGGAGAATCTAGAGCAGTACGTGAAGAAGGTGGTACATTAATGCAAAATAGAGATGCTCTTACAGTTAAGTGTATTGCGAGAAATATCCCGCATGAACTTGAATTCGATATTAGTGTTCTTGAAGACTTCCAATCTTCTATTCACGTTGGCGACATTAAACTTCCAGAAGGTGTTGAAGCAGTTGATGATGAAAAATTAACAATTGCTACAGTTATTGCTCCTAGAGCTGAAGAAGAAGAACCAGAAGAAGAAGTAGTTGAAGGCGAAGAAGGTGCTGAAGGCGAAGAAGGTGCTGAAGGTGGTGAAGCTAAAGAAGGTGGAGAAGAAAAGAAACCTGAAGGAGAAGCTAAAGAAGGTGGAGGAGAAAAGAAAGAAGAAGGCGGAAAGTAAAGAAAGGCCCTTAACTTCTTATATGGAAAGAAAAAGACTTAATCTAATCCTTTATGGTGCCGCTGCATTATTAGTAATAATAGTGTTAGCAGTTTGGTTTACTGCATTTTCACTTCCAGTGGAGCCTGTTGAAGAAGATGTTGAAGTTACAGAAGAAACCGAGTCAGATTTACCTAAAATTGATAGTGCAAATGAATCTTTAATTGATGGATTGCCTATTAGAGAAGAAAAAGAGCAATCAGTTGCTGTGATTATTGAAAATCATACTGATGCTAGAAGGCAGCAGGCAGGTTTAGGAGATGCAAGTTTGGTTATTGAAGCAGAAGCAGAAGGTGGAATTACTCGCTTTTTAGCAATTTTCCCATATCAAAAAACTGAAAAAGTAGGACCAGTCAGATCTGCACGTCCTTATACTGTAAGATGGGCTGAAATGTTTGATAGTGCTTTTGTACATGCTGGAGGCAGTGACCTTGGATTTAGTACAATTTATAGTAGTGGGAGAATCTTAGATTTAGACGGGCTTGCTTTAGAAGGTGGTTTGAAATATTTCACCCGAGATCATCTTTATTATGCTCCTCATAATCTTTTTGCGAATTTGGTAGAGTTGCGAGAACTGGCTGAAGAAAGAGGTTGGGATAGTGAAGTGGAAGAGCCTGTATTTAAATTTGGATCTTCTTTAGATAACGGGGAGGTTATTGAAACAGCAGATACTGTGCGAATTTATTATCCTTGGCCTCAATATTACGTTCGATATGAATATGATTCAGAAGATAATGTGTATAAACGATATCAGGCTGGTGAAACTCATATTGATAAAAACACTGGAGATCAAATTGCACCTTCTAACGTGGTTGTTATGATCACAAATTATTACCCTACAGATGAAGAAGGTCGTTTATATATGAAAACAGAAGGAAAAGGGGATATGTATCTATTTAGAAATGGTAAAGTTTTCCCTGGAACATGGGAAAGATACACAACAAGCGATGTTTTAAAGTTTTATGCTGAAGATGGAGAAGAATTAAACTTCGAAAAAGGTCCAACCTGGATTTCAGTAGTAAATCAAACAGGTGGTATGCAATGGGAATAGTATTAAAGTAGCGCCAGGTCAGAACGCTATTGGTGTTCTGCCCGTGTTGTTTGCGTCGGTCGCGTCTCCCCTCGAGAGGGAGGCCCACTAACTGCCCAACCTTTGAAGCGCACGGTTGTGCACTTTTCCGCGACGCACAGCTTTTGTTGCACCTCACCATCACGGTAAGCATGCAACCCGTGGTGTGCGTACAAACGGGTACACGAGGCATTACACTAACAAACGAACTGACCTGGCGTTAGGCGGTACCGGATTTGAACCGGTGTCCTTCGGGTTCCTAGCCCGACGAGCTACCAGACTGCTCCAACCGCCACTAACGGAGTCCAGAAGAACTCCTTGATGAACTTGATCGAGAAAGGAGGAGCGACATCCCCACAATTAGGGATGCCCTTTTGCGCCACACCCGTGGCTTGCGGAACCCCAAACAACAACCGACCGATCTTGTTCACAAGAAATACTCTGAACTCCTATTCGAGGCGAGAGGATTTGAACCTCCGACTTCTGGAGTAGTTAGATGATAATAACTCCAGTGCGCTACCAGAATGCGCCACGCCTCGTATAGGTTTTTACACAATGAAAAAGAACAATGGTAAAGAACCATGGACGCTTATTATAAGACTTCGCTTGCCAAAGTCAAGGAATAATATTCTAATTAACTAATTCCTCTAATAATTGTCTCATTTCATGTTGTTTTAGCTCTTTTTCATGAGTCTTTTTTATTTGTAAAACTTTTTCTTCTTTGTTTTTGAAATCAAGGTTAACAATGACTTCGTCGCCAGGTTGAATTCCTTTAGGGAGCCTTTCCTCTGGCCAAAAGAAGACATCTCCATCATGCATTTCTTCTTCATTATTAAAAGAGCCGCAGAAGACGAACTCAGCGAGTCCGTCCTCTACGGTAATTAATTTTGCTTCTTTTAATTCGTTACTTTCAGTCATTTGTAATTAGTAAATCTAAGGTTCTATCTTAACCCCAAATCACAAGTCCTGCAATCATTGGTGCAATAATTAGTGAAATAGTGTTGATAACCTTTATCAACGCATTCAATGCAGGGCCTGCTGTATCCTTATATGGATCACCAACAGTATCACCAACTACTGCAGCTTTGTGAGCGTCTGATCCTTTTCCACCAAAATGTCCGTCTTCAATATATTTTTTAGCGTTATCCCAAGCTCCTCCACCTGTTGACATGCTAATCGCCATTAAGAATCCAACCACGATTACACCAACAAGCATTCCTCCAAGAGCCAAAGGCCCTAAGAAAACACCAACTAATATTGGTGAAAGAACAGCTAAGATACCTGGGAAAAGCATTTCTCTAAGAGCAGCTTTAGTAACGATATCTACACATTTTCCATATTCTGGTAAAGCTTTACCAGTCATGATCCCTTTAATTTCTCTAAATTGTCTTCTAACTTCTAATACTACTTGGTGAGCAGCTTTTCCAACAGATTCCATCAATGAAGAAGCGAATATAAATGGTAAAAGTCCTCCAATGAATAAACCAATTAATACCCAGTGATTATTTAAAGAGAAAACAAATTCGCTACCAGATTTTGCAAGTTCTTCAGTATATGCCTGAAATAATACAAGTGCAGCAAGTGCAGCAGATCCAATAGCATATCCTTTAGTTACAGCTTTTGTAGTGTTTCCAACTGCATCTAAAGCATCAGTGTTCTTTCTAACTTTTTCAGGTAGATTTGCCATTTCAGCGATTCCACCAGCGTTATCAGTAATTGGACCATAAGAATCAGTTGCAATAACTAATCCAGTAGTTGAAAGCATTGCTACAGCAGCGATTGCGATACCATAGATTCCGTTTTCAGCTGAAGATTGCATACCAAAGTAGTAAGCAACGATAATTGCTACAACGATCAATACAACTGGTAAGAACGTACTTTCAAGTCCAACTGCTATTCCAGAAATAATGTTTGTTCCAGCTCCAGTTTCAGATGCTTTTGCGATTTTTCTAACTGGTTTATATTCAGTTGAAGTATAGTATTCAGTAATAACATTAATGAATAGAGTAACAAAAAGACCAACGATGGCAGCTAAGAAAATCCAGATGTCACCAATCATATAATAAGTAACACCATAGAACCCTGCAGCAGATATAAGTCCTGTTACAATCATTCCTTTATATAAAGCTCCCATAATATTTCTCTTCTTCTTTCCAAGTCTTACAAACCAAGTTCCAATGATCGAAGCAATTACAGCAACTGCACCAAGAGCCATAGGATATTCAATTCCTGGAATTCCAAGTGTAGTAGTTAATGTAGAAGCAGCTAAAATCATTGCTGCAATTAAAGTAACTGCATAAGTTTCAAATAAATCTGCTCCCATTCCTGCACAATCACCTACGTTGTCACCAACGTTATCAGCGATTACAGCCGGATTTCTTGGATCATCCTCAGGAATTCCTTTTTCAATTTTTCCCACTAAGTCTGCTCCAACATCTGCAGCTTTTGTGAAGATCCCTCCACCAACACGTGCAAATAATGAAATTAAAGATGCACCAAAACCAAATCCAATTAATAGATTTGGAGCGTCACCAGCTGGCACACCAAGTCCTACAGTAAATAAATAATAAAATCCTGCTACTCCTAAAAGTGCAAGACCTACAACAGCAAGTCCAGTTACAGCACCACCTTTAAAGGCAACATCCATACCTTCTCTTAGACTTTTTGAAGCTGCTTGAGCAGTTCTGACATTTGCTCTAACTGAAACGCTCATTCCAATATATCCAGCAAGTCCTGAGAAAACAGCACCTACAAAAAATCCAACAGCTAATAAAATTCCGTTATTGTAGTCTCCAGCTGGAATTGTAAAAGCTAGAATAAGAAATACGAGCACAGCAAAAACTAAAACTGTGAGTGATTGTCTATGAAGGTATGCTGATGCTCCTTCTTGAATAGATTTTGCAATCGATTGCATCTTTTGCGTTCCACTATCTTTCTTTAACACGTGGATAGTTAATCCAACCGCATAAATTAAAGCAAGTATAGCTACCGCAATTGAGATGATCGGTACATCAAAGATGTTCATAACGATAGTTTGTTAAAAGAAATAAATAAATTTAAGACCGCCAACCATATTAGCGAAGACAAGCGCAAAAGTGAAGCTCATAGCATATAAAAGATTTGCCTAAAATAGAGTTTTGTTGGACAATTATTTCACTTATCATAAAAAATTCATTAAAATCTAATTATTATTAATAATTTATTTATATGGATGAACACCAACACCATAATTTAGGAGAAGATATAAAAGATGAATTCAATGAAGCAACAGAAACTATAAAAGAAATGGCTCCTTCAGGAAAATTTGATGTTATGAAAGAATTAAAAGATGCAGTTGAAGTCGTAAAAATGAAAACTGAGAAAATCCACACAGTTGCAATGAGAAAAAGTGCAGCATTACCAGCGTTATTAATTATTTTAGCAGGAATTATAGCAATATTAGCAGGTGAATATTTAAATATTATTAGATTAAGTATGATGAGCCCTTTATTAGTTGCACCTACACCTATTTTAATGTTGCTTACTTCATTTTTAATATATTTAGTATCAACATTAGGAATAATTTTTGTTTATGAATTAATTGGAACACATATTTTTAAAGGAAAAGGGGATTTTGGACAATTATTTAGAGTTATTGGATATGGAAATTTAATATTGATTGCTGCAATTGTACCTATTTTAAGGGGCGTTGCTCTTGTTTGGTATGGAATTATTGTATATGAAGCAATTAAACACATTAAACAACTTGAACCAATAAAAGCAGTTTTAACTATTATTATTTCAATGATTGTAGTTAGTTTGATTGCTGCAGTGATTTCATTACTATTTGGGAATATAGTTATGGATATATATGGGTTGGGATTGTCTTATTTTAGATAAAAAGGTAAGATTAAGCCTTCAAAAAACGTTAATTTTATGCTATAATTAACTGATTATAATGTTTTTATAAATGGCTGAAGAAGAAGACAAAAAAAATCAGCAAAATAATCCAGCAAAACCTGTAAAAGATCAGGGTAGTAAACCTGTGTCTGATGATCAGGCTAATTTTAAGAAAAAGCGTAGAAGAAGACCTAGAAAAAAGAAAAAACCAAGTACAGAAGCTGAGGTAAAAGAAACCCCTAAAACTCGACCTGAGCCAGAACAGGAAAATATACCCAAAAAGAAACGAAGAAGACGTCCTAGAAAAAGAAAACCAAAAACAGAAGAACCTGTAGAGGAATCACCTTTTGCTGATGAAGATATTTTTTCAATAGATGATGAGCAAGCTCCAGAAGAGAAAGCACCCACTATTGATGAGGAAGTCCCATTGGATACTTCAATGGACGAGGATACTTCAATGGATGAGGATATATTTTCAGACGAAGAAGTAACTTCAGAAATTGAACCAGAAATTGAAACAGAAATTGAAACAGTGGAAGAAGATACAGATGAACAATTTCTTGCTAGTGATGATAGTACAGATTCAACTGAAGAAGAATTGCTTGAAGAACCAGCTGCGACTCCTTCAGTACCAGCTGAAGTTCAACCTCCTCCAGAATTACCTGATGAAATTGCACCTGAAGAACCTACGCCAGAAAAAGATAAATCTTCAGATTTTGCTTTAAAAGAAGAAGAAGCACAAGGACCTGTTGGATGGAATCAACTAAAAGATGCAATAAAACAAGATCATGTAGAAACAGAGCAACAAATGGATGCAGGAGTTATGCCTGTTCCAGTCCCAGTTGCTGAAACTGCAGAGCCTGAAGAAGAAGCTCCTGAAGAAGAAACTTTTGTAGAACCTGCATCTGAACCTGAGGCGATTCCTGAAGTAGAGCCAGTACCTATTACAGAACAACCTGCTGAAGAATTAGCAGCAGATGAAGATGCTGAGAAACAAGAAATAGTTAAAATAATTATAAAGTATGCTTTAGGAGGATGCGCAGTAATTGCGATTATTGCAGGTATTTTCTTATTCAAAATTCCCCAAACAATCATAGGATTTTCACAAGATTTACTAAATGATGGTGAAACAAAACAAATTGATCAAGTTGAAGATACAGTTTCTGATATAACATCAAAACCTGATACTACAAGACCTGATTCAGATATTAAAGATGGGACAGGAACAGCATTGATTTCTGGAGATCAGATACCAAAAGTAAAAAAGGTTCCAACATCTGTTCAAACAGTATTTAAAATTGGACTTCCAGAGGTTCAAGTTTCAGATTCGGATAGAATTGCGACTTATTTAAACGTTCTCAATGAACTACAAAATGGCTTTGAGACTGATATAAATCAATTGTTAGACGCTGCTAATAACAGAGCTAGTGCAATTTCTATTCATTTACGTGAACTTAATGGACTTTTAGCTGAAGCTCAGTTTACTTATGAAAATTTAAAAGAAGAAGCTGATGAAATTAAAGTTCAATACAATAAAGTTTCAAATGAAAAAGACATTTTAGAGGAATCATTCTTTGTTTCTTTAGATAGTCTTCAATCAAATGAATCAAACCAAATTCTTAATGAATTTGTTGAAATTTCAAAAGCTCAAATTAATTTAAAAGCCGAATTTAATGCTCTTACTAAGATATCTGGCATGTACGATACTGCACTTAATAATATGGAGGCGAGAATTAAAGATATCCAGGCAAATAAAGAAGCATTGGTTAAAGGAGTGAAAATTGTGGACATTAAAGGATCTGATTTAGATTTGATTATTCAAGAAGGGGAACTATAATAGTAGTTCCAACGACCTGTTAATTAGTTGGATGTAACTTTTTTTATTTTATGGATCCGGAATTCAAATCACTTTTAAAAAGGGTAAAAGAATATAATAGCGCAGCAGACTTAGAACGCTTAGAATCTGCGTATAACTATGCAAAAAAGAATTATGAAGGACATGTGAGAAAGTCTGGAGATCCTGTTATTTTACACACTTTAGAGACAGCTAAGATTCTTACAACTCAAAAAGTTGATGATGATACGCTTGTAGCTGCTTTATTGCATGAACTTCCAGGTTATACAAATATTAAATCTAAAGATGTAGGAAGCAAATTTGGACATAAAGTAGGAGTTTTAATATCTGCTTATGAAAAAATGAGCTCTATTAAAACGTCAAAAGAAGCAAATGAGTTAGAAACTCTTAGGAAAATGTGTTTAGTAATGGCAAAAGATCTTAGAGTTGTGTTAATTAAGCTTGCTGATCGTTTGCATAACTTACAAACACTTGAATCTTTACCATCTGATGAAAGAAAAAAAATTGCAAAGGAAACTTTAGATATTTTTGTGCCAATTGCATCAAGATTAGGTGTTTATAGACTTCGATCTATAATTGAAGATCTTTGTTTTAAATTTTTAAATGAAAATGAGTATAAAAATATTCAGGATCAATTAAAAATTCTTGGTAAAAAACGGAAAAACAGTATTGATGAAATTACAACTGCTGTGAAGGACTTTTTAGAAGAAAAAAGTATTGATGCTCGAGTTGCAGGAAGAATAAAAAACAGTTATAGCATCTATAAAAAGCTCAAGAAGAAGGGAAAAAGTTCGATTGATGAAATTCATGATATTTTTGCGATAAGGATTGTTATTCCAACAAAAGAAAGCAAGGATGGCGAAGAAAGTGTCGCATCTTTGTATGAATTAATTGGGAATTTTCATAATAAATGGAAACCTTTACCAGGAAGATTCAAAGATTATGTTGGATTTCCAAAACCTAATGGATATAGAAGTTTACATACAACTGTAATTGGCCTTGCTCCTCACTCTTTTAAGGAACCGGTAGAAATTCAGATTAGAACTGAAAAAATGCATGAGGAAGCTGAATATGGTGTTGCATCGCATTGGTTATATAAAGAATCAAAAGGTAATGCAGGTGTGCATAAGGCTCATGTTGAGTGGATTAAAAGTCTTGCTCAATTTAGTGAAAACATGGAGTCAGATAATAAAGATGAAGTAATGAATGAGCTAAAAGTTGATATTTTTCAGGATAGAATTTTTGCATTTACACCAAATGGTGATGTTAAGGATTTGCCTGCAGGATCAACTCCAATAGACTTTGCCTATGCAATTCATTCGGATGTAGGAAATAAGTGCGTAATGGCAAAAGTTAATAGCAATGTGGTGCCATTAAATTATGAATTACAAAATGGAGATGTTATTGAAATAATTACTAGAAATAATACTAAACCAAAACTTGAATGGCTTTCTTTTATTAAAACTTCAAGTGCGAAAACTAAAGTTAAATCATTTTTTAATAGTTTTGATCAAGATCAGAATTTTCGACAAGGTAAAGAAATTCTAAATAATAAACTTGAACAATTTGGTAAACCAAAACTTGATCCAAAGTTAACAGTTTTGAAAAATGTCGGTGATAAACGATTAAATTTTAAAGAACGTGAAGAAATGGTCAAGCAGATTGGAAATGGTTCGATCTTGCCTTCTTCAGTTATTTGGAAGGTGTATTCTTATGAAGATTTCGTGAGTAGTAAAAGTGAAAATATTGTTAATAAATTATCAGTTGAACCCACTGAAAAGGACTTCGGTAAGCATATAATGGTTGGTGGTGAAAAAGGATTACCAATTAAAATAGCACAATGTTGCAAACCCGCATTTGGTCAGCCAATTGTTGGATATATTACTCGTGGAAGAAATACATCTATTCATAAAAAGAACTGTAAAATTCTCAAATTAAGCAATGATGAAAGAAAATTAAGTGCTAAATGGATTGGCGCACCTGAGGAAGAATTAAAACAAGTCTCATTAGTTGTTGAAACAATTGGAGATACTTTAATTATGCGTGAGGTAACTAAGGCAGTTAATAAATGTAATGGAAATATTTTAAATTTTCATATAGAAAAACAGGAAAGTAATAAAATTTTGTGGGATTTGATTATTGAAATTGAAGAGTTCATGCAATTTGAAAAAATTCTAGATGAAATATTAAATTCACCTGGAGTAAGATCTGTTAGAAAGAAGAATTAAGAAGCTAATGCTAAGAAATTATCAGTAGTTTGTTTGAGTTGTTCTTTTTGCTGTTTGTTTAATCTTACATTTTGGATATTTTCATACGTAGCACTATATAAAGTATTCAAAGTTTGCTTTAAGCTCTCATCAAAATGTTGAAATTCAGTATTTTTCAAATCCTCTAAATCTGGCAGAGAGCCTAGTAAATCGCAGAATTTAATTTTAAAAGATTCAAAGATTACATCTTCTTTTGGATATTTTTCTAATGCATTAAAAGTTCCAATGCATAAATTGTAAATATCTTCTGAATTTTCATTTTCATTTGTAAATTTTATTAAAATTTTAGCAATAAGTGATGAAAAGAAGAATTTTTTTAAATCTTTGCTAAAATTTGGGAAGTTTTTTTTGAGACTGCATTCCGTGACTATGTTACTTCCGGGTCCATCATAGATTTCAAAGTCACAAACATTCAAAAGGTCGAGGTGTCCGGTAAATTTGCTTTTAATATTACGTGCACCTTTTGCATATGCATCAATTTTTCCAAAAAACGGACTTAATATTAAAACAGCACAATTTTTTTCATTAACTGCGTTTTTTCTAATTACTATTCCAGGCGTTTTCTTTGTACGCATGGTTATCAATCAAGTATTAATTTAGTTCGAAGATATCTGTAAACCGCTATAAAGCTGCAAATAATTCCTAAAATAACTGTTGCTGCCAGTTCAATTGCGAAAAGAGTAAGGAAAGGAATATTTCCCAGATATTCACTTATATTGACTTGAGCAATATTAATCTGACTAATCATAACTGCAGTTAAGCCTGTAGAAAGCAGAATAGCTATGAGTCCATAAAATAATCCTTCAAATAAAAACGGCAGGCTTATGAAGTGTTTAGTTGCACCTACAAGTCTCATTATATAAATTTCTCTTTGTCTGTTATATATAGTAAGTTGAATTGAATTTGAAATAATTAATACGGATCCTAAAATAAATACAACAAAAACCCAAAACACAATTTGATTTGAAGTTTTGGATAAATTAATAAGATTTTCAGTCACTGCATCCATTGCAGAAGACTTTTCTTCAGATTCAGAAATTACATTTGCCAATAAATGCCTGTATTTTTCCTGATTTAAAAATTGCTGTACCAGAAGGTGATATTCAGGTTTTTCTGTAGTCACATTTATACTTGGTGGTAGGGGATTATCAACTCCGTATCTACTTAAAAATTCAGCTGTTTTTGGATGAGTCTTTGAAACTATTTGAAGTGCTTCTGTTTTTGAAGTGTATGTTACATCTGTAATTTCATTTAAAGCTTCCATTTCATTAATCATCTGTTGTACCTCGTAATACTCAACATTATCTTTTAAATAAACTACAATATCTACTTTTTGAGTTAAATCCGTTAAAGCAGATTGAGTAACAAAGTGAATTCCTAAAACAATATTAAAAATAAAAATCAAAACTGACATAACTAAAATAGTTGCAGCAGATAAAAACTTATTTCTCCACATATTCGCAAAACTAAGCTTTAGAGCTCTTAATACTGGTTCGTGCAGTGTATATTTCTTAATATCCACCTTTTTAAGCGATTTCTTCTTTTTCTTCATTCTGAATTTTTAATAAAGTTGATTTATAGATTCCAGGTTTATACGGATCAAGTCGAATAATTTCTGTATCCATATTCTCATCTATTATCATTTTATTCAACTTATAAGTAAATACAAATTGATCATAGCCGAGTGCAATTACATTTGGTTTGAACTTTTTGATCACTCTATACTTATCATCATTGTATCCAATCACAACTTTATCAGCAATTTCAGTTTCCCTGACGGCATTTGCACGCTTTTTTTCAGTGCCTTGAGGATATTCACCTTTTACATTCTTTACAGTTGCATCACGAGCAATTACAGCAATCAAATAATCACCTAGTTCTCGTGCTTGTTGTAAAAAATGTTCGTGTCCGGCATGAAAGACATCAAAAGTCCCAAAAACCATAACAATTTTTTGTGTCTGTTCTGCGTGAGTCATTAGAATCTGTCAGGAATAAATAAATTAAGGTACACAAGTATAGCAAAAAGTATGATAATTAAAACCAAAAATACCAAATTGCTGATTTTATGGTTTTTTTCAGAAGTTGTGAAGCTTAGTTTGATGCTAATAAAGCCGTAAACAGCAGCTGTTAATATGAAGGGTATTTCTAAAATCTTCTTTGCTGTAAGTGCTAAATCGTACGCATAGTCATTTAAAATCATTAAATGAGCAAGAATATGGACGAATCCAATCAATAAAAAGAAAATAAGTGCGACTTTTTGTATATTTTTTTCGAGTTTCATGGGACTTGGTTGAATGCTATATCCAAAATGACTGCAAAAATCATTCAAATTTGATATAGGAGTTGAGAGTCAAACTCACTTTGGCATTATAAAATTATTAACATTTTTTGTAAATTGCGCTAAACTGCCTTTTGTATATAGTTTTTTATTATGATTTCAGAAGAACAAGTAAAACACGTCGCAAAATTAGCCCGATTAAACTTAACTGATGAAGAAGTTAAGACATTTTCTGGGCAGTTTGAGGAAATTTTTGGATACATCGAAATCTTAGATGAAATCGATACGTCGGATGTTAAAGAAACGTCTCAGGTAACTGGTTTAGAGAACGTTGCTGAATCTGACGAAGTTGTTCGAAAATGTTCAGGAGATGACCTTTTAGCATGCTCTCCTTTACCAAAAGAACGAAAACAAATTCGAGTAAAACCAGCAATTAAAAAGTAATATGGATTTATCAAAATTAACTATAGAACGAGTTCACGAGGGCCTTAAAAATAAGGAGTTTTCTTGCGTTGAATTAACGAAAGCTCACTTAGAGCAAGCAAAGGCTGAAAACGAGAAATTTAATTTTATGGTAACGATTACTGAAGAAGAAGCGCTTAAACAAGCGGAAAAAGTTGATAAAAAGATCGCTGACGGAGAAGAGATCGGTCTTTTAGAAGGAGTTCCTTATTGTTTAAAGGATATTTTTTGTACAAAAGGTGTAAAAACTACGTTTGCTTCGAATATTGCTAAGGATTTTGTGCCTCCATACGATGCAACAGTTGTTAGAATGTTGAAAGATGAGGGTTGTGTTTTGATTGGTAAGACAAATATGGATGAATTTGCGTGCGGAGCTTCAACAGAATATTCAGTTCATGGTCCTGCAAAGAATCCTATTAATCCAGAGTATGTTACTGGAGGTTCATCAGGAGGATCAGCAGCTGCAGTCGCAACTAATTCATGTGTTTTTAGTTTAGGAACTGATACTGGAGGTTCGATTAGACAACCTGCTAGTTTTTGTGGGATTGTAGGGCTTAAAAATACTTACGGAAGAGTTTCGCGAAGTGGAGTTAATTCCATGGCATCATCTTTAGATACAATTGGTCCTTTTGCAAGAAATTGTAAAGATGCAGCTTATGTTTTAAGTAAAATTGCAGGTCAAGATGTGAATGATTCAACAACGGTGCCAGAAGAAGTACCTGATTATGTTGGAAAAATCGATGGAGATATTCGTGGACTTAAAATCGGAGTTCCAAAAGAGTTTTTTGACGATAAAGTTGATAAAGAAGTGAGCGATGCGGTTAAAGATGCTTTGAAAAAGTTGCAAGATAACGGTGCAGAGCTTATTGAAGTTGATTTCCCATCTATTAAATATGCGATTGCAGTTTATTATATTCTTTGTCCAGCTGAATTAAGTGCAAATCTTGCGCGATTCGATGGAATTCGATACGGAAGCAAACCAGAAACCGAAGGAGATGGGCTTGTTGATTATTATTTCAATGCTCGTGGTGAAGGATTCGGACAAGAAATCAAACGTCGAATAATGATTGGTACTTATGTATTGAGTGCAGGATATTATGATGCTTACTATAAAAAGGCGCAAAAAGTGCGAACAATGATTATTGAAGAAGTGAATCGAATTTTCGAAAAAGTTGATGTGATGGTTGGACCAACTTCACCATTCCCAGCGTTTAAAATAGGCTCAAAGTCGGGTGATCCACTCCAGATGTACCTTGCGGATGCCTTAACTGTGCCAATAAATATTGCAGGAGTTCCTTCATTGAATATTCCGGTTGGGGAAAATGGTGAGGGTTTGCCGATTGGAATGCAAATTATTGGACCTCAATTTTCAGAAGATTTGATTTTGAAGGTGGGAAATAAGTATTCGTAACTATGAAAAATATTATGAAAAAATCTAAAATATATTTAGTCATCATATTTGTAATTATTCTTTTAATTGCTATTGATTTAGGATTATTTAGAAAATTTGCTCCTAACAATTATTCAGTAATAAGACATTTATACTGCATTACAGTAAAGCAGGAAAATTACGATCACATTTCGTCGTCATATCGCTCATCTGATTCTTCAGTAGATTATATGGGTATTTATCAATGTGGAAATGAGTATCATGATACTCATCCTCTTGTTTAGTTTCTAAACTGCCCCGCAAACTCCCAGACCATTTTAAATATGGTTCTTTGCGTTTCTGCTATTTCTGTTGATTTGATTATCATGCCGATTAGGCCTTCGTTGAAGGAGATGATTGAGATTTTATTATCGTAAATATTGATTTCGTTTGAGAAGTTGTATTTGTTTCGGGGAATTAGACGAATATTTCTGTTGTATTTGCGGTTTTCTTTTTTAACTTTAAGTCCGGCTTCGTCGAGTGGGGCGATTCCGCGAAGATAGATTCCTTTTTTTGCACGTTTTTCAACATATTCTTTGTCATAATCTGGCCAGAACTCACGAATTTCCTCAGAATTGGCGTAATTGAGGATTTCAGTCTTGCTCCTGAGTGTATCTTCATAAATTGCTTTAATACCGTTAATACCTTCAAAATAACGTATAGTTGGATGAGGTGTTTCACCATGCAATCGTTTTAATTCAGGAAGAACGTTTTTTAGATCATTAGTTCGTTGGTGGGTGATTTTATAAATCGTATCTGGTTTAACAGCTGTAAAATATTTTATTTTATTTTTTGTGAAATAATTTATATAACCTTTCTTAATTAACTTTTCTAAAATGTCATAAGTTGTAACTCTGTTTACATGAGACTGTCTGGCAATATCTGAAACAGGGGATGATCCTAATTCTAAATTTGCTAAATAAATGTTTGCTTCTTTCTCTGTTAGTCCTAGATTTTTTAGAACATCGATGATCATTCAGGTCAAGTTAATATTTGTTGTAGAAATTTTCGACAGCGACATAGTACCATGAAATTTTTTATTTGAAAAGAAAGGGAATAGATGTGGTTGTAAGTTCTTTCGACACTGGTTTTCGGCTTGTGTAAAAGCTATTGCAAAGGTTCGTGAAAGTAATAAATTAAAGGTTGTATTATTATTAATCCTGAAAAAATGGAACCAGCAACAATCCCAATGGCAAAAGTTCATACTTTGTCAGGGACACGATCGAAACTCTCAAAGATTGCACATGACGATCCAAAACTGTTAAAGGAAAAAATCCTCGAAATTATAAAAAAAGAGGAGGTAGCATATTTTAAATGTCAATTTACGGATCTAACTGGTGTTATCAAATCAATTACAATGCCGATTTCAAAAGTAGAAGATGCAATTGAAAGTAATGTTTGGTTTGATGGTTCTTCTATTGAAGGATTTACTCGAATATTTGAGTCAGATATGTACCTTAAACTTGATTTAAGTACTTTTGCGATAATCCCATGGTCTCGCGACAGAGGACGCGTTACAGCGCGATTTATTTGTGATGTTTATACTCCTGATGGTGAACCTTTTGAAGGGGATCCAAGATATATCCTAAAAAAACAGATTGAACGTGCAAAAAAACTTGGTTTAACTTTTTATACTGGTCCTGAGTTAGAATTTTTTCTATTTAAAAAAGAAAATGGAGAAATAAAAACTCTTCCACATGATAAAGCTGGTTATTTTGATTTTTCAACTGACTTGGCAGTTGATATTCGTAAAGAAATCACAGATTGTTTAATTGATTTGGATATTGATGTAGAAACTTTACATCATGAAGTTGCAGAAGGACAGCATGAGATCAATTTTACTTATTCTGATGCTTTAACAACTGCTGATAACGCTGCAACTCTTAAGTTTACAGTTAAGGCGGTTGCTCAAAAATATGGCTTACATGCAACATTTATGCCAAAACCTATTATGGGTCAAAATGGATCAGGAATGCATATCCATCAATCAATCTTTAAAAACGGTGAAAATGCATTTTTTGATGAAAATAGTGAAACAAAACTATCAACTATGGCTCATAATTTTATTGCTGGGCAGTTAAAACACATCAAAGGAATGGCTGCGATTCTAAATCCAATTGTGAATTCATATAAAAGACTCGTTGCTGGTTATGAAGCTCCAACTTATATTGCTTGGGGGAATACAAACCGTTCAGCATTGATTAGAATTCCTCGATATACGCCTGGTCGTGAAAAATCAACGCGTGCAGAGCTTAGAAATCCAGATCCAAGTTGTAATCCATATCTTGCGTTTGCTGTAATGCTAGCTGCAGGACTTGATGGGATTGAAAATGAAATAAATCCACCTGCACCTGTAGATGAAGATATTTATGAGCTTAATGAAGCGCGTGCAAAAGAGCTTCAAATAGATAGTTTGCCATATAATTTATGGGAAGCTACAAAAGAATTAGAAAAAGATGATGTGATTCGTGCTGCATTAGGAGAACATGCATTTCAATCTATTTATAGCGCAAATAAAGCACAATGGTTTGATTATAAAACCTATGTAACTAAGTGGGAGTATGATAAATACTTAATGAACCACTAATTAACACAGACATTAAGAACGAACTGCTCTAAAGCCAATCTGATTTCTTTCTTATCATCCGCAAGCATTCGAATCTTACCTGTTTTAATTCCTATATCAATCCCTAGCAAAGTCTCATATATACCATGCAAAGTCTCAGCTGAAAAGTTGGGACTTTGTTGCATTGTTGTTGAAATTGTATATGGATGTTCTTTAATTTTGCTGATAATTTCTGGTTTTGGATTGCCGCGGTCAACAAGATCTTTAACCTGAATCAAAATTCTAAAGTGACGAACAATCATAAAGATAATTTTCATAATATCTTCACCACTTTCAATTAAAATATTTAAAGTTCGCAGTGAACCCTTGGCGTTTCTTTGCGCTATGTAATCAGTAAATTTGAAAATCGAAGTTGTAAGGTTAGGATGAACAAGCTCATCTATTGCTTCTGGTGTAATTGGCTGAGTTTTACTGTAAGTTTTTAACTTATGAAGCTCATTATTAAGATTCCAGAGATCGCTGCCAGCAACTTCTCCTAAATAATTTGCTGTTTTTGAGTCCAGATTAAATCCAATCGCTTTAGCACGATCATTTATCCATCTATTTAGTTCAGGGCCCATTAAGGCCTTATATTCATCCAAATTTCCTACTTTATTTAGCTTCTTATATAAAGATGCACGCTTATCTGGCAATTTTATTGTTTCAATAAAAATTAAAATGCAAAAATCAGGGATTTCTCCTTCTAAAATTTCAGCAACCTTCTTTTGTTCATCTTTTGAACCTTTTGCTAAGAAATCTTTAACAATAACCATGCGTTTCTCTGCTAAAAACGGTGTAGATTGAATGTCTGACTCTAGATTCTTAGATTCTAAACCTTTGCCTTCTAATACAGCAATATTGATATCACCTTCGTATTTTTTTTCAAATTGATCACGCCAATAGTTCAACTTTTGAGTTGATGAATATGTGTCTTCTCCAAAAAATAAATGTACGTTCTTTTTAGGCATATATTATTTAGTAGGGGACAGAAGTATAATTAAAAAAGCCCTGCTGAGCAAGTCAGCAGAGCTTTTGACTAGGACTTTCGCAAACTAGAACACTTCAGAAGTTACATTTACTAATTCTCCAAGGATTGGAGGAGTGTTTAAATAGATTCTATTATCGAATCTAATTAAGATTGCAGCTTCTTCTTTGGTAGGATCACCAGCGAATGTTCTGTATTTAAATAAATGTTGGATATCACCATAGATTGATCCATAGTGAACTAATGGATTTTCATTATATTGTTCGTTTTCAGCACAAGTTCCTTCACACATTCTTCCACCTTCACCATTTTCACCCTCTTGAACGAAGAACACACCATTAGTTTCTTCAACTCCAGGAGCTACTAAGATATCTCCTCCAATAACAATTAATGCTAATGAAGGGATTTGTCTTGGATCAGTTAGATCAGAAGGATCTCTGAATTTAATATCTTCAGTGATTTCAACATCACCACCAATTACTACGATAGTTTGTGCACCATTACTGAATTCACCACCTAATTTTAGTTTTCCAGTATTTTTCTTTACATAAACTTTACTAGAACTATCAGGCAATGAATTGCTTCCATTAATTTCTGTTTTATTATCAAGAACTCTATCGTATCTTGCAAATAGATCAATATTTCGTGCGATATTCTGAACAATTGCAAATTGAGTTAAGTCATCAGAAGTTTTAAGAGTAATTTCACAAATTAATGATGAAATTCTTTCAATATCTTCATATCCTTCAATTTCTTGGTCTTTATCTTTACATAATCTATCACTAAATGCAGATAGAATACTTTCACCTTCACCAGATTTAACTAAATCAGGAGTATCAATATCAGGTCTGATAATAGGAACTGGTACATTTTCGATTTCTGAACAAGATAAAGTATCAACACCATAATCAAATGGATTTTCTAAGAATACTTCACCACCAGATCTAACAATGATGAAAGGACAAGGGATAATAACTTCAGCTTCGTTATTATAATCTTTGTCATTTTCATCGAATCCAGCTTCATCATCAAATCTAGCAACATTTGGATAGATTTCACCACAAACTCCTTGATCAGTTAGATCATGATCTTGATCACTACAGTTAGATGGACTAACTACTGTATCAACATCACCACTATAAGTGATAAGAACTTCTCTTCGTGGTGGAACATTTTCAATTTCAACACCTGAACGATCTCCAATATCTCCGTTGTAACAAAGATCATCAGAAGTATCATCACAATCTTCAATAATTCCTTCACCTTCTACCCATATTTCCATTGAACCTTCATCATAATAGATTCTTCCACCTTCTGGTGCATCATCTAAATCTGACATAGTACTTGCAATGTAACCTTGGATATAACCATCACGACCAATTGTGTCAGTGATTGTTACATCTTGTTCTTCATCATTTCTGTGTTCGTACATAATTCTGTAATCAACATTGTTATCACTAAAGTTGATTGCAGCTCTTGAACTAAATGAAGCAGAACCTGCATCTTCATCTTTTACATTTTTATCAAATTGAGGAGGATAAACAACTCTATCTAAATCATCATTACATTCATCTTCCCATTCAGGTACCCAAACTTCTACATGATCAGCACCTTCAAGGTCTTCTTCTTCAATAATGAAGCAGTCATCTTCATCAACATCTACTAAGAATTCATCGTCTCCATCTACAGAAACATAAACTCCAGTAGATTGAACTGGCCAATCTGTATCATCTACACAGATTTCATTATCACGACCTCTTTCAAATTCTTCTTCTTCAAGTCTGAATCGTTCACATTCACGTTCAGGACTTGTGATTTCATCTTCACAATCTTCATCATTATATTCAATTAAAGCTTTAGCTTCTAAAATATCCTCAGGAATTGATCCTGGGAAATTGAAATCATCGAAATCAATACAAGGATCACCTTGAGTATTAGTACTAAATACTATTTCTCCGTCTCTAATTACATTCCATTCAATTTCATTGTTATAACCTTGAACAGTTGTTTCAACGTTAATATCTACGCAATATTCTTTTTCTTCATCTGTATCGAATACATCATATTGAGGACGGAAGTCTAAATCTAAACAAACACCTCCATATTGATGTTCTTCAGTTTCATAACTGTCTGCACAAGCTGCAACATCAGTATCAAGTACATCAATTGTCATTGTTCCTTGTTCTTGAGCTCTTGCTTCAATTTGAACATTTGCAGGAGCAATAGCACATTGAGGACTTGTTACCCAAATTGAATCTCTAAAGTCTATATTAGTATTAGAGTAACAATATTTGATTAATGGTTGCTCACCTTCAAACATGAATGGATTATTATCTGTATCAGTTGGTCCTTCTAGAACAATAGGTACCCAATTATTTAACTCTACTAATGCAGTATTTAATTTACCTGGATTAGTTTTAAGTTCTTTACATTCAGGTGGCTCAGTGTCTGGTTGATAAATAATTTTAATTGAATCTCCACAAGGAAGTTCCCAGCTTTCTTCATCATTAATATCATTGATTGCTGTAATTCTAATAATTGAACTAGTTTTTGCAGGATTAGGTAATCCATTTAAATAAACAGTTCTACTAGTAGTTACTAAATCTTCAGATCCAGGTCCTCCTGGAGTTTCTGAAATAGTGATTCCTCCACGTTTTGAAGGATCTACATAATATCTATAACCTTCAATTACATTAGGATCAGAATCTAATCTAACTTCTAATGGTTCGTTAACTAAAGGTTCATCAACTGTGATAGTTGCAGGTACAAATACTGCACCTTTCCCATCATCAGCTTCAGTTGGTCTGACAATTTCTAATAAATTACAATATCCTGGTTCGTCATCATCTGGTGGTTCTGGAGTTGCTTCGAATTCAAGGTAAATTACTACATAATAATCTTGAGATGAATTAAACCATCCATTTTTACTACTTCCTGTTCTAACAGTTACACCTTCATGAGTTAAAGAAGTTAAATCTGCAGGTGCTAAATGTCCATAACCTTCTAATTTACTAATATGCGCATCTACTGGTTGAAGAGTAAATGGCACTCCATTAGAAGTGATATCTACGTCTGCCCAAATTTTTCTTGGTTTTGTATTATCTGCAGAAATTAATGCTCTTGGGCTAAATGATGTTTGTGGAGTTGAACTTCCCCAATGATCTACTTTTAATCCAACGCCTTTTGCATAAATATCATCTCCACCTATTGCATTGTTATGCATATAAATCCACAATCCGAATTTTTTTGTTTCATTTGGATCTCCCGAAAAATATAGTTCATGTCGAATATCATCCTGGTCAAACTGATATGAAGGATAATTATCCCATGGAGATGGATAAGGCATTCCAGCGAACTGAGCTCTTGCTTTTTCAATATAAACAAACTGCCTTTCATCATATAATCTACCATCTTCAGTTGGGTAGTTATAATAATTGTTGAAAGAAGGAAAGCTTAAACCTGTACCATAAGGCCCATTAAAACTAATTCCATCGTTATGGAAATCTTGACAGCTGCCTCCTGGGCAAGAAGAAGATTCATTCGTAGCTCCATAATCAGCAACAGCAACAGATGCAGTTAGCATAGTTGCAATTGAGAGAGCTCCGATAATGAGTAATTTAATTTTTGTTTTCATTTTATAAAGTTAAATAAATAATTAATTAAAGATTGCCAAGACCTTCGGTCTTTTCATTTCCTTTGTTTTCTTCTCTAGCTGGAATAATTCCTAAAGTTAATTCCAAATCTTTTGTTTTTTCTAAAGAAACATCTTCTCCGCCTATATTAAGGTATGAACTTTCATCTACTTCAAAATTAACAATACTTTGTTTAACGACATCAAACTTTAAAGTTGCTAATGTTGTTGTTTTGCTATCAAAATACTCTTTTGATAAATCATAAGAAATTGTATCTCCTATTGTTGCTACTGACACGCCATCAGCAGTTTCATTTTTTAGAATTTTTAAAGATTCATTATCGAAAGTTACTTTGATTTTTCCGGATTTAGCTTCTTTTGGATTAAGAAGATTAATTTGTACTTCCGGATTATCTTTTTCGAAGTAGAAATCGCTTTCGCTGACTACTTCTACTGTAGAAGGTTGTGCATTCATATAAAACCAACCGCCAACTAGTATAACTAGTGCAATGACTGCTAGTGATATGAATCCATTTCGTTGTTTTGTAGATGATTTCATTTTTTTATTTTGTTATAAATATAATTAATTTTATTTAAGTTTATAAATTTCCTGTACCTTCAGTTTGAGGACCTTGAACAGCTGTATCAGGTTGTGGATTTTGTGGAGTTCCACCTCCTGTTGTTTGATCTTGAGTAGGAGCTCTATGTTGAGTAGGAGTTTTGTGTGGTGTTTCTCTTCTTGGTGGGGTTGGAGTCTTTCTTCTTTTAAATTTATGTCCTGAGTAAATTCCAGCGGTAAATTGACCATAAGCTTTCTTTTCTGTTCTACCAACTCTGATATTTACATCAGCTCCAGCACCAAATAATCTTCCTCGTTTCACCCCTTTAAGAGTGATTCCGATTCTTTGATGAACAGCTACTGTTCCATTTCCACATTTTAAGTATGGACCAGCATAGATTTTAGTTTCAGCTACATGGAATATGTATTTATTATCGAATGTATATGTTGATTCTCCATTTAACTGGGCGTTTCGGATTCCAAGAACAATTGTCTTGAAGTCGTTAAATGCAGCTGCGTGAGTTTTTAATACTGTTTCTAAATTCTTTCCATTTAGATTTTGAATTATCTTTGTTAATCCTTTAAATTTTGGAACTCCAAGTATTGATAATAATGGTGAAACACCATTTCTATCGTACATTGAAAGTAAAAGTTGAGATAATTCAGATTCTAAGAATTTCTTCTTAACACTTGTTTTTTCAAGATTCTTAGTTGGAAGAGGAGACATCATTCTTAATATAAGATTTGCTGCTGCTCTTTCATTTGCATCCGGAGAATTTACATTAAGCCTGGTTGGTTTAATCATTTTTAATGTATCTTTGAATGCCTTATTGTCAGTATCTGAACCAAATGCTGTAGGCATTGATTGTAAGCTTCCGAATCTATGTGTATATGAACCATATTTAATACCTGCCTTCAAAGGAAGACTCTTTTTACTTTTTAGGAATTTTTGTAATTGTTCATGATTTTGCGGCATACAAAGTAAAAGATAGTTTGCTATCCCATTAACTGAAGCTCCTTTATATTTTTTTCTAATTTCTTTCCATTGATCTCTATTATTTTCAATGAATTTTCTAATAAATCTCTTCATATATCTCATAAATAATCTGTTCCTAACTTGTAATCTTCGAGTGATTACTTTTGGATATTTTTTATTATGATCAAGAAGTTTCGTGAAACTCTTATCTAATAAATAAGAATAAATAAGATTTTTTTCTTGTTCATTCAAGGATGCAAGTTTCGTGCCTTTCGTATAAATGCCGTTTTGCTTTGCATATTGTTTATATCTTGCAGCAATTGTTCTAAACCATGTTGTTTTAAATTTATTTTCTCCATCTGGTGTTTTTAATTTTCCAACACCAATGTTGAAAGGTCTTCTGAATTTTTTATCAGCATAAATTAAATCACCAAATTTCTTTAACTGTAATTTTTTAGTTCGAACACGTTCAATGTTTCTATATTTCATTGCATCATGTAAGTCAGTAGTCATTTTTTGAGCCTGAGGCCTTGTATAATCAGCTTTAAGGTCAATAAATGATTCATGATTTCTTTTGCTGTTTTTATATTCAGCTAAAGTCATTACATTTGAAGGTCTTTTTGTCATAACAGGTCTTCCATTTACAAGTTTTGTATCGTAGTGTTGCCTTCCTAATGCTTCATTTTTTACCCTTTGATATTTTTCACCTTTGAATTTGTATAACGACCAAGGTGAAGAATTTCTTATAGTTCCATTATCAAGATCCGGATTTGCTTTGAATGCAATTACATGCAAATTCATTGCTCCTCTTTTTTGGAATGGATATCTATAAGTACTTCTTGTTACATATAAATCTTTAACTAAATTAGCTGAAAGTAAGAACCTGTTATTTGCTCTATCAAGAATCAATCCTCTCGCTTTCATTGCAGGATCCATTAAAACTTCAACATTACTATCCATAGTTTGTAATGGTGTTAAAGCAAGTAACCATCCTTTTGGATTTCTTGGATCTTTTACTTTTTCAACGTGAATGTTTAATTTAGAAAAAGTTTTTTTAGCTAATTCAAAAGTACTTTGGAAAGTATCAACTTGTCCTTTTTTCTTTGGTTTTTTGTTTGGACCTTCTTGACCACTTCCTCGACTATATTTACCATCAGCAATATTTGCACTTTTTTCACCAGTTCTTCTTGCAACACCTGATCTTCCTAAATTTGAATCAAAATATAAAATTCCACTCGTAGCTTCAATTACATATGGTGCAATTTTAAAATTTCTTAATCCTTGTTTTCTTAGTTTTTGTCTTAATTCAAATTCAACAGCTTTTCGTTGCATGTAATCTGAATATTTTGGATGCGCATGCCTAACTACATAAGTAACTTCAGTTCCTGGTATTTTAAAAGTGATATATGCACCAACACCAACTGAAGCAAGTTTTCCTGATTTCGCATCAATACCTAGAAATGCACCAGCACCAATTCCAAGCAGCCAAGGTACTTTCATCTTTCTTTTTGCATATTCAACCCAATCTTTTCTGGCTTCTTTATAAAGATCAACTATAGTTGCATTGTCTTTTATTTTTGCCTTCGTTTTAATTTTCTTCATTACTCTACCAAAAGTCGGATGATTAAGAATTAATGAAGCTGCTTTATCAATTTTTCCATCATCAATGGCTCTATCAATATCTTTGATATTTCTTAATTCCATACTTTCTTTAACTTGACGTTTTTCTGATCTATCTCTGTCCCATATGCCACCAACAGCACCACCTACACCTACAGTCTTTCCTTTATAATCAGCTCCTGCACTTATACTGAAATACAAATTATAATCTGTTTTTCCAATAGGCATTTCAAGCCCTATTGCAGCACCTGCAAAAGTAGCTGTAGCACCTACTGTATATCTGAAACTTAATTTTTTACCTGCTTTAATTGCACCGTTAATTCCTAAAAATGGAATACATCTTTCTTGAATTGTTCTTCCTTGCTGACCAAATACACCAAATGTAAAATATTGTGGCTGTCCATTAATTTCAAATAATTTTACTGAAGCAGTCATCCCGGCACCAAATCTTTGAGTTCTTACGTTTGCAGGAATTGTACCATTTGTAATACCAATAACAGCTAAACGAACTTTTTGTTCTACTGCTTTTAATAGATAAACAGGGCATCCATTTTTTAGTGCAGCTAATTGAGCTTTTCTTTCTAATGGTCTGGTTGAAAGATTTTTATTCATAACTTCTGACCATTTTTTAGATGTTTCAATTTTTCTACCTAACATAAATCCAACTCTAATTAACTTTAATAGAGCAGTTTTACCTTTTAATTGGTCTGGTTCAATGTTATTTAGTTTCAATGCCTTATATAGGACATCTAGTATTTCAACCTTATCAAGATTCAATAATGAATTCATATCCATTCCAATTTTATTTTCAATTCCTAATTCTTTAACTAATTTTGGAATAACTTTATGAAAATTTGCATCAGTAGCATTCATTATTACTGAAGTCAGTCCATATTCAATATAATCATTTGTTTTATTTAATACTTTTGTTGGATTAGGCTGATAAACTGTAGTTCCAGGAGCTCTGTGAGAAGTTTTTTCTAGCATATCCAGATAACCTCTATCCTGAGCCATGAATTTTTCAAATTCACTTGGATTAATAGTGATTTGACCTAAATGAGCCATTGTAATTTTTTTGCCTTTTTTCCAAACAGCTCTTCCATGCCATAATCCTTGCCACCAGTTAAAGTTTTCTTTAACCACTGAACCAGTAGGTGTAAAGATAGATCTAATAAATAATCTGGCTTTCATCCCCGCGCTTAATGAAGCTCTAACTTTTTCCCATTTTTTAAAGTCTGCTTTAGCATGTTCTCCTTTAACCCAAAGTCTAGCTTTTGTTTGTTGGATTGTAGCTAATGCTTCCAGCCATCCAAATTTTGGTAACTTAACTAATACATATTTATTATCATTAACTTTTTTAAGACATTTTTCAGCAAGAAGTTTTCTTAGACCAAATGCCATGAATAATAATTTTAATCCGCCATTTGATTTAAGCATTTCACCCGGATTAAAATCAGGGCTTTCTTGTTTATAGAATTGTTCTTTAATTTTTGCCTGCATTAAATTACTAGCACCAATATCTATAGATGTAGGTGCGTTATCTTCTTTATGAAGAAGTGAACCTAAACTATAATAATTTAGCCCTTGTGGTTCTTTTTCAATTTGTTCTACACCAGCAAGCATTGGTCTATACACATCAGTCTTTGTTTCTCGATGGACCTTAAATGCTTCAGGTTTTTTAAATTCCTCTAAAGCATCAAATATTCGTGCAATACCTAAAGCAATAGTTCTTAGTTTTCTCCATTCTTTAACAATTGCTTTTTCTTCTTTCCCAATAGGATTATCTTCGTTGATATGTCTAACCATCATCTGCTTTTCAACTCGATAATAATCTTTAATAAATTGTTTATATCCACCCTCATATAATTCTCTTTTACCATCTAAGCTAACTTTGAAAAAGTCTTCTGCATATAATCTTGAATTCAATTGTTTTTGAATAATTTCCTGAATATAATGTCTTTTTTGTGTAGGTGACATCGGATGAAAAGGAGGATTTTCTAAAATTGGGCCAATATATCTTCCTACTTTTTTCCAGATATCAACGTTTTTAAAATGTTCATCATTTCTTAATTGTTCTGGTACGTCATATTGAGCATTTTGAAAGATATAACCGTAATAAAAATCGTCAATTAAACTATCCGCTGCTTCTCTTTTTCTTTCTCTTTCTCTCTCTGCAGCTGTCTCTTTTAATTTAATATGATCAGGGAATGAGATTTTATAAGTAACCGCAAGTTCTTTTAATTTTTTATCAATTTCTATTAACAATTTATTTTTATCAGCTTCTTTTTCAAGACCGTAAGCTTTGTTAATTATTAGTTGAATTGAATTCAAGGTTTTTCCATATTCGGTTTTATTTTTTATATTTTCTGTTTCTTCGATAAAGTAATCTAATCTTTTTTGATTCAATATAATCTTTTCATCTGCTGTTCCCTGATTTGTTTCAGTAGCCACATTCAGCTTAGCTGCGCTTTTAGCTTTTGGTTTTTTAGTAATTGGCTTTGCTGCATCAGGATTATATGCACCAGCTTCATATTTAATATTGCTAATTACAGTATTATGAAAAATTCTTACTCTTTGAGGTCTTTTATTTCCTTTTAGAGATGATTTAATATAAAAAGTTCCTGAACCTTTATGGTATACAGCCTCTTCTTTAAACTTTCTTCCACCTGGGCTTACACCACTTACCGTGAAGCTAATATGAATATTTCCACCTTGCAGTTTACTTAAATCAAACAGGTCATGAATTCTAACTGTCTTTTCAGCTTTTCTATCAATTCTACCTTTGGGAGTTAAAAATTTAACAATGTAACCCTTCTTGTGTTTGTGTAAGTACTTTTTATTTGTAACTAATTGATCAACTGCTTTTGTTGGGTCCTCTTTTAGCATTTTTTGTACATTCTTTTTCAATACTTTTTTCTTTGCTTTTGTTCTTTTTACAACTGCTTCTTTCTTTTTACCCAGTTCTGCTCTTAGTTTTCTTATATCTTCAATGATTGCTCTACGAATATCTAAACTGTTCGAAGCTTCTTTCAAATCAACTTTCCAAAATGTTCCTTTTTTATTATGAAATGTTAATTTACCACCTTCATCCAAAGTGACAGTACATGGTTTGTTATCTCCAACTTTTTTTGCATTTTTCCCAATAAGATAATTAAGATCTTTAAATGCTGTTTTAAAGAATCTTAAAAATGCTTTAGATTTTTTTACGTGTTTAGGTAATTTTTTAAAACTTCTTGAAAGTAAACCTAATGCAATTTTTCCTGAATCTAGTCCTCTTCCTTTAATTTCAAAAGTTGATTTGTTTTTTATGTATTTGTCGAATCCTTCTTCATAACCTTCTAATTCATCATTTATTTGTTTTATGGTTTGTTTCTTTCTTTCAAGTTTATCTTCTTTTTGTTCCCTAGGCGATTGAATTAGAACACCTAAAGGTTTTTTAAAGACATGTTTTGATTCGCCAGTTAAAAGATTTTTACTAGCGAAATAATTCAGTAAATGAATGTAGTTTTTGTTTATCATGATTTTTGTTTTTAATATTTATTTAAACTATTACTATATTTTATCAAATTTTTGGCTTTACGTCAACGATATTAGGTAGGTTTTTCTGTAAATATGCTTTATTTTCTTGTACAGTGAAGTTAATAACTAACAAATTGTGAGATGAATCTTCCAACAATAATTGTAAATTTTAAAACTTACGAGTCTGCGACTGGGCAAAAAGCTCTTGAATTAGCTAAAATTCATGAAAAGGTAGCGAAGGAGTTAGAGGTAAGTATGGGTGTTTGTGTGCAGCTTGCTGATCTTAAAATGATTGCTGATGCTGTCTCGATTCCTGTTTTTGCTCAACATATTGATCCTGTTGGATATGGATCTAATACAGGTCATGTAATGCCAGAGGCTGTAAAAGAGGCTGGGGCATATGGAACTTTACTTAATCATGCTGAAAGGCAAATCCCAATGGATGTATTGGAAAAGTCTATCAATAGCGCAAAAGAAGCTGGATTATACACAGTTGTTTGTGCAAATACTCCTGAAACTGGAGTTGAAATTGCAAAACTTGGACCTGATTTAATTGCAGTTGAACCACCTGATTTAATTGGTGGAGATGTTTCAGTGTCTTCTGCTGAGCCTGAAATTATTACAAAAGCATGTGATTTAATAGGAGGTGAAAAATTATTAGTAGGAGCAGGAGTTAAGACAGGGGAGGATGTTAAGACTTGTATTGAGCTTGGCTCAACTGGTGTGCTTTTAGCATCTGGAGTTACTAAAGCCGAGGATCCGGAAGCAGTTTTGAGGGACCTTGCAAATGGCTTAAAATAAGCCTATAATTTTTATTACTTTAATCATTTATACTATGCGAATCCAAATTTTAAGTCAGTCTGTTAGCTTAGGGGATAATCAAAAAGAATATATTGAATCTAAAATTGAAAATCTTAAAAAATACGGAGAAAGAGTTGCTGATGAAGCTACAAAAGTTAGAGTTGATGTTGAAATGACAAAAGTTCGATCTGGTGATCAAAAAGTTAAAACTCAGATAACAATGTATTTACCAAATTCAGTTATTAGATCTGAAGTTAATGGAATGACAGTTGAAGAAACTGTGGATTTGTCAGTAGAAAAGCTTAAAAAGCAAATCGAAAGATATAAGACAAAAAAACATAGAAGAAATAATGAAGGTGCATGGATCCCTGAATCAACTTTAGAAAATGTAACTAAAGAAGGATTAACTGAAGAACAGATTGAAGGAATTGTTAGAAGGAAAAAATATGGAGATGTTAAACCAATGAGAGAAGATGAAGCAGTTGAGCAAATGGAGCTTCTAGATCACGATTTTTACGCTTTTATAAATCAGGATACAGATTTATTTTCAGTAATTTACAGACGTAATAATGGTGACTATGGTTTGATTGAATTAGAAAAAAAACAATAATTTAACAATTTAATATGCCTGTTGAATATTATTTTTACATATTACTTTATGCTATCTGGATAGCAATTGTTTTTAAAAATCTCCGAGTATCAATTCTTCTTTTGCCATTATTTTTCCCAATGTATTTAATGAAATTTGATGTGTTTGGGATTCCAATTTATTTTATTGAAGGATTAATTTTAATATCTGCAATTCCTTTATTTATAGGCAAATTATCGGGTCATTATGAATTAAATGATAAAAATTTACCTGGTAAAGTTATTCATACTTTTAAAGTTTTAGTTGCTCCAAAAAAACAGCCAATTATAAATTTTTTAAAGTCATATTCTTTGCCGGTTGTTTTATTTTTACTAGCTTGTTCGATTGCAGTTTTAACAGCAAAAGGTGATTCATCGGCACTTCATTCACTTGGAATTTTAAAAAGTTGGGTGATTGTACCGATAGTTTATTTTTATATTTTAATGTCAGCTGTTCGGGATAAAAAAGATATTAATTTTTCAATGTACTCATATCTGGGATCAGCGATATTCCTTAGTCTATGGGGATTATTCCAGGCCATCACAAAGCAGTATATTACAATTGATGATAGAGTTTCTGGCCCATTTGAGTCAGCAAATTACTTGGCAATTTATTTAGCACCAGCATTAATTTTTGCTTCAGTAAGATTTATTCAAACTTTTCTAATGAGTTCATTTCATCCAGCTGGAAAAAGATGGAATATTCTTGAACGAAGAGTTTTTATAAGTTTTGCAGTTGCAATTATTTTTATGGCATTAGTACTTTCTCAATCTTACGGAGGAATTTTAGGAGTGTTTGTTGTGTTATTAATTTATATTGTGTTCGAGCGCTTTAGGGCTAATGCTAAACAAATAAAGAAGTTTTTTAATCGTATACTTTTAGCTATTCTTCTAATTATAATTATTGGGGGCGGGATGGCAGCTTCATTAAATTCAGAAAAATTTCAAAACTTAACTCGATTTGATGAACACACTTCTGTTGCAACCCGACTTGAAATTTGGCAGGTTGGGGGACACCTAATTAAAGAAAATCCTTTATTTGGAATTGGTTTAGGAATGTATCAGGAAAATTACAATCTGAGAGCTGAAGAGATTTTACAAAGAAAACCATTAGAAGAAACTCGCTTGCATTCTCATAATGTATTTATGGAAACATGGCTTAATGCAGGGCTTTTGGGACTTGTAAGTTTTGTTTGGTTGATTGTTCTGGCTTATTTCCAAATTCTTAAAGTTAAAAACAAAGAAGATAAATTAATGTTATATGCTGGAATTGCAATGCTTACATATATAGTAGTGCATGGTTTAATTGATGTAACTTTTTGGAAAAATGATTTAGCTTTAATCTTCTGGTTAATAATGGGTGTAATATTTTCACTTAAAAAAGATGATGTTTGATTTAAATGGAAAAGTTGAAAAAGGTATTGGATTAGGGGGAAAATTAGGTTATCCAACTTTAAATATTCTTTTGGATAAGCCTTCAAATGAGCGCGGTGTGTTTGTATGTGAAATAAATCTTAATGAACATATATATAAAGGTGTAATGCATTTGGGTCCAAAAAGTTTTGGAACAGATGATTCAAAGAAAATATTTTGTGAAGTCCATGTGTTTGATTTTAATAAGGACATTGAATCTGGACAGGTATATATTAAAGTATTGAAAAAAATCCGTGATGTGAGAGAATTTGAAAGTACAGACGAGCTAGTTGCTCAAATTTCCCAAGATATCAATATTGCTAAAAAACACTTCAAAGATGCTTAATTTATTACGAAAATTCATGTCGGATACAAACCCTTTAAGATTGCTTTATCACCGTCTTAAAGCGACTTTAGCGGTTATTATTTATTGGTTTCCTTCAAAAAATTTAAATGTAATTGGAATTACAGGAACTAATGGGAAAACAACAACTGTTAACTTAACTGCAAAGATTTTAGAAGAAGCAGGATATAAAGTTGGAATGGCTTCAACAATCAATTTTCAAATAGGAGATGATAAATGGACTAATAATACAAAGCAAACAACAATGAGCCCATTTGTTTTGCAAAAAATGCTTAGAAAAATGGTTAAAGCAAAATGCACCCACTGTGTTTTAGAAGTATCATCGCATGCAATTACACAGTCACGGGTAATGGGGGTGAATTTTGATACTGCAGTTTTTACAAATGTAACTGAAGATCACATTGAATATCATGGGAATTTCCAAATGTATTTGCAGGCAAAAGGTGGCTTGTTTAAACGCTTAAATCGGGCAAAACGAAAGATCGGAATTCCTAAAGTATCTATTTTAAATTCAGATGATCCAAATTTTGATTATTTTGATCAATTTATTGTTGATAGAAAATTTACTTACAGTTTAGATAAAGGAACTTGCTATGCCAGTAATATTGAATTAAGTCCAGAAGGGTCAAAATTTATTTTAAATATTCCAAATAATTCAATTGAAGTTAATTTAGAGATTCCAGGAGAATTTAACATTCATAATGCATTAGCTGCCGCAACCGTGGCATTAGCTAATAATATAAAATTAGAAGCTGTTAAAAGAGGATTGGAAGGTTCACATGGAGTAAAAGGCAGACTTGAGGTTGTTGATTTAGGTCAGCCATTTTCAGTGATTGTAGATTATGCTCATTCTACTGATTCGCTTCAAAAATTACTTGAGTTATATAAGAAGTTAACTGCTGGAAAGTTGTTTGTAGTTTTTGGTGCAACTGGTGGAGGAAGAGATAAAGCAAAACGTCCTAAAATGGGTGCAATTGCTGACAAATTAGCAGACTTTATTATTTTAACAAATGATGATCCTTATGAAGAAGATGAATGGAAGATTATTGAAATGATTGCAGAAGGTATTAAACGTAAAGAAGGGGAGAATTTATGGAAAATTCCACATAGATATGAAGCTATTAAATTGGCTTTAACTATGGCAAAAGAAGGGGATACTGTAGTAATTCCAGGATTAGGAGCGCAGGAGGTACAGGTTGTTGGTAAAGAAATGATTCCATGGAGTGATCAATCAGCAGTTAGGGAGATTTTAAGCAGAGAACATGTAGTCCAACTTTAATATGAAATACGGATTTTTAAATATTTATAAACCAAAAGGGATTACATCATTTGATGTGATTTTTAAGCTTAGGAAAATACTTCAAATTAAAAAAATGGGCCATACTGGGACTTTAGATCCAATGGCTGAAGGAGTTTTAATAGTTGCACTCAGTGAAGCTACAAAAATTATTGAATTTATGATGCAACATGATAAAGCATATTCTGCAGAGATTATTCTTGGTTCTGAATCTACGACCTATGATGCTGAAGGAGAGCTTAAAAAAGTGGGTAGTCAAAAACCTGACTTTGATGAAGTACAAGCCGTTATTGAAAGCTTCGAAGGGGAGGTTGACCAAGTACCTCCAATATATTCTGCTCTTAAAATTAATGGTAAAAAAGCATATGAATTAGCACGTGAAGGTAAAAAAGTTGAAATGAAGTCACGTAAAGTAACAATTCACGATATTGTGCTTATTGACTACAAATATCCAAATTTAACTATCGACGTTGAGTGTTCAAGTGGCACCTATATTCGTAGTTTAGCCCATGATATAGGTAAAAAACTTGAAACTGGAGCATATTTAAATGCACTTAAACGTACAAAAGTTGGACATTTTTTAGTAGAAGATAGTGTGAAACTTGAAGATTTAGAAGAAGATGGTCTAGATAAGCATTTAATACCAATTGAGGCCTTATCTATAAATTTCCCATCTCTTGAAATATCCCGCAATGAACTTAATAAACTCAATTTAGGTCAATTTATTGAGCGCGAAGACATAAAAGAGGAGAATGTTTGTGCCTTTCATGAAAAAAAACTTGTTGGTATACTTGAAAAGGTAAAAGATACTGACAAACCTTTATATAAGTATAAGAAAAAGATAAACACATGATCCAATACCTAATTCCTGCAGCATTTTCATTCATTTTAACGCTAATTTTGACTTATATAGCGCTAAAATTATTCCCAAAGTGGAAAATGATGGATCGTCCGCATAAGTATGGGCTTAAGCGTAAGCCGATTCCATATTATGGAGGCTTAATTTTTGTATTTGTGTTTATTCTAGGCACTCTTTTGTTTGTTCAACTTGATATTCGAGTAATTGGAGTGCTGATTGGAGCTTTGATGATTGCTGGTATTAGTTTCTTAGATGATTTAAAAGATGTAAATCCATGGATTCGCCTTGGAGTTCAGTTTTTAGGAGCATTAATAGTTGTAATGTCTGGCTTAGGAATCGAATCAATTAGTAATCCATTTGGAGATCCTATCATTTTAGATCAATTTGAATTAGATGTGCCTTTTGGAGATACAATC
>JBHPJE010000008.1:0-49368 GCA_042568205.1 Patescibacteria group bacterium
TGTTTGGCGATGTCGCGCTCGGACTCGAGCTGGTCAGCGCGGGTATGGACACCCAGCAGCTCGGTCCGGAGACCGTCGATTTCCCGGCGGAGCTGCTGGTTCGAAGCTTGCTCGAGATTGAGATTTTCGGCTTGTCTGTCGACCTGGAGGTTGAGGTCTCGGATCATCGCGTTGGCCGCCTCGACATCGCGCGCGGCCGCGTTGACCAGGATCACGTCGCGGTCGTACTGTACGTCGGCTCGACTGCGGAGGATCACGACGATCACTGCCAATACGAGCATCAGCGCAACGCCACTCAGAGCGCCGTAACCGAGGGGGTAGCCCATCGAACTCCAGTCCAGCACTCGGCCGTCGATGTCGACGTACATGTCTTGCGCCCAGAAGAGCCCAATGGTGCTCAAGACGCAAACAAGGCCTATGATGGCCCCGCCTACTAGAATCTGCAGCAGTTCTTTCAACTTCATCTCTCTGTCTCCCTTCCTGTTGTCAATGGTCCCTAAGGACCTGCGGTTGTTGTCAGCGATGTGCTGTTATCGTTGAATTCGAAGGCTTCTTGAGCCATCGCAAAAAACAAGGAGATTATTATATCAAAAATACCATCCTTGTCAAGCTAGGGATGGGTTATTCTGCAATTTTAAAAAAACTAATTTTATTAATTACTCGATTAATTAGCTGTGCAAAAAATCCAATTAATATTGAAAAGATCACTGCAATCCAATATCCTCTAAAGCCTATCGGATTAATATTCTGCATAATAATAATATCGTAAGTTAAACCTGTGGCCATATGCGCAATACCAACAATGATTCCTCCCATAATTCCACCTAATAAAATGCTCAAAATTAAACTTTTCGTTTTGATCAAGCGTAAAAACGGCACTACAATTAAACCAAGAATAGCACTAAAAATTACGGCCACCCAATATGCTGGAAAAAATAATGGAGGTTTTAAACTAAAGGCAATATCGAGTCTTTCGTATGTCCCCATTGGCAGAATCGTAAGGTAAATTATTAAAATTCCAGCCAATCCACACATAAAAGAGCCAATCAAGCTCGCCATGGTTTCTCTTAATGCTGTTGTTGGAGTAAAACTAATTTTCTTTTTTTCTATTATTTTCGGGGCATCATCTTTAGCTATCGTTTCTAACTTTTGCGTAAGAGTATCAATAACTTCACTGACATTGTTTTGATCTATCGTTTCATCTTCTTTTAGTTTATCTCTTGCTGCTTCTTGTTCAAGAATTTTTGCTTCAGAAACCGCATCATCAACAACTTCTTTTAATTCATTTACTTCTTCATCAACTTTTTCAAGGTCTTTTTGTTCTTCTTCTAAGGCTTTAATTATTTCTTTCAATTGCTCAGGATCTCCTTCTAGCATTTCTTTAACAAGATCTACCCTCTCATCTTCAGGCAGTTCATTCATACTTTCAGAAGTTTCTATTAATTCCTGGAGTCTATTTTTAAGATCCTCCTGATTCATATTTCTGTTTTTAAATTAACAAATTATGCACTTTCTCTTCCAAGGGCTTGTTTAATTCTAGCCTGCGCTTTACCTTTTGCACCCTTACTACCAGCTGATACTTCATTTAATGATTGTTTTGCAGCTGTAAGCTTTCTTTGAGCACTATATAAAGCTGGTTTTGAATACTTTGCAACGTCAGCTTCTGATAGTTTGCCGGTTATTTTTTTTCTTAATCTAGCTTGTTCTTTTGGGTTTGATGTAGAGGCTCTATTCAATTGAAGCCTAAGCTCTTTTCTTGCAGCTCTACGAGCTTCAGGGCTTTTAGGATCTTTCAATTTTTTTACAGTTTCTTCTAGTTTTGAAATTTTTGTTTTTAAATCTTTAACCTTTTCTGCAGTAGATTTAGGTTTAGATTTAGCTTTTTCAGCTTGTTCCCAAGGAGGAACTGGAGCTCCTTTTGCCATTTTTGTTTTTGTTAAGAGTATAATTATACGTTATTATTATACCAGATTTTAGCAAGATTGTAAACCAAATGAAGCTGCTTTAGTACTAATTTCAGACTGAGCACACTCCGTTTTGTTTTCTCAACCTGTTCAGTCAGTCGCAAGCTCCCTCTTCACAGCTTGATAAAACAAAAGCCCCGAGGTTTCCCCCGGGGCGACTAGGACTTATATTAAGCTCTTAATCAGTAATCTTCGCTACAACTCCAGCTCCAACTGTTCTACCACCTTCACGAATCGCAAATCTTTGACCTTCGTCCATCGCAATAGGTGTTCCAAGTTCAACTTTCATCTTTACGTTATCACCAGGCATTACCATTTCAACATCTGGTGGAAGTTCGATTGAACCAGTTACATCAGTTGTTCTGATATAGAATTGAGGTTTGTATCCTTTAAAGAATGGAGTATGTCGTCCACCTTCTTCTTTAGTTAGGATATAAACTTCAGCATCGAATTTAGTGTGTGGTTTGATTGTTCCTGGTTTAGCAAGAACTTGTCCTCTTTCGATTTCTTCTCTTTCAATACCTCTTAAAAGGATACCAACGTTATCACCAGCTCTTCCTTCATCAAGAAGTTTTTTAAACATTTCAACACCAGTCACAACTACTTTTCGAGTATCTTTAATACCAACGATTTCAATTTCGTCGTTAACATTAACGATACCAGTATCAATACGTCCAGTAGCTACTGTACCTCTACCTTTAATAGAGAATACATCTTCAACTGGCATTAGGAAGTCTTTATCAACTTCACGTTTTGGTTCTGGAATATATTCATCAAGAGTTTTAAGTAACTCTAAGATTGGTTCTGCATCAGGTCCTGTTGGATCTTCAAGTGCTTTTAGAGCAGATCCTTTAATAATTGGAGTTTCATCTCCAGGGAATTCATATTTAGAAAGTAGTTCTCTAACTTCCATTTCTGCAAGTTCAGCAACTTCAGGATCAGCTTGATCCATTTTGTTTAAGAAAACAACAACATAAGGAACGTTTACCTGACGAGCTAATAGGATATGCTCACGAGTTTGTGGCATAGGTCCATCAGCAGCAGATACTACTAAGATTGCACCGTCCATTTGCGCAGCACCAGTGATCATGTTTTTTACATAATCGGCATGCCCTGGGCAGTCAACGTGTGCGTAGTGTCGCTTTTCTGTTTCGTACTCTTGGTGAGAGGTTGCAATAGTGATACCTCTTTCTCGCTCTTCTGGAGCGTTGTCGATCATGTCAAAAGCCACTGCAGCGTTTTTACCACCCATTTTCGCAGCAGCAACAGCTGTAATAGCGGCAGTAAGAGTTGTTTTACCATGATCTACGTGACCAATGGTACCCACATTAACGTGCGGCTTTGAACGATCAAATTTTTCTTGATCAGCCATATTTTTGGGTTATTAAGGATATATATAATGGTTCAGACTTAAATTCTGAACGCTCAGAGATTTTAGCTAATAAGTTTGCAGATTGCAAGGTTTTTTATTCTTCATCAGGATCTTTTGCTCCTGGTAAATCTTCAGGGTATCTTGGTTTAGCTCCTGAAGCAACAATTCCTTGTATTAATCTGCCGATATCTTTTATTGGGACTCTAACTTGTTTTGGGAATGGATCGTCACCATCAATTCTATGACCTATTAAGTATCCTTCTTCATCTTGTATTTCTGGTCCAAGTGCCTTTCCACTCATAATACTTTTAAATTACAGATTACTTTCCTGTTCTTTCAGCAACAACTTTTTCTTCAACGTTCTTTGGTACTTTAGCATAGTGACCAAATTCCATTGTTGAAGTTGCACGCCCTTGCGTCATAGAACGTAAATCTGTTGTGTAACCGAACATTGAACTTAGAGGTACTTCAGCTTTAATGAATTTAACAGGTCCTCTGTCTCCAGATTCGCTGATTTGTCCACGTCTTGAGCTTAAGTTCCCCATTACATCACCGAAGTAATCTTCAGGAGTTACAACTTCTACATTCATGATTGGCTCTAATAATACTGGATTAGCTTTTTTAGCTGCATTTTGGAATGCAATAGATCCAGCAATCTTAAACGCCATTTCATTCGAATCTACATCATGGTAAGAACCATCATAAAGTTCAACTTTAAGATCAACCATTGGATATCCAGCAATAACACCTTTTGTCATTGCTTCCTGAATACCTTTGTTAACTGGTTGGATGTATTCTTTTGGAATCTTACCTCCAACAATCGAATCTTTAAATTCATAACCTGCACCTGGTTCTTGTGGACCAACTTTAATAAGAACGTGTCCATATTGTCCACGACCACCAGATTGTTTCGCGTATTTTTCTTCCATATTAACTTCTTCTTGAATTGTTTCTCTGTAAGCAACCTGAGGTTTACCTACATTTGCTTCAACACTGAATTCTCTTTTAAGACGATCAACTAATACTTCTAAGTGAAGCTCTCCCATTCCTGAGATAATAGTTTGACCAGTTTCATCGTCAGTATAAGTTTGGAAAGTTGGATCTTCTTCTGCAAGTTTTTGAAGAGAAAGACCAAGTTTTTCTTGATCTGATTTAGTTTTAGGTTCGATTGCAATTGAGATAACTGGTTCTGGGAAGTCAATTGACTCAAGAACGATTGGATGTCCATCTTCACATAAGGTATTACCAGTCATTGTATTTTTTAGACCAACAGTTGCAGCAATATCTCCCGCGTGTACTTCTTTAATTTCTTCACGTGAATTTGCATGCATCTGTAAGATACGTCCGATTCTTTCTTTTTGACCTGTAGTTGCATTGTAAACATAAGATCCAGCAGTAAGAGTTCCAGAGTAAACTCTGAAGAAGCATAATTTACCTACGAATGGATCAGTTGCGATCTTAAATGCAAGTGCAGCAAATGGTTTGCTGTCATCTGCAGGTCGTTCTTCTTCAGCTTCAGTGTCAGGATTTGTACCTTTGATTGGAGGAATATCTAACGGTGAAGGAAGATATGATTGAACTGCATCAAGCATTAACTGTACACCAATGTTTTGAAGTGCAGTTCCACATAAAACAGGATAGATTTGGTTTGCAATTGTTCCTTTTCGGATTGCTACCTTGATTTCGTCGACTGTATAGTCTTGTCCTTCTAAGTATTTTTCCATTAGGTTGTCGTCACATTCAGAAACTTTTTCAAGCATTTTATCTCGATATTCAGCTACTTTTTCTTTCATATCTTCTGGGACTTCCATTTCAACAACATTTACACCAAAATCACCTTCGAATTTATAAGCTTTTTGTTCTAGTAAATCAATAACTCCGCTAAAAGTTCCTTCAGCACCGATTGGAAGTTGGATAGCTACTGCTTTACCACTTAATCTGTCGTGAATTGAATTGATAGACATATAAAAGTCAGCTCCCATTTTATCCATCTTATTAATAAAAGCCATTCTTGGTACTTCATATTTATCTGCTTGTCTCCACACTGTTTCAGATTGAGGTTCTACACCTTGTGATCCGTCAAATACAACAACACCACCATCTAATACTCTTAATGAACGTTCAACTTCAGCTGTGAAATCAACGTGGCCTGGAGTATCAATAATATTAATTCGGATATCTTTCCAGTGACAAGTTGTAGCCGCAGAAGTAATTGTAATTCCACGTTCTTTTTCTTGTTCCATCCAGTCCATATCAGCTGCACCATCATGCGTTTCACCGATTTTATGTTTTTTACCTGTATAAAAAAGTATACGTTCGGTAAAAGTAGTTTTTCCCGCATCAATATGGGCAATAATACCAATATTCCGGAGGTTCTTGAGGTCTTCAGACATGATTTTTATAGTTAATAATAGGCGCTATCAGCGCCAGAGGTATTATAGGGAGTTAGCGGTAAAAGTCAAATAAAAGATTTAGATATATCTGCCAATTTGACTAAACCGTCAACCTACTTTCGTAATCGCTCCTATCGCGGTATACTTATAGATAGCGATTTCATACTTTAACCAATTTAAACATGAAACCAAAGAAGCTCGGGGCATTATTGGCTCTTGTAGCACTTGCCTTTTCAATGAATGTGGCATACGCACAGTTCGATGATGGTCCGTTTCCTGATGTACCATTTAACTATGAGTATTCAGATGCAGTTGGGTATCTGGCTGATGAAGGTGCGGTTCAGGGATATGGCGATGGAACTTATCGTCCTGCCGATACTATTAATCGTGCAGAATTTACTAAAATTGTACTTGAATCAGCAGGTGCTACTCCTGAAGGAGGAAACTGTTTTCCGGATGTAACTGATCAATGGTTTGCAACTTATGTTTGTAAGGCAAAAGATCTTGGATTAGTTCAAGGATATCCAGATGGAAATTTTAAACCAGAAAGACCAATCAATTTTGTTGAATCTGGGAAGATAGTTACTGAAGGCTTAACTCTGCCAAGAAATGATTCTTATGAAAATGAATGGTTTCATAAATATGTTAAAGCAGTTGAAGAAAAGCAGGCAATCCCTCCAACTGTTGGAACATTTGATCAATATTTGAATCGAGGTGAAATGGCTGAAGTAATTTACAGAGTTCAAACAGGTGATACTGATGACAGCGGAACATATGACGGGCTAAAAGCAGAAACTGAAAAATATAATTTTACAAATTTTGAAAGTTGTTCAGCGTTACAGGAATCTTTTGAAGACTTAGGTAATAATTATTATGGATATTGGGCTGAAGATGATGGAATGTTTTTAGAAGCTGTTGATAACGCTGTAACTACTTCTGCACCAAGTACAGCAAAGTCTTCTGAAGTAATGACTGGCGGTGGAGAACCTGAAGGTGCTGTTGATTTCTCTTCAACAAATGTACAGGTTGAAGGTGTTGATGAGGCGGACATTGTAAAGACTGACGGAGAATATATTTATATCGTAAAAGACAACAAAATTCGTGTTGTAAAGTCATATCATCCAAATGATATGGAAGAACTGGATGCTGTTGAATTTGATGATGAAAACTTTTGGCCAAATCAAATGTATGTTGATGGAGATCGGCTTACTGTAATCGGAAATTCATATTATTCTTATCCATATTATGATCGAGGAGGTCCGGAACTAATGATCGCTCCTCATCCTTATTATGGAGGGAATCAAACAGTTGTTTATATTTTTGATATCTCAGATAAAACAGATGTCGAAGTGTTCAGAAAAATGACTTTTGAAGGGGATTATAATCAATCTCGAAAAGTTGGAGATATGGTTTATATGGTTATGAACAGATTCACTTTCTGGCCATACGAGGATATTGAAGATCCAATTGAAATTCTTCCTGCATTTAGAGATACAGATGATGAAGTAGCTCAGCCTTTGGTTGATTGTGTTGATATTAAACATGCTCCAATCATTGAATCTTCAAATTATTTGATTGTGGTTGGGATTCCAACTGAAGAAAAAGGAGATATTATGAAAGAAGTGATTTTGGGACAAAGTGATAATATTTATGCTTCAACTGAGCATTTGTATGTTGCTGCAAGTAACTGGAATTACGAATATGATAATCAAACAACTAGTGTTTATAAGTTTGATATGAGTCCGGACGGAATCGATTTTTTGTCTAAAGGAAGGGTTCCTGGGACTATTTTGAATCAATTCTCAATGGATGAAAATGGAGAATATTTCAGAATAGCAACTACACGTGGATTTAGTTGGGATGGCACTTCAGATAATAATGTTTATGTTTTAGACAATGACATGAATATGATTGGAAAACTTGAAGGAATCGCACCAGGTGAGACAATTTATTCAACAAGATTCGTTGGTAGCAGGTTATATATGGTGACATTTAAAAAGATTGATCCTTTCTTTGTGATTGATCTATCAAATCCTGCATTTCCTAGTATTTTAGGAAAACTTAAGATCCCAGGATTTAGTGATTATTTACATCCTTATGATGAAAACCATATTTTAGGATTTGGTAAGGAAACAGTTGATCCTGATGAACTTGAAGCAGCTGGACGAGATATTGATTTTGCTTGGTTCCAGGGAATGAAAGTTGGATTATTTGATGTTACTGATGTTGAAAATCCAATTGAGAAGTTTAAAGTTGTAATAGGGGATCGTGGAACAGATTCGCCATTATTGTACGACCACAAAGCACTATTGTTCGATCGGGAAAAAGATATTATTTCATTCCCGGTTCGACTTGCTGAAATTCCAGAAGAATTGAAAGATCCAGACGTCCCTTCAAATACTTACGGAGACTATGTTTTCCAGGGAGCGTATGTTTATGGACTTGATCTTCAGAAAGGATTTGAATTAAAAGCTAGAATCAGCCACTATGATGAAACTGAAGTTGAAGATAAAGCTGGATATTACTGGTATGGAGGAAAGGATATTCAACGAATACTTTATATCGGAGATTACTTATACACTGTTTCACTAGGAATGGTTAAGGCAAATGATATGCTTAACGATTACGATGAAGTGAACGAAGTTGAAGTTGGGCCGCCAGAAGGGGAGTATTATGATTATATCTATGAATAGAGTGGAGGCCTGAAGGGCCGGAGCTCTTTGGAGCGAAGCGTAGCGGAAAGTAAAGTGCACTTCAGTAATGGGGTGCACTTTTTAGTTGTATAACCAAAAAGACGGCAAAATGACGGCGATTTGGTTATAGGTATTAAGATACACTACTAACATAAAACCTCAATTGCATTTCTTACTGCTGTTAGCCCTGGAAGTTCAGGTTCAGGTAAATTTGAATCATAATAAAAATCGAGTCTATCACCTTCTTCTTGTCTGTGTTGTAGCAAAGCTAATAGTGAAGCTTGATTAAATCTGTTAACAGGTTCATTTAAACCTAGAGTTGAATGGTTCCCTCTTGTATCACAGCTTCTTATAATTTCAAGATCCCTTAACCAAACTTTTTCAATCTTTTTATAACCTAATTCTGGCGTTTCTTCTATAATTCTAACTAGTTTAATAGTTCCTGTTCCTGAAGGTATAACAGTTAATGGTTCACTAGGTAATAATGACAATAGTAATGGTTCGTCATTGTTTTTCGGTCTTTCTGGTTGCATATGTGATAAGTGAAGTTGCATATTTTGAAAGTTTAATGGGTATGACTATATAGCATTTTTTAAAATTTGTCAAGGTTTTAAAAATGACTCGAAATAAATCGTAAAACATGAGAATATAAATATATGATGAAATGGCTATATAAGATTGTTTCGAAACGACCCAAATTAATTCTTGTTGGAGGAGCTGTGTTAACCATGATTTTTATAATGGTTATTTTAGGTACAAGAGTTCAATCAAATGTTCACGATTTTATTGATCAGAAATATATTGGCCCGCTTGATTATATTAATGAACAATTCGGAGAAAGGGATATTTTATCTACAACAATAACTGCAAAGGATGAAGCAAGTATTTTATCTCTAGGTTTATTAAAGGAGCAGGATCGTTTTTTTAATGAAATTCAGGAAAAATGGCCAATAGAAGTTGATGGACTTACAACAGTGTTAAATAAACATATTGGTTTTACTAAAAGCGAAGATGGGACTTCTTATACAATTCAGAATTTGATTTCAGATCAAGGAACAATGAGTATAATTGTAGATTTATATAGGCTCGATCCATATGAATTTGAACGCCTCGGCAGAAAAGCATTATCTGATGACTGGGTAGTAGATAAATTGCAAGAGCTTGATATTTTAGCTCATTATACAGGGGATTTGCCGCCGAATATTACTTACAATACACCTTATGTAAAAGCATTAAGAGCAACTATAAAAACAACGAAAGAAACATCACGTGATGAGCGTAGAGAAATGTTTTTGGGGATTAAGGAACTATCTGAGGATTATTCTGATTTGATTGATATAAAATTGTACTCGACAGAAATTATTGAAAAAGAAATTGATGAAAGAGTTTTAGGAAATAGTCCGTTTGTAATAGCATTTATGATTTTTCTTCTTGCAGTTGTTCTTTTTATAACTTTTAGGTCAGTATTTTTTACACTTGTTCCGATAATAGTATTATCTTTAGCTGTATTTTGGGCATTTGGAACAGTTGCGGTTTTGGGTATTAAAGATGTTTCGTTTGTACACATAATTGCAATACCACTTTTACTTGGTCAATGCATTGATAATTTAATACATTTCAATGAGAGATTTAGAGAAGAGTTTGGGGAGAAGTCAAAAAAAGAAGCGATAAAAACTGTTTTTATTACAGCTGGTAAAGCTGCAGGTATTACAACTTTCTTAAATATGGTGGCGTTTTCTGCAGATATTTTTACTACTGATTTAAAGCCTGTTCAGGAATATGCACTATTGATCGTATTAGGCTTAGGAATAGCATTGGTTGCTACTTATGTTATTGGTGCTTCAGTGTTGATGATATCAAATTTAAAGGTTGCTTCAGGAAGTATAAAACAAGCTGAGCAGGGGAGTAATGGTGCAAGAAAACTTTTTGATTTTATTCAAAAGCACAAAAAAATTGTACTTATAAGTTCAGTATTGTTTTTGGTTTTAATGACTGCAAATATTTTAAGAATCGACACAGCATTTAAATCAAAAAGTTTTATGCCTGAAAATTCCAAAGTTTATGAAGCTTATCAATTTGAGCAGGACAATTTTAAGCTTTACTTACCACATTATGTTTTATTAAAAGGGAATGTTGCAACTCAAGTCGCATTAGATGCTGTGAATACTATTGAAAAAACTTTAGATGGGATTGATGATATTGAGGATATTCATAATCGGGTAAACATAGAATCAATTAATTATTTATTGGCTAAGTTTGATAAAGATTTATTTCCCGAATCATTAAATGAGCTTTACGATATGCTTTTTGAAAGTGATATTATTGTAAATAAAGTTGCACAATTAGAAGTTCAAGAGGTTGCTCCGAAAATAATTGAAAAACAAGGCAATGAATATGTTTCTACATTAATAAAATTCTGGCCAGCAGAAACCGATTCATTTGCAATTAAACATATTGCAGATAGCGTAAATATAGCTTCTGCTGAATTTGAACCTGAATTAGATATTCAGCCAACTGGTATTTTCTTAGCTTTCTCAAGAACAATGGATGATGTTTTGTGGTCAGCTGTGGTTGCAACATTCATTACATTTTCAATAATTTTATTGTTTTTATGGTTTATTTATAAAAGATTTAGAACAAGTCTTATTTCGGTTATTCCTGTTATATTTGGATCTTCTTTTGGGCTTGGAATGCTGCCAATACTGAATATCGAGCTTAATGCATTAAATGGTACTATTGCTGTTTTGGCTATGGGGCTTGGTATTGATTATTCGATACAAATTATGAATAGGTATAACGAAGAATTAGGTAAAAATGAAACACCTGTTAAAGCTATGCGAGAAACATTTGGACATATTATTGTGCCTCTTTTTCAATGTGTAGTTTTAACAACAGCTGGATTATTTGTTCTTATTACGCTTTTGCCAATTACAGGTAAATTTGGAATTGCAGCAGCTGTATCTTTAATTACAGGATATCTTGCTGCAATTTTAATTATGCCAATACTTGCGGTAAAATTTATAAAAACCTGCCCTAAGTCTTTGAAAGATAAATTTAAATAAAAAAGCCCCAGTTTAGAACCAGGGCTTTTTTATTATTGGGAAAGGTAATTAGTTTTTCTTTTCTTTCTTAAGTTTTTTAAGTTTACCTTCTTCACCTTTCGAAGTATCAAGATAGTAACCTAAATCTTCAAGATCACCACCATTTTCTAATAAGAACTGTTCAACATATTTTTTACCAATTCTGTTTTGGATTTTACTCTTTTCTTTCTTAGTCTTTCCAGCAGGATTAGTAAATGACCAGTCTACGTCAGTATCTGTATTTACAGTACCAACTTCTTGAACAACGAAATCAATATTTTTAATTTCGTTTGCTACAAATGTTTGAACACATGCTTCTGGTGCAACAATTTCGTAACCTTCAGGTACAGAAACACATACATCAACAGTCCAGTCTGAATCTGATTCGAATACAAACGGATAAATTTCAGTTGTACCTTCCCAGATTACTTCAAGAGGTTCAAATACCCATAGGTTAGAACCTCTGTGGCCTTTACTTTTCATATTGTGTTGAGTGACTACAAGAGGTTGTAGTTCAGTAAGATCAGTATATAATGGCTCAAGGTAATTAACTTCACCTTTAGCAAGTAAGTATTCACCGTATGAATTAGTGTTTTCAAGATCTTCAACTGCTTGCATTATTGCCATTCCAGTAGGAACTGATAATTCATATTCAGCCCATTTATCATCAGTAGATACAACAGTAGTTGATGAATCAACAGAACAATTATCAATCATACCTCGGATATCCCAACCAGAATAATTTGATGTACAACTAGCATCCATAGCAGATACTCTTACACCAGTAGCAGGACCGTGAGTTAATTGACCAGCATGTTTAACTTTAGCTGTATATTTAACACCTTCTTCTGGATTAGTGTTGTCTGCAGCTGCATCTACAGCATCTGCAAAGTAAACTTCGTCGTTAACTACTTCAAATGGTGTTTCAGCACCTAAGTTATCAACGTTATTATCAGTAAGAATGTATTGAGTGTTTTCAACTGTACCTGCAACTTCTTCTAGACCACTTACATCTTTACTAACATTATCAAGTACACTGTTTTTAACGATGTAGTAAGATTTATCTAAAGTTGAGTAATTGTCTAATGCAATAGCAACTGCATTATCAAAACCTTTTGTTGAATCAATACCATCTTGACCATTACTGTCAGCGATTTGAGAATCAGTAATTGTATATGCAAGTTGACCTTCACCAGTTGCTGTTACATCATCTAATGAGATAGCACCAGCATAATGTTTACCAACATTATCAATTACATGTTCAGAAGCAGCTCTTTTAACCATGTTTTGAGGACTTACTCCAAGAACAAATGCATCGTATTGAGGATCACTATTTACAACTTGTTTTAGGCGTTGAACTGCACTACCACCAATTACTACAGCACCTGATTTATCACAATTAAGGTTGCTAATATAAGTACGAGCTACGTCATATAATTCAACCAATTCTCCATCAACTGTTTCTTCTGTTGCTGCAACAAGATTAGGATCAATTCCATATTCTTCTAATCCTGGCCATACAGATACAAAACAAGTGTCAGCACCATCAGCTACCTTAGCAAGAACTGGAGCAGCATTGTTTGCTGATTTTTCAGGAATCTTTCCTGTAGGTTTTACAGTATTGCCATCTACAACAGCAGCAATTTTATTATCAATAAGACAAGCTGCGTCAACAGCTGCGTCAAATGAAGCTTCAGTACATATTGAACTAGAACTATCAACTTCACCTCCAATAGCAATACCAACACCACCTTCAAGTGATATAGTATTTCTAAGGATTGAAGTTGCGTAACCTCTATCTAATTCAAGACCTTCGATATCAGCTTTAATTACATTTCCATTTGCATCATATACTGAATCAAGAAGGTTAGCTGCATAATAATCTTTGTCTCCACCAGTATTTACAACGATACCAGCATTAGACATTGTATAACCTGGATTTTGTCCATCAGTTCTTAATACATCAACTCCAGCGCTAGTAGGTAGATCATTTTGTGCAATATAATCAGTGCTAGCAAGTAAATCAGCACGATCTTCATGAACACCTAGAGTTTTTAATTCAAGAACGTTATCCCAGATATCAGTTCTTGCGTTAGATACAGCAAAACCTCCTTGATAATTATAAACGTTATTTTTAGAAAGTTTTACATTGTATTTATCAACAGTTGAATTACCATAAGCAACAGCAACTGAACCTTTATCTCCATGTAATTTGCTGCTTAATGCGATTTCATCTTTTGCATATTGAGGGATAGCAGTAGAATCTTTGTAAGTATCAAAATTTGATTTTTCTACTAATAAATCACCACCTGAGGCAAGGATACCAGCAGAACGATCAAGACTTAAAGGTTTTGCTTGTTCAACTAAAGTACCTAAAGCACTAATAGCTTCTTTATTTCTGTGGTTAAGATTTCTTGAAAGTGCAACGAAATCAACATCAGAAATAGTTTTTGAAATTGATGGTAATCTGTAAGCTTCAATATCACTTTGAGCACTTGGAGTAAAGTTTAAACCAGTATCACTTACAACAGTTTTTCTGTAAGTCATAGGGCTAGCAATATTGTATCCATCATTATAAGGAACAACAGAGTAAGAAAGTGCTAACTTAGCAGGAACTCCGCCAAATTCAGAATCATCAAAAGTTGGAAGTTCATCACCAAATACTTTAAGTGTTACTTTATCACCATTTTTTTCTACTGACATCTTTGCTTCCTTAAGGAAGTTAGGAGCAAGGATATCACCATATCCAACTAATTCTTTACTTGTATATTCAAAGTTTTCAGGTCCTTCTAATGAACCATCAGTTGAATCTACATCTAAAGCATCAACATTAACATCTTCTATAGCTTTTTCTTTCAAATGAGACTGAGCAGCTTTAGAAGCTTCAATCATATATGATTTTACAGTACCAGCATCATTGAATGTACCAAATTCAACTGTTGCACAATCTGTATCAGTAGTTGTAACCATTACACCATCACACCATACAGTATTGTCTCCAGCTGCAAGAGTGAAAGTAGTAGTTAGAAGTTTTTCAAGATTATCTTTAGCTACAACTCCGTTTCCAGCACCTGTTCCTTCAGAAACAGCAGTATTAACAAAACCATCTACAAAAGGAGCAGTAGTTAAATGAAGTTTTTGAAGAGGAGCAGTGCTAGAAGTAGCAATTTCTTTTAACCATGCATGTCCACGATCATCAGAAGATGAAGCTACAAGTACAGGAGTATCGTGATCCATATCAGCATAAGATAAACCATTATCACCAATTTCCATTAACATTTCTTTAGCAGCAACAGTTTGATCCATTAATGCTGAGAACATGTCAACGTTTCTAGCTACACTCATTTTAACTCTTGCATCTTTAAGAGTTTTATCAATTTTAATTTTAGCTAATGAATTTAGTGTTTTTACCTCTCCTGCAATATCAACAAATTGATCAGATATATAAACTGAATCAGGTTTTGGAACAGTATCAAGTTGATTATCAGCATCAAAGTCATAAACACGTTCTAAAGTACCCATAAGTTCTTTAGCTTGTAAATCACCACCTTTGAAGTCATTACCAACTTCTAATCCTCTAGTAAATTGAGGAATTTTTAGTGTTCCTGAACCTAGGTCAGCTTTTTCAAGTTCACTAACAGAGTTTTTAACAAAGCTTAAACCATCGATAGTTCCATTAACTTTAAGGTATTTAGTATTACTATCAAATTTTACATTTTCGATAGAACTGTTATCGGCTTCTTCAGTAAGTTCAATAGCTGTTTCACTGTCTTTAACTTCACCATTTTTAATTGAAACTTCACCTTCAAGTTTTATAGCAGTACCATCAGTATTAGTAGCACTAAAACTTCGCATATCAAGTGTTGAACCATCTGCAGTGTTTTTGAATACTATTGCAGGTAATGGATTAGCATCTGAAACACTTTCAGCAAAATAGTAATCACCAAGTTCTTTTGCTTCAAAAGGAAGATTGTCTTGACGAATTTCAAATTCTTGAGGAGCAGCACATGGCTTAATTAGTCCAAGATAATATCCTCCAGGATTATAAGTTGTATCACCTAAGTTAAATGCTGCATCTTGCGCTACATCTATACCAGCACCAGTTTCAACATAAACATCATATTGAGTACTATCACAGAAACTATTATTATTGAAATAGTTACCTGTTGTAGCATCGCTTTCAATATCTATACCTTTTTGGAATCCAGTGAAAGATGAATCAATAATTTGTCTGCCAGTAGCAGCAAATCGAGTCATAATACCATAACCGGTACCTGTACCAGTAGCAGTAACATCTTTTACTTGTACAGAATTACCTCCACCAAGGAAGATACCATTTGCAACATTATTTAATTGAGTATTTAAAATAGACATATTTGATCCCATTGATGTTACAAATATTCCAAGACCTGCATCATTAATTGTTGTATATCTAATATCCCAACCATTGTTATAAGAACCGTAAATTGCAGTAGCACCTGGAGCATTAAAGGTTACGCCATCAAGTGTTAAGTTATTTACACTATTGGCTCTTAATAGTTGATTGATGCCTGGATTAAGAGATCCGTCAATAACTGAGTTTGTGAAACTTGTATTTGCTGCAGCATATTGAATGCTTACTGCAATAGTATCAGTTTCAGTTGCTGCTGGTTTGAATATACCACCATCAATGTTTATTGTACTGTTTATTGTTACAGTTTTATCGATTACGTTGTTGCCTAGGTAACAAATACCATCAGCGTAATCTCCATAAAACGGAGCACCTGTACAGGTTCCAGAATTTAGGAAAACTGAAGCTGCACCGTGTTTAGCCTCTTCTGGGGGGCTTAACGTTACAAGCACTGTTGCAGTAACTAAAAGAACAGCTGCAAGTGCAGCTCCACCTAGTTTCATTAACAGATTTTTGTTTTTCTTTTTTGCCATTTTGTTTTTGTGCTAAGAATAAGAAAAAATAGGCAATACCGATAGGAATTAATCGGTTAATATATAAAAATTTAATTGTTGTTTAAATATAAAATAACATCCAAGATTAATCATTGGATATTTGGCTTCCAGATCTAGAAAAATGCTTTTCATAAACACGATTTATTTTGATTTGTATTTTTGTACTGCTATTATTATACAACAAAAAAGCTTACGAGTCAAGCATCGATAATTTAGATCTTTAGTACCTCGCAAAGTGAGCAAATGCTTTATTTGCTGCAGCCATCTTATGAGTGTCTTCTTTCTTTTTCATTGCAGCACCCTGACCTTCTGCAGCCTGAATTAATTCGTTTGCAAGTCTTTGCTCCATTGCAGAACCTTTACCTGAACGAGCAGCAGTGATTAGCCATCTAAATGCTAGGGCAATTTGTCTGTTAGCATTAACTTCTCTAGGAATTTGATACACAGCACCACCAATTCTCTTAGGTTTAACCTCCATTTGAGGTTTAACATTATCAATAGCTTTATTAAAGATTTTTCCTGGATCTTCTTTAGTTTTATCAGTGATAATTTTGAAAGTTTCACTAAAAATATTACGTGCTGTAGATTTTTTACCATCGTGCATCACATAATTTATGAATTTTTCATAAAGTGGATTCGATCCTTTTGGTGTAAAGTGTGCTCTTTTTTGCATAGTTTAGTAACTGTTATTTCTTAGGTTTTTTAGATCCATATTTACTTCGGCCCTGCTTTCGGTCTTCAACACCTTGAGTATCAAGAGAGCCTCTAATAATGTGGTAACGAACACCTGGAAGATCTTTAACTCTTCCTCCTCTTATAGTCACAACCGAGTGTTCTTGAAGATTGTGACCTTCTCCTGGAATATATGCATTAACTTCCATTCCGTTTGTTAATCTAACTCTTGCAACTTTTCTTAACGCTGAATTCGGTTTTTTAGGTGTCATTGTAAACACTTTTACACAAACTCCACGCTTTTGTGGGCAGTTGATTTTAACATTCCTATTCTTAAGAGTATTAAAAGTTATTCCCATAGCAGGAGACTTAGTCTTCTTAATTACTTTTTTCCGTGATTTTCGTACTAATTGATTTATTGTTGGCATATAAAGATTATTTTAAGTTGCGACGGTTAATTTAAAGCATAATTAGGTAATTTGCAAGAGTTTTTTTAAAGTTTTTTTTAGCTTTTACTGGAAATGTGAGGTCTATACGAGGGAGGAGCTTTTTTATTCCTCCCGAGTGTACGACCTTACATTTCTCCGAGAGTTTCATCAGTTGACGCTTCTGCGCCTACTTCTCTCTTGTCCACATTTTTCTCCATTTCTTTAACTAATTCAGGATTTCGTTTTTTATAAGTTTCACCTGCAGGAATTAATTTACCAATAATTACGTTTTCTTTAAGACCTTCAAGATCATCCATACGTTTAGTTGTAGAAGCTTCTACAAGAACACGGATTGTTTCCTGGAATGAAGCTGCAGAAAGCCAACTATCAGTGTATAGAGATATTCTTGTAAGACCAAGAAGTAATCTTTCAGCATCAGCAGGATGTTTTCCTTTTTTCTTAAGATCTTCGTTAATTTTTTCAAGTTCAAGGAAGTCAACGAGCTCACCTGGAAGTAAATTACTATCTCCAGAATCATGCACTCTTGCTTTAGAAAGCATTTGTCTTGCAATAATTTCAATATGCTTATCATTGATTGTCTGACCTTGAGAAGCGTAAATACTTTGTACCTCTTGCATTATATAGTTTTGAAGAGTGTAAATACCAGTAAGCTCCATCAATTCTCTAAGGTTGTAATGACCTGAAGTCAAAGCTTGTCCTTTTGTAATTACTGCTCCTGTTTTAACTAAAACAGTTTTACCTGAAGGGATCACATATGGTTTTTCAACTAATCCATCAGAAATAACTTCAATTATTTCTTTTCCAACACTCAAAACTTTACCTTCAGTATCAGATTTAAGAAGATTTTTCTGCTTTGTTGATTTAGCTAGAACTTGTTTTTCTTTAACTTTATCTCCTTTTTTCACTTCAGCTTTCATAAATTGACTAAGCTTGAAACGAGTTACAATCGGTTCATTTGAAATAACCGTTACAGTAATTTGCTTACCTTTTTGGCTAAGTTTTGCTTTACCATCAATTTCAGCAAGTATAGCAGGAGATTTTGGAGTTCTAGCTTCAAATAGCTCTTCTACACGTGTTAAACCTTGCGTGATATCTTTTCCTTCAGCTACACCACCCATGTGGAATGTACGCATTGTAAGCTGTGTTCCAGGCTCACCAATTGATTGTGCAGCAATAATTCCAACTGCAGTACCAATATCAACTGTATGGTTAGTTCCAAGGTCTTTCCCATAACACTTAACACAGATTCCATTTGGAGTCTGACAAGTCATTACAGATCGAACATGAACTTCTTCAACAGTACCATCAGTGATTTTTTTCATTTCAGGTTTTCCTAATTCAGTATTCTTTTTAACAAGTACTTCACCAGTTTTTGCATCTACTACATGTTCAGTAAGAACACGTCCGTAAATTCTCTTTTCGAATTCTTCACCGATTTGTTCTGATTCTTCTCTTGTTACTCTGTGAGCTTCTTTAGTTCCACAATCATATTCTTTAACAATAATATCCTGAACTGCATCAACAAGACGACGAGTTAAGTAACCAGCTTCCGCTGTTTTAAGCGCTGTATCTGATTTACCTTTACGTCCACCATGTGTCGCAATAAAGTATTCAAGAATCGAGAATCCTTCTTTAAGATTTGCCTTAATTGGTAATTCGATTGTTTTACCAGCTGGATTAGCAACTAAACCTTTAATACCACACATCTGCGTGATCTGCCCCCAGTTACCACGGGCTCCTGAGTTAATCATGTAATGAATATGGTTTTCATCATGAATTCCTTTTACCATCTCAGTTGTGATTGCAGACTTAGTTTCTGACCAAACTTTAATTGTATGCTGATATCTTTCATCATCAGTCATTAATCCCATTTTATACTTATTTGTGATTGTTTTAACTATTTCAGAAGCATCATCTATGATCTTTACTTTTGCTTCAGGAACAATCATATCTTCAATTCCAATTGAAAGACCTGACTTTGTAGCAAATTTAAATCCTAATCTTTTGATTTCATCTGCTAATTTTGCAGTGATTTGATTCCCGAATTTAAGGTAAGAATCACTAATTAATGTGCTTAAAGACTTCTTCTTCATTGTTTCATTAACATATGGAAGTCCTTCAGGTACATAACTGTTAAATATAAGTCTTCCTACTGTTGTTTCAATAATTTCATCTTCAACTTTTGCTTTAATTGGAGCTTGTAAATGAACATGTCCAAGTCTGTGAGCAATAATTGCTTCTTCTAAATCAGGGAATACCATTCCTTCACCATGTTTTCCTGGAGTCATTTTTGTTAAGAAATAACATCCAAGTACCATATCCTGCGTAGGAGTGATAATTGGTTCTCCATGAGATGGTTTAAGAAGGTTATTAGCTGATTGAATTAAAGATTTCGCTTCAGCTTGTGCTTGAGTTGATAAAGGTACGTGAACCGCCATCTGATCCCCATCGAAATCCGCATTAAACGCAGTACATACAAGTGGGTGAATTTGAATGGCTTTACCTTCTACAAGTATTGGTTGGAAAGCCTGGATACCTAGTCTATGAAGCGTAGGTGCACGATTTAAAAGTACATAGTGACCTAATGTAACTTCTTCAAGAATATCCCAAACTTCTCTTCTATTAGCTTGAATTAGTTTTTCTGCATTTTTAATATTGTGAGCATATCCATCTCTAATTAATCGTCCAATTACAAATGGTTTGAATAATTCCATTGCCATCAGCTTTGGAATACCACATTGATTTAGCTTTAGATGTGGACCAACCACAATTACTGAACGACCAGAATAATCCACACGTTTACCAAGTAAGTTTTGTCTGAATCGACCTTGCTTACCTTTTAACATGTCAGATAGAGATCGTAGTTTTCGTTTATCTCCTGAGTTAAATACAGTTTTACCTTGTCTTGCGCTGTTGTTTAATAAAGTATCAACAGCTTCCTGAAGCATACGTTTTTCATTTCTACAAATTACTTCTGGTGCTCCGATTGCAATAAGTCTTTTTAAACGATTGTTTCTGTTAATTACACGTCTATAAAGGTCATTTAGATCTGAAGCAGCGAATCTTCCACCGTCTAATTGAACCATTGGTCTTAGATCTGGTGGAATAACAGGAAGAGTTGTTAGAATCATCCATTCAGGACTGATTTCAGCTTTTAATAGACTTCCGCAAAGTTTGATTCTTTTAATAATTTTCTTTTGCTTTTGCCCAGAAGCTTTTTTAAGTTCAACTTCTAAGTCAGCAATTAAAGCTTTAAGATCAATGTTTCCAATGATGTCTCTGATACTTTCTGCACCAGTTGCAGCTTTAAATACATGACCAAATTTCATTGAAAGATTTCTGTATTCAAGTTCTGAATAAACTTTACTAACACCAATTCCATTTAATTCGTCTTTTGCTGCTTTATGTTGCTCGTCAAGTTCCTCAATTCTCTTTGCGAATTCTTTTTCTAAAGTAGTTTGATATTTCTTATCTTTTTTAGCTTCTTTAGCTTTATCAAGTTCCATTTTTGCATCATCTTTAATTTTTTTCTTATGTTGTTGATATTCAGTTGTTAATTGTTCTTTTGCTTCTTCTAAACCTTTATCATCTACGTTTGTGATGATGTATGCAGCAAAGTAAACAACTTGTTCAATAGTTTTAATTGGAAGATCTAATAAAAGTCCAATACGACTTGGTGTAGATCTTAAAAACCAGATATGAGTTACTGGAACAGCTAACTTGATATGTCCCATTCTTTCACGTCTAACTGAGCTTCTTGTAACTTCAACTCCACATTTTTCACAAATTACACCTTTGTATCTGATTCTTTTATATTTACCGCAGTAACATTCCCAGTTTTTAGTTGGGCCGAAGATTTTTTCGCAGAAAAGACCTTCTCTTTCAGGTTTTTGCGTACGGTAGTTGATAGTTTCCGGCTTTTTAACTTCTCCATGAGACCATGAGAGAATTTCTTCCGGTGATGCAACTGCAATAGTGATTGCATCGAATGTATCTAAACTGTGTGGTTTTTGTCCGTGTTGAGCCATGATTATTTAAAGTTAAGTAAATTATACAATATGGGTATTTGTGAACAATTGCCCAATAAATAAGATATATATAAGTAAATAGAGTGCTCCTTCAAAATTGTAGAATTTCCTTTCGATTCCAGAGAATGCCAAGAAAACTGTAGCAATTATTAAGAAAGGCACACCAACTATTAATACGGCTGGTTGTACAGGAAGTTCAGTGATTAATCCTGCAACTCCCATGATCATAAATCCATTAAATATGTTTGAACCTAAAATATTTCCTAAAGCGATATCAAAATTTCCTTTTTTGGCAGCCATAACAGACACTATTAATTCTGGTAAAGAAGTTCCAATTGCAATTGCAGTAATAGCTATCACTGCAGTATCAATATTGAATATTCCACCTAATGAAATTACAGAACTAATTGTAAAATCAGCACTTAAATAAAGCGTTAATGCTGCAACAGCAACAATAGCCAAATATCTCCATTTAAATGGTGGTCTCTTTTCTCCTTTAAAAGTATCAATAAGTTTTTTCTCTTTTTCTTCAAAGCTATCTTTATGTTGAGTGATGCTGTAAATCAAATAAACAGCAAATCCAATTAATGAAATAATTGCTTCAAAAAAAATAAATTTACCATCTAGTAAAGTTAAAACCAAAATTGAACTTGCCCCAACTAATAAAGGGAGATCAAGTCTTATTAAGCTTCTTTTAATTTCAATTTTTCTGGCAATTATTGTCGTAATACCTACAACCAGTAAAATATTTGCGATATTTGAACCTACAACGTTACCTGCAACAACTCCAGCTTCTCCTTTGGCAATTGAGAAAATTGAAGTAGCGAGCTCTGGTAGGGAAGTACCGGCACTGATTATAGTTATTCCAACAATAAATTGAGGAACTCCTAAAGCAAGACCAAGCTTTTCTGAATTTCGTACTAATAAATCAGCAGATACAATCAAAACAGCTAGTGATAATGCGAATTTTAGGATTTCAAATAGGAGTTCCATAATTATTTTTTAAATTAAAGACCAAGGTCAGCAGAGATATCAAGCTCTTCTTTCTTCTCTTCCTTTTCTTCCTTTCCTGGAGCTTCTTCTTTAGGAGCCTCTTCTTTTGGCTCTTCTTTAACTTCCTCAGCTGGTTTATCTTCAGCTTTTTCTTCTTTTGGAGCTTCTTCTGCTGGTGGAGCTGATTCATCACTTTCAGGAATGTATTCTTCACCTTCTTCACCTTTTGGTCGTTTTTCAAGCATGATCATGTCTTGAGCTACAACTTCAGTTCTGAATTTCTTAACCCCTTCTGGAGTGTCCCAGCTTCTAGTTTTTAAATAACCTTCGATATAAACTAGTTTTCCTTTTTTAAGGTATTTACTGCAGATTTCTGCAAGTTTTGCCCACGCTACAATGTCGTGGTATTCAGCTAATCCGTGTTTTTGACTGTCTTGTGTTACCCATTCACGGTTTGTTGCGATACAGAATGTAGTTACCATCTGTCCATTCGCTGTTTGTCGCATCTCTGGATCTCTAGTGAGATTTCCGATCAAGATGACTTTGTTTACACTTCTCATCATTCGTTTGGTTAAATATTATATTAAGTGTGTAGTATTATTTAGATTCCTTAGCAGCTATATCTGCTTCAGTAGTTGCTTCAGCAAGTTCTACTGCCTGAGTTTCTGTAAGTTCAACTTTTTGAGGGCCTCTACCTGGAGTTGCAATCTGTTTTGCCATTTTCTTTTCAACTTCAGGATCAACTTCTTCTCTATTTTCAACATCCTCATTTAAAGTTTCAGTTTTTTCAACAACAGAGTATTCGTCTTCAGCTAGATCATCCTCAGATTCATTGTTGATAAGATTTACACTCAAGCATAAACTTTGTAACTCTTTTACAAGAACGTTGAATGATTCAGGAGTTCTAGGTTTTCGGATTTGTTCTCCTTTAACAATAGATTCATATGCTTTAGCTCTTCCATATACATCATCTGATTTAATTGTCAGCATTTCTTGTAATGTATGAGAGGCACCATATGCTTCAAGTGCCCATACCTCCATTTCTCCGAATCTCTGTCCACCATGTTGAGCTTTACCTCCCAATGGCTGTTGAGTTACTAGAGAGTATGGTCCAACAGATCTAGCATGAATTTTATCTTCAATTAAATGCGAAAGTTTCATGATATAAGTGATACCAACTGTAGTTTCATGATCAAATGGTTCACCGGTTCGTCCATCAAATAATTGAACTTTTCCATGTTCAGGAAGTCCTGATTTTTTAAGCATTTCAGTAACTTCTGACGATTTAACTCCGTTTAGGGCAGGGGATGCAACTTTAATATTTTGTTTTTTTGCAGCCCATCCTAAATGTGTTTCTAAAATCTGCCCGATGTTCATACGAGATGACACACCAAGTGGATTTAATACAATGTCTACTGGAGTCCCGTCTGGTAAGAAAGGCATATCTTCTTTTGGTACAATGATTGAAATTACACCTTTATTTCCATGTCGCCCAGCAACTTTATCACCAACTGAAATCTTACGAGTTTGAGCAACGCTTACTCTGATTTGTTTATTAACACCAGTTGGAAGTTCATCTCCAGTTTTTCTTGTAAAGATTTGAACTCCTACAACTTTACCTCCTTCACCACCTGGAAGACGCAGCGAAGTATCTTTTACATCACGCGCTTTATCACCAAAGATAGCTCTTAATAGTCTTTCTTCAGCAGTTAATTCAGTTTCACCTTTTGGAGTAATTTTACCAGTTAAGATGTCTCCTTCTTTAACATGCGCACCAATTCTTACTACACCATCTACATCCAAATCTTTTAATCGGTTTTCACCAACATTTGGAATATCTCGAGTAATAATTTCAGGTCCAAGCTTTGTGTCACGAACATCTATAGTAAATGTTTCGATATGAATTGAATCATAAATGTCTTCTTTTACTAATCTGTCTGAAATAATTACGGCATCCTCAAAGTTATAACCTTGCCATGCCATATAAGCTACAAGAAGATTTTTACCTAGAGCTAATTCTCCATCGTCAGTTGATGCTCCATCCGCTAATACATCACCTTTTTTAAGTTTATCTCCTTTATTAACACGAGCTCTTTGGTGCATTGAAGTAGCTTGGTTTGAACGGTTATAAACCGAAAGATTGTAAGTTACTTTTTTACCATTTTTGTAAATAGCAGTGATTTCATCTGCATCAACATATGAAACAGTTCCATCATCTTCAGCAATTAATACTTGCCCAGAACTCTTTGCTGCCATTTCTTCCATTCCTGTTCCAACTACTGGAGCTTCAGGAGAAATTAATGAAACAGCCTGACGTTGCATGTTTGACCCCATAGAAGCACGAGTGTTATCATCATGCTCTAAGAATGGAATCAACGCTGTAGTAATTGAGATGATTTGTTTTGGAGCTACATCAATATGTGTGACGTCATCTGGATGAGCTAAGACTGGCTCTGAATCCATACGAGCAGCAACACGATTGTTTGTTAGCTCTCCTGTCTTTTTATCAACATCAGTATTTGCCTGCGCAATTGTAAGATTTCTTTCTTCATCTGCATCAATATATTTAACTTTACTAGTTATATAAGCTCTTACCGGAACATCGCTTAATCCTTTAATACCTGCAATTGCTTTAGCTGATTTTAAATCAATCTTTTCACCTTTTTTAACAATTGCTTTTTTGGTCTTTGGATTAACAATATCTTCAGAAGCAGTTCTACCTTCTAGGTTGCCTGCACTATTTTTAACAGTATGAACAACTTCTCTAAATGGAGTTTCAATAAATCCATAGTTATTTACTTTTGCATAACTTGCCAAGTGAACTACTAAACCAATATTTGGTCCTTCTGGTGTCGCAATCGGACAAATTCTTCCGTAGTGAGATGTATGCACATCACGAACATCAAATGATGCTCTTTCACGTGATAAACCACCTGGACCCATAGCAGAAAGTCTTCGTTTGTGCGCAAGTTCTGCAAGTGGGTTTGTTTGATCCATGAACTGTGAAAGTTGCGAACTCGCAAAGAATTCACGAAGTGCAGCAGTTATTGGACGAGAATTCACTAATTGAGTTGGAGTAACAGTATCTAAATCCATAACTGTCATTCTGTCTTTTGCAATTCTATCAGTTCTTAAAAGACCAACTCTGAACTTATTTTGAACAAGTTCACCAACCGCTCTAATTCTTCTATTAGATAAGTGATCAATATCATCTGGTTTATGTTCTCCGTTATTTAATCCAACTAAATGTTTTAAAATATAAACTAAATCCTCAACTTGAAATACGTGATTTTCTTTTTCATTTGGTAACTTTAGTTTAAATCTCTTATTTAATTTGTAACGAGCAACTGGCCCCATGTCGTATTTTCTATAATCAAAGAACATAGAAGTAATAAGGGCTTTTGCGTTTTCTGGAGTAGCTAAATCACCTGGACGAATTTTTCTATAAATTGATTGATAAGCTTCATCTAATGATTTTGCTGTGTCTTTTTCAAGAGTTTTAAGGATGTAATCATGTTCGATATCTAAAGTTACATCTTTAAATAATTCGAGAATATCTTTATCTTTTTCATATCCAAACACTCTTAAAAGTTGAGTTATAGGGATTTTTCTCTTACGGTCGATTTTAACTGTAATAATACCTTTTTTGTCAGTTTCAATTTCAAGCCACGCACCTCTTTTAGGAATGATTTTTGCTGTATGCATTCCTGGAGCTGCTGAATTTGTTGAAAAGAACACACCTGGTGATCTAACAATCTGACTTACTACTACTCTTTCGATTCCATTAATAATAAAAGTACCTCTATTTGTCATTAGCGGGATGCTGCCTAAAAATACATCCTGCTCCTTAATTTCACCTGTCTCTTTATTAATTAATTGTACGTGTACTTTAAGTGGAGCTTCAAAAGTTAAGTTTTTCGACTTTGCTTCTTCTGGATTCCATTTTGGGTCACCAATTGAGTGGCTTAAAAAGTGTAATTCAAGCTTCTTTCCTGAGAAATCTGTAATTGGATTAATTTCATCTAATAAATCTTTTAAACCTTCTTCTAAAAACCACTGATATGATTTTAATTGCACTTCAATCAATGGTGGAAGTGCGTAATTTTCACTATCCTTAGCTGTAAAGAACTTTCTGTCTGACGTAGAAACAATAGGTTTTGAAATTGCTTCAATATAAGGTGTCATTGAAAAAGTTCCTTCCTGAAGCTTAATTCGTTTTTTTGCTTTAACTTTTGCTCTAGCGACAGACTTTTGTGCAGCTTTAACTTTTGCGGCAGCATTTTTAGGTGCAACTTTAGCAAATGGAGCTTTTGCTTTAACAGGCGTAGCAGTCTTTTTAACCTTTTTAGGTCCAGCCTTTGGAGCTGGTTTAATTTTTGGCTTGACTTTAGCCCTCAATTGTTTTTTGGCAGCCTTTTTAGGAGCCGCCTTTTTTGAAGTATTCTTTTTAGGCATAATAAAATAATGTAACAGAATATGTTTAGAACATGGGCTGTTTTCCTCAACGCAATCGTGCATTTCCCGTGTAAATGAAAAGGGAAATTAATCTCACAGCGAGTTAATTTTATTCATTTTCTGCCTTAAGTCAAGGAAAAATTTATCCTTCCATTTTTGCCTGAGCAAAATACTTATCGTAATAAGCTTTCATTTCTTTTAAATGCTTCATTACTTTTTCGTCATCACCAGCATCTAAATACTTAGGATTAACCTTTATTGAAATGGTTCCTGGGAATTTATCTTGCTTTAGTTTAGTTAGGAAACTTTCTAAAGGAAGAATTCCGTCATCTATAGGGAAATATTTTTTAGAACCTTTAACATTTGAAAGGTGAATATGTACTAGATATTTTTCAAGACTCTTATAAACTCTCATTAAATCCTGGCTTTTAGTTGCGATTCTTGTTGTATCAATACAAGCATGTTTGAATTTTTTCATTTCTGTAACATCTCCCATTGCATGCTTTGGAATAAATCCAAGAATCATGTCAGCAGGTGCATTTTCAAGAGCAATTGAAATATTTTCTTTAGCCCTGATCTTAGGAACCTGACTTTTTAACCAAGATTGTTGTTTAAAATTAAAAATCTTTGGAGGTTGAACAATAATAACTTTGCATCCAATTGTTTTAGCCATATCAATAGCCATTTCAAGTCTTTTGGGAGTTGGATCAGGTAATTGAACAGCCAAAATAGGTAAACCATACTCAGCGCTTAGCTTTTTAATATATTCTGCATTTTGAGTATCGTAATTCTTTTCATCAATATGAACATCAACTCCATCATACCCAGCTTCTTTTGCGAACTTAAACACACGGTTCAGCCCATAACCTTTTAATGTATCTGTTGAGAGTGCTAACATAGTTTTTTATTTATTTGTTCAATATATTTTAACACAAAAAGGGGTGTGTTGGCAATGCCTTGGGGGTTGCGAGGTGAATAATTTATTGTTTTTTAATCTTAGCCTTCCCACCCATATAACCTCTCAAAACTTCTGGAATCGTCACTGTTCCGTCTTCATTTTGGTAGTTTTCAAGAATTGCAACGAACATTCGGGCCATTGCGATTCCTGTTCCGTTTAATGTGTGGATGTAGTCTTTTTTTCCGTCTGCAGTTTTATATCGGATCTTTGATCGCCTTGCCTGGTAGTTTGTTGTGTTTGAAGCACTTGTGATTTCTCTAAATTTTCCCTGAGTTGGAATCCATGCTTCGATATCGTATTTTATTGCTGCAGGATCTCCTAAGTCGCCTCCGCAAACAGTTACTAATTGGTATGGAATTTCAAGTCCTTGCACGATCTCTTCTTCGAGTTCAACAATAAGAGCATGTTCGTCTTTTGATTTTTCAGGATTGCAGAAACTGAACATTTCAATTTTATCGAATTGATGAACACGGATTATTCCATGTGTATCTTTTCCGTAACTTCCTGCTTCCCGTCTGAAGCAAGGTGAAAAAGCAACATATCTTAAAGGCATTTTTTCAACATCAAGAATTTCATCGTAATGAAGCATGCATAAAGGCACTTCTGAAGTTCCTATTAAAAACAAATCATCTTCTTCTGGATTAACTGAATAAATTTCATTCTTATCAGCAGGAAAGAAACCTGTTCCCATCATTGCATGCTCACGAACAAGAGCTGGCGGAAGTATAGGCTTGAATCCTTTTGCAGTGATTTTGCTAAGAGCATATTGAATTAAAGCAAATTCCATTAAAACTAAGTCATTTTTCACATAATAAAACCGTGCTCCTGAGCTTTCTGCAGCCTTTTCCATATCTAATAAATCGAGATCTTTTGCAATCGCCATATGATCACGCGGTTCAAAATCAAACTTAGTTGGTTCGCTAAATGTTCGCTCAATTCTGTTATCTTCATCGTCTTTTCCCTCAGGTACTTCATCAAATGGGGGATTCGGAACCTGGATAACAAGCGCATCCAAAACCTCAACCAAATCTTCTAATGCCTGTTCTTTCATTTTAAGATTCTCTTTTAGAGTTTTCATTTCTGCAAAAAGTTCTTCTTTCTCTTTATCTGATTTTTTTGGGATTTCTTTTGAAACCTCATTTTGACGTGTGCGAAGTTCATCAACTTCAATAATAAGAGCACGTCTTTCTGTGTCTAATTGTATGATTTTATCAATATCAATATCTCTGCGCTTTTTTGCGCATCCCGCTTTAACTAGATTAGGATTTTCTGAAATAAATTTAAGGTCTAACATAACTTAAAATTAATTTTTACCTTTGACAGTATGCCTCGTCCCAACCACAAATTCAAATATACTTACGAAAAGCACCATAATTAATGGGCCGTAGATTATTCCGATTGTTCCGAAGGTTAGGATTCCTCCAACTAAAGAAAAGAAAACTAATACCGGGTGCATTGCAATTTTCACATCAACAAATCTTGGACGGATTCCTGCTTGCATGCCTATTACTTCAACGATTATGAAGTACGCTATGAAGCCGATTCCTGCCCAGATCCCACCTAAAATTCCTGCGATAATTGCTCCAGCACCGTAAATTAAAACTGTTCCGATTTTTGGAACAAGCGATAATAAGGCAGCAGATAATCCCCAGATTGGTGCGCCTGGAATCCCAAATAAAGTAAATGCGATATATGCTAAAAATCCTGATATCACCGCTGCTATCAAATATCCTGTAAATACTGTTTTTGAAGTGCTGTAAACATCATAGAAGATTTTTTTATTTTGTTCTTTAGTAAAAGGAAGGATTGATCTGCATTTTTTTACTAATAAATGTCCATCTCGTAAGAAGAAAAAGTATACGAATAAGAATACAAAGAATAAAAATGCAGTTCCTGTAATTACTCCGATAATTCCACCGGCTTGTTCTCCAAGTTTATTCCCTGCGTTTTGTAGAACTCCAATAAAGCTTTCAGTATACTCTGTTAAATTCACTGTATATCCGAATGCTTCTATTGTTGAATATTGTAAAATCCAGCTATAGAATCCATTAAAATCAAATGTTGTTACAAAAACATAAATCTCCTGGGCAATTAATCCTATTAGCAAAACCAACGGAGTTACTATAAATATAAATGTCAGTAAAACTACTGCAATGGCTGATAAAGTTTCAGGGAATTTCCATTTTTTTATAAAAAAATCATAAATTGGATGAAAAATAATCGAGAAAACTATCGCGAAGACAATCGCAGGCATGAAAGGGAAAATAATAATGAAAAACAGAATTGTTAAAACCGCGAGAATTGTGTATTTAAAAGCATTTTGAACATTTACCATACAAAAGGGGATTACTTGTTGCAATTATTCTACCATTTATTTATTATAGCTTCCAAAACTTAATCTAATTTTATGGAAAGATGGGATCCAGAAAAAGAGAAAGAAGTTAAAACAGAGCGGCGAAGAAAACTCGCTGCTGATTATCGAAGAACAATGACTGATTATTTAAGAATGTATGGATATGAAGAAATTGATGAGCCGGATACGTTTTTTGTATTTGTGAATGAGGAAAATGGTTTAACAATTAAAGTCTATAAATACAGAGACCAACACGCCTGGAGATATCGTTTGGAATTTTTTGATGGAGAAGAAAAAGTTCATACAGAAGATCCGGTAAAAAGAGATCATGTTGGAAATATAATTATCGATACTGAAGGAATGCTTTTAAAGGAAAGAATGAGAAAGGGATTTACGCAAAGGACTGAGCAATCGCTTGACCCACAAAGTTAGTTGCCAAAACAACTAATAAAATAACAAGTGTATGTTCAACAATAGGCCCTATTACTCCTGTTTTTTGTTTTTTTGCTGAAAAATAAGTAGAAATAATAATTAGTAAAAGCCCCCATGCAACACTTACAATAACTGCTGTTTGAAGTTCGAATAATAAAACCGGAACAACAAAAGTAAGTGCGATAATAAGTTTAGCTATAAATGTTGTGATTGTTGAAACCCAGATTTCTTTTGCAGTATGTACATTTTCTGACTCTTCAGCCATATGGATTCCCATTGCATCGCTCATTGAATCTGCAATTGCAATTGTAAGAATTCCACCTAAAACAACCATCTGGCTCGATGTGCCAGCATTTAAACCAACCATTAACCCGAGTGTAGTTATTACGCCCGAGGCAAGACCAAAACTAAGACCGACTTTTATTGAATGTTGCATAAGGCCATTTTATCATAAAAGCTATTTTTGAACATCTTCAACAGACTTTGCTGTATTATGTTGATATCCACCAATCATTTCTTCAATACAATCAATACAACTTGTATCCGAGAATTCTGAATTATCTTTAGTTATCCCTTGTTCGCTTAATTTTTGTAACACCTCTGGTTTATTTTGATGAGGAATGCAACTTGAACAACACCTGATCCAATAAGTTCCTGTGTCTTCTAAATAGTATATTTCCAAAGGAGAACTCAGGTCTCTTTTCGGTATATGGCTGCTATCTGGAACTATAGAATATACAAGTGGACCACTTAAGAATTCAACAACATGATCCTTCAATGGATTCAAGCCTGTTAAATCAAGTTTTTGAGATTCTGTTGGTCCTGGTACTATTGTTGATCGAGCAATCATTGGTCGTTCACCAGTGTCATTTTTGGGTTCGTATTGTTGTTGTTCTAGCATTTTAAAAGAGTAGAAATTTAAGCGCTTTTTATATAATATAATTTCTTTTTTATCGTTACAAGTTACTTGTATAGATTCAGCCTTAAAAATGTGGTCTAAAGTTTAAGAATCAAGTACAGATTTAGTTTGATCGGCTGTAGCATCCTGCTCATCCATGATGGCGATTATCTTATCTACACAGCATTTGCAATATGAGTGAGTTACTTGATGCGTTTTGCCAGAATAATCATCAAGATCCAATCCTATTGATCTAAAATATTTATGAATTTCTCCTTCTTCACCTTCTTCTAAGTCTTCCTTCTCATCTTGTTGACATTGGCAACACATTCTAATTATATAAAGACCGTTTTCTAAACAATGATGAATTTCGAATGGCCTAATAAGCTCAGTTTTAGGATGATCAGCTTTTGTCTGCATTATTCCATCAGCTATAAACTTAATATTATTAAGTCGCTTCACTTTTGGAGAATCTTCGATTTGTATCAAACTTTCTGATTTGCGAGTTTCTGGCATACCTCTAAGCATATTAGATTTAGTTATATCAATAAAAGATACAACCATAGACTAATTTTAGAGTTTTGTCAAGAGCTTGAGAGAGAGCGCGCTAATGTATTTTATTCTGTTTTCTCTTCTTTTACAACCTCACCTTCAACAACCTCTTCTTCATTCACGTTTTCTTTAACTTTCACATCTGGATCTTCTTCTTGAGGAGCTTCACCTGCAGGTGCGCCTTCTGCGCCTGGTGCCTGTTGATACATTTGCGCTCCGACTTTTTGAATTTCTTCTGAAAGTGCGTCGTATGCTGGTTTGATTTCATCTTCTACTGCTTCTTTATTTTCCAAAACTTTCTTTAATTCTTCAATTTTTTCTTCGATTGGCTTTTTGATGTCGTCAGTGATTTTATCTCCAGCTTCTTTTAAAGTTTTTTCAGATTGCATCACTAATGATTCAGCTTTATTTCGTGTTTCTATTGCTCCTTGCTTCTTTTTGTCTTCTTCAGCATGTTCCTCAGCCTCTTTCTTCATTTTTTCAATTTCTTCATCTGAGATATTTGATGATCCACTGATTGTGATATTTTGCTCTTTATTCGTTGCTTTATCAGTTGCCTTAACATTTACAATTCCATTTGCATCGATATCAAATGCAACTTCAATTTGAGGTACTCCTCGAGGTGATGGCGGGATTCCATCCAAAATAAAGCGTCCGAGTGATTTATTATCAGAAGCCATTGGACGTTCACCTTGCATAACATGAATTTCAACAGAAGTTTGATTGTCTGCAGCAGTTGAATAAACCTGAGATTTGCTAGTTGGAATTGTTGTATTTCTTTCAATCATTGGAGTTGCAACTGCACCTAAAGTTTCAATTGAAAGAGTTAGAGGAGTAACGTCTAATAGTAAGATGTCTTTAACGTCTCCTTGTAAAACTCCACCCTGAAGCGCAGCTCCGAGAGCAACAACTTCATCAGGATTAATACCTTGATGCGGATCCTTTCCAAAGATTTCTTTAACTTTTTCTTGTACCGAAGGCATTCTTGTCATTCCTCCAACTAAAATTACTTCGTCTATGTCGCTTGCATATGTTTTTGCATCATCCATAGCTTTTCGGCATGGTTCTGCAGTTGCTTCAATCAATTCAGCGATTAAATCTTCTAATTTTGCTCTGTTTAATTTGATGTTTAAATGTTTTGCTCCGCTTGAATCAGAAGTAATAAATGGAATATTCACTTCAGTTTCATGTTGAGATGAAAGCTCGATTTTTGCTTTTTCTGCTCCATCTTTTAAACGTTGAAGTGCAACTTTATCTTTGCTTAAATCAACACCTTGGTCTTTTTTAAATTCTTCAACTAACCAGTCAATAATTTTTTGATCAAAATCATCACCACCAAGCTGAGTATTACCATTAGTTGATAAAACTTCGAACTGTTTTTCACCATCTACATCATCAATTTCAAGGATTGAAACATCGAATGTTCCTCCACCTAAATCATAAACCGCAATCTTCTTTTCTCCGCCTTTTTTATCCATTCCATATGCAAGGGCTGCAGCAGTTGGTTCATTAATAATTCTTTCAACTTCAAGTCCTGCAATTTTACCTGCATCTTTTGTTGCTTGTCTTTGTGAATCATTAAAGTAAGCTGGAACCGTAATAACTGCTTTTGTAATAGGTTCTCCAACGTATTTTTCAGCATCAGCTTTTAATTTTTGTAGGATCATAGCTGAGATTTCAGCTGGTCTTCGATTTTTACCTTCTAAAACCATTTCAACTTCTCCGCTTTTACCTTTTACACATTTAAATGGCATTCTTTCTACATCATTTTTTGATTCATCAAATAAATGACCAATAAAACGTTTAGAAGAAAAGATAGTATCATCAGCATTTGTAACAGCTTGTCGTTTAGCTGCCACACCTACAAGACGTTCACCATCTTTAACTGAAACCATTGAAGGTGTAGTTCGCGAACCTTCAACATTAGAGATTACCGTTGGCTCGCCGCCTTCCATAATCGCCATACAACAGTTAGTTGTTCCAAGATCGATTCCTAGTATTTTAGACATAATTTTTATGGTTATTTGATGATTTACTCAGCTAGATGCCGAGAGAAATTGGTTAATTTTTAAGATTCAGTATTAAATCCCATCGGGTCTTTACTTGCTTCTTCTTGCATTTGAGGAGTTATTTTAATTTCTCCAAATTGTGATTCATATTTATCAACTTCGTTTTTTAAAACTTGTGATAATATTTTTGCATGTTGTGGTGACAAACCTACCCTAGAAAAAACTTTGTTTGGACTTTGTATACAATTAAGTACAAATGCCATCGGGGAGTTTGTAATAACAATACTTTCAGCAAGTAAAATATCATTATTTACTTGTAAAGTTATTTGTTTTTTATCGATTTCTTGATGTTTTCTATTATTGTTCATACTCTGATTACGTTAGAAATTAAGGTTATTTTGTTCACAACAATTTCTCTCGGCACGATTAGCACTCGAAATTATAGAGTGCTAATTCGATGAGGTCAAGGGGATTTTTTATTTGTGTGATTTTTTTTGATTTGACTTGCGAAGCGCTCAATGGTGAAATATGCAGATTTTGGCATGTGCAAGCCAATAGTCAATAGTTTTTTGTTGCGAAATTTGGTATAATTTTGATATAAAATAACCAAATAAATATGAATTTTAAACAGATGAAAAATTCTGAACTTCACGGGTGGTGTAAAAGTTCAGGTAAGCAAAGTCTTGATGGTCGCAAAAAATTTATTGCAGCATTGCCAGAGGTATATCGGCGGCATATGTATAAAGAATATGGATTCGGCTCGATTTATGAATATGCCGCAAAATTGTGTGGTGTTAGTCATCAAATGGTTGATGATGTAATTAGAGTCGATGAAAAGTTGAAAGAGATGCCGAAGTTAAGAAATTTGATTGGCGAAGTTGGTCTAAGCAAAGTTAGAAGAGTTGCGAGTGTTGCCAAAAAAGAAACAGAAAACGAATGGGTAGAGAAAGTACAAAAAATGTCTAAACCTGCACTAGAATTGCACATTAAAGAATCCCGGCCCGGGCCAGGATTACCTACCACACCACTTTATGATGATTTTGAAAACTTCACAATTAAACTTGATCCTGAAATCATTCTAAAATTAAAAATCATCAAACAAAAAATGGGAAAAGGTACAACATGGAATGAAGTTTTCAGTCGTTTAACTGGTCTTCCGACGGTGCGGCCTCAAAAAAATCCCAGACCCTCAAATCCAAAAAAAAGGCATATTCCTACACAAAAACGACGTGAACTTGAAGGCAAATGCTCATGCCCAGGCTGCAACAAACCAGTAACCGAAATCCATCATAAAAAACCATGGGCAAAATTTCAGAGTCACGATGATTTAGAAGGCCTTTGCAAAGGGCATCATGAGCTGAGGCATCAATCCGACTCAACAATCGACAAAAAGTATAGGCAATATAAACTTGCCTTATTTTAAACTTGCACTCACTTGCAAAATACATATAATAGGTCTTGGCTTTTTACTCTTAATTTAACTGTGCGAAAAAGAAATATTGAAAATCCATTGGTTGATAAAATGATCAGATTCAGCGGATCTGAGCGAATTGCAGCTTTTGCAGCTATAGGCTTAATTGTAGCTGGAGTTTCTGGTGCAATCCTTTCGCGAATTACATGCAAGGAAACGAAGAAGCCAAAATCTACACCTTCATTAAAAGTTTGCACTCCTGAAGAGCAGGCAAAAGTAAAACAAACACTTCAAAAGGGGAGGCAAGCCACAGGAGAAGAGGTAAACGAAGTTATTGGTCAGTTAGATGCAATATTAGATAAAAAACTTGATTGCGGTTGGGAACCTGTAATGGATTTAAGAAAAAAACTTAGCTTCCGTCGCCAACCTTAACCTTCGCTGGTTTAATTGGCTGGTCATCCATCATATATCCGCCTTCAAATTCTTCAGTTATGATGTCTTTTTCGCCTTCACCATTAGCAACAGCTTCATGTAGATTTGGGTCGAATTTTTCGCCAACAGTAGTCATTTTTTTGATCTTGAATTGTTCCATAATTCCTTCAAATTGCTTTACAATTGCTTCGATTCCCTGAGCCCAATCATTATCGTTTAAATCTTCGGGTTTATTTTGCTTTGCACGTTCGAATGAATCAAAAACAGGAAGAATTTGTAGAAAAACATTTGCACATGCGAATTTTGCAAAGTTATTCTTTTCTTCTTCCATTCGTTTTTTTGAATTTTGGAGTTCAGCCATTGCTCTTTGGGCTGTATCTGTAAGTTCAGCGATTTTTGCATTCGCTATTTCTAATTCTGTAGGTTCTGGGGTTTTTGTGTCGTCAGTGTCATTCATTGTTTATAGGTTGTTATTTTGTTCAAATAGAGATTTAACTTCTTCTAGAAGCGCTCTATTAAATGGATAGTTCATTCGAGTAGGGCCGAGGATTCCGATATATCCTTTGAATCCATCTTTTTCATAAGTTGTAACCATAAGCGAGCAAGATTGGATTTGTTCGAGGATATTTTCTTTTCCGATATATGTTTTAACAGTATCATCTGTATCTAATTTTTCAAGAAGTCTTCTAAAATAATCATCACGTTCAAGAACTTCAATAACCTGACTGGCATTAATGTTGTTGTCTGCAAATTCGGGCTGTCTTAAAGCATTTGAAAGGCCTAGATAGAAAGTTCTTTCATTGTCAGGAGTTGTTGCAAAGCTTACTCCATCAGTTGCACGCGCTAAAAGATTTACAGCATCATAAACCTGCTCTTTAACTTTTTCAGTCTGATATTGTTCGCGAAGAATATTCAGCTTAACTAGAGCTTTTTTCTTTTCTGATTTATAATCCGCAATTTCATCCACATAAAGACGATAACCTTCATCAGTCGGGATTCGGCCAGCCGAAGTATAAGGTTGATAAATAAGGCCGTCTTTTTCAAGATTAGCCATATCATTTCGGATTGTTGCAGGGCTAACATTAAATCTGTAACTAACAAGAATAGTTTTGCTGCCAACCGGCTCAGCAGTCTCAACGAAATGCTTAACTATTGCCCGTAAGATTTCCGACTTTCTATCCATAAAAATATATAACAAATTAGCACTTGGCATTATACAGTGCTAACTTGCAGAGTCAAGTTATGCTACTTTTATTATTCTTCAGTTTCTTCTAAACACTCAGTTGTTTCTCTTCTAAACTGATCAACAATTGCTGCTCTTTCCGCAACAGCTTCTTTATTCATACCGCTATCAAGTTTTGGTGTCATAATTAATTTTTGTACTTGTTGTGTTTCCATCTTCATTCCACCTGGTGGTCTATAAGTCATAATATTTTAAGTTAGATAATAAAGGTATTTATTGTAAAGTATTTCAACTATATTATCAAATTACTCCATCCATTAAATCGAGATAATAATCATCACCAAACAAAGCTCGAATATATTCTTCTTCTTTCTCATAAAAAGAATCCAGGGTTCTTTCAGAAGAAAATGCGACCATATAAGAAGCAACAGCTAAATAAAACTTTCTATCTCGATCAGAATCGCAGGTTCTTTTTGAGTATTTTAAATATACATCAGCTGAAGTTGGGCAAAGCTCATAACATTTTTTTATATCTTCAATATCATTGGTTAATAAATATCGCATATAATAATATCTGGCATTTTCAATAGCCAGTTGATTAAAATTATTTAAAGCCCATTTTTTTATAAATTTATTTTTTTCATACCCTGCAACAACAAAGAATGCATCATAGTTACCTGGCCAATGATTTGTAGCACTTATAAGTTTTTCATAAATATTTTTAGGATCTATTTCATAATGATTATCTATTATACTTTCGGTAATTAAAACACTCGCTAATTGTTCAAAACTCAATTCTCTTATTGTGTCGTATTCGTTGGGTTGCCAATCAGTTTGCTCTTCTACATCTAAACTTGTTGTTTCTAACATTTTATCACCGGAAATAATAACGGGGTGCTCAGCTAAAGAAAATCTTTGAGGTCTTTCAATATTAGCCAATTTGTCATCCCATTCTCTTAAACTAAATAACTTAGGATCATCCCATGTAAAAAATCCTTCATTTTCTAAGGCTTCTAAGATTCTAATATCTCTTTTATGTGTTACATCAACTGGATTTGATAATATCCCATAATTTGGGTGAATCCCTTTACTTTCAAGAATCGCTCCGATTAATAATGTAAGACCTAAGCAATTGCCAGATTTAGTTTGAAGCATTTTATCGAGTGCGAAAGTTTTATTTTCATATTTCCAACCATTCTCACTCAAAAACTTTCTTATTTCTAAACCAGCTTTATAAGGATCTGTTTCAGTTAATTCAATTGAATCTACAAGTTGTTGAAAGCTTTCAATTGCTGCTTTTTTTTCTTGCTCATTTAATTCTGAGTTTCCTAAAATGAATTTTGCTATAAAACAGGGATTTCCTGTTGTTTCTTCAACACATTCATTTGCGTTACCCGAAATTAAATTAGTTATCCATAATATTTTTGGATTTTTATTATTTGAACGCTCTACCCAAGGTCTTAAATCCATAACTCCTAATTGCCAAGGAATCAAGTGTGTTTTATTAGTAATTCGATTTTCATCGGGTGAATGCATAAATATCTATTAAGGTTATATTAAAAGGAAATATCAGCAATACATTACAATAGTTTGACAAATTTTCATATTCTCGTTATATTTATATCCTTTTTCAACAGAATTATGTCTGGAGAACAACTACAACCACCAACACCTGAAGAAAGGGAAGCGCAAGCACTGATATTAACGATATGTGAATCTGGAGAAGTATTTGAAACACTCGATCTTCAAATAATACAGGAGTTATTAGTGCAAACAGGATTGCCTGTTTTACCACCTGATCATACAAGAAGACATTCAACAAAAGAATGGTATTTTCAAACACAAGATGGAGCGATTTGCCATTTAACTTATACTCCTCAGCTTGGATATGAATTAGATATAATATCTTCTAGTGCGGTAGTTACTGAGGGAGAATTAAGCAATATTAAGCTAATAAAAAGAATGTCAAAAATTTTAACATTGAAAATAACTGATGTTTTGCAACAAACTATAGATAGGCTTACAGAATAATCACTACATCTTATCTCCAATAAGCGCAGCCATATCTACTGTTCTTTCGCTGTAACCCCATTCATTGTCATACCATGCGATCACTTTAATCATGTCTCCCATAACCATTGTTGAAAGACCGTCGATTACTGATGAAGTGTGCATTCCTTTGTAGTCAACGCTTACTAGAGGTTCGTCGCTGTATCCGATGATTGGACCTGCTGCGTCTTTTAAGATTTTGTTAACTTCTTCAACGCTAGCTTCTTTTTTAGCATTGAAAACAAAGTCTACTAGTGAAACAGTTGCTAAAGGCACACGAATTGCCATTCCGTTAAGTTTTCCTTCCATTTCTGGGTAAACCATTGCAACTGCTTTTGCAGCTCCAGTAGTTGTAGGAATCATCGAACTAATTGCAGATCGAGATCTTCTGAAATCTTTGCTTGAAGCATCAAGAATGTTTTGAGAAGTAGTAACTGCGTGAATTGTAGTTAACAATCCTTTTTCAACTCCTAAAGTTTCATTTAATACTTTAATTACTGGCGCAATACAGTTTGTAGTACAAGATGCATTTGAAATAATTTGATCTTTTTCAGCGTGAAGTTCGTTTTCGTTTACTCCTATTACTAAAGTTCGATCAACATCTTTACCAGGTGCTGTGATTAATACTTTTTTAGCTCCAGCTTGCAAATGTTTAGATGCGCCCTCTCTGTCTCTGAATGCTCCTGTTGCTTCAATAGCGATATCTACACCATTTTCAGCGTGTTCGAGCTCTAATGGATCACGTGTGTGGTATACCTTGATTGATTTCCCATCCACTTTGATTTCATTATCATTTACGATTTCAACTTTACCTTCAAAAGGTCCATAAGATGAATCATACTTCAATAAATGCACTAGCATTTCGATTTTATTTGGATCGTTTATAGCAACGATATCAAGTTTTTCACGTTTATGATTTATGCGAAAAACTAAACGACCGATTCTTCCAAAGCCATTTATACATACTTTTGGTTTCATGTTTAAAAGAGTTAGAGTTTGCACGGATAGTAATAACGCACTAGAATAGGTGAGGTCAATAACAAATTAACAATATCCGCATGAAAAGGTTGACAGTTACTGGAGATAAATGGGGAACTACAGTTGAAGAAGAAGTTGTTCGTGTACTTTCAGAAGGCGGAATTGTTTTGCATCCTACTGAGACTTGTTATGGGCTTGCAGTTGATATTTTTAATGAAGAAGCAGTAGAAAAGTTATATCAAATTAAGAAAATGAATCAGTTTAAGCCGGTTAGTGTGATTGTTTGTGATTGTGATGATGCAAAGCGATGGGGAGACGTTGATGATCGTGCCATTGAATTGATGGAACGATTTTGGCCTGGTCCTTACACTTTTTTAGTTAATCGCACAGGCAAGTTGCCGCAGTTTTTTAATAAAAGTAATGATAAGATTGGAATGAGGAATCCTGATTATGAAAGTTTGATCAATATCGTTAAAAAAATTGGGCATCCAATTACTACAACTAGCGCGAATCTTTCAGGGAAATCCGAAACATATGATCCACAAGACTTTTTTACTCAATTCCGAAGCAATCCAATGCCATTTGAACCGGATTTAATTGTTGATGGTGGATTTATTGGAGTTCAGGAACCAAGCGCGGTTTATGACTGTGTTGATGATGTTTGTTTGAGAGGGGATATAGATATTTAATTTCCTCTTTCTTTACATATTTAAAAAAGGTATATTAATTCCCAAAATTTAACCCACTTTGCTATGAAGAAGTTTTCTATTCTGTTACTTGCAACTGTTTTTGCTGTAACAACAGCAACTGCAAATGCGCAATTGATTGAACCGCTTGAGCCGCTTGAGTCGCCTATGTTAATTTCTGAACCTACACCAATTACTTACATGCCGTCTTTTATGACGAATTATGATGCTGCACTGGCATGGTCTTTTGAAAACGATGTCCTTAAAGGAGATGGGGCAACTGGCGATCTAAGAGAATATGATTGTGTTAAAAGAGCTGAGCTCTTAAAAATGCTTTATAACGTTTTAGAGGTTGATGTTTCAAATCCAAATGCAGAATTATTTAGCGATACGTCTGCTGATCAATGGTATGTAGATTATGTTAAAAAAGCGCGTGAAAAAGGGACAATTGCAGGGTATCCGGATGGAACTTTTAAGCCTGGGCAATGTGTTAATAGAGCTGAAGCAATTAAAATGGCTCTTCTTGAATTCCCTAATGTAACACCTGTAGGAACGCCAACTCAATATACAGATGTGCCTGATACTGAGTGGTTTTATCCTTATGTAACTTATGGAATTGCTAACGATTTAGTTGGTACAAAACATGTTATTTATTTTGGAGATTCAAAATTTTTCCCTGGGGATTCAATGGCTCGAAATGAATTTGCTGAGATGTTATATCGTCTGAAGGCAGTTCAGGATAATAATTTAGATGGTTACAGTACAGACTATGCTCCTGAAAATTTAGACAAAATGCCTGCTCAGGATTACGATTTAGAACCTGAAGAATTTTTTGAATATGGAACTTCTCTTTTAATGACTGTAGACACCCATAATCAAAGTCAGATTGATTTGGTGGATGGTTTGTTAGCAGCGACTCCAGCAAAATCAGTTGATCACTATATTGGTCTTTTATTTGAAAGTGTTGAAGATGAAATTGCACCTGCGTTTGATGTTGGAACTGAAGTTATGTTTGCAGCAGGTGATGCAACCAATGGAATCCCTGTAGAATCTTTATTATTTACTGTTGATAATCCAACAAAACTTGAAGCTGCATTCGATAGTTTGGCTAAAAAGCCAGATTTTTCAAAAGGAAACTTATTTGGATTTAAAACATTTGATAACCGAGCAGATGGAACTTTTTATGCTTATACAGATGAAGTTATGGCAACATGGCCAACTCCTGGAGATCGTTATCTAGCTCTTCAGAAAATTAAAAATGGAGATAAAAATCTTTTAGATAATGCTGATTTTATTAATTATGTGAAATCAATTCCTTCTACAAATGTCGGAACAATATATTTTAATTCTACTTATGGAGAATCTGGAATGTTAGCGGTTGTTCCTCATAGTAGTGGAGTTAAATTCCATTATAGACTCGATGGATTTGATGGACTTGGTGGTGCTAGCGAACCACCATATATGTATGAAAAAATCCCTGGAGATAATTTAATGATGTATGGAGAAAGTAATGCGTTGCTGGATCTTTTAGAAGGAGAAGGCGCAGATTTGGCAACTCAGATGCAAAACGAAGATATAATTACTACTGAAGGGAACTGGATGAACAGTGGAATGGCATTCTCAATGCACGATACAGGATCTTTAATACCTGGAATGGCATTGTATTTTGATGCTGTTGGATATGTTGAAGAAGCAAAGCAGGATATTGCTGCGATGAGTGAATTTTTTGATGCAGTAATTGCTCAAATGGATGAAGAATCTCCTGAAATGACTGACGTGATTGTTAAAGACACAGTTAATGCTGATGGAGCTACTTTAAATAGAATTACTTTTGATATGAATGCTATACCTGAAGAAGAGCTTGACAGTGAATTACGCGAAATCAGCAGTTTTATTTCAGAACCAATTGAATTCTACTATGGATTAACAAGCGACAATTACGTAGTATTTGCTCTTTATAATGGATTTGATGAAGTTCTTGATAGTTCAGGGCCAATTAGTACAAATTCTGATATTAAAGAAGCTCTGGGTTATTTGAGTGGATATCCTAATGGGTTAAGCTATATATCAATGGAAAATATGCTGACGTATGTTGATATGTGGGTAGCAGAAGTTGAAAAAACCGAACCAATGCCTGTAGAAATGAAAGAAAATTATAATCAGGTTATGGATTATATTGGTACGGTAAAATATATAATTAGTGCTGAAAAAGAATTTGGAAGTGGATTAATGTATGTGAAGGTAGATTAAAAATAGATAAATTAAAAGCCCGGGGCAGGGAACTGCAACGGGCTTTTTTGTTGATTTATGACTCCAGCATCTCATAAGTTATTCTCGCATCTGCCATTGTACCTAAATATTCATCTAATTCTTCAGCTTGATACTTTTTGATTCTTGTAATCATTTCTGCTACTTGCCCTCTTGTTAATTGATCATCAAATTTATCAATATCTAAAGGAATAAAATTGTTTTCTGAAGCTAAATCTACAAGGTTTTTAAACCACGGATCACCTACTTCATATTCATATCCCATTCCAATCATCACAATCTTTAAGGCTTCAACAAAATTGATGTTATTTGCTGGTCTAAAGCTTCCATCGGTATATCCTTCTACAATGTCAAAACTGTTACCAAATGATACATATTTATAATACCAGGCATCAGAATAAACATCGCTTGCTCCGCTTGATGTTGCCACATAATCTCCATATTTTTCAGCAAATGCTGATTCAACAATGATCTTTAATAATTCTGCACGATTGATTTTTTGATCTGGTTTGTATGATCCGTCTTCGTATCCTTGTACAATATCGTTGTTATATACATACCAAATAGCTTCTTCATACTTGTGTCCTGAAATATCGCGCATTGCAACGTATTCAACTGGTTCCGGTTCAGGTTGTGGCTCTGGTTCAGGCTCAGATCCACCTGGATTGAATGGTTTTGTTGTTGGTTGTACGTAATCTTCCCACATCCAGCCTACTAGGCCGTTTTCAGTTTCGAGTTTGTGCCAACCCTCAGTTTTACCAATTACATGCATTACAGACCCTACAGGCATTGTTGTAAGGATTTCTGAATCAAGACAAGACATACTTAAAAGCCAGTTCACACGATGATTTTCAACGTAGAAGTCAGCTGATTGACGTGGTTCGTTTGAACAAACGTCAGTTGCAAGCGCTGTTTGCGCAACGAACAAAGCGCTTAGCACAAGCACGAGCATGATTAGTTTTTTCATAATGAATGGTTAATTACATATATTAAAACGGCACCTAAATAGATCTATTACTAAAAGAGGTTGATAGCTCCTGTAATTCCCAGTGTAATTATGGTAGCTGCTCCTAATAATCCAATAAATATATAAGTTACTGCTTTCCAGTATTTGATTCCAAAAAGGAAGGCAATTAAGCTTCCAGTCCATGCTCCGCTGCCTGGTAAGGGGATAGCAACGAATATGATTAAAAAAATCGGACCATACTTCTCAATAGCATCTTTATGTTTATCATGCGTTCTTTCGTATAATTTGTCGAAGAATTTTTTGAAAAACGCGATATGACGCGATAAAAATTTAGAAATGGGACCAAGTGCGGCCAAAATTAAAAATACAGGTAAAAAATTTCCAACTAAAGCATATATAAATGTAACTTCAGCAGGTAGTCCGATTAAGAATCCTAGAGGAATTGCACCTCTAAGTTCAGTAATAGGAAGCATTGATGAGAAGAAAACGATTAATTCTGGAGGTATGTTCAAAAGTTTTATACTTTATGAATAATTCAATCTACTTATTGTTTTACCACAGGCAATTAAGTTTGCCAAGCATTATTGGTGTACACATTTGTTATACAATATTGTGTCAATTGTTCAACACTTTTACACTTAAAGCTGTTTTGGCTTTAAATAAAGGCAGTCTGGGTGCCGGGTGGTCGTTTAGTATACAAAAATTATACTAAAATAAGTGATTTTATTGACAATAAGTCCCAAAAACCCCAATATGTAGCTGTTGCCGAGAGTTCAAAAAAGTTATACACACGTTGTGCACAAGTTTTGAACATCAAGAGAGATTAAAATTGAAAAATGACGCTTAAACAAGACAATTATGATCACGATCCTGTCCTTTATAATGCTGTTGAAAACTTTATTCAACTCCAAAACGGAGACACAGCAATAGATTGCACTTTAGGACTAGGTGGTCACAGCCGATTATTTGCAGAAGCAATTGGAAAAGAAGGAACATTAGTAGCATTTGAACTGGATGAAAAAAACCTAGAAACAGCTAATAGTAGACTTAAAGATATCAAAAACAAAAACAAAATCCTTATAAATAAGAACTTTGCTCATTTACATAACGAGGTCAAGGAAAGAGATATCAAGAATATCAAGCTGGTTTTCTTTGATTTAGGACTCTCATCACCACAACTTGATGATGCTGAAAGGGGATTCTCATTCATGAATGAAGGTCCATTAGACATGAGATTCGATAAAAAGCATCCAATTACTGCTGAAATGATCCTAAGTCAATATAGCGAGAAACAACTGGCTGACATCATATATGAATACGGAGAAGAAAGAATGAGTCGAAAGTATGCCCGCGTAATAAAAGAGAACTTACCGATAAAAAACACTACTGAGCTAGCAGAATTGATTGCTTCGTGTGCTCCACCCATGAAAAAAGGCAAGAAAAGCAAAAAACATCCTGCTACCAAAGTGTTTCAAGCATTAAGAATTGCAGTTAACAACGAACTTGAACTGCTAAAAGATGCTCTAGAGCAAGCAATTGAAGTTTTAGAGCCTGGGGGCCGATTAATTGTTATCTCATACCACTCACTTGAAGATCGGATTACTAAAAACGTAATAAGGACAGCTACGAAAGACTGCATTTGTCCGCCGGAAGTACCGATGTGCCAATGTGATCATAAACCTCAGTTAAAAATACTTACTAAAAAACCAATCGCACCGGATCAAGAAGAAATAGAAAAAAATCCACGAGCCAGAAGCGCAAAAATGAGAGTCGCAGAAAAATTAACTTAAATATATTCACTAACTACCTATCGAAATGTCACAAGTTATCGTTCAACGCAATACTCTAGCTTTCAGAGAGCGAAAAAAATCATTTAATACACTAAAGCTACGATCGTTTTTATTAATGCTTTCAATGGGCTTAGTAATAAGCTTTTTGAGTGTATCAATGCTTGTGAATTTCAATCATGTTTCTACAAAAGGTTACACAATTAAATATTTAGAAGTGAAACAACAGGAACTTTATGAAGAAAATGAAATTTTACAGAAAAACCTTTTAGAGAAAAAAGCACTAACACAATTAAGTTTAAGCGAAAAAGCGAATTCAATGGTACGACCAGGCGAAATGGCATATGTACGAGGCTTAACAGCGCTCGCTTCCAATTCCCACTAGGTTAGATTTTCTAGATAGGGTTGCTAAGGTTGGGCAATCTAGTAAAAAGATCTCCTTAGGATAGGCTTTCCCTAGGAGGTCTTTTTTGTAATACTAAGATTCAATTATCCTTAAAGCATTCTCAATATACTTCTTTCGTTTAAGCACAGTGTCTTTTCCGCCTTTTCGAGGTAATGGATATTTACCTTTTAATTGCATATCAATTAAGTGTAAACATCGCTTGTAGTAGTATTTTGCTATTAAGGCGAATTTGTAATCAGAAGTTTTGTTGAAGTGCTTATAAGTTGTCTGAGCAAGACGTCTTGTGAATTTGTAGTTTTTTGGATTGATAATTGTTGCATCAGGAACATTATTACATCTGCATACCTTTTTAATTACTTTAACGTGTTTTTTAATGTCTGAAGCATTATATTCAACTCCTTTTTTCGTTTCTTTATCGTCTCCGTTACAACTAAGATCAATTGATCCAACTTTTTTAACTACATCGAACTTATTTTCCGCTGCGCCACCTAATGCTGCTGCACTAGTTGCTATTCCTAATCCCAGCATTTCTCGTTTTGATAACATAGTATCAACTAAATATTCTTTTCCTTGTTCTCCAGCTTTAATTCCTAAATATCCAAGTACAGTTATTGCAGCTGCACTCACACTTGCAGTTAAAGGTCCGATTTTTGATGGTTTTGAAGGGGTGTCTTGTAATGGTTTTACATTTTGAGCTTCTTTATATCTAGCTTTACGCTTTTCATGAAGCCATTTGTAAGCAAGAATGTCGTAAACATAACTTGAAGATTCATTTGCATATTTTAGTTCTAATCCTTTTTGATATTTTTTACCGTATTTTCCTTTATAAAGACCTCTTGAACTTTTTGCGTTATAAACTTTAGTTAGATAAACATATAGACCTTGTCCTCCACCCTTTACTGCAGCCTCATCAACTTCTTTTCTAACATCTTTTTCTTCTGCTAACAGTTTCATTGCTCTTATCATATGTCCTTCTCCAGCATTAAATGCATTAATTGTAATTAAAGATAAAAAGTCTGACATTGTTTGAGTTGCATATCTTGATTCTAGAGTTTTATAGTGCTTTGAAGCCTTAAGTTTTTTAATAATGTCCTTAAAGTATGCGATTGCAGCATCAGTTGAAGCTTTAAAGTTACATCTTCTATCAAAATCGTTACCTTTTAATTTATATTTTCGAGCAGTACTAGGAATAAATTGCCAAGGTCCAACAGCATCAGAACCACTTCTTAAACATAATCTATAAGAACTTTCCTGCATTGGAAGATAAGGTAAAATAGCTTTAACCATTGCAGGTAAATTTGAAGCTGCAATTTTCTGTCTAGCATATTGAATTCTTGATCTTGAATCTTCAGCACTTGCTTTAGCTGAAGCAAATCTTCGCATTATTGCCCTATAATTATTCTTTTTTCCTTTTGTCATTTTTTTCATAATTTCAACTTCTAAACTTGCGGAAGTAATTCGTCCATCCGGCGCTGCTTCTTTTTTGCTATCAGAAAATTTTGAAGCAATTTCATCAGCTCCTTTTGCAACTAAAACACCTGCAACTGCGCCTGCTAGACCTCTAATTAATACATCTCTTTTTGTTAATTCAGGATCTTTAGCTGGCTGCATTCTTATTCTTTCTTCTTCAGGCATTGAAGCTAATTGTATTTCTTCTCTGCCAGCATCTAGCTGCTCCCATACTTCATCATCAGTTTTAGCCTGAGCTTGTTTTAAAGCAGGGTATAATTCTAAAAGATCTGGTCTTGTTGCCATAGTTATTAATTAAAGGTAAACATTATGGCTCATTACGATAGTTTTGTCAAGCAATGATTTAATTATTGAATCAGTGCTTAGAATAAGGTATATTTAACTCCGGCTTTTCGTTTCAAATAACCAACAAAACATGTCAGAACAAGTTTCACTTAATAAACATTTACGTGATGCAAAGATAGACCATGATTTAATGCATCTTATTTTAAAGATAGCTCAGACTTCAAAATATATTCATCATGCTATGCAAACAGGTGATTTGGGGCTTGCAGGTACTTCTAATATGTACGGAGAAGCTCAACTTGAGTTAGATGTGCTATCTAACTCAGTTTTTGTAAAAGAGCTTGAAGATTCGCATTATACTGCTTGTCTTGCTTCAGAAGAAATGGATGAAATTTGTAAAATCCCAGAGGATAAGAAAGGAAAGTATTCAGTTGTTTTTGATCCTTTAGATGGATCTTCGCTTGTTGATGCAAATTTAGCTATTGGTTCGATTTTTGGGATTTATGAAACTGATACAATTATGGGAAAAACCGGAGACGATCAAGTTGCATCAATGATAATTGTTTATGGTCCTCGGGTTTCTTTGCTTTATACAGCGCGAAATGGAGTGCATGAGTTTATCTTAAATGCGGTGGGAGAGTTCATTTTATCCAAAGAAAGCATTAAATTAGAGAAAGATGCAAAGAATTTTGCTCCAGGGAATTTGAGAGCTACTGCTACAGACGAGAAATATAAAAAATTAGTAGAATCATGGATGGATGAAAAGTATACGCTTCGATATTCAGGTGGAATGGTACCAGATATCAACCACATTTTTATGAAAGAGCAAGGCGTTTTTACATACCCTGGATATCATGAAAAACCGAATGGAAAATTACGACTTTTATATGAATGCGCACCAATTGCATTATTGATTGAAGAGGCTGGAGGTCGCGCTACTAACGGCAAAAAACGAATTTTAGATATTGAAATCAAAGAGCTTGATCAAAGAACGCCAATTTTTGTGGGAAGTGAGAATGAAGTTAAAAAAGTTGAAAAAATGCTTGCTTAAACTAGGTTGTTTGTAAGAAACTGTGATCTTTAAACGTTGTAAATACTAGTATGAATGATTATGACGAGAAACAACTAGAAGATTTGGTAGTTAAAAGCCAAAAAGGAGATAGTGAAGCTTTTGCACAGCTTTATGATGTTTATGTAACTC
>JBHPJE010000009.1:0-44240 GCA_042568205.1 Patescibacteria group bacterium
ATTTATCACCCATATTTATAAAACACCATTATTTAACAAATCTAAAATTTGTTTAAGTGGAATGAAGTATGATTTTAATTGTGATAATATCCAATTAGTATTTTATGGGATATTTGAAGTAAAAAAACTTACGAAATCAAGAAAAACTATTTTAGAATGTGAAAAATACATACCAGAACTAGCGAAAGAAAAAATACTATACGAAAAATTACAATTAATTTATATAAATATAAATAAAATCAAGAACAGGATACTGAAAAAAAAGTGTGAAGAATTAATAGAAACTTATGGAATTCATACTGAAAGTCCATCAAAATTGGCTCAAGAACTTCTCGCGCTAATTAAAAAATATAGAAAAATTAAAAAATTATAACCCCCATACTCACCCCCAAGGCCTCTACAAACTCATTCCGCTCCGCTTCGCTCCAAAGACACTCCGCTCGCTAACGCTCGCTCCGTGTCCGTTGGGTGGAAAATAACTTTAAAAGGGCTCCTATGCTTCCTCTGCGCCTTAATAGTGCGATGGATGGTGTGCTTAAGAGCCGCTATGATAAATATCGCAGTAAAAAGACGTTTCCGCCTGAGGCAAAAGAGCTTAAAAAAGAGGGAATCAAACCTTTTACGGATCTTGAAAAGCTGGAATTGTGGCGGAATAAATCAAGTGCGCTTCAGGTTACGGATGAAAAGGCAGGCTATGTCCTGAGAGGTAAGATTGATGATGTTCTGGTTGATAAAGACGGAAAGCTTATTCCTGCTGATTATAAGTCATCCGGAGATCCCCCAAAACCTGACAAACAAAAGTATTATCGCGACCAACTGGCTGCTTACGGGCTTATGTTTGCACGGCACGGCTATAAGGTTGCGAATCGCGCCTATCTGCTCCATTACTATGTTGCGGATTGGGATGATCCGTCACTTGAAGTGAAGTTTGATAGCTATGTTGATTTGGTTCGAATCAGCGTTAGTGGGATTGAGCGGAAATTGCGCGAAATGGTGAAGTTATTAAATGGGCCATATCCCGGAGCGAATGACGAGTGTGATAAATGTGGGTATTATGAGGGGCGGACTTCTTCAATAAAAAAAGCGAGCTGATCAGACTCGCAGCCACATGGGCTTTTTTAGATCTGGCGACGCTGCGGGCTCTCGGCTGTTACTCGGTCAGCGATCCCTGCACGAGGCTGGGCGCTCTGCTCTGGTAACGCTCGAGGGCCGTCTTGGCGTCTCGGAGCTTCCTTTCCGCCTTTGTCACGTGATCTTCGAAGGCGCGAATCTGGTCTTGGACGTAGTCGTTGACCTCGTCCCTGGTGGAGATGCGCATCTCAGTGGGAGCGGCGGGATCATCGCACTCGGGTCGTTCGAGCAGGAGATCTTTCGTCTCCTTGAGGTCATCGAGAGAGATGACCCTGAAGGTCTCGTCTCCGACCTTCGTAACGACACAGGGGCAGTCCCAGTTCCCTCCATAGCTTTCGCTATGCCTGGTCCACCAAACCAACATTCCCACTTCCAACTGACTCGGCTCGATCATGGCAGTCCTCCTTGTGAATGGTCAATTGTTCGTTTAGAAAGGCTGTAAATTATAAATGATTTAGCTTGCTGTGTCAAGGGGTAGTGAAGTGGTAGGGTAAAGCCTTGATATTTGAAAAATTTGGGCTAAACTAAGGCAAAACTAAAATCACCGCCTGCCCGGGCAGGGATTTCATTGACTTTACGCTCATTTTGTTTCTTTATAGAGAATCTCGTCCTGGGACGACATTTTTTAGATTTATTTTAGAAAAATTTCATAAGTATTTGATATAATATATAATGTAGTGATGTTGTATTGACATTGTAATGACAGTCGTGTTATACTAAAAGTGACAATTTAATCACATTAAATATGGCTACAATACAGCTTCGCATTGATAACACTACAAAAAAATCCGCTAAAAGCATTTTGGACAAACTTGGCATTGATATGACATCTGCTATCAAAATCTACCTTAAACAAATTGTTATAAACAAAGGAATTCCATTTAAACTTCTGACTGAAAACGGCTTAACAATCGAACAGGAGAATGAAATTCTAAAGGCTGCAAAAGAGGCAGAGAAAGGTAAAAATATGACCGATGCTATGGATGCGGATAAGGCAATAGAACACTTAAAGAAACGCTGATGCAAATCCAATATCACAAAAACTTCACAAAGAACTTCAAAAAACTCACGCCTAAACTTAAACAAAAAACAATATCCACAATCAAACAATTCACAAAAGACCCGCACAATCCCCTTCTGCGAAATCATGCTTTAAAAGGCCGCATGCAAGGACTGCGGGCTTTTTCAATAACAGGCGACGTGCGCATAATATTTAAAGAAAAAAACAATTATATATTGGTAATTATGCTTGATATCGGAATTCATAATCAGGTTTATTAATAATTTGTTTAAATATCCCCTCTTTTTTGCTATATTTATACCTTGTTAACTAATAAATACTATGACAATAATCCCTGAATATCCATCACCTGAAGAAGAAGCAATGCGAAAGGCAGCTGAAAAAGCTGAAGGTACTGCTGAAAAATATCCAAATTGGAGGAAAGATGAAGCTCAATTCAAAGCTATGTGCGACGATATGTTTGCACCACCTGTTAGAGATAGGGCTATGGAAACAATCGAAGATGAAGAGTAGAAAAAATTCAAATACCTTGACAAAAGGAGTTAAACTTGATATAGTTTACTTCTTTTATAAATTTAACTTTTTTACTATGCGTTTAAAAGAAGCTCCACAAAGCCAACCAAGGCAACAATCAAGACCATCATCTCGTACTGTAACTATGCTATCTGCAGCATTTGCACTGAGTTTAATGGGATGTGCAACTAGCGTATCTCGTGTATCTAGACCTGGTATGTCTATATCAGTAACTAGCACAGCCAGAGGCCGTAAAGCTGAAGCATGCAGTGAAGACCCAGCAACATTAGAAAGATTAAGAAGAGATGTATGTGAAGACAGACCAGTAAAAAGACATACTAACAATGAAGGACAAGAATGTGTTACATGTGAATAATCTAGATAAAAAAGTCAAAAGACCTTCGAAAGAGGGTCTTTTTTGAATCCTTGCACAATTACCAAAATCCTGTTGTACTACCGAATTCCCGTCCTAGGACGGGAATTCTGATTGCACAATATTTTGACATAAAAATCAAATTTATGCCCGGGCATAAATTTTAGAATTATTTTAGAAAAATTTCATAAGTATTTGTTAATATTGATCTTGACCTCCACGTAATAACGCGATACAATATTAACGGAGGGTGTTAATAAACTGCCCTCAGAAAGCTCAATATAATTCATGCAGCTTCAAATATAAACGACTTGCGCATTCCTCCATCAAATCATCTTGAACTGCTTAAGGGAAAACACAAAGGCAAACACAGCATAAGAATCAATGATCAATGGCGAATAATCTTTAAATGGCAGCAGGATAATGCATATGAAGTTGAAATAATAGATTACCATTAAAATATGTCACAAAAGCTTAAACCAACACATCCCGGCGAAATCCTTATGGAGGAATTCCTAAAACCTATGAAAATCTCGCAATATCGGCTTGCAAAAGATATCAATGTGCCACCAAGACGCATAAACGAGATTGTAAAAGGCCTGCGTGGAATTTCTGCAGACACAGCTTTAAGATTCGCAAAATTCTTTGGAAATTCTCCTGAATTCTGGCTAAATCTTCAATCACACTATGCCCTTGAAGTTGAGAAAGACCGCCTTGAGAAAGTGCTTGCAAACGAAGTGAAGAAATTTTCGTTTGGAGCAGCTTAAAATTTTAATGAGAGATGGCAAATTCAGCAAGTTCAAATGATATTACGAGAAAAATTGAAATGTTTGTAAAGATAACTACACCTTGCAGCAAAAGTCGCTAAAGGGTACTTTGAGATAGATGAATTAGAGATGATGTCGTTTTAACTTTTACATATGAAAAAAATAAGTTTTATAGCACTACTCTCAGCAATTGTAATAATAACTGCCGGTTGCCAATCACAACAAAATCAAGAAATTGACGACGAAGTTCAGGCACAACCTGCCGTCGAAGAACCACAAACAGAATATGAGGTCACTTACCTGGACTTCCCAAGAAGCGGCACCCTTTATAGAGGTTCTTACTTTGACATTAAATATCCGCGAGAATTTATAGCAAAACCAACAGAACCTACAACAGACTTCAATGGAAAAACATACGTACAGACAGACGAAGCATATTTTAGTTCTCCTGATGGAGCTGTTGAGTTCTTTGTATATTCACCACTATGGGCAGGTGATCCCGAAAATTACCTCACAATAGCGCCCACAGAAGAAATCGTAAGTGAAAAGACTGAAACAGGTCCGGCTTTACCTAACCAGTTAAAAGATAGCGAGCGAATTATCAGGTGGGTTACTATCAAAGCCAAAGACGAATCATATTATCGATCATTTATGTCCATAAAAGAACAAGTCAGAGCTGACGGTCACAGTGAGCTTCACCATGTTTTTGGAATCAAGTACAAAGACAGTGAAACATATGAGAAATACAAAGATACATATGAGGCTTTTAAAGCTTCACTTGAACAATATGCAGATTAGAATGTTGCAGCAAAAGTCACAAAAGAGTATTTTAACGATGTAGTTTTAACCATAATTATATGGCTCCTGAAAAAATTATTATTGGAATAGTCTTTATAGGCTTGGGAACATTATTCTTTTTTAATAATAAAAACATTGGTAAAGGTGCGTATAAATTTTATAAATGGCTATACACAGAAAAGAACTTAATAGTAATGTTTAAAGCAGCCGGAGTACTTCTTGTAATTGGAGGTTTGATTATAATTATCAAATAACTTAATACTCATGAACTGGATAACACTAATTGGAACATCCGCAGCAGTTCTTACTACTATAGCGTTTGTGCCTCAGGCAATTAAGGTAGTAAAAAGTAAGCATACTAAAGATATATCTCTTAAAATGTATATTATTTTTGAATTTGGAGTAATTTTATGGCTGGCTTATGGGCTTCTTATTCAATCATGGCCTGTTGCAATTTCAAATATATTTATATTAATACTATCGACTATAATTCTTAGATATAAATTGAAATATAAGTAAAAATTATGGTGAATGAATCTATACAACCAACTCCGGAAAGAATCCAAAAGTTATCTGATGCTTTAAAAGATTTAAGTGTTGAAGAATTGCGCGCCCTTTGCAATCATAATCTTACTGAAATGAGGCAAAATGAAGAAGATTCTTTCTGATGCTAGTTACTATGATGGAAAAGAATATAGAATAAGCGACAAGGGTAAATTTATTATGAGAAATATTAATGGAGAAGTACAAGCTGTTTTATTTAGTAATAAAAATAAACATCTAACTGTTGCTTATTTCGAACTTAAGATACCAAAACAAGATTTTGTAGGAGCGGGCAAGGTGAAATTTAAAGTAGAAGATAATGAATTAAGCGTACCTTCAGATGCCGTATCAAAATTTGATTCTTCTTCGTGTAGTTTTTCAGAATTATATGGTTTCGACAGACCTTCTGATGATTCAGAAGCAGAAAAATTAATACAAGAACTCAATGAACTGATTAATGGAATAATATAATAATAGCAATTATCAGTATCATATTATTACTTACATTATGAAATCTGATACTAAAACAAATAGGTTGAATGTATGGGGTGCCAATTTACTTAATAAATTGCCTTCTATTAGCCGAAAACGACGAAAAAGACGAGCGAGTAAAATTAGAAGGGCTATACTTAAAAACGATACTACCTAATGAAAAAAACTGACTATTTATCAATCTTTCTTACCATTCCTGCAATAATTATTGTACTTGGAGTTGGTTTAGGTTTTTACTACTCTTCCCTACCACAACACCATCCACAAGATAGTAAACAAAACTGTGAAAGCGTAGGTGGAGATTGGGTTGATGATCAGAATAAATGCCTCTTATCTTACAAAAAAGAAGGTGAAACATGTACAGACGGAGGTCAATGTATAAGCGGGATTTGCTTTCCCCCAGAGTTAACTGAAGAACAAAAATTAGCAATTATGAATAAACCGCTTACAAACATAGTTGGAACATGTTATCCGAATGAATTTGCTTCCGGCTGTGTTGAACAAATCTTAATGGGGACTGTTTCAAAGGAATCTATGTGTATGCCTTGATAAGAATTAAATAGACCTACACCCAATCTCCCCTTTTACATGTTCTTGGACAGATTCAGGACCTTCTTCGTCTTGATCTTTTTCTTCATCAACTTGATCGTCAGGTTGTTCAGTCTTAATTCGTTCTAAATCCACTTCAGATAGCTCAGATGCTGCGAATATTTTCATAAGAAAAATTATTAATTAGGAATAATTATATACAATTTGGGAGTTTTGTCAAGAATGTAATTTAAACACTTGACAACCCAGCAACCTTATGTTTAAATAAGGCCTACTAACGCAACCCTTATGACTAAACAAACTAAAGAATTCTATGCTAAATCCGCAGCAGATTTGCTAGGGTTATCAATAGAAGATGCTGAAACCTTAGTAAGCACTCCTGAAGGAGAAAGATTAATTGAACACCTGATAATAAAATTCGCAGGAGAAACTCAAATTAAAGTAAATCTTGTTGAATTAATAGCTGATTTAGAAAGCCCAAACATCCCACAAGAAGTTATTGATAATTTAACAGCTTTAATAGGTTCAAAAGGAGAAAATGTTGGAAGAGGACTAAATATAGTTCGCAATACTAGACTAGCTGTAGCTGATGTTTTAAAAGGAACATTAAAATCTAATTAATTTCAAACTATGAGTTTACAAAAAGCATTATTAAAAGCAGGTTTAGTTGAAGCCCAAAAAGTTGAAATCCAACCAGGATGGAAAAAGTGTGAAATCCATGGGATTAGTAAACTCCCTCTTGATTCAACTCTAATAATCCCTCTAAGGTTTGGACAAGCAGGCACATCGTGTACTCCATGGGAAGATGGCATGCTGACAATACATCCACAAGGTATTCAACATAATCCAAAACACTTCAATCCTATACTACAAAAAGCTCTCAATGATATTAAAACAGCTTATCCTCAATGTGAAATTTTGTGGTATTAATTTGTAATCCCTAAGGCTTTCAGTGCTTATAATACATCCAATAACCTTTTTAAACATGGCAAGAAAAAAGCAAACAACCGAAGCAGAAATTCCTTGGAAAGAAGTAGATAAAACCCGATTAACTTCAAACATTAGTGTTAAAGCAATGGAAAAACTCAATTTTGCTCGTTATATTACAAGAGAGAAAATTGGAAAAATTATTTCAGATTTAATTAATGCAAATTTAGAAGAAGTCCCTCAAGAACTTTTAAAAGTGGTTAGAGCAAATAGAGCAGAGAAAGCTAAGAAAAACCAATAAAAAATTTGTTAAAACTTTATAGCTATTTTATACTCACCCAGGTATTTAATAGCTTTTTTAAAAAAACCGCAACTTTTCAAGATTTAAGTGTTATTGTATTCCTGCAAACATATATAACTAACCTCATATAAAATGAGAAAACTAATCACCCTGGGTATTATTGCTACCCTAGCTCTCGGACTAACTGGATGCGACTTGCTCAATCCTGCTGAGACTGAACCAATTGAACCAGCAGTAATCGAAGAAATTGAGAAACCAGTTGTTGAAACGAAAATAGTTGATACTACTGATTATGCTTATGACAGAGAAGATGGAGCATTATCTCTAATCGAAACTGATAAAGTTCTTTATGTAAACGAAGACAATGACAACACTAATCTAAGTATTCTTGGATTAGATGGAAAAAAGCTAATCGTATATAAAATTGCTATCGACAATTCACCTGGTCCAGGATTCATTCATGAAGTTTGGTTAGCAGACTATGTAGCAAAAGATATTTATTATTTAGACCTTGCTGATACAGAAAAAGGTCTATTACCTTACACTGTTCCTGAATATAAAATTGAACTAGAACGTACACTTTTAGATAGATTTATGGTTGGAGAAGTTCTTCTTTATTCAACTGAAGGTGTAGATGTAAAAGTAACAACTAGCAATTCAGCTTTTGATTTAACTGCTGAAACACTTGAATCAATGGCTGACGAATGTGGTACTCAATATGAAGAAGATCATTTTACAAACTTAGTTGAAGCTTATGAAAACACTCCAAAATACACTTATGAATTTAAATATGATGGAGAATCTCAAGAACCAGACACTTACACAGTTACTGTTCTTATAAATCGAATGGAATATACAACTTTAGATGATGTAAGTCAGGATTTTGAACAATGTTTTGCTGGAGGAGATATGTACCCAATCGGCTTTGCTTACGACCACATTATTTTTGCAAGTGGATGTGGAACTGGCTTTGCTGATGGATCAGATCTACCTATCGGATGTGCAGAAATCAAAGAAGTAGTTGAACCAACACTTGAAATCAATCCAGATGTAGCGTTTATTTAAAACTCAATTAAGCCGGTAGTTTAATTACTGCCGGCTTTTTTATATTCACTTTTGCAAAAACAAACAATTAATGAGAAAATTAAAAAGTATGAAAATCTACAATGTACATATTCACACTTTCACTCACAGGGCTGTGCCTGAAGGTTTTTTGCCACTAAAAATGGCTCACTTCATAAAAACCCCTTGGATAACTAAAAAAATTGGTTTCATTTTGCATTATTTATTTCCTTTTTCTGATAATGATATTTTTGATAGATACGCGAAATACCTAATCGCAGGAGATAAAAAGAATCAAATGCATGTTTTTGAGAATATCCTTCGATTTTATCCTGAAGGTAGTGCGTTTGGTGTTTTAAGCATGGATATGCATCATATGGGAGCAAAAGAAGTTCCTCAGCCTTTTGAAAAACAACTAGAAAAACTAGCTAAAGTTAAAGAAAAATATCCTGACCAGGTTTATCCATTTATTTTTGTTGATCCAAGACGAAAAAATATTTTTGAATTAGTTAAAAAATATATTGAAGATCATGATTTCGCAGGTATTAAAATGTATCCATCTGTTGGATACTTCCCTACTGACAAACGCCTTTATCCAATTTATGAATACGCAGAAAAGAATCAAATCCCAATAACTGTTCATTGCTCGCGAGGTGGTGTTCACTATCATGGTGAAATCACTGATGAAATGTTAGAACCTTGTAAACTTAAAATTCCTGATATTTCGGGTTTTGATCAAAGAAAAAAGTGTAATTTATTCAGTCATCCATCAAATTATCGGTATGTTTTAGACGATTTCCCAGAATTAAAACTCAACTTCGGACATTTTGGAGGACAAACAGATTGGGAAGATAAAATCTACAATCCTAAAAAAGAAATCAATGATATTTTTGATATAAACTGGGTAGAAGAGATTACTCAAATTATTGCAAAATATAAAAATGCATATACTGACATTTCATTTACTTTGCATAACAGTAAATTTTATCCATTACTAAAGATATTCCTTGAAAATCCTGAATTAAAAGAAAAAATTCTATTTGGATCTGACTACTATATGGTTTACTTTAATAAACGTGAAAAAAGATACGGACTTGATATAAGAGGCGCACTTGGAGAAGATCATTTCTTCCAAATTGCCAACAAAAATCCTAAGAAATTCCTTCAAACAAAGTTATAAATGAAAAAAAATATTCTAGCTAAAACATTCGACACTGTTTTTGCAGAAAAAAAAGAACATTCCTTTAAACCAGAAATCAATATCCTTATTTTTGGCTTGCTAATCTGCTTAGTTGCCTGGCTAACAATAGAAAATCTTAATTTATTTGGCCACAAATCTAATTCAATTTTTGATGTTTGGACTCTTTCACATATTGCCACCGGGGCGGTTATAAGTTTTTTTGTAATTGGATTCAGAAAAATTAATGTTAAAAATCCAATAATTTTAGTTCTTCTATTATCTTCATGTTGGGAAATTGTTGAACATTATTTAGAAATAATGGGACCAGAAGCAGTTGCAAATTGGTTTGCTGGTGAAGAATCACTTATGAACAGATTAGTAGCTGATCAACTCTCTTTGGTTGTTGGATTTGTAATAATTAAAGCCAGACCAAAGCTGTTTCCATTAATGTTGGTAATTTCAGCAGGAATTCTAATTTTACATATAATTCTTGGAGACTCGATGTATTTTTTCAACTAGAGAAAACCCACGGTCGCCATCAACTTTGGTGATGAATCCCGTGGGTCAATCCTGTAGAATGAACGCTTGTTTGTGCTAGCGCCGCTTGAATGCGGCGAGAGCCATCTCGTAGGTCCCGAAGTGGCGGATACAATTCCAGAGGAGAGTGGGGTGCTTCTCGTAGAGATACACCTTGCCCAGAATTTTGGACTTCCCTCTCCGGGCCGCCTTGAGACCAGCGAACAGTTGTAGTAGGCAGAGGTATTCCACCCTGCCCACTTCTTTTTTCACGTCATCCTCCTGTTCAGTGAGAATGAGGTGTGCCACGAACCGATGTCTACACTTGGGGCACTTGGTGGTCCAGTCCATGGGGTCATCTCTCCATCCGTCACGGATTTCCTCCTCGGAGAGTTCATACCCACATTCCGGACAAGTGCCGTCAGGCGTGATGACCGTGTCAGCGAACTTGAGCTCGATCTTGATGACCAAGCTTTGTTTTAGTTGGGGCGCCACCCTAAGACTTGGCCCCATACTCATTCCTATCATTCGCAACTCCTTTCCGCGTCTCTACAGGAGGAAAATTATACACCTTCTTAGATATATTGCAATGCATGGCAACCACATAACTACTTCAACTAGTCTATCTCAATTTCTGCCTTTGGAAAGACTAAAATCAAGTTTTTTCGTTCAACTACAATAGGCCACTTCTTCTTTTTTGCTACTTCAGCAAGTTCAAAAGTCGGATTCACTGTCACTACTTTTCCAACTGGTTCAAAAAGCTTTAAATCATTCACTGTATCCCCCAATGCAATACATTTAGAAAAATCTAAATCCTTACCAAATTTATTTGTAATATAAGCACCCTTATCTTTAATTACACTAAGATCAATTTCACCTGTAAACTTTCCATCCTTAAAAATATACCTACTTGAATCTATTGAGTCAGTAAAAATACCTGCATTCTTTAAAAATTCTCGAAGCATAAAATCAGGAGCACCAGAAACAGCAATAAGCTTATAGCCCATAGTCTTTAACCTAATAAGCATTAACCAGGTAAATAAGTAATAATATCCCTTATTTTTAACCAAACTTTTAACAATATTATTTAATTCCTCCTCTGAAAGTTGTTTTAAACTTGCAGTTGCTTTAATAACAAGATCTAAATAATCATGAAAAGAAATATCATGGTTTTTCCAGGCTTCTCTCGCACATTTATAAGATCTATTTTGTTCTTCCTGCGGGATTAATCCCTCTTGAATAATGGTACTAATAAGCAATTCTAAACAATCATCACGGCTTAATGTCCCATCTACATCAAAAAATATAGCCCTATCTCCATTTTTACATACATCTATATCAAGAAAATTGAGTAATTTGGTGATTTGACCACTCACGGTTTTTATATGGTCTAAATTGCGAATCATAAATAAAGTGGTTAAACATCAAATTTAATTATAACACGTTGATAGATTATTTCATCTTTGCAAAACAAATGATTTGATAATACAATTATCTAGTATCCTTAATCACACTCTATGAACAACACAATCAAAAACGTAATTGGAGTTGTAGCGATTATTGCAACTTTAGTAGTTGCATACGCCAGCTACGAATACGTAAAAGTATTTGACCGTTCAAGCGAACCAACAAATTACCGAAGCTTCTATGTACAAGCTGAAGGAGAAGCAGTTGGAGTTCCCGATGTAGCACAATTCTCATTTGAAGTTATTAGCGAAGGCAGCACAGATATTGCTGTAACACAAAAAGACAATACTGAAAAAATGAATGCAATTATTGAATATCTGGATGGTAAAGGAATCGATAAAAAAGATGTTAAAACATACAATTATAACATTCAACCAAGATATTCAGTTTCAAGATGCGAAGATCGAGTTTGTCCGCCCCCAAAAATTCTTGGATATACTGTAAGACAATCTGTACAGATTAAAATACGTGATTTTAGTAAGATTAGCCCAGTTTTAAAGGATATTGTTGAGAAAGGTGCAAACTCGGTTTCTCAACTAAGTTTCACTATCGATGATCCTACAAGCTTACAAGATGAAGCTCGTTCTGATGCAATAACAAAAGCAAAAGAAAAGGCTGAATTAATAGCTCAAGATGCAGGATTTTCAGTTGGTCGAATCCTTGAAATTAATGAAAATTTCTATTCTGCGCCAATGTACGCAAGAAGTATGGAAATGGCTGTTTCTTATGATATGGATGAAGGGATGGCAACTCCAGCACCTCAAATCGAACCTGGATCACAGGAAGTTAAAGTGAATATCAATATACGTTACGAAATCAATTAATGTGGAAATTCCGATCTAAAAAAAATCTGTTAAATACACCATTACGAATATTATTGGTGACAAATTCCCTTGTGCTACTTGCAGGAGGGATGATCGGCCCTATCTATGCTTTATTTGTTGAAGATATCGGCGGAAGTATACTTGATGCCAGTTTTGCTGGTGCCATGTTTGCTTTAGCCGCTGGAGTAACTACTTTCATATCAGGCAAATATGCTGATCACAATAAGCATAAAGAGAAAATCGTTGTATTTGGATACCTTGTTATGGGAGCAGGATTTATGCTTTACACACTAGTTAATTCAATTTTTACTTTAATGATTGTTCAGGTAATTATTGGATTCGGAGAAGCAATATACCTTCCTGCTTTTGATGCAGTTTATTCTAAACATTTAGATCACAATAAAGAGGGCCAACAATGGGGGGCATGGGAATCTGTATACTATTTTGCAACTGCAATTGGTGCAGCTGTAGGTGGTTACATAGTCGTTTATTCAGGATTTAACCTGATGTTTATTTTGATGGCATTATTATGCCTAGGAAGTGCATTATATATTTACAGACTGCCAAAAAAAGCAATATAGCTAAAAGGAGATCGCACTTGAGGTAAGATCTCCTTTTAATATGTGTAATTGTAGAATTACTTTATTTTTTTCTTCGTCTTAAAGCTGCTGCACCAAGTAATGAACCTAAACCAATAATTGCTAGTCCAGGACCACTTTTTGCAGTAGTTCCACCACTATAAGCATTTCCAGAAGCTGGAGCTGCTGCACCATGAAGTTCTTCTGCTGGCGCTTCTTCTTCTCCACCATCATCTGCCGCTGGCAAAGTAAGTGCTGGAGGAGCGTCTGCTTCTGCTGGTTCCGGATCTGGATCAGCTGCTGGAGCAGGATCAGGATCTGGATCAGCTGCTGGAGCAGGATCAGGATCTGGTAAAGTTAGTGCCGGAGGGGCATCGTCGTCATCATCATCACCTGTAGCAAAAGGATCTTGAAGTGAAGGAGGAGGATCATCCTGCGCTAATGTAACTGCAGAGAAATTAATTACTCCAACAGAAAGTAACGCGATCAAAGCTAATAGATTGATAATTAGTCTTTTCATTTTTGTTTTTGTTATATTTTCAAGTATATTTTATCATAAAATGGCACTTTTCGCAAGTGCCATAGCCTAAATCATGCCATTTTTTACAATGATAACTTTCAATGATATATTATTTGTATGATTGTACTTAAAAAAGAAATCAAGAAGCACATGTTAAAAGTGATTTTAGGAATCCTGGTCATCGGATTACTCCTAATATCATTGGAACAATTCAACTCTTGGTTTTTTCAATTTGGACCTAATGAACTTATAGCTTTTTTTAATAGTTTCGGCATTTTATCATATCCTTTATTCGTTTCTATGTACGCTTTAGGGAATGTTATGCTTATCCCTTCAGTGCCCTTTGTATTCACTTCAGGAATTGTATTTGGATTATTAGGTGGAATTATCTTAGCTTTAATTGCAGAAGTTGTTTCAGGAACTATAAACTTCTATATTGGCCGTAAAATGGGGTCAAATTTCTTTGCAATCAGATCAAAAAGCAAGAAACTTGAATTCGCAAAAAAATATATTAATGGACATGGATTTAAAGTTGTATTCTTCCTGCGATATCTCGGCTTTTACTTTGACATAGTCAGTTATGCAGCAGGAATGACTAAAATTAAATATCGCGATTATATCGTTGCTACTTTTTTGGGATTTATTCCCTATATAATTATTTATGTTTATGCGGGAAGGCAGCTCCTGGACATCAAATCCAGTGCTTTTATATATACTATCCTGATATTTAAAGTCGTATTATTTTCGACTTTTTTAATTGGATATTTCGTTTACATGAAGTTAATAAGACCCAAACTAGTTAAAAATGAAACTAACTCTAAATAAAATACTCATTGGCCTTGGCGGAATTGCAGTAATCGTTATCTACGCAATCCATCTTTCGCTTATTACAAGCGGACAACCATCGTTCATGTCTGCCGAACTAAGAGACGGATTTATTACTGCAATTGGTTTAATTTTTACTGGTTTTTATGTTTATCAATTTTTGAAAAAAAATAATGGCTATTTTCTAATCATAGCCAATCTTATGTTACTTGTAGGACTTTTACATTTATTTAAATTAATCTTTGGAGGATACCCATGCTAAATAAAATTATAATCATCATTATTACCCTTGCACTCAGCAGTTTGCTGGCATTCTTTCAATATGATTATTTTAGTGTAAATTCAGGGCTAGCTTTTACAATTTTAAACGTAGTAGCCTTTATTTTTGGCTTATTCTTTATGTATAGCGCCTATGTCCTTCTAAAAAAATATCCAAAATTAAAATGGATATTATATTTAAACGCAGTTATGGGGTTTGTGATGATAGTTATTCATATTCAAAAATTAGTTGTTGGAGTGTGTATTTAAGAATTTTCCCTTTACAAGAGCGATTTCTTCTTGTATCTTTACAACACGGTCTTTTTGATCGCTTATATATCCGAAAATGTGCACAGTTTGAAATATATAAGTCCAAATCGATCGAAACTCACTAAAGCACACAACAAATGGCTAAAAAATTATTTGTCGGAAATATCGAGTGGGGAGTTACAGATGAAGACTTGCAGAAACTATTTGCCGATCACGGTGAAGTAGAAGAAGCAGTTATCATCAAAGATAAATTCTCTGGTCGTCCGAAAGGATTTGGTTTTGTTACCTTCGTTAATGACGAAGATGCAGACAAAGCTGTCGAAGCTCTCAACGACTATGAACTAAATGGTCGAAAGCTTGCTGTAAACGAAGCAAGACCTAAAGAGCCAAGAGATTAAGCTCTTTTAGTTTAATCTTCTAAAACTATATATGAAAAAAATAGAATGTGTGCAGTTCTATTTTTTTTGTAATAGAATGCAATTTTTGGCTTTATAACAATCTATTTATCAATTAATTATGGTAAAAGAAATTGAATTAAAACTTCCAACGGTTGATTATGATGAACCCAATGATAGATACGAAGCTAGAAGAAGAATAATATTTATAGCTGCAAAGATTGGTGATATTTCCTCTGAAATACAAGTCAAACTTTTCGAAATATATGATGAAACTGGTGAAATCCCAAAATCGCTGGCAATTAAGTTGAAGGTTAGATTAAGAGAAAAAGAACCAATAACAGAAGAAGAAAAAGGGATGATTGCATTTATTAAACTTACAATGGGAAGGAGGGATATGAAACATGGAGGTATGAGTATGGCAAGCACAGCTACGGAAATTGGTATTACACCTCCAACTTTAACTAAATTCATAAATTATAAAACCAAGCCAAAACAAGGAACATTAAATAAAATCAAGGATTGGATAGCTAAACATAAACACAACACATATAATTATTTATACTTTATGGGTGGTTGGCGCATTGAAACTGTACGTAAATTCATGACAGAAGAAGAATACTGGATTTTACCTAAAACTATATATAAAGGTGAAACTTGGTATGGTTAAAATTTGCATTAATTATCTAAATAATTTATCTTCATTTTAGATAATTTAATTCTACAGTCATGAAAAAACTCACTTTTATTCTTGCTCTTTTAGCTTTATTAATCCCTTCAACTGCTCTTGCCCATAACATCGGCGGAAGCGGAGCATTAAGCGGTCTAACTCACCCTTTATTCGGACTCGATCACTTACTTGCAATGGTTGCAGTAGGTGTAATTAGTACAGTGTTGGGTGGAAAAGCTGTATTCAAAGTGCCTGCAACATTTATTGGATTTATGCTTATTGGAGGTATTATAGGAATGATGGGTATCTCGTTATTTGGAGTTGAAATCGCGATTGCACTTTCAGTATTGCTTCTTGGATCGGCTATTGCACTTAATAAAAAGATTCCAAATATCTGGGCAATGATGTTCGTGGCTATTTTTGCTATATTTCATGGACATGCACATGGAGCAGAGATGCCTTTAATATCAAATGCGGCATTGTATGCAATAGGATTTATAAGTTCAACAACAATTCTTCATATTACAGGTGTTTTAATCGGACACTTCGCACAAAAAACTCAATTTACAAAAGGACTTTTAAGATTTGCCGGTGCAGGTGTTGGATTTATGGGATTTCTATTCTTATTTAGCATTATCTAATGAAAAAAGATCCTAAAGATCTAACTCCCCTTCAACACGAAGTTACTCAAAACTGCGGTACTGAGCCTGCTTTTAATAATGAATACTGGGATAACCATGAAGAAGGCATTTACGTTGACGTTGTAACTGGCGAGCCGCTTTTTAGTTCTGTTGATAAATTTGATTCAGGAACAGGATGGCCAAGCTTCTCACAACCTTTAAAAGATGAAAACGTAAAAGAAAACGACGATTCAAGCGCAGGAATGACCCGAACTGAAGTTAAAAGCAAAAACGGCAATCACCTAGGCCATGTTTTTGATGATGGACCTGGGCCAAAAGGACAAAGATACTGTATAAACTCTGCTTCATTACGCTTTATTCCAAAAGATAAGCTCAAAGAAGAAGGATACGAAGAATATTTAGAAATATTTAACTAAAGTTTTCGGCTATCATAAGCCCAATGCAAAAGCGCTTGTCTTTGTTTTGGTCTGCAGCTCAAATCCCCAGGCTGACAGTTTTTACGAATCTGCCCTATGTGCCTTGTCATTGCCTTCCAACGTTTAATTTGTCTTTTATCTTCTTCAGTAACCCTTCTACCTAAATAATATCTGCAATACCACTGAAACCATCCACGAGGATCCAAAGGATAAATCCAGCCTTTTTTAAGCCAATAAATTAAAGGTTTGCTTGCATTAACTTTGAAAAAATTTAATTTAGAATCATGTTTTTCATGACATAACTTTGCATTTTCAAACCAAGATTCAGGAAATTCTTCACGGCAATCTGTCATATACTTACCTCCAAAAACACCAAGTTCAAGCATTTCTTTAGGGGTGAGTTCAGGTTTAAATTCAGGATCAAAATTACGACCAACGGGCTCTTCTAAAACATAAACATAATCCTTTTGCATAAGGTCATTAACTTTTATTCTTGCTCCTTTTTTAAATTTAGACATATAATAGATTACTTTATCCAATTATATAATAATTATGGAAAATAAAAAAATCGTCAAAAAATTAACCAGCCTTGTCCATTTAATGGAGTTCATTGTAGCACTTTTTATTCTACTATTAGTGGTTGCAGGATTTGTTGAAATACTTAAAATGACGCCTTTTATGGAGTTCTTTCAAGGAGCAATCCCTGATTTCCAGATAACTTTTCAACACCAGCTTTCAAATGTACTTTTATTGATCGTTGGTATTGAGCTTGCACTCCTTCTTATTAAAAGAAACCCAGATTACATAATTGATATAATGTTATTTGTAATCGCAAGAAAATTACTAATTAATACAGATGAAATTTGGGAATTAGCTATTGGAATTCTTGCTCTTGCAGCAATATTCGCAGTTAGAAAATTCCTAATATGTAAAACTAACCAAATGTAATATGTTACAAGAAGGCCAAAAAGCTCCAGATTTTACTTTGCCAGATACGAATGAAAATCCAGTTAAACTTTCAGATTTTAAAGGCAAATGGATAATTCTTTATTTCTATCCAAGAGACAACACACCAGGCTGCACTATTGAAGCAATTGATTTTTCTGCACGGAAAAAAGAGTTTGAAAAATTGAATGCTGTGGTGTTTGGAGTTAGTAAAGATTCATGTGCTTCTCATCAAAAATTTACAGAAAAAAAAGACCTCACAATAAATTTACTCAGTGATGAGAATTCACGAATACAAAAATTGTACGATGTATGGAAACCAAAAAAATTCATGGGAAAAGAATTCTTAGGCACAGTACGTACAACTTTCTTGATCAACCCCTCTGGGAACATTGAAAAAATTTGGAATAAAGTTAAAGCAAAAGAGCATGCAGAAGCGGTTTTAGAGACTTTGAAATCAATTTAACTAGTCAGGGAAACCTTATAATAAATCTATTTAATTTATGAACAAAAAAGCTACATTTGCGGGTGGATGTTTCTGGTGTATTGAGGCTGCATTCGAAGAACTCGATGGAGTTGAATCTGCTATCTCAGGATACACTGGCGGAGACTTAAATAATCCAACATATCATAATCACGGAACTCACAAAGAAGCTGTCCAAATCACATTCGATCCTGAAAAAATTTCATATAAAAAACTCTTAGAAATATTTTGGACTCACATAGATCCAACAGACGAAGGAGGTCAATTTGTAGATCGCGGAAGTTCATATACAACTGCAATTTACTACCACGACGAAGAACAAAAAAAGCTAGCAGAAGAATCCAAAGCAGCAATCAAACTCGACGAACCAATCTTCACTGAAATCCTGCCTGCTCAAGAATTTTATGAAGCTGAAAAAGAGCATCAAAATTATTACAAAACATGCAGTTTGCAGTATAATGCTTACAAGCTCGGATCCGGACGCGCACAAAAGCTAAAAGAACTCTGGGGCTAAGAATTTAACTTCAATTTCATGTCGAATCTTAAACTCATCATCTCTTCAATATTAAAAGTTGCCTCATTATTTTTACTAGTTTTTTGGGGAGCTGGCCGCCTCGATTACTGGCAAGGTTGGGTCTTTTCGGCAACTATGCTTTTAACCGGCCTAGTTGTTTATATTTTATTTAGAAGCAATCCCGATCTTTTTAAAGAAAGGCTGAAGCCTGGGCCAGGAATGAAGTGGTGGGACAAAGTTTTTTGGGTATTTAATGCCTTATTTTACCTCGGGGCAATGGTTGTAGGGATTTTAGGTGGAGGTCGCGAATTATGGCCAGAGTTCATACCTTTATGGGGATATATAGTTAGTTATGTTGGATATGTAATTGGAGCATTTATAATTTTTTGGGCAATGTGGACCAATAAATTTTTCTCATCAGTAGTTCGAATTCAAAAAGATCGTGACCAAAAAGTTATTACAGGGGGGCCTTATAAATATGTTCGTCATCCGGGTTATGTTGGCGCGAGTATTTTGATGATGGCAATTGGCCCTATTCTTGGCTCTTTGTGGGCAATGATTCCTAGTGGACTCTGGGTGCTATCTATAATAATTAGAACTTATTTAGAAGATAAAACCCTTCAAAAAGAACTCGATGGTTACAAGGAATATACTAAAAAAACTAAATATAGATTAATTCCTGGAATTTGGACATTTTAACCTCCGTTAACACAACCATCAATTTTAGTTTGATCTCCATTTGCAGCGATCAAGCAGTTATTCATGTGTAATTTTGAGTTAATTCCGCTTAAGCTTTCAGAAATTTGCTCAGAAATTTCAGTTTGAGCTTTTATTTCAGCGGCAGTCATAACATTTACAACTTTAGCGTAAATAAAGAAAGCAACGATTGCTAATATTAGAATCAAAACAACTGTAATTTCAAGTTTGAGTTTTTTGAAAAATCCTATTTTCATAATAATTGAAGTTAATATGAAAGCATTATAACATACCTATGCTGCGCGCATTCCAGCTAAAACCTGATCGATTCTAGCAAGAATCTGAAATCTGATATTTTGATTTTGTTTAATAATTGCATCCAAAACCATTAATCCAGTTAAACTTAAACTTCCATCTTCAACTAACAACTCTCTTAATTCTGGTTGGCAATTTGTGCTATTAAGATACAACCGCATGTCCCTTAACTGTTCTGGGTTGAATTTTGAAACGAATCTAATTGCTTCTGGTGAGATTTCTAAAGCCATATTAATAAATTAAGTCTAAATCTGCACCTAGAAGTTCAATAAGGTCACGTTCGCAATAATGATATATCTTAATAAGCTTATCTAATTCTGCTAGCGTCTCTTTATCTAAGTGCTTGAGTTTAGGTTTTATTTCTAAGCGCTGTTTCCTACTTGCCCTTACATATCTTAATACTTGTCTTGCTGATTGTTTTGTTGGTTGAAAACTATCTAAAAAAGATTGTAGTGCGTCTTCCCTTGTTTTATTTGCATCACGAGAAGATCTAATTCCCTGAGCTAGCCATGCCTTAGAAACAATTTCTCTTCTTTTTTTATCACCTGGTGTTAAATTACATAAATGCAATTTAACCATAGCAATTTGTTCATCTGTACAGCCTGCAAGTCTAAGTGTTTCAAAGAATTGCTCCGGGGTAGTTGTGCTTTCATTCCTTGAATGAACTATACGATGCATAAAATTAAGAACATTTACCTTAGCATCAAAATCTAACTCCTCATTAAGAATAGATTTATAAACAGAATTCAATATGCTTCTACCTTCTGCTACCTTAGTCTTCTTCTCAATTAAGCCAGGAGCCCAAGGCATTGCAAGTAAATGATGTTTTTCAAAATGTTGATTACTTTCCATAAAATGCATTACTATATAAGATTATTACAACCAGTCAAGCATGTTTTCATTACAACTAGCCAGTAAGCTGAAATTTAGGTAAAATTACAAACAGTTTATTTATAACCTTAAAGATATGGAAATTTTATTAGTTCTCGGCGTATTAGTCGTTGGAGTTGCAATCTTTGCTGTTGGCGTTTACAACTCATTGATCGTACTTAAAAACAAAGTTGATGAAGGATGGGCAGATATCGATACTCAACTTAAAAGAAGATGGGACCTTATCCCAAATATGGTTGAGACTGTAAAAGGATATGCAAAACATGAAGACAAAGTATTTATTCAAGTAACTGAAGCAAGAACAGCTGCAATGGCTGCAAAAACACCAGATGCGCATGGAAAAGCTGAAAATATGTTAACTTCTACATTAAAAAGCTTATTTGCAGTTGCTGAAAATTATCCAGAATTAAAAGCAAATCAAAACTTTATGGATTTGCAGGCAACTTTAAAAGAAATTGAAGAACACATTCAAATGTCTCGAAGATACTACAATGGAACAGTTCGTGACTTTAATACAAAATTACAAGTATTCCCAAATAATATCGTTGCAGGAATTTTAGGATTTAAAGACCGTGAATTCTTTGAAATTGGAGATGATGAAAAGCAAAATGTTAAAGTAAGCTTTAAGGATGAAGAAAAACCAGCAGCACCAGCTGCAGCGCCTGCTGCGCCTGAACCAAAAGCTGAAGAACTAAAAGCTGAAGAACCAAAGGTTGAAGAACCACCTGCAGAGGAACCTCCTAAAGAGGAAGAACCAAAGGTTGAAGAACCACCTGCAGAAGAACCTCCTAAAGAGGAAGAACCAAAGGCTGAAGAGCCACCAGCTGAAGAAAAACCTGAATAAACCCTTTACTGATGAAAAAACTACTTTTATCGCTATTTGCGGCATTATTTCTGCTACCGAGTGTGGCAAATGCACAAGCATTAGATCACGGCTACAGCTGGGATCTACCAGAGTTCATTCAAAATATTGAAATCAAAGAAAGCGGTAAAATATTAGTTGAAGAAAAAATAATTGCTGATTTTACTCGTGAAGCACACCATGGAATATATCGGGAAATCCCAGTCAGCTATAGAAATCAATATGGGAATCCATTCAACTTAAAATTCAAATTAATAAGTGTAACTGATGAGAATGGTAATCCTCATCCAATAGCACAACATGGCAAGGAATGGGATAATTATTTAATAAAAATCGGAAGCGCAGATGTTGAGTTAGACACTAAAGTCACATACAACATTAAATATGAAATAGATAGAGCATTGGGCTATTTTGGAAATCATGATGAACTATATTGGAATGCATATACTGATTGGGAAATCCCAGTTTTATACTCCGAAGTAAATGTAAAAATTCCCAAAGGCGCAGTTTTAGATGATGTAAGAGCCACTTGTTATACTGGATCTTATGGATCAACTGAAACAAACTGCAGTGCCAGTTTTGTAAACGCGGATACGATAAGTATCAAAAAACCGAATATAAGTTATCCTTACGATGCTTTTACAATTGTTACTGGCTGGCCAAAAGGTTTAGTTGCTAAACCTAATATTGTTCAGGAAATCTTCTGGTTCGTTCAGGACAACTGGGCGCTATTAATTCCTCTTCTTGTATTCCTGGGATTATTTTTTAAATGGTGGTACACAGGACGCGACCCAAAAACTAAAGATACAATTATCCCTAGATATAAGCCACCTGAGGGCTTAACACCAACTGAAGTAGGAACAATTATTGATGAACAGGTAGATCTTCGCGATATTTCTGCAGTTATTATTGACTATGCAGTAAAGGGATATATAAAAATCACTGAAATTAAGACAAAGAAAGCGATCTTTTTTGATAAAACTGACTATGAACTGACAAAGCTTAAAGAATATATGGATGCTCCAAACATCAAACCTCATGAAAAAGATGTTTTGGGTGAAATCTTCAAAACTAAAGATGCTGTTAAACTTTCTTCACTAAAATATAAATTTTATAGAAAACTAAAAACTATTAAAGAAGATCTATATAAAGATTTAGTAAAAGACAAATTCTTTGTTCACAATCCTGAAAATGTAAGGGCAACTTATATTGGAATTGGAGGGATTATATTAGGAGCACAAATGTTTGTAGGTGGATTAGTTATTGAAATGTTGGGATGGACCATGTTTTTAAGCCTTATTGCTTCAGGTATCATGATTATTGCATTTGGAAGAATCATGCCGCGAAAATCTCTAAAAGGTGCAAGAGCTTTAGTTGAAATTAAAGGTCTTGAAGAATATATCAGAACAGCAGAAAAAGATCGTATTAAATTCCAGGAAGATCAAAACCTATTCTTTGAAAAACTGCTTCCTTATGCCATGGTTTTAGGACTAGGTGATAAATGGGCAGGTGCTTTTAAAGACATCTACAAAAAACCACCAGCATGGTTTGATGGAGCTGATGTTGATGGATTTGATTCATACAGATTAGTAAACAGACTAAACAACTTTAATACTCACGCAACTACTGCATTCGCTTCTTCACCAAGAAGCTCAGGCGGTGGCGGATCATCAGCATGGAGCGGTGGAAGTGGATTCTCTGGAGGTTTCTCAGGAGGAGGATTTGGTGGTGGCGGTGGAGGTGGATGGTAGAATTAAAATCCAAGTTCTTCCCTTAGCATTTCAACTTCGTCTCGTAGTTCTGCTGCTTTTTCAAATTCTAAGTTTAATGAAGCTAAATCCATTTGATCTTCAAGAGTCTTAATCAAATGTTTCATTTCTTCTTTTGGTACGCTCTTCATATCTCGATGCTTATCTTCTTTTGGACCGCCATGAAGCGTTATCTCCTTTACAGCTTTTATAATCGTCTGAGGGGTAATTCCGTGCTTCTTATTATGTGCTACTTGCTTAGCTCGACGTCGTTCAGTTTCACCAATTGCCTGCTTCATTGCATCTGTCATTTTATCTGCGTACATCACAACATGCCCATTAACATTGCGTGCGCATCTACCAATAGTTTGAATCAAAGCTGAAGCTGACCTTAAAAATCCTTGTTTATCTGCATCTAAAATCCCAATAAACGAAACCTCAGGAAGATCTAATCCTTCACGTAAAAGATTGATTCCAACAAGTACATCAAATTTTCCAAGCCGTAAATCACGTAGGATTTCAATCCTTTCAAGTGTATCCACATCAGAATGGAGATATCTGACTTTAATCCCCTGTTCACTTAAATAATCAGTAAATTCTTCAGCACTTTTCTTAGTTAAAGTTGTGATCAACACACGCTCTTTCATTTTCATTCGACCATGAATTTCTTTTAATAAATCATCAACCTGACCTTTAGAAGGGCGAACCTCAACAGCTGGATCAACAAGCCCGGTTGGACGAATAATCTGCTCAACAACTTTATTCTTGGTCTTTGCCATTTCATATTTTCCTGGAGTTGCAGATACATAAACAGCCCGCTTTACATGCCCTTCAAACTCCTCAAATTTAAGAGGACGATTATCAAGAGCCGAAGGCATTCTGAATCCATGCTCAATCAAAGTCTGCTTTCGAGATAAATTCCCATTATGCATTGCTCCAATTTGTGGAACAGTCATGTGCGACTCATCAATAATAACTAAAAAGTCATCTGGGAAATAATCAATTAAAGTTGCAGGTTGTTCACCTGGCTCACGTGCATTTAAATATCTTGTATAGTTCTCGATTCCGCTGCAGTATCCCGTTTCTAAAAGCATCTCAATGTCATATTCGGTTCGGGTTTTTATACGTTCTGCTTCAATATTTTTACCCATTTTCTTAAGCTGATCATATCTCTCCTTAAGATCTACCTGAATCATGTCCACTGATGCTTTAATTCTTTCTTCAGTTGTAACCGAATGCTTTGCCGGAAAGATTTTAACATCTGAAAGCTCCTGCAATTCTTCACCAGTAAATGCATCTGCTTCGGTAATTCTTTCAAGCTCATCTCCAAAAAATTCCAAACGAAAAATCGAATCACCCGAAGGTGGATAAATCTCTACAGTATCACCAATTGCATGAAACATTCCACGACGAAATTCTAATTGCGACCTTGTGTATTGAATATCTGTTAAATGTCTTAATATCTTATCTCGCTTATAAGTTTCACCTGATTTAATTTCTACTGAAACATTCTCATATTCTGCAACATTTCCAAGTCCATAAATACATGACACTGAAGCCACAATTAAAACATCTTTTCGGGTAAGCAAATTCTGTGTTGCCTGATGCCGATACTTATCAATTTCCTCATTAATTGATGAATCTTTTTCAATATAAGTATCAGTTGCCGGCAAATATGCTTCTGGCTGATAATAATCATAATAAGAAACAAAATAACTAATCGCATTCTCCGGAAAAAACTCCTGAAACTCAGTACAAAGCTGAGCAGTTAAAGTTTTATTATGAGCAAGAATTAAAGTAGGTTTTTGAATCTGCTCTACAATATTAGCCATAACAAAGGTTTTTCCTGTTCCTGTAGCTCCCATCAATACTTGATGCCTTTCTTTTTTATTAATTCCTTTAACAAGCGCATCAATAGCTTCAGGCTGATCGCCCATTGGCTTAAAATCCGATACCAATTTGAATTCATTGTTGCTCATAGCCAAATAATTCTACCAGAAAATGTCAAATTTGCAATATCCTAGGAATTAATCAAGGTAAAAAAATTGCTTTTAAATTTTAAAAGGACATAATCAACTCAGCGCTCAAATAGAACTTAATCTAAAACTATGAAAAAGTTTCTCTCTTACTCTATTGTCGCGACTCTATTTATTGTTGTGATGGGCGTAATGGTCATTTTTGGTGTATTCGATATTAAATCTGGTTCTCTGGATTTGATTGGAGTCAATTCTAATGTGAATCCAGTTGATATCCATAATGAGATCGTTGAAGAAGTTCATAGTGTTGCTCTAGGGACATCAGAAGTATCTCAACTTTTTAGCGATTTAAATGTTGATAGTAGTTTGGATTCAATTAAAAGAGAAGTTGAAACAGTAAATGATAAAATGCGTAAATTGAATAAACTTATCATGCAGCTCGAAAACAACAATAAACAAGCAGCAGTTACTGAAGGATATGAATCATATGGGAAAGCATTAGAAGTTTGGGTAAACAACTATCTAAAATCATTCACCTTTTTTGAACAAAAAGGCTTAAGTCAGGAAAATATAGATTCATTTAAAGAGTCTATCAACAATGCTCAAAATAGCCTTAATGAAGCCCACAACTCCTATACGGAAATTTTAAATTCTGCTCGCTAATACGTATAATTATTCCCTGCATTCCATAATGCATAACCCTGCCAACCTTCATCGTTGGTTGCTTTTACCTGCTCATCAATATACCACTGTCCATAATTATTCACTCGCCATGCAAACGCCTGAAGCCAAGGTCTGATTTCAGTATCAGTTCCTTCTAAATATTTTTCAAATAACTTAATACTTTCAGATACAAAATAATAGGGTGCATCACCTGGATTTGCATGTCCACCAAATCCCGGACCAAAATGTGAAGGATAAACCATCGGATAAACAACATCAATATAAGGACCTAAGCAAGCCATTTTTTGCCCTGTTGATCTTGAATCATATTCATTATTCCATACAATCACACCATAAACATCAAGACTTAATTTGCTTTCATAAGGTTTCAATCGATCATTCACCCGAACAATAAAATTTCTGATAACTTCATACTTCTCCATGTTCGCCTCATCAAAATTATAATCAGTCTGACTAACCGGACCTAACGTTGGAAAGCGAATATAGTCGAATTGAATTTCATCGATTCCAGCCATAGCTAATTCTTCTACAAGTCCCAAAATATAGTCCTGAGTTTCTTCATTTGAAGGATCCAACCAAACAACCCCCTCACGATTTGCCCAAGGCCCACCACCTGAACTTTGAATTGCTAAATCAGGCCTATTTGCAGAAAGTGTAATATCTTTAAAAATCACAATTCGCGCAGCTAAATAGATGCCTTTCTCATGCCAATATCTCACATAGTTATCAAGATCTGGATAAAGAATTCTATCCTGCGAAGCTAAAGGTTCATCAGTTTCAAAATACACATGTCCATCAATCTCCTTAACATCAAATACAATTAATTGACCACCATTCTCTTTCATTTGATCAATTATTCTTGGACCTTCATCAGAAGTCGCACTATAAGCAGTTAAATAAACTCCCCATGGCTGCTCTGCATCCGTCTTTTGTTTAACAAAAAATAAAGGAATATCTGGAATTACAACTTCTTCATCAGCTTCAAAATTTGCATCTGGATTTGCCTCAATTATTACTTCTTTAAAATCGCTTACTCGATAATGCCGGGAATTTGAAAGAAACTTTTCAGCAATAGAAACTTCTTCTTCTCCTGTAATTTTATAATAGTGTTTGCCATTTTTAAAAGTAAGATCTTTTGGCTTATTAACTTGGAATTTACTCCATTTATATTCTATATATTTCCATAAAGTTTTACCTCCTGAATTTGCTGGTGTGTACTCAAAAGAAGCGCATTCTTCATATGGTAAAGGTTGTTCATCAATATATTCAATGCCAGCAACAAATGGATTAAATTTTAAAGATTTTTCTGATCTTTCGATTTCACCAGACTCACGATTAAAATGCCTAATCCATTCTTCATCAATTGCTTGAATTCTTGGAATCATCATTGCATCAAATTCAGGGTCATTTGGAAGTCGCGAAGGTCTTGCACCAACTAAAAATGCTGCATCAACAAATTCATCAATCACTGCCATTTCCTCTTCTCCATCAGGATAAAGCCCATTTGGATAAGCAAGTGAAGTCATTTCAAATCCTATATAATCTTCTGCTTCTTGAAGAGTTTTTCTAATGTCTTCAGCTGAAGTTTCACTAAGATCATCATGGTAATAAGTGTGGCTTGCAACCTCGCGGCCAGTTTCTAATAAATACTCAATTTTACGCTCGAATCTTCCTGGCTGACCAAATCCTCCAGGCAATACAAAAAATGTTGCCTGCGGTCCAAAATCAGGATAATCCTGTACAAATTGATCAAGCACACCAACTGCAGATCTTTCGTTCACTGTTTCATCAGAATGATATGTAAACTGATCCATGCTTGCATCATCAAAAGTTAAAACAAATGGTCGTTTATTAAACTCAAGACGCGAAAAATCCATAGCTATAAATTCATCAACAGTCACAGGCCGAAAATCGTTATTATAAAGCCATAAAAGATCATTGTAAAATGTATCAAAAGAACGTGTCCATCTTGAATCAATCTCTCCAAAATTATGATATTCAAGAATAGGAATCCTTGGTGGATTATCAGGATCTAAAGCAATTTTAACTATTTCTGGAGTTTCAACTGGCGGCTCATCAAGTGTCGGAATTGGCTGAGACTTCTGAAAAGTAGTCAAAAATGCAATCAGACCGACAACTAAAATGGCTACTATAATTCTTAGGATTTTCATTTAGAGAATTTGGTGACGTAGGTAAGATTTTATTGGAAGCATGCGTGAATTGCAAGGTTTTGTTTTGGGAATGAAGGCTGGCGGGATTGTAGGTGCCTTCATGTGATCTATTTGCCAGCATAGTGGCAAATAAGCAAGAAGGCTATGAGAAGGATTGGCACACCACTGAGAGTGATGATGAGCCAGAAAAGAGGCGGGTTCTTGGAAGTCGGCTTTGTTGGACCATTGAGTTCAGCCTGGTCACGGCTTTGTCCTGAAACGATCATGGGATTGCCCTCACGATCAGAGCTATAGCTCCAATTGCCAGAAGTATTCCGGCAATCGTCCAAATCATAGAGTCGTTCTTTCCTTGAGAGTGCGGTCTCGACATTGTCCCCTCCCCGTTGTTAGCGGTTAAAGAATCCCTATCAATTTCAAGATAAGGAGTCCAAGTGCAATAAACAGAAATCCTAAACCAACAGGCGAAACTGTACTTAGTTCACCACCTGATTTGCGTGGCATGTTTCGCCTCCTAAGTTTTTGCGCCAGCCTTATAAAAGAGCAGACGCATTGCACATTAAAGTGAATGGCTATACGCCATGGATCCGAATCATACATTCCTTAGCTGCTTGTGTCAATGTGCTATAATCAAACTATGAACTATACAGAATTTGCAGTACAAACAGCACAGGAATGTGGAAAAATCCTCATGCAATATTACAACAAACCCGATCTCAAATTTGAACGAAAAGGATACAACGATCCTGCGACTGAAGCTGATTTAGCATCAGAAAAACATGCAATTTCACAGATTCGCGAAACATTTCCTGACCACGCAATTTTGGCTGAAGAATCGGGAAAATCCGACAAAGAATCAGATTATATTTGGATAATTGATCCTTTAGATGGAACTTCAAACTTTAAACATGGCTTGCCGATTTTTTGTGTTTCAATAGGACTCGAATATAAAGGTGAAATAATTGCTGGCGCAGTTTACAATCCTCGCATCGATGAAATGTTTTCTGCTGAAAAAGGCAAAGGTGCATTTCTCAACAACGAACCAATCAAAGTAACTGACCGTGAAACAAAAGAATTCTGTGCGGTTGCAACTGGCTTTGCTCCAAAACCAGAAATCATTGAAAAAAATCTACCAAACTTCAACAATTTCATGAAAGAAGGTTTTTTAATTAGACGAATGGGCGCAGCTGCAATTGATCTTTGCTACACAGCATGTGGTCATTTTGATGGATTTTGGGAAATCGGCTTATCCCCTTGGGACATCGCTGCTGGAAGCCTGATAGTGAAAGAAGCTGGAGGAAAAGTCACTCAAATGGATGGAGATCCACTTACAATGAAATCGCCAACAATCCTTGCTACCAATGGCAAGCTTCATGAGACAATGATGGAATTGCTTTAAGCTCCATCATAACCTTCTCCGTGCACTCCCCTTAAAAGGTCGATCGCTTCTTTACGATCATCTGATTTGAAAATATACGAACCAGCAATTAAAACATTAGCGCCTGCTTCTTCGCATAATCTAGCGGTTTCGTCGTTAATTCCGCCATCAACAGCAATGTCTAAATCTGGGGCATGTTCTCGAAGCCATTTAATTTTTGGTACAGACTCTGCAATAAATCCCTGACCTCCAAATCCTGGCTCCACTGACATAACCAATACCCAATCCAATTCATCTAAATATTCTTCTAAAACTTCTGCTTGCGTACCAGGTTTAATTGATACTCCAGCTTTCATTCCTTTATCTTTAATCTGCTTAAGTAAGCCATGTAGGTCATCAACTGCTTCAAAATGAACAGTCAAAATATCAGCACCAGCTTTAGCAAAATCATCAATAAATTTTTCAGGATTTTCAATCATCAAATGGACATCAAGTGGGAGCTCAGATTTGATATATTTTACAACTGGTGCACCAAAAGTAAGATTCGGAACAAAATGCCCATCCATAACATCAACATGAACATAATCTGAATGCTCTTCTATAGTTTTAATATCTTCATTCAAACGACCAAAATCAGCAGAAAGAATTGAAGGTGAAATCTTAATTTTCATGTTTTAGTTATGATTATCAAACATATCCACACGTCGTTTGTGCCTTTCGTCAGCGCTAACTGGCGTATTGATAAATTTATCTACAATCTTGATTGCAAGATCTTCGTCAGTTGTTCTTTCTCCGAGACAAAGCACATTAGCATGATTATGTTCGCGAGCTAATTCTGCTAATTCTTCAGTGTTGCAAAGTGCAGCTCGTATCTTTTTATGTCGATTTAAAACCATTGCTGACCCTTGACCTGTTCCACAAATCATAATTCCCATTGTTTCAGGATATTCCTGAACTTTTTCAGCTACTTCCCGGGCTATATCCGGATAATCAACAGAGTCTTCACCATTAAATGATCCAAGATCTGTATATTTGTGTTCTTTTTCATCAAGATACTTCTTAACAGCTTGTTTAAGTTTGTATCCAGCGTGGTCTGATCCGATATAAAAATCCATTTTATAATATTGTTAGCTTCTAAATACTGATGTTACTGATTTTGCTTCATGAACATTTTTAATTATCTTTGCCAGTAACGGAGCAACAGATAATACTTTTAATCCTTTAAAATGTTTTCGTTTTGCAACTGGGATTGAGTTTGTCACAACAACTTCTTTGAATCCAGCCTTTGCTAAACGCTCTGCAGCAGGATCCGAGAAAACCGGATGAGTTGCAGCTAAGTAGATATCTTTGCTTGCTCCTCCAGCCCTTAATGCTTTTGCTGCATTAACTACTGATCCTCCAGTATCAATCATATCATCAAAAATGATACAAGTTCGGCCCTCAACATCACCAACAAGGTGCAATACTTCTGATTTATTAGCGCTTGGTCTTGATTTGTGAATGATTGCTAATTCTGCTCCTAAAGTGTCTGCAAACTTTTTAGCATCTTTTGCTCCACCTGCATCAGGTGAAACAACTGTCATATTCTTTAACTTTTTCTTTTTAAAGTAGTCTGCAAAGAATTTTTTTGTATATAGATTGTCCACAGGAAAGTCGAAAAATCCCTGCTCTTGGTCTGAATGCAGTACCATTGTTATTACATGGTCAGCACCTGCAGTTGATATAAGATCAGCTACCAATTTAGCTGAGATTGGTTCACGTGGAGTTGCTACCCTATCCTGCCGTGCATAAGGATAATGCGGCATAATAACGTGAATCTTATTCGCGAAAGATCTTTTAAAAGAATCGAGCATCACAAAAAGCTCCATAAGATCTTCGTTAACGTTTTCAGTTGCTGTTTGAACCAGATAAATGTCTGATCCTCTGACTGTACAAGCTGGCTTTGCATAGATTTCTCCGCATGCAAATCGTGAAATTTGCATATCGCAAAGCTTTACCTTTAAGTGTTTCGCTATTTCAGCAGCCAGTTCAGGATGCGAAGTCCCTGAAAATAGTTGTAAAGGATGATTTGCCATAGTTTGCCTTATTAATTTCATCTTCATTATAGGGATTGACTTGCATTAGGGTAATTGATTATACTAAAAATAGCATTGACAGATGCCTGTAAATATGTCAAAATGAAGATCCCTTTACACTTAACCGCATTAATAATGCCTAATTTAGAAAACCTTAGTGGAGCTGACTTACAACGGACAATTGCTGAAATGAGCAAAGAATTAGGAGTAGGAAAGCCAATTATAGAAGAACATCCTGGGCACAATGTCCCAACTGTTCCAGAAGGAACATCAATGACAGGAGAATTCAAAGATTGGCAACGAAGATGCCTGGATGAACGCAACGAAGCTTAATGCTTCTCCTTCCACCACTCAACAACTCTAGAATATACGCCTTCAACATCGAGGGCGTATTTTTTATATAATTCCTGAGGTTTCCCTGTTTCTCCAAATTGTTCCATTCCAATTTTATGAACACGAACAGGAAATTGCTCTGAAGTAACTTCCGCAACTGCGCTACCTAAACCTCCCCAAATAACATGATCCTCTAAAGTCACCATCATTCTTGTCTTTCTTGCACATTCAATTACCAACTTTTCATCAATCGGCTTAATTGTTGGCATATTCACAACCATAGCTCTTAAACCATTATCTTTTTCAAGTCGTTTAGCAACTTCAACAGCAACATGAACCATTGTTCCAGTTGCCATCAAAGAAATATCCTCACCAAAAGTTAAAATATCCCCATATCCAATTTTAAATTGATGATCTCTGCTATAAATTACAGGCAAATCCATCTGGCTTAATCTTATATAAGTCGGACTAAAATCTTTTAAACATTCTTCAATTGCATAATAAGTCTCAACTGCATCAGCAGGACAAATTACCTTCATATTAGGAATCACGCGCATAATTGCAATATCCTCGAGACCTTGAAATAAAGGACCTTTTTCACCCTGAACCAAACCAGCGCCTGTTCCAATCAACTTCACATTAAGATTAGGATAACAAATACTATTACGAATTTGCTCCCAAGGTCGACCAGTTATAAAAACGCCCTTACTGCATGCAAAAGGAATTTTACCTCGATGAGCCATTCCTGCAGCAGTTGTAACCATATTTACATCTGCATTTCCAAAATTAAAATGCCGATCAGGAAAATTCTTCTCAAAGCGATCAGTACCTGAATAAACCAATGAATCCGCATCCAAAACAACTACTTTCTTGTTCTGACCGCCAAATTTAACCAATGCTTCAGCAAACGCTTTAGCTGTTGAAACTTCTTGTCCTTGTGAATAGTGCATATCACTTAATTATCACTTTTCACCATTAATATCAAGCTAGCTTGCTTTAATTTTCTTTACTTTTGTATTGCAAATCCATCTTATGTATAACAATGTGCCTGCTAATAAAACTACTGCAGCTGCTATAAATAAATATGATGTTTCACTTCCTGTGGCTATTGAATTTAGCCTCATCACTTCAGCACTTCCTGATCCTTCAGGTAAATTTGCAAACTGTGTTAATCCGCTAATCCCTAAGGCCATAGAAATTGCAAATGCGAATATTGCTGCAAATCCATGTTTCAAAATGTAACTAATTTTATGCGACGTCTTTTTCATCATTATTTTGGTTAGGACTATTTGTACTCTCTGCCACTTCAGGCTTTTTTCTTGATCTTAAATAGATAATAAGACCAATAACAATAACAGCAATTACTCCAAGAACTATATATAAAATATAAGAAGTATCTTCTTGCTTAGGCTCAAAACTAACAACCTGCTTTTCTGTTTCCTTTATATCAAAATCCACTCCAATTACTTTACTCATTGCCTGATCTGATTCACGAATTGAATAAGCACTTACAGTGTGCGCACCATAAGGTAGTTCAATCGGAGCTGTGATATGGAAATCCCCAGCAGAAATATCAGCAACTATTGATGAAACACCAATTGCACTTTGCCATGTAGCAATCACCTGATTTTTATATCCGGTTTTTCCACTTAATGTTGGCATCTTACTTCCAACTTCAACTTTCAATTCTTTTAATAAAATATCTTCAGTAATTAACTTGTCAGCTAATCGCTCTGGTGTAGGGCTTTCAACATTTAAGGTTGAATCAATATTAACCAGTACCAATGGTGAATTATGCACCTTACTATTCTTTGGATCCATTGCTTTTATAAATAAGTAGAATTCTCCATCTCTTAAATCAAATTCAGGAAATAAAACAAATGCATTATTTTCATCTGAAGTTGTTTTCCCTACTTGAAGCTCATGCCCAAATTCATTTCTTAAAATTAACAGAACATCCATTTCAGCTTTTGGAACAATACCCTGAATTAATGGCCTTGGATCAGTTAAAATCATACCATTCTGAATATTAGTGATCATTGCTCCTAAATCCCTCAAATCAGTGAATGTAAGCGGATCAGTCCTATAAAGAAGCACTTCATTTCCATCAGTTAAAGTGTCGTCATCAGTATCTGGATTTAATGGACCGGTTCCATATTTAAATTCTAATAAATCAGCCAGTCCATCAAGATCAGAATCCTGACTTCCGTTTTCTAAATCAATTCCAAATAGAGTTGCCCAAGCTTCAAGATCAGGCGTACTTAACGGATCTAAAGGATCAGTTCCATTACGTAATTCAACTGAATCAATTGAACCATCGCCATCTGTATCTGGATTTGTTGGACTTGTACCATGGATATTCACCTCATCACCATCGCTTAATCCATCAAAATCAGTGTCTGTTAATAAAGGACTTGTTTTGTAAATATAAATTTCATCATCATCTGAAAGTTCGTCTGTGTCTGTATCCTCTAATTGAGGATCTGTGAAGAAAATCTTTTCTTCATCAATATTTGAAATTGAATCTTTGTCTGAATCTATGTTTTGCAACTCATCAAGATCTCGATCATCGTAATATTTTTTATATTTCGAGATGATTTCGTTTAACCAATCAACATTACAATCAGCATTTGGTTGAAATTCGTAGGAAGGATCACATGGAACCAAACCGCCTTCACAAGCGAAATTATAATATCTAACATGCCACCATTCATTAATATCCGCTGCTTTCACATCAACCAAATCTAAATTTTCTTCTCCACCAAATTCAGCAGCATATTCTTCAAAGTATTTCCATTCAAATCCAATTACAAAGTTTAATAATTTAATGATTTCAATTTTGCTCATTGTTTCATAAGGTCTAAAAGGGCTTCCCTCTTCTTCGTAATAACCCTGTACCATTCTATGTCTTGTTCCAAATTCAACTGCATCAACCAGTTTCTGAGTTAATATCTCAGCTGCTAAATGAACAGGAGGAAGTGGGTTTGCATCACCAATTAACTCTCCAAACGCTAAAATAGGATTATCATCGCCAACCAGATCTCCTTCAAATGCTGGAAGTGGGTTTGCATCGCCGACCAAATCTTCCCGAGGAGGTAATGGGTTTGCATCGCCGACCAAATCTTCTGGGAATACATCTGAGAAATATGATTCTTCAGATGCATCATAATTTGAATGAATTAGGAATGGGAGCATACAATGTTCCCAATTTTCAAGACATTTTGCATCTTTTTTCACAAAAACTTCATTTAAATTAAATTCATTAATAATTCTTTCAGTAACTCCAGCACGAGAACACGAGAATGAAGCTTCACCCGCTTCTTCTATAGGCTCAGCAAAGTGTTCTTCTGAAGGCCCTTCTTCTTCTTCAGCTAAAGGTCTAGGTTTTCTTGGGACCTTTGCAGTTGCAATTGTTGTTGTTCCTTCCTCTGTTGCTGCTTCATGTGATTCAGGTTGTTCTTCTGATGTAGATTCTTCAGTTGTTTCTTCCTCTTCTTGTGCTGCTGTCTCTTCAGCTACCTCTTCTTCAGGTTCTTCCTCTTGAGGGAATAACAAAGGATTTATTCCTCCACCTGGACCATTGTTGTCAGCTGGTGTTCCTCCTGCAGGAGGTGGAACAAATGGTGCTGCAGATGCAGTAAATCTCCATTGATTGTTGTAATCTGCATGAGACCAAAGTCCCGGAGCATTAACAAATTTTGATCTAATAAAATAGGTAACACCATCAACTAATGAATCACCACTTCCATCCTCGTTATAAATAATATCTTCGGTTTGCGAACCATCAACAACATCACCGCCGCCAGCAGTTGTTAAATCTGTTTTTAAATAATCCCAAACAGGAGAAGTAAAATCAGCATCATCATCAACTTCAATTTCAATTTGTGTAATTACAGCTGCTGGATTCACAGAATTTGTATGAACAAAACTAAATACAGGAGTTAAATCCTGAACAAATAAATCTTCATTACTCACACCATCTGCAACTTGATAACCAGGTTCTTGAAATAAATCAGCACCTTGTGCACCAGTTGCTCGAGTATTAACAAATAAAGCCTTTGGTTTATCAGGCCATCTATAATCATCACAATCTAAAGTCGGGAAAGCAATTGCTCCGTCTGTTTGATAACAAACTGTTGGAGCTGTAGGATCAACAAAGAAATCAACAATTCCTTGTCCTAAAACTTCAATTTTATCAAATATATTATCTCCAGTATTTGGTATATGAGTCTTTTCAGTATCTGGAACTCTATCTAATTGATGAACTATTAATGTTCCATTTGGATTATGCTCATCACCACCAAAGAAGATTGTACCTGCAGCAGCATATTCAGCTGGAGCAGAAGCGCTATTTTCACCAGACCCTGCTTCAATATTCCCTTCAAAATCATAACTAACTGCATCTGTATATTCAAATAATGGTGAACTTATCGAAATTCTTCCACCACCACCAGGTAATACAGCAAGATCACCAATTGAACCTCCTCCGCTAGCACTAATTATTCCAGTTCCTGTAAAGAAAGCGCCTGGATCCGTAGGTTCATGCACAATAATTACAGTTCCACCTGCACCACCATGTTGTCCAGGATCAGAAGCATCTGTACCATCTGCACTTATTTCACCATCCATCGTTATATTCCCAGTTGAATGAATTCTAACTCCTCCACCACCATTTCCTTGTGGAACTGAACCAACATTAATTCCAGATTCTCCATATAGCGGTGTAAATGTTTCATCCATTTTCACCTGCCCATAAACAGTATCATCAAGCCTTCCTTTTGATGTACCACCATAAGAACCTCCACCATCTACATGACCTCCTCTTGAACTCACTCCGTCAGAAACTATTTCTCCAAATTCAGTAACAACTAAATTTTCAACATTAAGTAAAAAGTTTGTTTCATCATAAGAAGGATCATCACCTGAGCTAATACGCCCTGTATCATTTACTGTTAAATTTCCTGCATTCCAAATACCATCCAACTCAATAAATCCATCTACAATTGTTTCTGAACCTTCAACAGTAACAACACCATCAAGGCCAACATCAATATCACCATTTGACTGAACATGGATCAAATCCACACAATCCATTCTATTATTTAAATCTGCATTTCCATTCAAAATACACTGAGCTTCAATATCAAATCCTTCATCTGGATCATTACTATTATCAATTAATCCATATGGATCTGGCGAATTAACAACAAAATCACCTTGTTCATCATAATCAAATAAACCATCTGGACCGATTTCAATTGTACCATTTGCAGTTCCACCAACATAAAATGCCGATTCTACTGCAGGATCTAAATCATAATCAAGTACCTGTAAAATCCCATTTAATATCAATTTTGATTCACCAGTCCCGCTTGTAAATCCAAGTCCTCCACTTACAAAATTACCGCCTCCTGTATCATAAGGAGTCTTTAAATGTACTTCTACACCAGATCCTATTGTAATTATGTTTGTATCATTTGTGTTATCAGCATACATAACACCAAATTCATACACATCACTTATATCATTTAAATTAATAGTAGCACCACCAGATATATTTCCTCCTCTTGCATGTATACCTTCAACAGCATCAATTTGACCATCAGCATTAATTACACCATAACCTTCTGCCCCAACTATATCTGCACTAATCTGTCCCCCTAATTCAACCTGCAAAGTTCCACCTGTATCTGACGAACTATTCCCAACAGAAAAACCAGCAACTGAAACCGTGGATCCTCCCTGAGCTGTAAACAGCGGACCACCAACAGCACTATTACCCTTTAATTGAATGGCTTGAATATTGCTAATATCACCTGAATGATCAAATTCTGTATTTACACCATCTAATTCAATTTCACCACCGGGATCAAATTCAGTACCTGGATCTCCTGTAATTGTTGAATTAACTTCTGAAGTAATAATAACATTATCTTGTACTCTTAACTGTCCATTTCCAACTCCAAGATCAATTGTTCCGTCTGTTTTATTATCAAGAGTTGAATTTTCTACAAGCCATAATTCTAAAGGACAATCTAAAGCAACACCGGCTGTATCAATTTTTGCAATCGTTCCATTATTAATTATTGAGCCGCTTGAAGTACCACTCTGCCCAACTTCAATTGAATCAGAACTAAATGTTGCTCCAGATGCTATATCAATTAAGGCATTGCCAGCGCCTACTGTACTTCTTAAATAAGATTGCCCGGTACTTGCTACTGCAGGTGCACAACCAGCTTCATATTGAACAAATCTACCACCATCTAAATCTAATAAACTATAATCCATTAAATATAAAGCATCTCCACCAGCATCTACTACACCGGAATTCTGAAAAACTCCGCTTTCTGATGCTGTTCCACCAATCCACATTCTGGCATCGTAATTAAAACTATTCACACCTAAATCAGTATTTGCATTAACAATTGAACCTTCATAAATATTAATAGAATCTTGCTCAGTTCCACCACTCGAATAAGTAACATTGGTCACGCCATTATTGATGTAATCACCACCATCGCTTACACCTAATTGACCTACATATAATCTATAAGAATTAAATGTCCCATCATTTGTAAATGTTGTCCCATCATCATTGATATGAGTATCTCCAGTAACTGATAATGTGCTTCCATTATTAAATGAAGCTCCTTGATCAACTGTAAAATCAGCATTAATAGTTACACTCGCGTTATTTGTTACTGATCCACCATTTGAAACCGTTACATCACCAAAATCAGTTGTAGCACCGTTGTCTAAAACCAAGCTTCCACCTGTTATTCCAGCATCTCCAATATATACATTATCAAAGTCATTTACTGAACCATTTGCAGCTGTATAAACTCCACCATTATTTGGATTTTCACCTAAATAAAGGCTCGGACCAGTAACTGATCCTGAATTATCAAAAGTTGTATTAGTTGCAAGTAGCTTAAGCGGAACTGCAAGGTTCATTGTTCCGGCATTATCCACATCTGAATAATCATTCAAAATAAATTGGATATTAGTTACTGCAAAATCATCATCATTATTAATTAATTGCGCTAATTTGCCTGATGATCCTTCCATAATAATTTCATCATTAACCTGGAAATTAGTTGCACCAGCTTCATTTGTAACAACACCGCTATCATTAATTGTTAAAGTCCCACCAACAGTCATGTCACTATTATTTGTCACTGATCCGCCATCTAAAATTGATGTCCCAACATTATAATTATTAAGACTAAAAGTTCCGTTATTTACTAATGAAGAAGTTGAGTCGCGCATGTTCATTGAAGCCGTACCATGAAAATCATTATTATTTACTAAAGTTCCCTGATTCTCAATTCTTAACAAAGTATCTAAATCAATTACTCCATTATTTGTTAATAGGCCGTCCGATTTACCAGATGCTCCAACTAAAAATTCATTATTGTTAATTGTTGCTCCAGGAGAATTAATAAGCTCTGAGCCTACATCATAAATTGCACCCTGACCTGGAGAATTAATGACATTATCATTTGTTAATACACTTCCTTCTTTTACAGAATAATTGCTCAAATTTAAAGTCCCATCATTAATTAAAGTTGAAGCTCCGCCTAATTGCAACGAAGTATCAATTTGAGAACCTGCATCAGCCTGAATTGAAGTTCCTGATGAAACTGACATTGAAGGTGCAGTTAATTGAGATCCATTAAGTAAATTGAAATCTCCACCACCCATAATGAACCAATTATTATCAATGAGCGTCCCTGAATTATTTAAAATAAACTCAACACTATTAAAGTGCATTCCATTACCTAAAAGATTAGGTGTTGTATCAAGTAGCCCAGTATTATTAAACTCAACTTTAGCAGTTGAACTTAAAAAATCAGCATACATATCTCCATCATTATTTAGATAAGTATAATCAGCACCAGAACCTTCAATATAAAAAGCTCCATTAGTATCAAAAACTGCACCATTGCTATTATTTAAAGTTGCACCATTTCTAAACTGCACAGAGTTAATATCCGGATCAGTAATAGTAATGGTTCCACCTGATAAATTATTTACAACCGAATCATCAATCCTAAAAGAAAACTGACCAGAACCTGCATTTAAAACATTAATTGTCCCTCCATTATCTAAAGTACTTTCCTGATACATATAAATCTCATCAACATCTATATCACCTGAACTATTATTTAATGTTGGTGGATTTGGAGTTGCGCTTTTATTTAAATACAAAGAATCTTTAATAACCACGCTACCCGTATTATTCCAGGTTGAATCATCGTATACATAAGCATCTCCCCATACTGTTAAATCATTTGAACCGCTTGTTGTAGAGGTTGCACCATCATAAGTAGTGAAATCTTTTGGAGTCACTGTAGTCCCAACATCAAATGTATTGCTACTATCAAATGTTCCATAATTTCTAACCAGAACATCACTTGCAAAAGTTCCATCATTATCCAAAGATCCACCTGCTTCAATATTCACAAAACCACCTGTCGTAGCTGAATCCATATTAAACACACCCGAAGCACCATTTGTAACTGTTGCTCCATTTTTAATATATAAATCTGTTCCAGAGCCAGTACTTTCAATGTTAAATATACCGTTATTTGTAATTTGTGTTCCAGGATGCAAAGTTACAACCTGATATCCTGCTTTTATAATATTTAATGTTCCATCATTAATAATTTCACCCCCACCAGTAGTTGGATTCGTATATAAGGCATCTGAAGTAAAAGTTGCTCCACTACCTACAACCAAGTTTGGACCTGTTGAAGTGTAATAAACAGTTGTAGTTACACCAGCATCAAATTCACCTCCTTGCAGATTAAATGTAGCATTATTTCCTGATGATGAATTAATTGATAATCCAGCTGCTGCACTACTCCATGTTCCCTGTACTGCTTTTTGATCAATATTAAGCTGACCATTATCATTTAGAGTAAATGAACCAGTAGTTGTAATATAAGATTCATCAAGCGGGCCATTAACATCCTCAATTACATTAACTGTCCCATAAATTGATCCACCTGCAATACCTGTAAGCTGTCCCCCTGTAGTTCCATCTCCAATATTCAATGTTCCACCTGCATCTACAGTAAATGCCCATGCAGTTGAAGACGGTCCTGTTAAAACACAAGGTGCACCAGCCGTTACTGTCAAATGTGAAGAACCTGGAACACCAGACCAAGTACAATTTGCACCTGACCAGGCAGCATGAGTATCTTGTGGCATTGCAGCAAAGGCAACACCAATAGCTAAAACGGTAAAAATTCCGCTTTTTAGCCAAAAATTAAAGTTTTTGTTTTGTGTAAGCATAATATTTTGATTTTAATGTTTATTTTTACTATATTATTATACCATAAAAAGCCCTTCTTGGCAAAGGCCGAAAGGTCACCAAAGTCGATTGTGGTAGGTAGGGGGAAGAGAGAAATAGGAGGGAGGTGCGCCGGGGAGGCTACACCTTTTTGGAAGGGGTTTTGGAGGGTTTCCCAATCACAAGATAGGTGCTGGAACTGCCTTTGCTGAGGATATCACGAGCAGCTATGAAGAATGAACCAATCTGGCGTTGCTCGAGGATGGGAGCGGGGAGTTGCGGAAGGCACTTCTGACGTCTAATGTAGTTCAAATTGTCATCGTGTTCGCTGTCAACTGTGTAGCTTGCGATCGTATGCATGACCTTCCTGCTTCGAAGCCCAGGGCTGATCTTTTTAAGCCATTTCGCGGCTTCAGCCACGACTTCAACATCGCGACTAACCAATACGGCTCCATGTTGATCTTCTGGTACTCCGAACTGTCGAAGCAGCTCATACACTTCATCCCAGCGGGCAGTACTTTCATCGTGGGCAGTCACTTGCATTTCCTCCTCCAGTGGGTGTCGATTGGGTTATAGTGATCTTCCTTTGGCAAATCCATCACGTCTCTGATGAATCAACTAAAAGAAGATCACTTTTCCTCCTATTTCTCAAGTTTCAGCACTCAATTACTAGCAAAGGACCATTTTCGCGTGAAAAAGTCATATACAAAATCATTGAGCGCGATGCACAGATTTTAGCGTTGTTAACAGTTACTGTCAACACCTAATTATACTGAACAACGTCCCCTCTTTTAAGTGCAATTTCGCGTGATTTCCCTGAGTTAACTTCTAGCGCATATTGAGCCAAATTCGCTGGGATATAATGTGGGCAATTTTCAGTTAATTCAGTTTCGCAAGGCAATACATTTTCAAAGAAATCAACAACTTTATATTCCTTATCAAGGAAAATAATATCCAATGAGATCAACATGTTCGGCATCCAAAAAGCTCTCTTGCTTTCTTCTTCATAAACAAAGAACATCCCTTCTTGATCACCCAGATTTTCTTTATATTGAAGTCCCATCTCTCTTTCCTCTTTATCATCAGCAACATCAACATAAAAAGTATGATCTCCTGAATTTGTTTTCAAAACAACCTTATCTCCTTCAGGCCCAAAACAACCAGTTAAAAGAAAAGTAAAAACACATAAAGCAATTAATTTTTTCATATTTGAAAGTTTTACAGAATTAAAATTTATAGCCCTAATATAACGCATAATAGTACTTTCCCACAAGGTTTTCTCGAGGCACAAACGGATCATTCCAAGTCCGCGAATCAAAGCTATTTTTACGGTTATCTCCTAGCATAAAAAACTTCCCATCCGGCACTTCGTAAGTCACCCCATCAAACTCCCGAAAATTAAATTTATCATCCGACCCTTTATTGGCATATGACTCATCCAGCTCCTCTCCATCAATAAAAACATCTCCTTCACGAATAACCACCGACTCCCCAGGCATGCCAACAATCCTCTTAACAAAAATTTTCTGATACTCATCAGTTCCATAAAAAACAACCACATCACCACGCACAGGCTCCTCCAAAGTATAAGTTAAAGATTCAAACATTACAAGATCCTCATGCGAAAAAGTCGGCTCCATTGAATCTCCATTGATCGCATATGGTGAGGCAAACATAAACGCAAAAAATCCTATTAAAAATCCTTTCATTTAATTTGGAGAGTTAAGTTCTTTCAAAGTGTTTTCAAGTTCATCAGTTGCTTCTTTAATTTCCTGATCGCTAAATGGCACGTTGTGATAACCGGCTTTACGCTCAGCAAAAGTCACCCCTCTACCTTTGATAGTTTTACAAATAATCGCAGTTGGTTTTCGCGCATGTGAAAAAGCTTTATCAATTGCATTAAGCAAATCATCATAATTATGCCCATTTAAAACTTTGATCACACGCCATCCAAAAGATTCAAATTTTTCAGCCAAAGGATCAACATTCATAATCGATCTAGTTGTCCCATCAGCCTGAAATTCATTGTTATCAATAAAAGTGTAAAGATTGTCAGATTTATAATGCGCAGCTGCCATTGCTGTTTCCCAAACTAAGCCATTTTGAAGCTCAGCATCTGAGAGAACCGCAAAAACTTTATTCGGCTTGCGGTCTAGTTTAAGCGCCATTGCCATACCATGAGCTTTTGCAAATCCATGTCCGTGAGAACCAGTTGTAACAGTAATTCCAGGTATTTTATTATTCGGTGTCGACTCTAGCATTGCATTCATTTTGCTCAAATAATTAAGCTCATCCTGATCAAAAAATCCAAGGTCACTTAAAATCGAGTAAAGTGCAGGAGCCGCATGTCCTTTTGATAAAACAAGATAATCCTGATCCTCCCATCCAGGTTTTTTAGGATCATATTTCATTATCGGTTCACCATGGAGATCACCATAGTAAAGTAACGTTAAAATTTCCATAACTGAAAGCGATCCGCCAGTATGCCCCACATTTGCCTTGTGGATAGCCTGAACAGTTTTAAGCCTCAGCTCTATTGCCTTTTTTTGAAGATCTTCTATATCGAACATGGCCCTAGTTTAGCATTGGTGCGATTTCTTTTAAAGGTTTCAATACGAATTCACGTTGGTTCATTCTTGGATGTGGAATTTTTAAGTTGCGTTTGTTTATTTTTAGGTTGTTGTAGATTAGGATGTCGATATCGATTATTCGCGGACGTTCATAGCCTCGACGTTTTTTTTGTGTGCGATCTCTGCCCATTTCACGTTCGATCATTTTAATTATTTGAAGGAGTTTTTTTGGATCATGCGCTGTGCGGACTTCGATTACTTGATTT